>DATAEE010000307.1:0-2142 GCA_036258175.1 Vicinamibacterales bacterium
CGCTCCGGAGTCGCGCGCCAGGAGCCGGCTCACGAGGTGGTTGGCCTGGACGGCCGTCGTGCCCTCGAAGATCGGCATTATGCGGGCGTCACGCAGCTGCTGTGCGACCCCCGTCTCCTCGACGTACCCGGTGCCGCCGTGGACCTGGATCGCGTCGGAGGCGATCTCCACACCGGTCTCAGTCAGCCAGCCCTTGAGCACGGGAAGGAACATCTGCCCAAGCGGGTCCGACAGGTCGAGCCAGGCCGCCGTCTGCACCGCGAGGGCGCGCATCGCCGTCAGCGCGCTGGCCATCGACAGCAAGAGGCGGCGAACGTCAGGGTGCTCCGCGATGGGCGTCCCGGGCTCTCGGCCGATCACGCGTCCCTGGACGCGCTCGCCGGCGTAGGCCCGGGCCTTCTGAAACGCGAGCTCGGCCACGCCCAGGCCTTGGATCCCGCTCGCCATGCGCGCGGCATTCATCATGATGAACATCGCTCTCAGCCCGCGGTGCTGCTCGCCGACGAGAAAGCCGGTGGCACCGTCGTAGTCCATCACGCACGTCGGGCTGGCCCGCAGGCCGAGCTTGCGTTCGAGCGAGACGCAGTTGACCGCGTTGCGCTCGCCGAGCGTGCCGTCGGCGAGCGGAAGGAACTTGGGGACGACGAACAACGACAGGCCGCCGACGCCGGGCGGCGCGTCGGGCGTGCGCGCCAGCACCAGATGGACGACGTTCTCGGTGAGGTCATGGTCGCCCCAGCTGATGAAGATCTTCTGGCCGCTGACCTTCCACGTGCCGTCGGCCTGCGGCCGCGCGATCGTCCGGATAGCAGCGAGATCGGTGCCGGCCTGCGGCTCGGAGAGGTCCATCGTGCCCGACCATTCACCCGAGAGCAGTCGCGCCGCGTATGTGGACCGGAGCTCCGGATCGTCCACTTGGGCGAACACCCACGACGCGTACGACCCAAGCCCACACGCCATCGCGAACGCGGGGTTGGCGCCGTGCAGGAACTCGTCGGCGGCGGCGCCGAGCACGCGCGGCATGCCCGCACCGCCGATCGACTCGGGGAGCGAGAGCCCGATCCAGCCGCCCTCCGCGTACGACGCGAAGGCGTCCTTGAAGCCCGGAGGCGTGACGACTTCACCGTCGATGAGCTTGGCTCCGATCTCGTCGCCGATCGCGTTGAGCGCAGCGATCGGGGCTACGACGGCACCGGCGCCCTCGATCACGTCGATCGCATCCTCCAGGCCCACGGTGCCGCCGGTGACTTCCTCCAGCACCTTCTCGGCATCGATGACGTGCCGCAGCAGGAAGGCGTAGTCCTTGACGGGCGGGTCGTAGGTCCTCATGGCCGTCCTCCGGCCAGGTCGAGACTCGCCGGTTCGTGGCCGAGCCCGGCTGGGTCGACGAAGAAATCCCCCCTGAAGATGGTCTGGCCCGGTGTGACCTGGTAGGGCGCCAGGTCGGTGATCCCCTGCTCCGCGAGGATGTCCTCGACGATCGCCGCGTTGCCGCTGTACGCGCGCGGGTCGCGGCGCAGGACGATCCCGGCGGCGTCGGCGACGATCTGCGGCGTTCGCGACTGCGCGATCACCGCGTCCCCGCCGAGCAGGTTCTTGACGGCCGCGGTCGCGATCGCCGTCAGGGGCCACAGGCAGTTGCCGGCGACACCGTGCTCGCGCTCGGTCTCGGCGACGCCGAGCGTGACGATCGTCATCCCGTACTTGGAGACCGTGTACGCCGACGGCCGGAACCAGGAGGGGTCGAAGTTCAGCGGCGGCGACAGCGTGAGGACGTGCGCGTGGTCGGAGCGACGCAGATGCGGCAGGCATGCCTGCGTGACGACGAAGGTCCCGCGGACGTTGACCGACTGCAGCAGGTCGAAGCGCTTGACCGGGAGGGTCGCGATGTCCGACAGGTTCACCGCGCTCGCGTTGTTGACGCACAGATCGATCCCGCCGAAGCGTTCGACGGTCTGTGCGACTGCCTGCGCCACGCGGTCTTCGTCGCGGATGTCGCCCACGATCGGCAGGACGTCCGCGCCAAGCCCGCGCAGCTCCTCAGCCGCCTCGTGAATCGTGCCCGGCAGGCGCGGGTCCGGCACGGCGGTCTTCGCGATCAGCGCGATGTTCGCGCCGGCTCGTGCGAGCGTGCGCGCGATC
>DATAEE010000308.1:0-9348 GCA_036258175.1 Vicinamibacterales bacterium
TCAAGGACCGGTGGCGCTGATGATTGAAAACCACCGGACCGGTCTGCTCTGGAACATCATGCGCCGTTGCCCGACGGTTGTCGCCGGGCTACGGCGGGCGGGGTTCAGCGGCGGTTGGCTTTAGCAAGGCGGCTTCCCACCACTCGACGAGGGGGGTTCGGTGTCACCTTTTCAGCCGGTGCGTCAGCACCGCACGAACAGCAGCCGCCCTCAGCGGGCAGCTTCGGCGAGTTCGAGGAGTTTGGCTTCCGACAGATCAGGGAGGCTCAGTCGCTCGGCAAGGGAGCCGAGGCGATCCTTCTTAATGACTTGCCGGCGGTAAGCCTCGACCGCCAGGTGGACGACTTCCGCCTTCAGATCAAGCGCCTCTGAGGGCTCGCCGCTGCCAGCGCTCCGGGCACGACCGGCCTGCGGCTCGGCGCCGAAGAGGGCATCGAAGCGTCCGGCCGCCACTCGCCGCGTGTCGTCGAGAAGATGCTTGGTGTCCGCTTCGGTGATCGTCCCTAGACCAAGTAGCCGGAACACCACCGCGGCATAGGGAGCACCGAACTTGCGAGCGACGGTGGCGATGTCCTGGTACGTGACCACTTGCGATCCGGGCGTCGACCCTCACCTCCGCCCGGGCAGCTTCGCCGGTGGCGACGTCGAAGACGACGTGCGTCCGCCTGCTCGGAAATCCTTTGCTGAGCGCTCGGATGGACGCGATCTTGAAACCCTAAGTGAAACCCTAACGACTAGACACGGGCGGAAAACGTGGACACCCGTGCAGGCGAAAGGCGCGACTTCCCTAAGAGCGTGTAACAAAATGTTCATGGGCGGCGGTCCACCCGCGAGGGAATGAAAGTGTTAGCCTCAGCGGCGCGAGGTGAACTGGGCCAAGGTCGAGGGTTACTGGTGCGATCGAGCCCGGAACAAAATGGACCCGAGTGCTGCGCCTCAGGCACCCCGAATTGTTGCCCTCACCCGATGAGGGAGGAGGAGCACGCCAGGTAAACTCTCACGCTGTAGCACTCCCCGGCACGCCTCGCAGCTGGAGGTGGTCGATGGAGGTAATGCACGCCCGCTGCTGCGGGATCGACATTCACAAAGAATCGGTCGTCGCCTGTCTGCGGCTGCACGAGGGCCGGCGTGTCAAGACCGAGATTCGGCAGTTCGGCACGACGACCGCCGAGTTGCTTCGCCTGCACGAGTGGCTGTCGCAGGCGGCGTGCACGCACGTCGGGATGGAGTCCACGAGCGTGTACTGGAGGCCCGTCTTCAATCTGCTGGAGGGGAGCTTCGACGTGGTGTTGGCCAATGCGCAGCACATCAAGGCCGTGCCTGGCCGGAAGACGGATGTGAAGGACTGCGAGTGGATCGCGAATCTCCTCGCGCATGGTCTCATTCGCGCGAGCTTCATCCCGCCGCCGGCCATCCGCGACTTGCGCGATCTGACGCGGCATCGGAAGAGCCTCGTTCGGGATCGGGTCAAGACAACGAACCGCGTGCACAAGCTGCTGGAGACGGCCAACATCAAGCTCGCGAACGTCGTCGCGGACGTGCTGGGCGTCTCGGGCCGTGCCATGCTGACGTGCCATGCTGACCGCGCTCGTCGCGGGAGAAACCGATCCCGAGCGCCTCGCGACACTGGCGAAGGGCAGCCTCACGCCGAAAGTGAAGCAGCTGGCTGAAGCCTTGCGAGGCCGCTTCACGTCGCACCATGCGTTCCTCCTCGGGCAGCTGCTCACGCAGCTGGACCAGGTGGCGGAGCTGGTCGCGATATGCGATGCACGAATCCTCGAGGTCTCGAAGCCGTTCGAACCAGAGATCCTGCGGCTTCAAACCATCGTCGGCGTGGGACGGCGCTCGGCAGAAGTGATGGTGTCAGAGATCGGAGTGGACATGTCGCGGTTCTCAACCGCCGGCCACCTCGCCTCGTGGGCGCGTATCTGCCCGGGCAATCACGAGAGCGCCGGGAAGCGACGGAGCGCGGGGACAGGCACGGGAAACAACTGGCTCCGCACGACACTCCTTGAGTCCGCATGGGCGGCGGCCCACTCTCGGAAGAGTTATTTGGGCGCGCAATTCCGATGATCCCCGCCGCGTAGGAGGACTTTCTAGGTAAACCTCCGAAATCTGATCCTCCTGGTGGCGGTAGCGAGAAGAAGTATGGCCGCCGCGCTGCTTCCAGATCCGTTATGGGATCTTGTCAAACCGTTCTTGCCAACTCCATCCCGTCGGTCACAAGGCGGACGGCCGCGGGTCTCCGATCGCGCGTGCCTCACCGGCATTCTCTTCGTCCTCCGCAGCGGCATTCCCTGGCAGATGCTCCCGCAAGAACTCGGGTGCGGGTCGGGGATGACGTGCTGGCGTCGCCTGCGCGACTGGCAGTTGGCGGGTGTGTGGGATCTCATCCACTTCGCGGCACTCGATTGGCTCGCGGCAAATAGGGTCCGAGCCGGGACGCGCCACAGTTCTTGACGTGTCAGATCAACTTGCGATCGATCGTAGGCCCGTGCTGGTAGTCTATTCTGCCCGGAGCGCGACGGTCGGATCGACGCTACAGGCGCGACGCGCAGGCAGGTAGCTCGCGATGCACGCCACAGCCAGCATGGAGCCGGAAACGAGGATCCACGTCGGAAGGTCGAGCGGCTCGACGTCGAACAGCATTGCTGAAAAAGATCGCGAAATCCCAAATGCGCCGGACCATCCGACAGCCATTCCGCACATGACCGGCAAGAGCCCGTATCGAAGCATCAAACCGGTGACGCGAGCCGGTGAAGCGCCCATCGCGATGCGGATGCCGATCTCGACCGTGCGCTGCGCAACCGAGTGGGCGATAACGGCGTAAATACCCGCGAGCGAAAGAATGAGGGCGACGATTGCGAATGCCGACAGCAAGATGGTCGAGAACCGGCGTGGCGCCAGCGACTCGGCAATGAGCTCGGTCATCGGTTTCACATCAAAGACGAGAGCGTCGTTGTCGATTTTTACAATTCTTCGGTGCATATCGGGATACAGCGCCAGGGGATCGCGATTGGTTCGCACCAGCAGCGTGATCGCGGCTTGCGGATACAACCCTTCAGGAAGGTAGAACTCGTTTCCGGCATCGGCATCGAGTCCTGTGTATCGCACATCGCCGACAACACCGATGATCAGCGATGGGCTGCTCCTCCATGACATCCGCACTCGTTTGCCAACAGCATCCTGGCCCGGCCAACAACGCTCGGCCAGTGTGCGATTCACGATGACGGATGGAAGGCTTCCCACTTCGCCCACTTCGTCGTGTTCGTCATAATCGCGGCCGGAGAGGATTGGGATGTTCATCACGCCGAAGTATCCCGGACTGACGACTCGGATCCGCCCTGAAGGCCGGTCCACCGGCGTGTCCGGCCTTCCTTCAATGCTAAAGGAGGTAAAAAAACTTCCCGCGCGCATCGGCACGCCCTGGATGACCGCGGCATCACGTACTTCCGGCATCGCTTCGATCGAACCGATCACCTGTCGTGAGAACACGACATTGTGTCTCCATTCGAATTTGTTATTCGGAAGCGAGATCGTCATCGTCAACAAATTCTGCGTATCGAAACCTGGATCGATTTGCCACAGGTGATTCGCGCTCTTGACCATAAGGCCTGTTGCGATCAACAGCATGAGTGTCATGGCCACTTCCGAAGCGACGAGAATGGCGACAAGACGTTGCCGCCCGCGTCCGGCCGTGGCGCTTCGTCCGTCGAGCTTCATGGCATCGCCCGGGTTTGCGGACGACACTCGAAGTGCGGGGATGATGCCCGTGATCAACGCCGTCAGTGAAGCCACGATCAATGTGAACAGGAGAACTGAGCGATCCACCGTCGCGTCTTGCGCGAAAGGAACGCTCGCAGGAATCACGGGGCGCAACAGAGCGAGGCTGCCATACGCCAGGCCGACTCCGATCGCGCCGGCCGGCAGCGCAATCAAGGCGGACTCGGCCAGGAACTGTCGCAGGATTCGAAGCCTCGCAGCACCCAGGGCCGCGCGGATGGCGACTTCTTTCTGGCGCGTTGTGGCGCGAGCCAGAAGCAAGTTCGCGACGTTTCCGCATGCGACCAGCAGCACCAGACCCGTGGAGGCGAACAGCAAGAACAGGACTCGGCGTGAGCGGCCCAACACGTGATCGCGCAGCGGGACGACACGAACGCTGAGACCGTCGTTCGTTTCGGGATGGGCCACGGCAAGATTGCGAGAAATCGTATCCATCTCCGACTGGGCTTGCTCGAGCGACACTCCCGGACGCAATCGCGCGATGACGTCGAGATCGCCGTTGTCGCGCCTGGTCGGATCGCGGAATTCAGGCATCCAGAAATCGACGGAATCCTCGATACCGGCGACCCCCAGATTAAAATCGGCGCTGAGCGGCGGGAAATGCACGTTGGCCAACGCCACGCCGACAACAAAGGACGGTGTCGCGCCAACGTGGCTCAGATTGATGATGTTGACGTCAACAACTTTGCCGAGAAGACGTGCATCCGATCCGAAGCGGCGCTGCCACAGACCGCGCCCGATAATGATCTCGGGCCTGCGCCGCTGGGGATTGGCCGGATTGAATGCCTCGACATCGAACGTTTTGCCCATCAACGGTACGGCGAGAACGTTGAAGAACTCCGGCGTGATGAAGAGTCCGCGCAGTCGCTCGCTGTGATCGCCTCCGGTGAGATCGACACTCCACCATCGATAGCCCGCGATGGCCTCGAAAGACTTCGCCTGAGCCTGCCAGTCGAGCAGGTTCGCCGGCGCCGCCGTCGTCCACAACACACCGTGCGAGGGATTTGTCGAACGAAGCATGACCAGGCGATCCGCGCCGGCATAAGGCAGCGGCCGGGCAAGCATCGCGTGACCGACGCTGAAGATCGCCGCGTTTGCCCCCACACCAACGGCGAGGCTCAGCACGGCGACCACTGTTGAAATGCCGCCATGTCTGACCGTCCGAAGCGCGTACCGGATATCGGATGACAACCCGCGCATCGTGTGTCAGCTTAGCTCTCTTTCCGATTTTCGCAGAACCAACCGGCCGCTCGCTGACCGTGAAGCGCGCTCTTGCGCCCGACGGCTCTTCACCGACAGTCTCGCAGCGGCCGCAGAAACCGGTGAAACGTCCAGTGCCCGACCTGCCGCCCGAGATGGGCACCGTGGCGGACGGCACTCCGAAAATGGAACCCGATGTAAATGCGGGAGTCGCCGATCTCGTCGGCCATCGCCTGAAAGCTGTCGTAGCTGCGGACGACGCCCGCCGGGCAAGTCGACGTGGACGTGCTGAACGGAATGTCGTTGCCAAAGAAACTCGTGAGGACCCTGGCCGCGGCGTTGCTGACGCAGGAATGAGCCGACGGGTACTCGGGATGGAGCGGGGTAGGACGTAAAGGCGTCCAGGCGGCGTCAGCGTCGGTCGCGTCGTTGTCGTCGGTGTCAGCGGCGCGGATCGCTGTCACCGGCCGCCAGAATCGATAGGTGTACTTGCTGTCCCAGCAGCCGATGGTGGCATCGATCATGGCCAGGTTCAGCAGCGCGAACAACCGCGCGTTCTCGACGAGACCGGTATTCCTTTGGGCGCTCACGCTGCGCGCCACGCGATTCCACATCGGCAGCGGCGGCTCGGCGCCGCACAACGCGATCGTGGTCTGCTCCTCCGTGCGGTCGCTGCTGTCGACGCTTCCGAGGCGCTTCGTTTCGTTGAAATCCTCGGCCCACTCGTCGCTGTCCAGGCTGGGCGGACCCTCCGTGCGGAACTGGCTGCCGCGCGTGAGCACGAACGGCGTGACGAAGCGCAAAGCGGGAGCGGCGGGATTTGCGAAGGCCGGCGGCGTCGCCTGGTACTCGCCGGGACCGCTGCCGAACGTGTAGGTGCCATCCACATCGGACCCATCCGTGCTGCGCAAGAACACGATCCGACCGGCGACGGCCTCTCCCACCGCCACGCCCGCTTCCTTGGCGGGCCCGTCGGGGATCATCGACAGTGACGCCGACCGGGCCGCGTCCAGCGTGGCCGCCTGCGACGGGAGCAGCCGAATCAGCACGCCGTAGGCCGCCTGGACCGCCGCGGCCTCGATCGAAGCGTGCGCGGCCCGTGGCACGCGCACGGCGTAACGCTTGTAGTGCGGCGCGACAGAGTTCACGGCATCGTGAATCGCGACGTGGACCATTGCAGCAACCCGCTGCTGGCGCTGGGGGATGAGGCCAGCTGCCGCGGCTGCCTGCACCGTAATCACGTTCCAGTCTGTCACCACGTCCGCCCGCACCGTCGCTGAGAAACCGATCACCGCGAGCAACGCCACGCCGATGTGTTTTCGCGTCATCTTCTGCCTCCTGGCGTTAACCATGGGGCTGAAGAGGGAAGCGCTCAATGCACGGCAGCGCAACTGCACATCAACTGTGGATAACCGGCGAAGATGCGGCAGCCGTGAGGGTTGCTCCGAGGCCTGACTTCGATCACCGGTGCTAGACTGGCCGCGATCAAGGGACGCGATGGCGCAGTTGGCCGATCCACGCCGAATCCTCTGCTTCGGGTCCTTCGAGGTCGACGTCGCGTCTGGCGAACTGCGCCGGCAGGGACTGAAGATCAGGCTGCAGGACCAGCCGTTTCGGCTGCTGGTCCTGTTACTGGACCGCGCGGGCGACGTGGTGACCAGAGAGGAGGTGCGGGAGAAGCTCTGGCCGGCGGACACCTACGTCGACTTCGACCACAGCCTCAACACGGCGGTGAGAAAGCTCCGGGAAGCGCTGGGCGACTCGGCCGATGCCCCTCGTTACGTGGAAACCCTCGCGCGCCGCGGTTATCGGTTCATCGCTCCCGTGGCGCCGCGGGGCACGGCACCAGTGGCTCATCCAGCCGACGCAGACGTGGCCCCGGTCCTGCCGTCCCCGGTGGCGCGCCCGTCGACTTTCGCTCGTCGCCTTCTCGTGCCTGCGATCGTCGTCGCGATCTGCGCCGTGGCCCTCGTCGCTTACTGGATCGCCCGTCCGGGCCCGGCAACCCAGTCAGGCCGGAGGTTGACGCTCGCGGTGCTTCCCTTCGACAACCTCTCCGGCGATGCGGACCAGGAATATCTGAGTGACGGGCTGACCGAGGAGATGATTACGCAGCTCGGCCGGCTGGAACCCAATCGGTTGAGGGTCCTCGCGCGAAGCTCCACGTGGAAATACAAGCGGGCAGACAGGGACATCGGCCAACTCCGCCGAGAGCTCGGAGCGGACTACGTTCTGGAGGGCAGCCTCCGCCGGGCCGGTGACCGCGTACGCGTCACCGCTCAGCTCGTCCAGGTCGACGACCAGAGTCAGGTGTGGGCCAAGACCTATGACCGCGACCTCCGCGATGTGCTGATCGTGCAGAGCGAGGTTGCCGAAGCGGTCGCCCGCACCATCGCGGTCACGCTGACGCCGGACGCGCAGGCGCGCCTCGCGCGCGACCGTCCCGTGCGCGCCGACGCTTACGAGGACTATCTGAGGGGACGCTACTTCTTGAATCGCAGGACGGAAGCGGCCCTCAGGCAGGCGCTTCGCTATTTCCAGAAGGCCATTGCCGCCGATCCGGGCTACGCGTCCGCCTACAGCGGTCTTGCGGATTGCTATTGGTTACTGGGCGCTACGTCCGTCGTCGGCGGGCTGCCTCCTCGTCAGGCCATGCCGGAAGCGAAAGCCGCCGCCCTCGAGGCGCTGCGGATCGACGGCACGCTGGCCGAAGCACATGCCTCTCTCGCCGAAGTCAATCTTCTCTACGACTGGGATTTGGCTGCGAGTGAGAAAGAATTCCGGCGCGCTCTCGAGCTCGATCCGAACTACACCGCCGCACATCATTGGTACTCACACTGTCTCCTTGCCCTCGGACGGACCGAGGAGTCGTTGGCCGAGAGCAAACGCGCCCTCGAACTGGAACCGCTGAATGTCGTGGTCGGCACCCATCTCGGCTGGCACTATCTCTACGCGCGCCAGTACGATCAAGCCGTCGAGCAGTTTCGCAAGACGCTCGAGCTGGACCCAGCGTTCCCGCAGGGCCAACGCTCCGCCGCCTGGGCGTACTTGCAGAAGGGAATGCATCCCGAGGCAATCGCGGCTTTACGAGCAGCACTCGGTGCGCTCCCGCGAGACCCGGAGATCGAGGGCGAGCTGGGACATACCCTTGCGGTGGCTGGCCACCGGGCCGAAGCGCTCGCCATGCTCGAGGACTTGAAGTACCTCTCAGCGACGCGGTATGTGTCACCCTACTCGGTCGCTTTGATCTATGCGGGGCTGGATGAGCGCGATCAGGCCCTGGCCTGGTTAGACAAGGCCTACGCCGAGCGATCGGACTACATGCCGTACCTCAAGCTGGAACCGATGCTCGACGGCCTCCGCTCAGACCAGCGTTTCGCCGCTCTCGTCGCGCGCGTGGGCCTGCCGAGTCGGTGACGAGTCGGAACCCCGCCGGTTCACTGAATCGGAATCGTGTCGCCCTGCTTCGGAACGAGACATCCCGCATCGCACTCCGGAATCTGTTGTCCAGCCTCGTGGTGGTAGATCACGACGCGCTTCGCGTCGATGCGCCTGCCGACCCTCATCACGATGCGATACAACCACGGAGACACGAACGCGGCGTCGAGGTTCTTCGCGAGGATGACGCTGCGCCCGTCGTCCGTATCGCCGCTGAAGTACAGGCGCTTGCCCTGCCAGGTCACGATGTAGGAGTAGTGGCCGATGCGGGCGTGCGGCGTTTCGAGCGGTTCGATCTGGACGGGTCCCCACGTCGTCTCGCCCTTCAGCGCGACGACGCGGTCGGCGGCCACGCTTGAGATGACGTCGTCCGGACCCGCGACTTTCCAGCTCGTCTTCGCGAAGAACGCCGGCTCCCAGTGATCCAGATGTTTATGCGTGATGAGCGCGAGCGTCGAGGGTCCTCCGCTCAGCTCGTTCGGCGAGTAGGCCGGGGCATCGACGTATCCGATCTGATAGGGGAAGTCCGTGACGATCGTCACCGAGCCGTCGCTGATCGCGAACGCCATCTGGCCTATGAACCGCGCCTCCAGCGCCGCGCGCTGCTGCTGGCCCGAGCGCATGGCCGCGCCGGCGATGATGCAGACGAACGCCGCGGTAACGAGCGGGACGATGCCTCTTGCTATGTGTGGCACGACGCTTCAGCGTGCTCACGGTCGCTGCGGCGCAACCTCAGCCGGCGCGAATGGCCACCTTGCGCTGCGCCACGACCATCCAAGAAAACAAACGACGCCGAGCGCGAGCGATCCTAGTCCCAGGAGAATGACGCGCCAGTCGGATGTGATGAACACGAAGATCCAGCCGACGAGCGCCACGAGGGCCGGGATGGGGTAGAGCCAGATCTTGAATGGCCGCGGCATGTCCGGT
>DATAEE010000309.1:0-6863 GCA_036258175.1 Vicinamibacterales bacterium
GATCTGCTGAATGCGGAGGAGCACACCGTAACCGTGAAGCGTGCCGAGCGAGACGGCTTTAAGGATGAGAAGGTCCAGCGTGCCGGGCAACAGTCCCGTCGAGTCGTCCATCGGTTCTCCTAAGCGAGATAGGAGTATGGACGCCGCTCTCCTAAGTTGTCAAGGAGAAGCTCAATGCGTGCGCTCGAGGAACCCACGCAGCTTGTCGGGGTTGCGCACGACGTGGATCGCGCGAATGCGGCCGTCGGCGATGTCGAACGAGTAGGTGCCGTTGCCGGAGAGCGGATGACGCAGGAGCAGACCCGGCGCGCCGTTGATCGTGACGAGCTGGAAGTCCGACTCCAACCAGTGCGCCTTGCCGGCATAGCCGAGCACGAACTTCGCGATGCGATCCGCGCCGAGCACAGGACGCGTCGCCGCGGCCGCCTTGCCGCCGCCATCGGCGACGAGCTCGGCGTCGGCGTGCAGCACCGCCATCAGCTCCTCGACGTTGCCGGTGCCGCAGGCGTGCCGGAAGCGCCGCACGATCTCCTCCGATTCCCGACGCGACACGGTGAAGCGCGGACGCGAATCGCGGAGCCGGCCGCGCGCGCGCGTGAGGATCTGCCGCGTGTTCGCCTCGCTCTTGCCAACGCTCCTCGCGATCTCGTCGAAGTCGAGCTCGAACACCTCGCGCAGCAGAAAGACCGCGCGCTCGGTCGGCGCCAGCCGCTCCAGCAGTACGAGGAATGCCATCGTCAGGGACGACGCCAGCTCGGCGGATTCCTGATTCGGTTCTGCCAACGGCTCGGGCAGCCATGGACCTGGATACTTCATGCGAGTCCGCTCGGCGCTGCGTAGATGATCGATGCACAGCCGCGTGACGATGGTCGTGAGATACGCGCGAGGGGAGCGGACGTCGGCGTGCTCATCCTCACGCGCTCGGAGCCACGCGTCCTGCGTGACATCCTCGGCTTCGCTGGCGCTGCCGAGCATTCTGTACGCAATCGAGAACAGCAGCGGTCGATGGGCCTCGAACGTGGCCTCGTCCCAGTCAGGTGCTGCCATGGCTCAGGTCGCCTTGCACTCCTCCTGATCTTTAGACGAATGACGGAGGCCGTCTGTGACACCGGGTGCCCCGGCGCCGGTGTCACAAGATTATTTCTGATTCGTCTTGATTGGTGGAGGCGAAAGACATCATGAAAGCTCGAATCGATCTCATGCACGTGACCCCAGGCGTTATGCAGGCCATACTCGGCCTTGAACGGCAGGTCCGTCAGGCGGGCTTCGATCACAAACTGCTCAACCTCGTCCGGATGCGCGCGTCGCAAATCAACGGTTGCGCCTATTGTCTGGACATGCACAGCAAGGATGCGCGCGCGATCGGCGAGACCGAACAGCGGCTCTACGGCCTCGACGCGTGGCGCGAGACGCCGTACTACTCGGCGCGAGACCGCGCCGCCCTGGAGTGGACCGAAGCGCTCACGCTCGTCTCCGAGGCTCATGTCCCGGACGACGTGTACGAGCGCGTACGGGAGCAGTTCTCGGAGGACGAGCTCGTGCACCTGAGCCTGGCGATCGTGGCGATCAACGGCTGGAACCGGCTCAACATCGCTGCGCGCACGGTGCCCGGTGACTACGTGGCCGGCAGCCTCGCGAAGGTGCAGGCGGCGGGCTGATCGCGCGCGTTCCGCCGGACTGACGGCGACGAACACTCCGGAACGTCCGGGTTCGAGCTCAGTGTTATGGAACGGTAACACTCGCAGCTCGAACCCCCGCGTCCCAAAGTCGCGCAGCCATCGCTCGCATGCGGACAGCAGCGTCGACCAGTAGCTGACCGTCTCTGCAGGCGCGGTTGCGAAGGAGCGCGCTTGGAACTAGATTCCGGCCGCGACTTCCCGCAACAACGATGTGCATCGGGCGTCTCCGTAAATCACGGTGTTTGACCTGGGTTTTCCGTGAACGAGCCGGGCTCGCGAATTCGTAGGCCCGCGAAGCGGGGACTATTTCGCGCTCGCCATGAACTATTCCGCAGTCGCGAACCGCGCAGTAAACCTGATGTTGACGTCTACAGCCGCGTTCCCGCCTCGTCTGTCACTAAACACTAGAACAAAGATTGCAGGCTGGCCGCAGATTTCCCGGTTGTTCGGCGATTCGAGGGAGCGGTTAGACACAGACATCACCCGAAGCCGCGCGCACCCCATGTGCCGATCGCTGCCCACGACATGGCGAGGCTCGTGCGACCGAACGGTGAGAGGAGGACTTATGGCCCCTTTAGAGTTGAGCGCGCACATGACCGTCCGCCCCGGGTGCCTCGAGGGCTTCAAGAAACAAGCGGCGGAGATGATCCGGATCACTCAGGAGAAGGACACACACACGCTGCGCTACGACTGGTTCCTCAGCCTTGATGGGACTGCATGCGAGGTTCGTGAGGCGTATACAAGTCCGGAAGGACTGATCGAGCACAACCGCAATATCCTCGACGCCCGGACCAAGCTGTTTAAGGACTACGCCGACGATCACTTCATGACGTTCTACGGCGAGGTGTCAGAGCCGCTGCTCAATCTGCTGAAGACACACTCGGTCGGACACAAGTGGTTTTCCTTCCTTCAGGGGCTGGACCCATCCGCCGTGATCCCGCAGCCGGTTCTGGTGTCGGCCGGCGAGACCACGCAGCCTGTGTGAGGATTGCCGTGACCAGACGACTAAAGCAAGCCGCCGTTGTCTTCGTCGTCGTCTTCGCCGCCGTCAGGCCGACGCGCACGCCGCGGGAGTTTCTCAATGAGGGCTGAAGCTCCGCAGCTCCCTTAGCGCTGGTCTTCTTTGAGGACAAGCCATGAAAACAGCAACCTTCGAAATGAAAGTGCACGACTTCCTCGCGCAAAGGCGCATCGCGGTTGCGGGTGTGTCGCGCAACCACAGCAACCACCCGGCCGGCAATCTGATCTATCGCCGGTTGAAGAAGACCGGGCACGAGGTCTTCCCTGTGAATCCGCACATGCAGACGTTCGAAGGCGATCGCTGTTACCCCGATCTGCAATCGATCCCTGGCGGGGTCGACGGCGTGGTGATCGTCACGAGACCTGAGACCACGGAGCGGATCGTGCACGACTGCAGCGATGCCGGCGTCCGCCGCGTGTGGATGCACCAATCCATGGGGAAGAAAGGGTCATCGAGTGTCTCGCCAGCGGCCGTTGAGTACTGTCGTCAACACGACATCAACGTGATTGGTGGTGCCTGCCCGATGATGTACGGCGACGGCGTCGACCTCGGACACACGTGCATGCGGTGGATTCTCAGACTCACTGGAGGACTGCCCAAATGAAGCAAGCGCGCCGCTTCGCCTGGCTCGTCATGCTGATCGCCGATGCGGGGCTGCTCGCGTGGGGCGCGATGGCAGCCCTGGCACCGGATTATCTGCTGGGACCAGGCTTAAAGCCGATTTTGGCTGCCGGTTACGAGGGGTTCACCGGCCGCTCATGGCAAGAACTGATGGCCACGTCTCCGGTGGCAGCTGCTTTCATGCGAGTCCTCTTCCGGGTGTACGGTGCCTATGTCGTGGCGTTCGGCTTGCTGGCGATTGCCGTCGCTGCCACCGCCTTCCGCCGTGGTGACGGCTGGTCATGGTGGGCGTTGCTGGTTGGCAACACCATCGCATTCGTTTCAGCGATGACGTATGACTGGACCGTTGGCGCCATTGGGCCGTTCGAGCTGACGGAATACCTTGGCCTCGCCCTCATCTGGGGCGCGCTCGCCCTCACAGCTCCATTCCGCGCAGCGGGACGACCGGTTCCATCGCCTGGCTGACGCGTCTCGCGCGGCAGGGTCGGCCTCACGAGGAAACCATGAAACTGCAGGTTATCTCCAAACATCCGCTGGGGAGCCGGCATCCAACGCCGCTCCTGCTCATACACGGAATGATGCATGGAGCCTGGTGCAATCCGGCAACTGCCCCCGTAAATCCGCTCGTCTCAGAACTCGATCATTACTTTGATCGACTCACGCTCGTTCATCGCGCGGTATCCATCCGGGACACCGTCAACTTTGGTGACACGATCGAACACGCGGCCTGGCTCGATCCTGCCTTCGAGCACGTCTGGCAGCAGGTCCTCCATGTATGCGCGCACCGGTGCCGGTCCGCCGGCGATGGTGATGTTGTCGTAGAAGGTCGGTTGCGCGTTCGGGATCGCACACTCGAGGACGGAGTGCGCGCCGAGTCCACCGGTGAGCTCGCGGACGCGCTCGATCGCCGCGGTCGCTGACGACGTCGGTCGCGCCGAACGAGCGTGCGAGTGCGATCCGGTCGGCGTGGCGACCGAGCATGATGATCCGCTCGGCGCCGAGCCGGCGGGCGGCGATCACGCCGCACAGGCCAACGGCGCCGTCCCCGACCACAGCCACGATCTTGCCTGGACGTACTCTGGCGGCTCGCGCGGCGTGGTGGCCTGTTCCCATGACGTCAGAGAGCGTCAGCAGCGATGGCATCAGCGCGTGATCCGCTCCCACGGGAAGCGCGACCAGCGTCCCATCTGCCAGGGGGACGCGTACGGCTTCGCCCTGACCGCCATCCAGCTCGGTGCCGCCCCACCACCCGCCGTGGATGCAGGACGTCTGCAATCCTTGTTGGCAGAACTCGCAGGTGCCGTCGGACCACGCGAATGGAGCGACCACCAGATCGCCCTTCCTGACCGTTCGGACTGCGGAGCCGACGTCCTCGACGAGACCGATGAACTCGTGGCCCATTCGGTTGCCGATCCCACTGGGCGCCATCGAGTTGTAGGGCCACAGATCGCTGCCGCAGATGCACGCACGCGTGACGCGAACCAGGGCGTCTGTTGGCTCGATCAGCCTGGCGTCGGGTACGGTCTCGACACGCACATCGTGCGCGCCGTACATTACAGTTGCTCGCATAAGGGTTTCACCGCTATTTGCCGAGTGTCCTCGTCACCGCCGTCATCGCGTTGGTCGCCTTGGCCCAGCCGGCGTAGAAGCCTAGATGAGTCAGAGCCTCGGTGATCTGCATGCGGGTCAGACCGCTCTCGACCGCGCGGCGCAGGTAGACATCGAGCTGGTCGTCGTCACCCATCGCGGCGAGTGCGGCGATGGTGACGAGGCTCCGATCCCGCAGGCTGAGATCGGACCGTCGCCACAGGTCGTCGAACACCACGTCGTTGGTGAGCTGCACGAACTTCGGCGCGACGGCCCCCAATTGATCGCTCACCGCTTTGGCTCGTGCCGCGCCTGAGGCGGAAGCTGGGTGGCGTGGACCCACGCCGCGCAGTGCTGCGGTGTCGACCTTTCGCGCGGTGTACACCTGATCGTAGATTTCGAGCGCCGAGACCGCGCTCGGCCAGCCGCAATAGATCGCCAGGTGCGCCAGGAGGCCGGAGGCCTCGCTTGGCTGTACACCGTTGTCGAGCGCTCGGCCCAGGTGGCCTGTGAGCTGCGCCGGCTTTCCAGTCGCGATCAGGACCGAGATGGTCACCAGGCTGCGGTCACTCGGCGACAACTCGGGTCGCCTCCACACATCGCCGAACAGCACGTCGTCGGTGAGCATTGCAAGGCCGGGCGCGATCTTTTGCTGCAGTGCTCCCGACGCGCGGACGGCGCCCTGCTGCTGGCTCGAGGGTTGAGGCTGCGGCGGAGCAGCGTTGTACTGCTCGTCGCTGACCCTTTCCATCCACTGCACTCGCGTGCCATCGCGGTGCTCGGTGATTGCGATGTGCGTCATGGACGCCCGCGGCGCAGCCCCATGCCAGTGCTTTTCGCCGGCCGGAATCCTCACGACGTCTCCCTGTCGAATCTCTTCGATGGGGTCACCCCATCGCTGGACGCGGCCGGTGCCCGCTGTGACGATCAGGATCTGGCCCCTGGGATGCGAGTGCCACGTCGTGCGCGCACCTGGCTCGAACGCGACGGACGCGCCACTTGCGTGTGAGGGGTCGAGCGCCTCGAACAGCGCCTCGACACGAACGCCACCCGTGAAATTCTCCGCCAGTGCTGGGCTGGCGGCGCGAGAGCCGCCGCGGGTGATGACCAGCGTCTGAGCGTTCGTTGACACCGAGGTGAGCAGAGCGACGGTCATCATCATCGCCGTGAGCTTCATCTCTGCCCTCCGATGCCAGCTGTCGCGTCCGCGTGGACCGGCTGTCGTTGGATCTGCTTCGCCCAGAAGCGAACAGCGTCCGCGATCCATCCTTCGGCGCTCGTACCCCCACCGAGGCCGAAGCCATGACCAACGCCGGGATACTTGTGATACTCCACTTCGGTTCCCGCTCTTCGCAACGCCGCCACCCGCCTTTCCATTATGGGGGGAGGTGCGATGCCATCGGCGTCGCCAACGGCAACGAACGTCGGAGGTTCCGTTGAAGCGAGATCGGAATGACCGGTGTACTGGAGGACGAGGGCCGACGGCTTCGGCAGATCCGCACCGCCAAACCGTGCGGTGCCATGGGAACCGATCGCCGCGGCCATCCGCGCGCCCGCGGAACTGCCCCACAACGAATAGCCGGACGTCGTGACGCCAACAGAGCTCGCGTTCCTGAAGATGTACGAAAGCGCTACCGCCAGGTCCTCTGTGGGTATTGTGCCGCCGTGTCCGGCGCGGTACTTCAGGACGAATGCGTTGTATCCCCTGTTGCTGATCTCGACGGCGTAGGGGAAGCCCTCGTGCACAGACGCGACATAGGAAAACCCCCCGCCCGGCGCAATAACAGCAAACGGAGCGCCGGGCCTGCCCCGGAAGAAAAACAAGCCCGTGTTCTTCCGGGACGGTTCCGCCTGCTTCTGGGCGTCGGTGTAGATGTCGTAGAAGACCGTTCGACCGGCGCTCGCGTCATCGATCATTCGATTGAGCGCCGATACGACGACAACGGGATCCACGT
>DATAEE010000310.1:0-2715 GCA_036258175.1 Vicinamibacterales bacterium
AGGCGGGCGTTGGCGACGTTTGGCGAGTGAGGGAGGGACCGCTTAAACAACGAGTTAGAGGGAACTACTCCAGCTTTTAATCCGTTGGTCGGTGGTTCGAATCCACCACGACCGAGCGATGTACCATTTGATTCTATGCGGAAACGGAGAGCACGGAGGGAACGGACCAAGCTCTGCGTCCCCTCTTTTTTCCCAGATCAGGGTTAGGATCCGCCGACCTGAAAACCACGGATGACATCGTTGGAGTAATACCGGCAGCCGGCCGCGGCAAGCGCATCGCGCCGCTTCCCTGCAGCAAGGAGTTGTACCCCGTCGGGTTTCGTGCGGATGAACATGGCGATCTTCGGCCCGAGGTGGCTTGCGCGCACCTGCTCGACAAGTTCCGCCGGGCAGGGATCAATCGGGTCTTCGTGATCCTGCGCGACGGGAAGTGGGACATCCCGGCGTACTTCGGCGACGGCCGCACCGTCGGCCTGAACATCGCCTACGTGGTCATCGACGGTTCGATCGGTCCCCCCGATACGGTCGACAGAGCGTACCCTTTCATCTCCGCCCAGACCGTCGCCTTCGGCTTTCCCGATATCCTCTTCGGTCCCGACGACGTGTTCGTGCGCCTGCTCCAGCATCAGCGTGGCAGCGGTGCGGACATCGCCCTTGGCTGCTTTCCGCCAGATGACGTCCGCCATTGGGACATGCACGACATTGACGAACAAGGACGTGTCCGTTCCATCGATCTCAAGCCTCAGTCGTCGTCCTTGCGTTTCGCATGGATCTGTGCCGTGTGGTCGCCGGCTTTCAGCCGGTTCATGCGCGGCTGTGTCGAACGCGAGCGCGCGACCCATGCTCGGAACCCGCTTGCGTTCCGCGGTATCGATCCCCAAGGCGATCTGCCCGTTGGCGCGGTCATCCGCGCGGCCATCGAGAAAGGCCTGCGCGTTCACGCCGCGACGTTCCCTGACGAGACGGCCATCGACATCGGAACGCCTGAAAACCTGATACGTGCGCTGAGGACCAGACTCGAGAAGCGCCAGGGCTAGTCATGAGGGGCGCCAATCATTCCTTGTGGTTCAAGCCGACCGGACCGGCGTTCGACGTCTTGGCTGAAGTCGTCGACAGGTTCGCGCGTGAGCTCGGCGCTTCGCCATTCGAGCCTCATGTCACGCTGCTCGGAAACCTGGAGGGATCCGAACCGGAGATTCTCCGGCGAAGCGAAGCTCTCGCCGGGAAACTTCGCCGGTTTGAAATCGAGCTCACCGAGCCGGCCTACGGGCAGGAACACTTTCAGTGCGTGTTCATGCGCGTGAAGGAAACGCCGTCGGTCATGGGGGCAAATTCACAGGCCAGGCCGGTGTTCGGTCAGGCGCCCGGCGGGTACTTGCCTCATCTGAGTCTGGTCTACGGCTCGTTTCCAGACACCCGGAAGCGCGAAATCATCGCCCGGCTACCCGACCTTCGACTCTCGTTTGAGGCGGCGGCTGTCCACGTGATCGGAGCGGACACCGACGATCCGAAGAACTGGCACGAGCTCGCCGCTTTTCCAATCGAGGATGACCACGTCGTCGTGGCTCGTCGCTCATAATTGAGACGTCCGACGTGCTCTTCGAGCGACGATGTACGAACTACGACACTTGAGCGACTCGAGCGCCGCCCACACGCCAAGCAGCACTGCGGTTCGAACGCGCCACGACCTACCAATCCTTGCAATGGGTCAGGGAAGACCGCTTTGTCCAGGTCCGTGGTGTTCGGCCAGGGCCTCGGCGAGTGCCCGCACTCGCGCCGGTATGTGGCGATGGCAGTTGCAGTGTTTTTCCCGGACGGGCGGCCGATCGAACTGCCCTGGCCATCTTGAACCGCCGATGGCGGCCGGCGCTCGGCCGCCTTCGTCCTCACGCGGCGGGGACAGCAGCGCGCAAATCGCGTTTCAGTAGCTTGCCGTTGGCGTTGCGGGGCAGCGGGCGATCGAGCAGCGTGAAGCTTTCAGGGACTTTGTAATCGGCCAGGCGCTCCGCGCAGTAGCGCTTCAGGTCGTCTGCCGACGCGGCCTGCTTCAGCGTCACGAAGGCATGCACGCGCTCGCCGAGCACGGGGCAGGGCTTGCCGACGACGGCGCTTTCAAGGACGGCGGGATGATGGCTGAGCACGTTCTCCACTTCCACGCTGTACACCTTGTAGCCGCCGCGGTTGATCATGTCTTTCAGCCGGTCGAAGACGCGCACGAACCCGTGCCGGTCGATGGACCCGAGGTCGCCGGACCGCCAATAGCCCTCGGTGAAGGACTGGCGCGTGGCTTCCGGGTCGTCCCAATAGCCGGGAACCACCATGGGCCCGCGGATCCACAGCTCGCCGGTCTCGCCGGGAGGGAGCTGCCTTCCATCTGCGTCAACGACGATGATCTCGCCGCACGGCACGGTCGATCCGACGCTGTCGGGGCGCTCGACCGTGCGGCCGGCCGGCATGAGGGTTGACGGCGAGGTGGTCTCCGTGGAGCCGTAGGCATTGTGCAGGCCCAACTGCGGCAGTTTCTTCGCGAGCGTGGCGATGGTCGCTTCAGGCATGGGCGCGCCGCCATAACCGCCGACCCGCCAGCCGGACAAGTCGAACCGGTCGAAGTCCGGCTGCAGAAGGCACAGGTTGTACATCGCGGGCACGAGAATGGTGTAGGACATCCGCTCGCGGGCGGCCAGCTCGAGGAAGTCGCGCGCCTTGAACTCCGGC
>DATAEE010000311.1:0-34087 GCA_036258175.1 Vicinamibacterales bacterium
GGGCTGGCGTCAACCGCAGGGGCCCAGACGCTGACGCTGAGAGATGCAGCTGATACAACCCTTCGAGGTGGGAGCTATGCGAACAAGAACCTGAGTTCAGGCTCGGTCCTCGAGACCAGAGCCAGCGACGACGCCGAGTACAAACGTCGCGTCCTCCTGAAGTTCGACACACACACGACGATTCCGATGGGGGCGACGGTCACCTCCGCCACCCTGACGATGACGGTCTACGGGGGCAACGCCGCCACCCGGACCCTCAGTGCCTATCGCGAGACCGAGTCCTACACCGAAACCGTCGCAACGTGGAATAACCGCCAGAGCGCAACTCGGTGGACGATGCCCGGAGGGACTCTCGCGGAGCGCGTGGGGCAGGCCACCGTAACCGCAACGCCGGGATCGCGCGTGACCTTCGACGTCACGGCGATGGTGCGCAACGTGGTCAAAGGGACGTATTCCACGTCATCGCGCTACGCCCGGTTCGTCATCATGGACGCGGGCGGTTCCTCGCGGGATTCGTGGCGGCAGTTCTACTCGGAGGAATCGGGAGCGAATGGCCCGACGCTGACGATCGTCCTGGGGAGTTCGGCCGCTTCGCCGCCTCCGCCGCCTCCCCCACCACCGCCGACGCTGTGTACGGACTGCGCCGCCTCGGTTTCGACGCTCGCTGAACTGAAGACCGCGCTCGCGGATTTGACCGCCGACACGATCCGGCTGACCGCTGACATCGCGCTGTCGCCAACTGCGATTCTCACGATCACGCGCTCGGTCAAGCTGATCGGCCGTGATATGCCGCCCGGCCGCGTGCAGGGGAAGCTCCTGCCCGATGGGACGTGGAAACCCACGGTCACCATGCCGAAGTTCCGGGGCCGCATCGACATCAAAGCGAACGACGTGTATCTGAGCGGTATCGAGTTCGTGCCCAACAGCCACGATGTCGTCATCCGCTCCATCTACGGCTTCTCGCGCCTCACGCTCGACCGCGTGGTTGTCGATGGCGAGGACACGGGCAAAGTCAAGCGCGGCCTGGAGGCGAACGCGGCGGACATCACCGTCAAGGAGTCCGCGCTCGTCGGCATCTGGAAGGCGGAGCAGGACTCGCAGGCCATCGGCGGCTGGAACAGCCCCGGCCCGGTTCGCATCATCAACAACTGGCTCGAGGCCGGCAGCGAGAACGTCATGTTCGGCGGGGCGTCCCCGGTCCCGTCCACCATCATCGCGACCGACGTGCTCATCGAGGCCAACGACCTTTTCAAGCGCCCGGCGTGGAAGGCGTACGCGCGCGGCGCCATCGGCCCCGATGGACGCAAGCGAGCGATGCAGGTCAAGAACCTGATCGAGCTGAAGGCGGCGCGAAACGTCCGCATCCTGCGAAACCGCCTGACCGGAAGCTGGATTGACGGCCAGACCGGCTACGGAGTCTTGTTCACCACGCGGGCATCAGGCACAACGTTCCCGACGGCTGTAGTCGAGCGCGTGACGTTCGTGAAGAATGAAATCCGCGACGTGGTTGCGGGCATGCAGATCGGCGGGCAGGATTTTAATTTCGTGTCCCGGCAGGGGAACACCTTTCTCATTCAGGACAACCTGTGGGTGCTGTCGGGCAAGAAGTTCCTCCAAATGAGCCACTCGCCGCGCAACGTGGTGATCGATCACAACACGATCATCCATTCCGCGAATATCCTCGGGAGCATCGAGCGGGGGAGCGTCAAGCTCGCGGATGGGACGCTTACGCCAGCAGGCCCGACTCGGGGATTCCGGTTCACGAATAACCTCGCAATCAATGCGATCCAGGCGTCGGCGACTAACCGAAACACCTACGGGCTTTACGCCGAGTCTCCGAGCTTCGCCAACTGCGAGACCTGCGGCGGGGCGCTGGTGCCGGATTCGGTTGTGACGGGTAACGTCCTGGCGGGCGCGGCGCAATCACTCAACGGGAACTTCTATCCGGCCGGCAACGTGTTTCCAACCGTCGCGGCGTTCTACGCGGCGCTCTATCCAGTCACCTACCGGATCATCGGGAACGCTTTCGCGGGCGTCTCGACTGACGGTACACCCGTGGGGCGACGCTGACACTCCCAATGGATACCCTCTCCCTCCTGTTCGCCTCGTCGCCGCCGAGACGCTGAAAGCTGTCAATTTGGTGCGCGGTCGCGGCGCTGTTCCATCTCGTCTTCACACTCGCAAAGCCGTAACCCTCAATGGCTGAACTCGTCGCGCTTCTCGAACTCCTCAACAAATACTCGCCGCTCGGTTTGGCTGCGCTGCTCGCTACAATTGTGTTTCTGCTGGTGAAGTCTCGCACGCAGTGACTCGCGGGCTTCTGCGGACTCCTGCGGACGCCTGTCACGTTTCGCCAAGACGATATTCGGCGCTCCTAATCGAGATCGTCGCCCGTTTGTGATCGTTCGAGCGGCCGCTTAATGCTGCGATCGACCCAACCCCGTCTCCACAATGTCTCCACTACTGGGGACGATCCGTGAGGATTCCAGAGGAGGCGAGTGGAGAGCACAGCTCGGTGCAAGTCGCTGGACTCCAATCCTTTAATCCAAAAGTCGCGCGCCATCACCAATTTGCAAGAATGCGCTCAAAAAGGGTTCGACTCCCGCCGCCTCCATTTTTTGTTTGCGCTGGGGCCCCACCCCCAGCGCCTGCCACGGCTCGCTTCGCTCGCCGCGCTGATTCCAGCATCTTCCCGTTTCCGCTGCACCGGCATCGTTGCGTGCGATCCAGATCGCGTCTTCACAACGCGACTTGGTATCGTCACGCCGCTCGTGTCATCGTTAACGCCCATGATCGAGCGACTGACTCCGCCGGTCTCTGACGCCGATCTCGATGCTCTCGCCGAACTCCTCGTCGACGCCGTCGAGTCTGGCGCGGCCGTGAGTTTTCTCGCGCCGCTCACGCTCGATCGCGCCCGCGACTGGTGGCAGAACACTCTGACGTCATCGCACGCACGGTCGATTTTTCTCGTCGCTCGGGACACGGATGGCCTAGTCGGCACGGTCCAACTCCACCCGGCGTGGGCACCCAATCAGCCGCACCGTGGGGAAATCGTGAAGTTGCTGGTCCATCGCCGGAAGCGCCGCGGCGGCCTCGGCACTCAATTGATGCAAGCCATCGAAACCGAAGCGCGGCGCGCCGGGTTCGGTCTTCTGACCTTGGACGCGAAGCGCGGAGAAGCTGCCGAACGCCTGTATAGACAGATGGGATGGACGCACGCCGGCACGATCCCTCGATATGCGTTCGACACGAACGGAGTCACTCCGCACGACGCGGTCATCCTCTATAAAGAGCTGAACACAGCGAAGTGACTCTGGGCGGGGCGACGGAATTCGCGTGAACTGAGACGTTGCAGCGTGTAGCATGTGCCGATTCCGAACAGCCCGATACCCAAACTCAGCTCAGAGGCGCTGCCATGCACCATGCGACTCCTTCCACCATGTTCCGACGCGTCAACCTCGTCGTCCGCCTTTCGTTCGGTTTGTGGCTGGCCGCCGCGCCGGTCGCGGCACAGAAAGTCGAGCACCCGCTCGACCCGCTCAACTTTCAGGAACACTGGACGGTCCTGGAGGTCCTGCAGACCGCCGGGCACCTGAATGGTGAGACGCGCTTTTCGATCGTCAAATTGCGCGAGCCGGGCAAAGAGGTCGTGTGGGGCTGGTCGAAGGGCAAGGAGTCTCCGCGTGAAGCCTTCGCTGTCGTGCGGCAGGCGGCCGACGCGTACGAAGCCGTTGTCGATCTAAAGCAACGGAAGCTCGTTTCGTGGACCAAGCTCGTCGACGTTCAACCCAGCTGGCTCGATCAGGAGTTCAGGGCGCTGGAAAAAGAGGTCAAGGCGCACCCCGACTTCATTGCCGCGATGAAGAAGAGGGGAGTCACCGACTTCACATTCCTCCGCTGCTCGGGCCTGCCTCCGGGGTACTTCGACACCGATGAGCAGCGCGGCCGGCGCATCGCCCACGTCCAGTGCTCGGACATGCGCGGCGTCCGCAACACGTACCCTCGCCAGATCTCCGGACTGACCGCAGTCGTCGACATCAATGCCAAACGCGTGTTGCGCATTGTCGACGAGGGTGTGATACCGGTTACCAAGGCGGTCGCGGATTACGACCCGGCGTCGATCGGCAAGGCTCGCGACGTGCCCAGCCCGATGCGGGTCGATCAGCCGCTCGGTCCCGGCTTCCAGGTCGACGGGCACGTCGTGGAGTGGCAGAAATGGCGCTTCCACGTCCGGTCGGATCAGCGCGTCGGCACGATCATCTCCACCGTGACGTACGGTGACGCAGAGCGGCGGCGTCCCGTGCTCTACGAGGGACACTTGTCGGAAATCTTCGTGCCGTACATGGACCCGGCCTTCGACTGGTACCGGCGCAACTTCCTCGATGCCGGCGAATTCAACGCCGGCGGATTATCCAAGCCGCTCTTACGCGGTCTGGATTGTCCCGATAACGCGGTCTATTTCGACGGGCTGGTCTCGACCGACGAGGGACGGCCCCGACCGGTCCCCAGCGTCATCTGCCTGTTCGAGCGCGAGGCCGGCGACATGGCCTGGCGGCATTTCTCCGATGAGCCCGAGAGCCGGCGCAAGCGCGACCTGATCGTGCGCAGCGCAGCGGTCATCGGCAATTACGACTACATCTTCGACTGGACCTTTCAGCAGGACGGCTCCATCCGCGTTGCCGTTGGCGCCACGGGCATCGCCGAGGTGAAATCGACGCCGGTGGCGACGGCGGGCGCGCGACGCACCACGAACGGCAACGGGGGCGCGGCGGAGGAAGCGCCCGACGCCTACGGCCGCTTCGTCGATCAGAACGTCATCGCCGTCAATCACGATCACTACTTCAACTTCCGGCTTGACCTGGACGTCGACGGCCCGGTCAACAGTTTCGTCGCCGACCGGCTACTCACGAAGACGCTTCCGCCGGAGAGTCCCCGCCGCAGTATCTGGACACGTGAGCCGTCGATCGCACGAACTGAGCGCGAGGCGATGATGCATATGGACATGGAAAAGCCGGCGTTCTGGCGCGTGCTGAGCACCTCCCGCACGAACCACGTCGGCTACCCCACGAGCTACCAGCTCGCGCCGGGAATGACGGCGACCACGCTGCTGACGCCGGACGATTATCCACGCCGCAGAGCGGGCTTCATCGATCACCACCTGTGGGTCACGCCGTTCCGACACGAGGAGCGGTATGCCGCCGGCGACTACCCGACGCTCAGCACGGCCGGGCACGGCTTGCCGGCCTGGACGAAGGCGAATCGCAGCATCGAGAAGACCGATCTCGTCCTCTGGTACACGATCGGGATGCACCATATGGTGCGTGCGGAGGACTGGCCCGTGATGCCCGTGCTCTGGCACACGTTCGAGCTGCGCCCGTTCGATTTCTTCGACCGCAATCCGGCCCTGGATCTGCCCCGCCGGTGAGGCCGCGTGCGAAGGCTGAGTCTCCTGCTGCCTCTTCTTCTCGTGTCTCAGCCGGCGTCACCCGTCCATGTCGATTGGCCCAACGTCGGGAACGACAAGGGCGCCATGCGCTATTCTCCGCTCGCGCAGGTTACCCGAGAGAACGTCGACGATCTCGAAGCGGTCTGGACGTTTCGTAGTGGTGGGCTCAATCCCGAGGTCAAGAACTCAGCGATTCAGTGCACGCCGATTGTCGTCGACGGCGTGATGTACCTCACGTCCCCGGACACGCAAGTCATCGCGGTGGACGCGGCGACGGGGCGCGAGCTGTGGCGCTTCGATCCGAAGCGCGGATGGAAACACCCGTCTCTCTACAACCGCGGCGTGGCGTACTGGTCGGAGAACGCGCGGGCTGGCGCAAAGCGCATCCTCGTCGCCACACCGGAAGGGTCGCTCTATTCGGTCGACGCGCAGACCGGCAGGCTGGATCGGCGCTTCGGCAGGGATGGCGTCGTCGATCTGCGCGAGGGAGTTGACCGCGACCTGCGCAATCTCGTCTACGGCGTCACCGCTGCGCCGGCGGTTTTCGAGGACATCGTCATTCTCGGGTTCTCTCTCGACGAGGGCTACGTCGGTGGACCGGGAGACATCCGCGCCTTCAACGTTCGCACCGGAGTCGAAGTGTGGCGCTTTCAGACGATTCCACGTGCTCCCGAGCCCGGTCACCAGAGCTGGGCGAGGTATTCGCGGGAATCTCGCGCCGGCGTAAACGCGTGGAGCGGCGTGACGATCGACGTCGGGCGCGGTCTGGTCTTGGCCGGCCTGGGTTCCGCTGGATTCGATTTCTACGGGGGCGACCGGCCTGGCGACAATCTGTTCGCCAATTCCGTGGTCGCGCTCGATGCACGAACCGGCCGCCGGGTCTGGCACTATCAAATCGTCCATCATGACCTGTGGGACTACGACCTGCCGTACCCGCCCGTGCTGGTCGCGGTCCGCCGGGACGGCAGGACGGTCGCCGCCGCCGCGCAAATAACCAAGCAAGGGTTCGTGTTTCTGCTGGACCGCGTGACGGGCACCCCGCTTTTCGAGATCGTCGAGCGCGGAGTACCCGGATCCGATCTGCCAGGCGAGCGAGCCGCCGAGACCCAGCCCGTGCCTGCGAGGCCTCCTCCATTTGCCCGTCAGGGTTTCAGTGCAGACGACATCACGAACCTCTCGAGCGAGGCGCGCGAGTCGGTGCGGGCCAAACTGAAAGATGTACGGCTCGGTGCGATCTACACGCCGCCGACTCTGCAAGGGACGGTTTACAGCCCGGGGACGATCGGCGGGGGCAACTGGTCGGGCGCGTCGTTCGATCCGACGACCGCCATTCTCTACGTCAACGCGAACAACCTTCCCAGGGTACTCACGCTTCAGCCGACATCGGACAGCCGAGCGCCTTACCGTGACACGGGGTTCCTGCGACTGACCGATCACGAGGGCTACCCGGGCGTCAAGCCGCCGTGGGGCACGCTGACGGCGATTGACCTGAATCGCGGCGAGACGAAATGGCAAGTCCCCCTGGGAGAATTTCCAGAGCTCTCCGCTCGCGGGATCCCGCCAACCGGGACGCCCAATCTCGGTGGAAGCATCGTCACGGCCGGCGGGCTGGTCTTCATCGGCGCGACGATGGACGAGAAGGTACGCGCGTTCGACAGCGTAACTGGCAAGCTGCTCTGGGAACGGAAGCTGCCATTCGGCGGCTATGCGACACCGAGCACGTATTCAGTAGACGGGCGGCAGTTCGTCGTGATCGCGGCCGGCGGCGGCGGAAAGCTGGGCACCAAATCAGGCGACGCATTCGTGGCGTTCGCGCTCACACGCCGCGACATCCGTCAATGAGAATCGCCCTCCTAACGAACCGGCGCACACGACGGCTTGGCGGCCTTCCAGACGTCCATGAGCGCGCCACGCAGACGCGCCAGATTCTCTGGCAGAGCAGCATCGTCGCCGACCCATGACGTCCGTTGAGTCGCGGGCAGCTGCCCGGCTTTCGTTCGCGACACCTCGAGTTCCCATTGGAGCAGATCGCAGCAGCCGCTCGGGTTGTCCGGCGGAGTGTAGCGAGCGCGCCAACTTTCGTTCTGCAAGGCGCGGAGGGCGTCCGCGACTGGCTTGATCTTCTCAGGCAAACTCACCGAGCAAAGGGTCTCCCAGTCCTTCTGGCCGCCGACAACGCCGAACCGGATCAACGACACGGTTCCATCCGCTTGAACAACCACACCGCCCGCTCCGCGTCCGCTGAATCCTCCGCTCGAGCGGAGCTCAACGCGCCACGCCGGAGTTTCGGGGGACGTCTGGCCTGCGAACGCGAACGATGCGGCGAGGAGCGACGCCCCGGCCATCGCAATCAGGCCCCACATGCTTCCTATCGTACTCCCGCCGCGATTCAGCGAACGACTCGGAGTCCGGTCGGCGGCGTCGGTGGAAGCAGCGGGGGCGTCGTGCGCGGTCCGTAGGCGGGCAATGTCTGGCCGAGCTCGTAAGCGCCCAGGTCGGGGCCGGTGCCGACGAATCCATCATTAATGTTGGGCAGGATCGTGCCCGCGTCGAGCGCGGCGCAACCCGCCTTCAGCGTCATGTGCTGAGGCGGAATCGGACTCAGCGGCGGGCCGGGCACGTTGAAGGTCCCGAAACAAGCGCTGCGGTTGATCCGCAGGCCGCGGGCTTCCAGCCCTGAAGCCGCGGCAAGCGCCGCAACGCTCGAATAGACAACGCCTCCATATCTGAACGGCACGGTGCTGCTGCCCCAGTCGAAGCCGTCCGAGTCGAAATCGGTACGCCAATCCCGGACGCTCGATCCGAAGTCCCAGATCTGTCCTCCCGCCACCGAGATCCACAGGTTGTTCTTGACGACGGATCGCAGCAGGTGGGCGTCGTTACAGCAGATCATCTTGCCCCACATCACGATCGTGTTGTGCGCGATGACGGCCCGATCGGTCGTGCGGAACTTGAACGGCGCCTCTTTGAAGCCCGCCAGCTGATTGCGGAGGATGTACCACGGCGCGCTCTCCTGCGGCTGAAAGCTGACGCCGTTGTGCGCCGCATTGTGGATGCGGTTTCCCCACACGCGGATGTTCGCGCCTCCCGGATCCCCTTCGAAGCCGTCATCCGACACGTCATAGATGTCGTTGCCGAACACATCGATGTTGAAGTCGCCGTTCGAAATGCCGTCGGCGATGTTCGTGATGTCGTTGTGGGCGACGACGTGGCCGTTGCTCTCGGAAAACCCGCCATTCAGCTCGATGCCTTCGCCGTCGAAACTCTCGGTCTCGATCGGCGTGTCGCCGACGATCGTGTTGTCCGCGATGTACCAGTAACTGCCGCCCCGCTGCAGGTAGATGGAATAGTGGTTGTTGAAGAAACCGGAGCGTGTGATGACGACGTCGGACGGCGCGTTTTTGGACATCAGCGCGTACGGTTGATTCCGGATCGTCACGCCGTCGAGCCACACGTAACTCGCAGCGACGTCGATGCCTGCGAACAGCGCCTCACCGTCGCCGGCTGCCCGCCACACAATGTGGCGTCCCGCGGTTCCAGGTTTGTCGAAGGTTATCCGCCCGCCGTAGTTTCCGGCATGAAGCAGTAGCAGATCGCCCGGCTGCGCGGCTGTCTGCGCCGCGGCGATACCTCTGAATGGACTGGTCGGAGACCCGTTGCCCGCGCCCGATCCGGGCGTCACATGGAACACTCTGCCGCCCGCGAAGGGCGTCGGCAGCGGACGGGTCGCAATGGTCAGCGTCTGCGTCTCCGAACCGCCGTCGGGATCGCTGAGCGTGAGCCTGACCTGGTAGCTCGTGTTTGGCGTAAGGAAGAGCACACTGCCGGCGAGCATGTTCGCGCCGTTGATATCGACGCGCATGAGCGGCAGCGCCCGCCGCCACGTCGTCGTCGACGTCGGCCGGAACTCCACGGCGGCGGTCGCGTCGTGGTCGGCGTCACCGAGAATGTCCCACTCGATTCCGATCGAGTAGATAGTGCTGTAGCTCCGAACCGCGCCCGGCGTGGTGGGATCGGCCGACTGCGCGCGCAGCACGGCCAGGTTCGAGCCTCGAAAGAGCGTGAACAGAACGACGATCGCGAGCGCGACGCGCTGCCAGCATCGACCCGGCAGGGCGACAGCGCGGAAGTCCGCTGACACCATGGAGTCCCCGTATTGGAGTTTCTTGGGAGCTTGGCGCGCCGTTGTGCAATGGAAATGCCACGAATTCTCGCGCAGCCGTGCACATCGTGGAGAGACCGCAGTTACACATCCGAGCGGGAACGCGGCGGATTTGTAAGGGTTAGGGCAAACGCCGGTTTCGGTATGGTGCGGTGAAGTGCTCTCGTGTTTAGCCGCGCGACAGTTCGATCGCCACTCTTACACGATCGAGAATCGTTTCCTCGTCCAGAGGCTTGTAAAGGTAGTCGAGCGCGCCGAGCTCAATGGCACGGATGGCGTTCTCCGGCTGCCGCAGCCCCGTAACAAAGATGATGCGCGTCCGCCGGAGCCGGGGATGCTGCCGGAAGAGCTCGGCGACCTGGAAACCAGTGGACTTGGGCATCGCGACATCGAGGAGGGCCACGGTCGGCTCGACCCGCTCTGCGACCGAAAGTGCTTGTTCGCCGTCCCACGCGGTGAACACGTCGTACTCCGGGCGGAGCCAGGCGGCAATCAGCTGGGTGATTTCCGGCGCATCGTCCGCGACCAGCACGCGGGGTTTGCTCTGGCGGCCGGCAACAGTCGAATTCATAAAATCAGGCGGGCGTGAGCTGTGTAGCTCTACACTACCGTCGCGGATGCCCAGTGTCCGCAAAGGCTACAAAAGAGAGTCGTGAGAGCCGGGGTTAGAAGAGCAGGAGCACAATTCGGGCCAGAAGGAATGCCAATAGGTACTCGGCGGAAGAGCTAGCGCCGGGCGGGCGTGGCGGCCGCTGGTCCGGTCTTCTGAAACGACGCGACGTAGTGCGCTGACCAGGATCTGATCGCTGATCGTTCGAGCCACGACTCGACGCCGTTGAGCGCGCGAAGGACGACGCGCGGCGTGAAATCAGGCAGAAACGTAAAGTAGTCCACCTCGTTCGACCAGTCGCCATCCTCAATACTCGGGAGCCGGCTTGGCTTGATCCACTCCTCGGTGCCTTCATCGATGTCGCTGAGAAGCGGGAACCAGTAGCTCATATAAAAGCGGAAGAGCGGGTTCTCGACATTGATCTCATGCAGAAAGAACAGTCCGCCTGGTTTGAGAACGCGGACGATCTCGCTCAGCACCCGCCGACGCTTCGCGATCGGCGTCACGTGGTGGACGACGTTGATGCTGTAGGCGAAGTCGAAGGTGCCGTCGGGCCACGGCAGCCGCTCGGCATCGGCGGTCTGGAATCGCGCCCGGCAGCCTCGCCCCGCCTGACGCTCCGCTTCGGCAATCTGGCCGGCGGACTGATCGATGCCCTCGATGGCAAAGCCGCGCGACGCCATCTCGCACGCGTACCATCCTTGTCCACAGCCGACGTCGAGTCCTCGTGCCCCGTTACCGATCGCCGCGGCGTCGAGCCGCCGCTGCATCAGCGCAATCTTGCGGCCGAGGAGGCGTTCGCGGATGTGCGTCGGGATCTGATTGCGATAGCCGGACGCGATCTCGTTGAAATGCTCAGCCGGGCGTGGCGGACCCAGAAAGGCGGCGAGCTTGCGGCGCTGCAGGATGAGTGTGGCGATGCCGAGCCCGAGCGAATACCACGCAGTACCCGCGCGGAACGCCGCGACCGCCGCAGCGGCGACGACGCCTGCGACGCCGTAGCTTTCGAGCAGGACGATCGTTGCCGAGCCGGTGATGCCCGTTCCGAGCGGAATGCCGGCGATGCCGCCAACGAGCGTTCCGGCCGTCATCGAGTGGGCGGCCGCGCTGAGGCCGATCGGACGATCGAGCATCCCGAGCGTCCACGAGAGCCCAATCACCGGCAGAATCCAGGCGGCGATCGACGAGGCGATCAGAACGGCGAGGACGACAGGGCGTCGCAGCTCGACGCCCGCGGGGTCAGGAGCGATCCGGCGAACCGCGAGGGCAAGACCGAACCAGGTGACGACTGCAGCCGCCGCCCAGATCGGCTCGCCCCGCGCGACAAAGAGGAACGACACGAGCGTCATGGCGTCGGTGACGCGTTCGATCGCCCAGACAAACGTCATGATGCGGGCCGCACCCGGCATCCGCGGATTCAGTAACAGCCCCCGGACCAGTTCGCCGATGTAGAAAGGCGTCGCAATTGCGGGCAATGTTGCGAAGTACAACCGGACGCTCTCACGCGTCGGCACTCGCAGGCCCGTGCGCCGCACGAGAAAACTCCAGCGCAACCACCTCAGGATCAGGTTTCCGGTGGTCAGCGCCGAGACGCCGGCGACGGTGAGCGCGAGCCGGCCGATGTGGGTGCGGACGAAATCACCCGCGTCGAGCGCGCCGAACCACAGGAACGTAACGGCGACGCCGGCGGCGAGCAGGATGGTCACGAGGGCGGTGACGAAGCGCGCGCGGGACATCGAGGAGTCCAAGATGATAAACGCGCCGCATCGCTGTGGCATAATTGGTCGGGAAGCGACATGATCATCGGCCGAACCGCTTCCCTCATCGCGGTCGTCAGCCTTCTCTCGTCCACCCAGCCTTCCGCGCCGCAGATCGGGCCAACCGCACACGCTCCGCTGCCGAACGATCCGTCCGCACTGTGGCTCGCGCCGTCCGGCGCCGCGGGACGCACCGGGCGCGCCGGCGCGCTGGTCGCGTGGGCAAAGGGCGTGGATCTCTATACGGAAGGGAAGTTCACCGAGGCGCTTCCCGTTCTAAGCAAGACGGCGCTGTCGGGAACGGAGCTCGCCGACTATGGCGACTATTTCACCGGTCTGACCCTCATCAGGCTGTCACGGTTCGCGGAAGCGCGTGCCCGGCTCGAGCCGCTGCTCCAGAAACCGCTCAAGGGCTATCTCCTCGAGGGCGTTCCACTGGCGGCGGGCGAAGCTGCCACCGGCGCTGGCGACCATGAGCGGGCCGTCGCCATCTACGAGGCGCTGTCCTCGACGAAGACGCTCGCGCCAGACGTCGTCCTGCTGCGGCTCGGTCGTGCCGCCATCGCCGCGGGCGCGCTCGAGAAGGGGATTGCGGCGTTGCGGCGCGTCAGGTACGAGCATCCAGTTTCCGATTCGGCGGCGCTGGCGGACGACGAGCTCGCGAAGCTGGGAGACACCGGCCCGCGAAAAGAATCGTTCGGTCAGGATCTCGCGAGGGCCGAGCGGCTCTTCACCGCGCGCAAGATCGCCGAGGCGCGGTCGGTCTTCACCGCGCTGAAGCCCCTCGCCAGCAGTGACGAGAGCCGCGACCTCGTCGAGCTCCGAATCGCCGAGTGCGACTTCTATCTCCGGCGCTACATGATGGCGCGCGACGGCACGCGGCCGTACCTGGACCGGGGCGCCCGGCAGGCGGAGGCGCGCTTCTTCTACCTGGCGTCGCTGCGCGAGCTGGGACAACACGAGGAGTACCTGCAGCGCGTGCGTGCCCTCGTGGACCAGTTTCCGGAGAGCTCGTGGGCCGAAGAAGCGCTGAACAATCTCGGCACGCACTACATCCTCGTCAACGAGGATGCGAACGCCGCCGAAGCATTCCGAGAGCTGTACCGCCGATTCCCCTCTGGCCCGCGCGCCGAGCGCGCGGCGTGGAAGCTCGGATGGTGGGGCTACAAGACCAGCAACTTTGCCGAGACCGTCCGCGTGTTCGAGAGCGCCGCCGCCGCGTTCCCGCGCTCCGACTATCGTCCATCCTTCTTGTACTGGGCGGCGCGAGCGCACGAGCAGCTCGACGCGCCCGCAAAGGCGATCGATCGCTACCGCGTGGTCCTCGCCGATTACCAGAACACGTACTACGGCCGTCTGGCCGACCGGCGGCTCGAGCGGCTCGAGAAGGCGGCGCGCGTGTCGCGAACGATCGATCAATCGCCGGACGGCGGGTCGGTCCCCGACCCGCCGCCGACGGCGCCGAAAATCCGGCTGCTGCTGTCGCTCGATCTGCTGGACGCCGCACTCGACGAGCTCCGGTACGCGGAGCGCGTGTGGGGCACGTCGCCGCAAATCCAGGCGACGATGGCGTGGGCGTATTCGCGGCAGGGAGATTTGCGACGTGCGATCACGCTGATGCGCCGCGCGTACCCGCAGCATCGGACCGCGGCCGGCGGGGCTCGCCTGCCGGACGAGCTCATGCGCGTCATCTATCCGCTCGAGTACTGGGATTCGATTCGGCGCTACGCGACCGCGCACGAGCTCGATCCGTATCTCGTCGCGGCCCTCATCGGACAGGAGTCGACCTTCGACCCGGAGATCCGGTCCGCGGCGAATGCCTGGGGGCTGATGCAGATCGTGCCCTCGACGGGACGCCGACTGGCACGGTCGCTCGGGATTCCGCGATTCCGCACGGCAATGTTGACGCAGCCGGACCTGAACATCCGGCTCGGCACGACCTACTTTGCCCGGCTCGTCGATCAGTTCGGCGCCGAGCACCTCGCGCTCGCCAGCTATAACGCGGGCGAGAGCCGCGTCGTCCGCTGGGTTGCCGAGCGCCCCGGCCTCGAGCGCGACGAGTTCATCGACGACATCCCGTTCCCCGAGACGCAGAACTACGTCAAGCGGATCCTCGGAACCGCCGAGGACTACCGCGCGCTGTACGGCCGTCGCGGGCCGTGAGGCCAAGGTCCGAGCCCTATAATTTCCCATCCATGATCATCGTGGCCGCGGCCGTCGCGGCGCTCGCGGCGTGGGCGACCTTCGGCGCGCTCGCAGTCGTCGGTCCGGGCGCGTTCACCGCGCGCGTCGGCCTCCTGCCGTCGTGGACCATCCTCGGGCTGCTGATCCTCCTCGCGGCCGCCGTCCTCATTCCGCAATCAGCGTCGCGCCGTGATCGTGCGGTGGTTCTCGCAACGTTTCTCGCGCTGATTCTGCTGCCGTGGGTTCCTCTTCCTGTTCCTCGAGCGTTTCTGGTCTGGACCGGGCCTGTGACTGCCGGGATCTGGGCCGGCGTCGTGGCGGCGGTCGTGGCGACCCACACGTGGAAGTGGAGGGTCAGGTTCCCCGTGCTTGCCGACCCGCGCCGCGCACCGTGGATCGCCGCCGCGGCCAGCGCGGCGTTTTTCGGCATCGTCGCTGCGGGCGCCGCGCCGATGGTTCCCGGCGGCGACGAGCCGCACTATCTCATCGTCACGCAGAGCCTGCTCTCGGACGGGGATTTGCAGATCGAGAACAATCACGCGCGGCGTGACTACGCCCCGTACTTCGACGGCGCGCTCAAGCCGGACTATCTGATGCGGGGGAAGAATGGCGCCATTTATTCGATTCACTCGCCCGGTCTCCCGGCGCTGATCGCTCCCTTTTTCGCGATCGGCGGATACCACGCGGTCGTCCTGTTCCTGATCGTCTTGTCGGCGGCGGGAGTCGGGCTGCTCTGGAAGCTCGCGCACCTCGCTTCGGCCGACCCCGGCGCCGCGTGGTTTGGCGTTTGCACAACCTCCTGCGCCACACCGGTAGCGTTTCACTCATTCACGATCTATCCCGATTCGCCGGCATGGGTGATTGCGCTTACTGCCGTCCTCGCGATGATGCGCCTGGACGCCCGTGCCGGTGCAGGCACCGGCCGGCGCGGAGACGCGAGCTGGATCTGGGCGCTGCATGGAGCGGCGCTGGCGCTCCTTCCGTGGATCCACTCACGGTTTGCGTGGCTGGCCGCGTGTTTCGGATTCTTCATTCTCTGGCGCCTGGTGAAGGCGCGCGACGTTCGCCCGGCCGTGTGGTTCCTGTCCATACCATTCGCGAGCGCGGTGGCCTGGTTCTGGTCGTTTTACGCCATCTACGGAACGCCCAATCCGCAGGCGCCATATGGCACGCTCGGGAGGACGCACGCGGCGTGGGCGTTCGTACCGGACGGTCTGCTCGGCGTGCTGTTCGACCAGCAATTCGGCCTCTTCGTCTACGCGCCGGTGTTCTTCGTTGTCGTTGGCGGGTGGCTCGCGTCACTGCGCAATCGCTCGCCGAACCGCCGCCTCGCGATCGAGATCGCGATCCTGACCGTGCCGTACCTGATCTCGGTCACGTACCTTCGCATGTGGTGGGGCGGCTGGAGCGTGCCGGTTCGCTTCACCGTGCCGGTGCTGATGCTGGGCGGCATCTTCGCGGCGATCGCGTGGCGGCGCATGACGGAGCGAGGCACGCGCGCCGCCTCGGTGGCGGCGTTGCTCGTGACGGCGTTCACGACGCTGATGCTGGCCTTCGTCGAGCGCGGGCAGCTCGCGTTCAACGTGCGCGATGGCGTCGCGCTGTGGCTCGAGTGGTTGTCGCCGCTCGCGGATCTTCCGCGCGGGTTCCCGAGCTTTTTCAGGGGACCGATGGCGAGCCTGGCCCTGCACGCCGCGGTGTGGATGGCGGCGCTCGGCATCGCGTGGCTGGTGTTGCGTCAGATCGGACGCGATAGGCTTCGCGGACGTGCAGCGCTGGCGTCAGCGACCGCCCTGACGTTCGCACTCGCCGCCATGGCGGCGCTCACTGTCGTCTGGCGTCTCGACCGAGCGCCCGGTGTCACGCCTGCGCCGGCGCAGCTCGCGTTGATTCGCGCCGCCGCCGCCGGCCGATCCGTCGGCATTCGACCATTTCCGCCCGCGATAACGTCAGCCGATACGATCGTCTCTTCGCTCCGGATCGCCTCGCCGGAACGGGCGCTCGGCGGGAGCCGCGAGCGTCCGGCGGTGGCGGTGCTCGGCTTGATCCCGGCCGGGAGCTACGACATCCTCGGTCGCCACGCCGATCTGCGTCTCCGGATTGTCAGACCTGATGAACTGCGTCTCCGGATTGTCAGACCTGATGAACCCATCTTCACGCTGGAGCCGAACGAAACAACGATCCGGTTGCCGGTGGATGTGCCGGCGCTGATCGGGCACGGATCGAGTCCGGCGCCGGGCGATGCCCTGCTCGTCCTGCGGGCATCGATGATCAGCCCGCTCTTCGACGATCGGCCCCGTGCTCGCGCGGCGCGGCGGTACGGCCGGACGGTCGTGTACTTTCTGGACGACGAGGCATTCGCGGAATCCGACGCGTTCTGGATTGGCGGGGCGTCCACGACCGAAGTCGTCGTGCAGCCTGATGGTGGCGGGGGAGAAGCGACGATCTTCCTGCGGAATGCGCCGGTCGAGAACAGCCTGCTTCTGTCCTCCGGCAGCTGGCGCGACGAACGGAAACTGACCCCTGGCGAGGAGCGCGAGATCACCATCCCGCTCGACACGTCGCGCGGCGCGACCCGCCTGCGCCTGCACTCGGCGTCAGGCTTCCGTCCCAGTGAACTGGATCGCCGCAGTCCAGATTCGAGATTCCTCGGGGTCTGGATTCAGTTCAGGGACTAGGGACTAGGGACTAGGCTAGAACCTGACGACGCCATTGAAGTAGAGCCCGCGCAGCACGAGATCGCCGAAGTCGCGCTCGATCGTGTAGTTGACATCCATCGAGCGGTAGCCGACCTGCGCGCCCACGTTGGGATGGAAGTTCACCGTGCCGTACAGATCCCAGTCGATGTAGGTAGCCGAGTGGCCTTCGATGTCGGGAACGTGCAGCCACGAGAGCTCGAACGTGGCGGCGACATTCGGGATGAAGTAGTACCGGCCGATGCCGCCGATGCCCGGGATCGGCGCCTGAACGCGCACGAACTCGTTGGCGACCAGGCTCTCGAGCTTGACCTCGGTATCGATCATCTTCACGTCGAGCAGCAGACCGGCGAAACCCTTGTCGGTGTGGACGAAGTCCCACTCGTACCCAAGCCGCCAGACGTGCCACTTCAGCTCGGACGACACGGGAATGCCGATGTCGTAGCGAATCCCGTTGAAGACAATGGGCCGCGAAAACACCGCCTCGGCGCTGTATTTGATGGGCGTGTACTGCACACGGAACTTGTGTTTGATCGCGGGGCGCAGGATGACGTTGAAGCCGGTGAAATAGCTCTTCTCGAACCCGAGGTCGGCGACGCCGTCGATTTGACTGCCGATAATCCCGAACTGTTCGCTCGACACGAGGATGTTCGGCGTCGGGTTCCAGAACCCTCCTGAAACCTCAACGTGATACGTCTCGCCGACGGCGCCTTCGGAGGCGGGCCGACGCGCGCCGTACTGGGCGGCAGCGGGGACCGCCGAGAGCGCGAACACGGCGACAGAGAGCATGCCGAGGCTGAAGAGTCTCTTAGACATCGATATTCCTATCGTCCCAATGGTGGCCGGACTACAGAGCGACCGCACGGCTGGCGTCGCAGTCACCTGGGAGTGGGGAGCGTAACTGCGGGGAGAGGCGCAAAAATCTTAGCACACGCGGATATACTCGACGAAATGAGTCCTTTCGGCCCTTCGGCAAGCTCAGGGTCGTCCCGAGCGCAGTCGAGGGACGGCGCCGCTCACGGCCCTTACCGCCGGCTCCTCTCGTACGTGCATCGCTCACGTCGCGCATTTGTTCTCGGCCTCGTCTGCGTCCTTTTCACGACGGCAATCGCGCTCGTATCGCCTTGGATCTTGAAGCACGCCGTCGACGACCTCAACCAGGGCGTGACGCGCGCCAAGCTCGGCTTTTACGCCGCGCTGATCCTCGCCGTCGCCGTCGTCGGCGGCATCTTCCGGTTCCTGATGCGCCGGATCATCATCGGCGCGTCGCGCGTGATCGAGTACGAGATCAGGAACGATTTCTTCGCCGCGCTCGAGCGGCTGCCGCTCGCGTTCTTCCAGGCGCGCCGGACCGGCGATCTGATGTCGCGCGCGACGAACGACCTCAACGCGGTGCGGACCATGATCGGTCCGGCCGTGATGTATTCGGCCAACACGATCATCGTCTTCGTCGTCGCCATCATCATGATGCTGTCGATCGACGCGCGATTGACGCTCGTCGCCCTGCTGCCGCTGCCGTTCGTGTCGGTGTCGGTTCGCGTGTTCGGACAGGCGATTCACCGGCGCTTCGAGAAAATCCAGGAGCAGCTCTCGGAAATCAGCGCAGTCGCGCAGGAAGCGCTGGCCGGCGTCCGTGTCGTGCGTGCCTACCGGCAGGAAGAAGCGGAGCTCGAGCGGTTCCGGCTCGCCAACCTCGAATACGTGGACCGCAACCGCGGGCTGATCAGACTCCAGGGCGTGTTCTATCCGAGCATGTCGTTCTTCCTTGGACTTGGCGCGCTGCTCGTGCTGTGGCTCGGCAGCCGGGAAGTCATCCGCGGACGGATCACGATCGGCGAGTTCGTCGCGTTCAATTCGTATCTCGTCATGCTCAGCTGGCCGATGATCGCGTTCGGCTGGGTCACGAACATGCTCCAGCGCGGCATGGCCTCGTGGAAGCGCATGCTGGACGTGCTCGACGCGCCGCGCGTCGTCGAGGCCTACGATCCGGCCACGGTGGCGCACGGCTTTAGCCGTGCGATCAGAGGTGCGATCGAGATCAAAGACCTCACGTTCGCCTATGGTGACGGGCCGCTCGTGCTGCGCAATGTGACGCTGCGGATTGAGCCCGGGCAGACGGTTGCGCTGATTGGCCCGACCGGTTCGGGCAAGTCGACGCTCCTCAATCTTCTCCCGCGGCTGCACGAGCCGCCGCCCGGGACGGTTTTTGTCGATGACGTCGATGTGAGTCACATCCCGCTGCCGGTCCTTCGGGCGGCGATCGGGTTCGTCCCGCAAGAGCCCTTCCTGTTCTCGGACACCATCGCCAACAACGTCCTGTTTGGCGTCGATGACCCGGGCGCGCACGCGTCGAGGGTCCACGACTCGGCCGCCATTGCCCGCCTCGACAAGGATCTCGATTCGCTTCCGAAGGGGTACGACAGCGTGGTCGGCGAGCGGGGCATTACGCTTTCCGGCGGCCAGAAGCAGCGCACCGCGTTGGCGCGCGCCATCGCGACCGACCCAAAGATTCTCGTTCTCGACGATGCCCTCTCCGCGGTGGACACCTATACCGAGGAAGAGATCCTGACGCGGTTGCGAGACGTCATGCGGCAGCGAACGTCGCTCATCGTCTCGCATCGTGTCTCGACCGTGAGAGACGCGGATCAGATTCTGGTTCTGGACGCCGGCCGGATTGTCGAGCGCGGGACCCATGACGAACTGGTGCGACGTGACGGCGCATACGCGGCGCTGTATCGAAAACAGCTGCTCGAGGAAGAGCTGGCGGCGAGCTGATGTCGTTCCACGAGGAAGAGGTACTCGGCCAGGCCTACGACGCGCGGCTGATGCGCCGCCTGATGGGGTACCTCCGTCCTTACAAGTGGCACGCCATCGGGGCGCTCGCCGCGATCATCGCGAACTCGTTTCTGCAGCTGGGCCAGCCGTACCTGACGAAGCTCGCCATCGATCAGTACATCGCCCAGAGCGATCTCTCCGGGCTCGACTGGATCGCGGTCGCCTTCCTCGGGATTCTCGTCGGCTCCTTCGCGCTCGAGTACGTGCAGACCTACACGATGCAGCTCGTGGGCCAGCGCATCATGTACGACCTGCGGATGCAGATTTACCAGCACCTGCAGCGCGTCGACGTGCGCTTCTACGACAAGAATCCGGTGGGCCGGCTCATGACTCGCGTCACGAGCGACGTCGACGTGCTCAACGAGCTGTTCACCGGCGGCGTCGTCGCCGTGTTCGGCGACGTCTTCACGCTCATCGGGATCATGGCGGTGCTGCTCCTGATGGACTGGCGGCTGGCGCTGATCGCGTTCTCAGTGCTGCCGCTCATCGTCCTGATCACGCAATGGTTCCGCCGACACGTGCGGGATTCGTACCGGACCGTCCGGCTGTGGATCGCACGCATCAACGCGTTCCTGCAAGAGCACATCACCGGAATGGCGACGGTCCAGCTGTTCCGGCGGGAGGCGGCGAGCTTCGCGCGGTTCGATGAGATCAATCGCCGCCACCGCGACGCCAATATCGACTCGATCTTCTACTACGCGGTGTTCTACCCGGCGATCGAAATCGTCGCGAGCCTCGCGGCGGCGCTGATCATCTGGTACGGCGGCGGCTGGGTGCGGCAGGGCACGGTGACGCTTGGAGCGCTCGTGGCCTTTTTGCAGTACGCGCAGCGCTTCTTCCGGCCGATCAGCGACATGTCGGAAAAGTTCAACATCCTCCAGGCGTCGATGGCCTCGTCCGAACGAATCTTCAAGCTGCTCGACGAGCCCGTGCACATTACGTCGCCGCCGGCCCGTCTCAAGACCGTCCCCACCAGCCAACCGAGACCTGGTGGGGCCGCCCTTGAGGCCGGCGCAGGCGGCATCACCTTCGAAAACGTCTGGTTCGCGTACAACGACGAGGACTGGGTCCTCAAGGACGTTTCGTTCCGGGTCGAGCCGGGCGAGCGGATCGGCATTGTCGGCGCCACGGGCGCGGGCAAGACGACGATCATCAACCTGCTCATGCGGTTCTACGACGTGGTTCGAGGGCGCGTGCTCGTGGACGGCAAGGACATCCGCGATTGGGATTTGCAGGAGCTGCGCAGCCAGTTCAGCCTCGTGCTGCAGGATGTCCACCTCTTCTCCGGGACGATTGCGGGGAATATCCGACTCGGAAATTCTGCGATCGACGACGGGCGTGTGCGGCAGGCGGCGCGGAGCGTGCACGCGGACCGGTTCATCGACCCTCTGCCGGACGGCCTCGAGAGTCCAGTGGCCGAGCGCGGCGCGACGTTGTCGGTGGGCCAGAAACAGCTGCTGTCGTTCGCGCGCGCGCTGGCGTTCGATCCGCGCATCCTCGTGCTGGACGAGGCGACGTCGAGCGTGGATACGGAGACCGAGCTCTTGATCCGCGATGCACTCCACGTCCTGATGGCCGGCCGGACGACGATCGCGATCGCGCATCGTCTGTCGACGATTCAGGACATGGATCGGATTCTCGTCCTGCACAAAGGGGAGCTGCGCGAAATCGGCACCCATCAGGAACTGCTCGCCCGGCGCGGCCTGTATTTCAAGCTGTATCAGCTTCAGTACAAGGAACAGGAAGAAGCCGCCGCCGCCAGGGAGTAGCCGCCGCGACAACCAACGCGGATTGCGCCGCCGAAACAGACGAAATCCCAGCGAAACATCGTTCGCTGTATCCTGACGTTACCGGCCCAATCCAACATCGCGCGTCACGCGGAGTGTCACACCTTCGTTACACGTCGGCGTGTGCGCCTGCCAGGAGCCGGCTGGGAGGACAACATGCGGAACATCTTGACGGTCGACGGCGAGGGGCGCGGAGGGGCGGTTGTCAGGCGAGGAGCGCTGACGCTGCTGCTGCTCGTGATTGTGGTCATCGTGGCGTTCAACTCGGTGTCATGCGTCCCGACCGGTCACGTCGGCGTGATTACAGTGTTCGGCAAGGTGACCGGACGGACCATCGGCGAAGGCATCCACCTGGTGAACCCTGTGTCGCGTGTCCATCAGCTCGACATCAAGACACTGGAGATCAAGGAGCGCGCCGCGGTCCCGTCGAAGGAAGGGCTGATCATGGGGCTCGAGGCGTCCGTCCTCTACCACCTGCAGCCCGATCGGGCGGCCGAGGTGTTCCAGAAGGTCGGCGCCCAGTACGCCGACATCCTCCTGGTTCCAAACTTCCGATCGGCCATGCGGGGCGTCACGGCGGCGAACAACGCAAGCACGCTGTATTCCGATGCGCGTGAAAGCATCGCGCGACAGGTGCTCGAAGACCTTCGCGCCGCGGTCCAGCCCCGTGGGATAGTGATCGAGAACGTGCTGCTTCGGGACCTCCAGCTGCCCGAAACGCTCAAGCAGGCGATCGAAGCGAAGCAGCAGGCGCAACAGGACGCGCAGCGGATGGAGTTCGTGCTGCAGAAGGAAAAGCAGGAGGCAGAGCGCAAGCGTGTCGAAGCGCAGGGCATCAAGGACTTTCAGGACATCGTCGCGCAGGGCATCAGTGACAAGCTGCTCGACTGGAAGGGCATCGAGGCTACGATGGAGCTGTCGCGCAGCCCGAACGCGAAGATCGTCGTGGTCGGAAACTCGAAGAACGGTCTGCCGCTGATTTTCTCGGAGAAATAATCCGCGGCACTCGTCACGCAGCCCTTCCGCCTTCGCTGAAGCTACGGCGGACCGCCGAAGCCTTGGCGGAGGCGGTCAGGGCTGCTTTGTGGCTTCGGCGCGGCGACTAATGAGGTACGCCGCGAGGTCTGCGGTTTCGCCGCGCTCGAGCCGCGGCCAGGCCCGGCCGCGGCGGCTCGATTGCGATTCCATCGCGGCGGCGTGGTTCCACATGGACGCGATGATGCCGATCGGCTGGTCGAGGTCTTTCGCAGTCAGCAGGTCCGGTCCGATCGCGCTGTTGCCAAGCGTGTGGCAGGCGGCACACTTTGCCGAGAAGATTTGACCGCCGCGGAACGGCGTGCCGCGCACGTTCGCGTAGTTCACGAAGTACAGGTACGCGATCACGTCAGCCATCTCCTGACCGGAGAAGGTGGGGCGCGCGATGTCGCGCCGCGCGAACTCCGCGGTCATCTGCTGGCTGTGGTTCCACATCACGCCGGCAATCTCAGGCACGGAACGCGCCATCGCGCGCCCACGCGTGCCCAGATCCGGCCCGCCAGTTCCGCCCTGGCCCGCAATCGCGTGGCACGTCACACAGGCTTTGCTCACAAAGAGCTCGCGACCGCGCTTCGGGCTGCCAGGCTCGAACACGACCGGATCCGGAGCGCCGGGTGCGAGGCCGACCTGGAGATACGCGGCGAGGTCGGTCATCTCGCGCCCGGTGAAGGCCGGCTGCGGCATGCCCTTGCCCTGCATCGCTTTCGTCATGGCGGGCGAGTGGTTCCAGAGGGCTTGGGTAAAGACAATCGGCGCGTAGCGACCGCGGTATTTCTTGAGGTCCGGTCCTTCCGCCTTCCGCTCCGGCTCCGGCGCGTGGCAGGCGGCGCAGCCTTTCTTGACGAACACCATACTTCCGAGCGCCGGGTTGCCCGCTTCACGGACCTGGGTGTCGTAATAACGGAACGCCGTGAGGTATGCGATCAGGTTGGCCGTCTGATCGGCGGTGAGCGTCGGCGACATGATTTTCAAGGCGGCCATTTTCTGTCGCATCACTGGCGCGTGATTCCAGAACGATCCCCCCAGGTCGAGCACATCGCCGAAAAACACGATCCGACCCAGATCCGGGCCAACGCCGCCTTTTCCTTCGCCGCCGATCGAATGACATCGGGCGCAGCTCTTCTCCTCGAACAGAGTCGCGCCGACCGCGGGCCGATCGGGCAGGTCGACGGTCAGGGTCACCGGTTTCGCCGACTGCGCACGCGCGGTCGAGACGCGAGCGGTGACAGAAATCGAAAAGACCGCGACCAGGAAAACGGCGACCCAGAGCCAGCGACGGAATTTCACGTCCATGCTTCCTCCAGCCGCCTGCGCGGTGTGCGGCGGCCAACCGTCGAAGCGTAGCCGATGCGAAACAGGTGTTGAGGCGCCCAGAGGGACCTACCAAAGATGTTTGCGAGGCTCGAGCGGAGCGCCGGGACCTGCAGGATCTGACTCATTGGCTGAAGTTGAATCGACAGCCGTGAAGCAGCGAGCGCGATCCGCTCGAAGACCTGTCCGACGCGGACCTGACTCATTCGGTCGTCCGTTCGGGAGCTGAGAAGACCGATGAGCGGAGCGGTTCTCAGCGCCGCGGAATCCCTGCGGCCGACAACCTGGCCGACGTTGACGTGCGACACGATGGCCTGACCCGCCTTCGCCGCCGGCCAGGCCGCCCCGAACGAACCCTGCCCAATCCAGTGGGCCACTTCTTTGCGGTAAGCGGGATCCGCAAAGTGAATCGCACTCGCGCGCTGCACGAGATCGTCGACTGCTTCTTTGAGATTGCTCAGCCCGGACAGCTCGAGGAGGATGTCTCCTTCGTTGCAGCATGAGTACAGCTGTCGCTCGTGCGTGCGCGACAGCGGCACGGGTTCGTAGGCATGTCGGTTGGTGCGCCGCCGCGTGATGGCCTCGAACAACTCCGGGTGATGCAGGGAGGCGCCGTCAGACTTCACGAGGCCGATTCTGGCCACGAGGTCGTCGTTCTCCGGCTCCGGGAAATACTCGACCTCGCAGGCATATCCGAAGTGTGCCGCCGCGATCAGCAGATTCTCTAGCGCGCATCCCACGCTGATGTACAGCTCACGGCCGTCGCTGTCGGCCACCGGCAGTCGGCGCGAGCGATCGGCAAGGAGGAGCAGCTTGTAGTTCCTCGTGGCAAATTTCCAGGGCTGGGAATTGTGGCTCGACGGCGCCAGCATGGCGTACCGCGTCAGAAAATTGAACTGTGCGATGCGATTCGATCGCCGGGGAAAGTCGGCCTCATCGATCTGCACGGTGGCGGCGCCTCTCATCTGGACCTCCTCATCTCGGCAACCCTGGCCATTGGCAACGCCTGTGCCACGGCGCAAGCGATTACGGAGACCCAGATCCGCTAGCGAGTCGCCAGGTTCGGCGGCGTCGGTCGGGCGAGCGCTCCCGTCGCTGGGGATTATCCACACCGACCGCGGAAAATTGCGCACTCCGGGCGGTCCGCGCTCAGGCATGAAGACGGGGCGGTAATATATGGCCATGCTGATCCATGAACTTACGGAAAAGGAGTGCCGGCAGGTGCTCGCCGGTACCAATCTCGGTCGGCTCGCCTGCGCGCAGGACAACCAGCCGTACGTCGTCCCGATCTACTTCGCCGCCGACGGCGACGATCTCTACAGCTTCGCGACCGTTGGCCGGAAGATCGAGTGGATGCGCGCCAACCCCAAGGTGTGCGTGGAGATGGACGACATCACCGACCAGTTTCACTGGACGACGGTCGTGGCGATCGGCCGGTACGAAGAACTGACGCACAGCACGGTGCACGAGGCGATCAAACTGCGCGCGCAGGCGCTGTTCCAGAAGCGCCCGGAGTGGTGGTTTCCTGGCATCGCCAGGACGAAAGGCGCCGAACGGCACGTGCCGGTGATCTTCCGCATCCGCATCGCTCACCTCAGCGGGCGACGCGCGTCGAAAGAGAAGGTCCAGCTCGGCCCGAAGCCGAAGCCCAAGCCGCAGGCCAAAGCACCTCGCTGGTGGAGCGAGGTGTTGAAAGTGCCTCGAGCGCAGAAGGGCTAATCTAATGGGCTGGCGGCGGGCGTGACGTCCGGCGCAGGAGCGCGACATGACGACAGCAGATTCGCGTGCGCAGGCGGTACGCGCCATCGAGAACGCGATGGCCCAACTCGACGAAGCCCTCTTTCAGCTCGATCGTCTTCCCGCCTGCGATCCATCGGCGATCGGCTATGTGGCCCATGCCACGAACAGCTATCTGGCCGTCAATGAGGCAACCCTGGATCTCCTCGCAGATGCCCTCCACGATCATCCGAACCCGGAAGTCTGGAAGTGGATTGATGGACTTCGCCATCTGGCGGTCATGATTCACCATACGGTGGGACGGCTCGTGCACGTGTCCCCGAGCGAGCTCCCGCTGAAGCTCGAGCATGTCAATCTGCCCGTCCTGATGCATCGAGCGTGCGACTACTACCGGAGCACTGCCGAGCGAAAACGACTGGCGGTCAACTGCCAATCGATCGGAGAGGTCCCGCCGGCCTGGGCCGACCGCGTGGCCGTGGCCGTCGTAGCCGACAACCTGCTGGCCAGTGCCGTCAAGTTCTCGGATCCCGGCGGTACGATCCTGGTCCAGATGACGCCCGGTCCCGGTGGCGTCGTGTGCAGCGTGCGCGACCACGGGCCGGGCATCAGCCCCTCCGATCACGCACGGCTTGTCGAGCGCGGCGTGACCATGGGATCGCCGCCGGTGCCGGTCGAGCCGTCAACGGGCTTCGGTCTCGCGATCGCCAAGGAGTTCATCGAGCGGATGGGGGGCAAGCTGTGGTCTGAGAGCGACTCCGTGCACGGGACCTGCTTTTCGTTCCGCCTGCCGTACGGCGCGCCAGGAGGATCCAAATCTCGCTGACTCGACCGCTAAAACCGGCGGAAGACGTTGTACTCGACGCGGTACAGCTCGAAGCGCGCGTACGGGAAGACCTCAGGCGGTGAGAGCCAGCGTACCTCCGCCGCGGATGGGATTCGGAAGCCGTCCACCTCCTCATAGCCGGAGTAGACGCCGCCCCACGGCCGCCGCACCGCTTTTTGGCCGTCGGCAAGAAACCGTTCGTGCGTCTCGAATCCGACGATCCGGCCGTCGGCGCCGAAGCGGAACACACCGGTCGCCGTCACCGATCCGCTGCGCACGATGACGCGCGCGGAGCCTCCATCGATGGCCTCCCAACCCAGGGCGTTGCCTGGAACGAGCGCGGTCGGGAACCACGGCGCTTCGGCGATGAACCGGAGCAACGCGGACACATCCACCTCGGGCCCACGGGCGTCCGCCAGCGTAAAGAGGGACAGCGGTTTGACCAGCATGTTTCCGGATCCGTTCATGTACAGATCCCGCGCGCGGATGTGCACGAGCGGCATCGGCCGGGCGTTGGCGTACCACACGAAGCCGGGTGGGTCGACCGAGACGTATTCCTCCCCCTCAATCGGCATCCATTGGCTGTCGGGTGTCGTCCGGAACAGGCCTCCGTGCAGGAGACGAACGAACCGGATGCGGGAGCGACCCTCGACGCCCGCGAATTCGAAGTAGCGGCGCACCGGCTCGGGCAAGTCGGGATATGCGGCGAGCCTGACGAACGGCGACGACCTGTACGCGACGCTGCCGGCGAGCCGGTTGATCTCGCCCTGCACCTGGCGGTCAAAAGCGACGCGACCGATCGCCGGAGCCACCACAGCAACCACGCCCAGGCCGACGAGCCCTATCGTGAGCTTCATGTCTCAGCTCCCTTGCGCGCCTTCACGGACCGCAGGTATGGACCTTCCAGCGCCAGCGCGCAGACCATGCCCACGGCGTATGCGGATGTCTGCATGGCGTCGAGCGTCTGGCCCCAGAGCCACGTCGTCGCGCTGCTGGCGACCAGCGTGAGGAACGTGGCCGCGAGCTTGACGAGCAGCACGCCGGCAAGCGCATAACCGAGCGGCAGCCGGCGCCAGAGCCACACACCGCCGACGAACGTCAGCGGCAGCAGGACGACTCCGTCGATCGCGATCACGAGCCGGCTCACCTGATCGAGTTCTCTCCCGGCGGCGAGCGCCGATATCGTTAACACCAGCCACATCACGCCGAACCCCAGGGCGCTGGCGATGAGGAATCCACCAATCAATCGAGTGGGCGTCCGCCCGTCGAACTGCGACTGCAGTGTTCGGAGGTCGAGCGCGAAGAACAGCGCGAGCAGCCCGTACATGCTCATCGACGTGAGCGCGATGTGGACCGGAAAGAACACGTCGAGACCTATTCCGACGACATAGAAATACGAGAAGTACGCGATGTAGAAGAGCGCTCCCATCCAGCAGAGAAGGCCGCGCGTCGACCCTCGTCTGGCGCGGCGCATGGAGTCGATGAGGAACGGCACCGCAACGAACAGCGTGACGAGGTCCTGACCGAGGAGCGCCGGCACCGCCGGCGCCGGGTCGTACCAGCTCCTCCAACCGTGGAACAGGCCCCTCATCGACGACGCGATCAGGAGTGCGGCGACGAGCCACGTCAGGGCAAACGCAAACGACACGTCCTCCTTCAGCGGAAGGGCCCGGTGGGGCACGACGACGAGCCGGGTCGGTGGCGTCGCGAGCCTGGCGTGTCTCATGTGCGGCCCTGCCGTTCGAGCAGGCAACGGCGATGCCACTCCACGGACCCCAAGCCATGCCGATACGAGCGCACAGCCGCGGATGAACGCAGTCCCAAACTGCACGTTCATCGGGGTGGCCGCCCGTGGAGCCGGCAGTTTTCCCCACCGGCCGCGGAGTTTTCCCGGATCTGCGTGACTGAGATCTCATGATCAGTGGGGGGGCCGCGTCGGCGTAGCCCTTGCTACTGCTCCGGCATGCTGACTCAAGTCATTGAGACCTTTGACGTCGTCCTCCGCGACGGCTCGACGCTGACGCTCCGGCCCGGCCGGGAAGAGGACGTTCCCGCGCTGCTCCAGTTCTTCGAATCGCTCTCGCCGCAGAGCGCCTACATGCGGTTTATGGGCTTCCGGAAGCTCGACGCCGAAGGGGTACGTCGTTTCGCCACGACCGATCCCTCGATCGGGTACTCGCTGGTGGGGGAGTTCGGCGGGCGGATCATCGCCGCGGCCGGCTACTACCGGACCGATGTGCCCGACCTCGCAGAAGTGGCGTTTGCGATCGCCGACGCCAGGCAGGGACGTGGCATCGGCACGCGAATGCTCGATCGGCTCGCCGACGTTGCCCGGGCGCAGGGCATCCGCGCGTTCGAGGCGGACGTGCTCGGCGAGAACCGGAAAATGATGCAGGTGTTCGTCGACTCGGGGTACGAGTTGACGCGACGGATCGACCGGGGCGTCGTGCACTTCGTGCTGTCTCTCGACCGGACCCCCAACCTGGTCGAGAAGGCGGCGCAGCGATCGCAGGTCGCGGCCACCGCGTCGATGAAGGCGTTCTTCGAGCCGGCCTCGATCGCCGTCGTCGGCGCGAACCGCGAGCGGGGGAAGATCGGCAGCGAGATTCTCCACAACCTCAGATCCGCCGGTTTCCCCGGCGCGCTGGTCCCCGTTCATCCGACCGCGACGGAGGTCCAGGGGCTGCCCGCGTATCGACGAGTCGCCGACATCCCCGGGCCGATCGATCTCGCCGTCATTTCGGTTCCCGCGGACCGCGTGCTCGATTCGGTCGACGACTGTCTGGCGAAGGGCGTGCGCGGCATCTGCGTCATCAGCGCCGGCTTCAGCGAAGCCGGACCAGACGGCCGCGCGCGGGAAGCCGCGCTCGTCGAGCGGATCCGCGCCGCGGGTTGCCGGCTGATCGGTCCGAACTGCATGGGGTTGCTCAACACCGACCCGGCGTTCAGCCTCAACGCGACGTTCTCGCCCGTGTACCCACCGGCCGGTGGGGTCGCGATGTCGACGCAAAGCGGCGCGCTCGGGCTCGCCATCCTGGACTACGCGCGACGGCTCAACATCGGGATCTCGAGCTTCGTCTCGGTCGGCAATAAGGCGGACGTGTCGGGCAACGATCTGATCCAGTACTGGGCGCAGGATCCCCGGACGTCGGTCATCCTGCTCTACCTCGAGAGCTTCGGCAATCCGAAGAAATTCAGCGAGATCGCGAGGCGCGTCGCCCGATCCAAGCCGATCGTCGCCGTCAAGGCCGGGCGATCGCAGGCCGGGGCGCGCGCCGCCTCGTCGCATACCGGGGCGCTCGCGTCGAGCGACGCGGTCGTGGACGCGCTGTTCCGTCAGTCCGGGATCATTCGCACCGACACGCTCGAGGAGCTGTTCGACGTCGCCGCGCTTCTTGCGCACCAGCCGGTTCCGCGGGGCCGGCGCGTCGCGATCCTCACGAACGCCGGAGGGCCCGGCATCCTCGCCGCGGACTCCTGCGAGGCCAATGGCCTCGAGCTTCCCGCGTTGAGCGACGCCACTCGAGCGGAGCTGCGCTCGTTTCTGCCGGCGGCGGCCAGCGTCGGGAACCCGGTCGACATGCTGGCCTCGGCGCCGGCGGAGCACTTCAAGCGCGGGCTGGCGGCGGTACTGCGCGACGAGCACGTCGACAGCGTGCTGGTCATCTTCATCCCACCGCTCGTGACCGAGTCGGATGCGGTGGCGGCCGCGATCGTCGAGAGCGCGCGCCACGCGGCGGACAAGCCGGTCGCGGCGATTTTCATGCGCGCCGACGGCGCACCGGCCGCGCTCGCCGGGATTCCGTGCTTCGCGTTCCCGGAGGCGGCGGCCATCGCGCTCGCGCGCGCCGCGGCGTACGGCGCCTGGCGGCAGAAACCCGCCGACACGATTCCGGTCTTCGAAGACCTGGACCGCGACCGAGCACAAGGCGTCGTCGAGAACGTCCTCGCGCGGGGCGGCGGCTGGATGACGCCCGACGAGTCTCAAGCATTAATGGGCTCGATCGGCATCGCCACGGCGCCGGCGCGGATGGTACACACGGCTGCCGATGCGGCCGCGGCCTCGCGCGCCATGGGGCAGGCGGTGGCGTTGAAGGCTATCGGGCCGACGCTCCTCCACAAGACCGAGCGGCAGGCCATCCGTCTTGATCTGTCAGGGGAGGCGGCTGTTCTTTCCGCCTACGCCGATCTCGAGGCGCGATTCGGCAATGAGCTGTCGGGCGTGCTCGTGCAGGCGATGGTGCCCGGCGGCATCGAGATGCTGGTCGGCGCGGTTCAGGATCCGATCTTTGGACCGCTCGTCGTGTGCGGCAGCGGCGGGGTGCTCGTCGAGCTGGTGGCGGACCGGGCGTTTCGCATTCATCCGCTCGGCGTCCGCGACGCCGTCGAGATGATCGACGAGCTGAAAGGCGCGCGCCTGCTCCGTGGCTATCGCGGCGCGCCGCCGGTGGACGAACCGGCGCTTCGCGATGTTCTCCTGCGCGTCTCGGCGTTGCTGACGATCTGCCCCGAGGTTCAGGAGCTCGACATCAATCCGGTCAAGGTGCTGTCGTCCGGCGTCCGGGCGGTGGATGTGCGAGTCCGGATCGATCGGCCGACAGAAGCGACGGGCGCGCGGCGGGCGCAGTACTGAGCGGCGCCGCCTGACTCACTCGTCGCGCAGGGCGACGGCTGGATCAATCCGCGCAGCGCGCCACACCGGCACGATGGTCGCAGAGAGCGCCACGGCGACGCACACGACGACGCCGACAACGAGGCTCCACGCGTCGGCTGGACGAATACCATGTAGCTGATTGCTCAGGAGCCGCCCGGCGGCGATACCGCCGCCGATCGCGAGCGCTCCCCCTGCGGCCGCGAGCGCAGCGCCCCGGCCGATCAGCAGCCGCACCAGCTGCGCCCGCGTGGCACCCAGCGCGACCCGGATTCCGACCTCCCTGGCGCGTCGCGCGGTGACGAGCGAAACGACGCCATGTACTCCGACCGCACCGAGCGTCAACGCGAGCAGCGCCATCGCGAGCGCAATCCAGGCGTTCCGACGCTCCTCATAGAGCAGCAGGTCCATGTGCTCCGCGAATGTCCTGACCTGCAGGATCGGCAGCGCGGCATCGATCTGCGTGATGCGCCGCCTGACCGGGTCGATGATTGACGCCGGCTCGCGCGCGGTCTCGACGAGCAGCAGGCCGAAGCTTTGCGCATCCTGCGCGAACGGCACATAGACGTACATCTCCGGCGCCTCGTAAAGGCCGCCGATCCGTATGTCCTCGGCGACGCCGACGATCTCCCGGTTGACCGGGCGCTGCCGGCCCATCTGGATCCGCCGGCCGACCGGGTTCTCGCCCGGCCAGAACTGCCGTGCCATGGATTCGCTGATGACCGCCACGGGCGCGCTGTCCGGCCGGTCGACGTCGGCGAAGCCCCGGCCGCTCAGAATCCGCGTGCCCATCACGGCGAAGTAATCGGGTCCCACCATCGTGTAGCGGATGGTGAACGCGTCCTTGCCGGCCGGCGGCTCCTTACCAGGGATCCTGAACGACGCGGACCAGCCTGCTTCATTACCCTGCGCCGGCAGACGGATGGCATAGCTGGCGCGCGTCACTCCCGGCAAGGCGCCGACCGCGCGGCGGCATTCGTCGAGTAGCCGGTACGTGGCGTCACGGCCGTAGCCTTTGAGTCCGGGCACGAGGTAGAAGGTCGCGACGTTCTTTCGGGTGTCGAACCCGGGCTCGATCGCGAGGCTCTGGGCGAAGCTCCGGACGAGCAGACCAGCGGCAATCATGACGACGCCGCTCAGCGCGATCTCGCCGATCACCAGGACATCACGAAGCTGAATGCGTCGGCCGCTCCCGGTCGTCGTGGCGGCCTGCGCCTTGAGACCGGTTGTGATGTCCGCGCGCGAACTGCGCCACGCCGGGATCAGCCCGACGAGGGCCGTCGTCAGCGTGGCCGCGACCGCCGCGAACCCGAGCAGACGTGCATCCACGCGCAGGTCCAGCATGATTGACGAGGCGCCCGGCGGCAGCAGCGCCGGAAAGAGCGCCATCAGCCACGACGCGATGAGGACGCCCGCCGCAGCGCCGGCGAACGACATCAGCGCGCTCTCGACGATCAGCTGGCGCAGCAAATCGAAACGGGTCGCGCCAAGCGCCGCGCGCAGCGACAGCTCCCGGCGGCGTCCTTCCCCGCGCGCGAGCGTCAGGTTCGCCACGTTCGCGCACGCGATCAGGAGCACGAGGCCGACGAGCGCGAGATACACCGCCCCTTGCAGCGTTCCCTTTCTCGTCGCGTCGCGCTGGTGCTCAAGGACGAGCCGCGCGGCCTGATAGTCGCTCGCGGCCGCCGCCTCGGCGGTGCGCCACCGCGCGAGAAGCAGCTCCAGCTCCGCGCGGGCCTCCCGGATCCCGGTCTCGTCCTGCAGGCGGCCGATGACGTTGAACCAGCGCTGGCGTCGGTTCTCGAGCTCCTCGCGCAAGCCGGGGACGACATACGGCGCCTGCGAGGTTGTGACCCAGACGTCGGTCCGCACGATTCGGTCGAGACCGACGAATCCGGGCGCGGTGACGCCGATGACGGTAAACGGAGTGTTGTTCAGCTGAATCGTGTTGCCGATGATGTCTGGCGCCGCGCCGAGTCGCTCCTTCCACAGATGATGGTTGATGACAACCTGCGGCGCCGTCGCGTCCGGATGATCGTCACCAGCCGTAAACCCGCGGCCCAGGTGCATCGGGATACCGAGCGACGGAAAGAAGCTTCCGGACACGTAGTTGATCAGGAGCAGCTGCGCCTCGCCGGAGCGGTGGAGCGTCACGCCGCGGCGGCCGACGACCATGACGTCCTTGAACGCGGGCACGTTCCGTTCGATGTCACGGAACTCCTCGTAGGAGAGCATCGAGAACCGATTGTCCGGAGAGACCAACTTGACGTCCACGAGCTGATCCGGGTTTGCCAGCGGCAGCGGGCGGAAGTACACAGCATCGAGCAGGCCGAACATGGCGGTGTTCGCGCCGATGCCTGCAGCCAGGGTGAGCACCGCGAGGATGGTGAAGCGCGGGTGATGCGCGAGGAGCCGGATCGGACGGACCAGGCCGTTCATGCCGCCGGGCTCCATGTCCCAGTGTGTGTGTCGTCTAGACGCGGCACGGTGGCGTTCCCGAACTCGCGCGCGAGCGCCCGCAGCAGCGAGCGCCGGATGAACCGCGAGGCCGGACCGATCACGCGGAAGTAGCGGCGGAAGCTGCGCCAGGACGTCTCGTCGGTCGCAGCGACGCGCACCTCCAGCTCGACGCGCGTGCGATTCCCAGCGAGCGCGACAGTTCGTATCGCCCATGCGACTTTAACGAAGCCGCGCTCCGCGAAAGTCGCGAACTCGTAAGCTCCGGCCACGTGCACGAACGGGATATCGAGCCGCCACACCTCTCCGATCGCGCCGACCGCGATCTCGCGCGGCGGATCGTCCATCAGGATCTGGAAGCCCGGGCGATTCGGCGAAGAGACCATGCGGTCGAGGCGCACGCCGGCAGGAGTTGCGTCGGCGTTCTTCACGCGGCTGACAAGAGTGCGAAGTGCGAACAGTGTGCGGACGATCAGCGACTGCGGGAGATCGTGATGGCGTATCCGCTCCCACACACGATCGGCCGGTGCGGCGAGCTCAACGCGATCGATCTCGACCAGACGTGGTTTGGGCATGAGACGATCGAGGGCCGTCAT
>DATAEE010000312.1:0-2277 GCA_036258175.1 Vicinamibacterales bacterium
CTCCTCGATCGAGAAGTGACGGTACTTCCGGGCCCCCATTGCAACACCCCCTCAAGAGAGTGTTGCACTTCGTTTGTGAACTCACGGGACCCGTGATTTTCAGAAAGGAAAAACTGGGCCCCGCCTTCGCGGGGGCGACTTCTTCAGACCTCCCTAATCGAAAAAGCCCATGACACGCTGCTTCACTTCGCGGCGCGCCCGGCCGCAGTAAAGCGCAGCGCCGTTCGCATCAGGTTGCACCAGCAACGCCTTGCGCGCCCAAAGCCGGAACAGCCTGTCGTCCTCGCCCACCCAGGCGCGCACCGGCGTGCACAGAAGCCATGACGGCTCGACGACGTAGGCCGCGGCGAGCAGATCGAAGGGATAGAAGCCAGCGCGGCCGATATCGCTGCGCCAATAGTCGAGCCAGTCGCGCGAGCGCTGGACGATCCACCGCAGGGAGGTTACCATACGATCGAGGTCCGCTGCGGTAAGCTCAATGCCCCGCGCCGCGTCGTACGGAATGAAGCTCATGGGCAGCTTCATAGCGAGCACTTGGGCTGCGGCATCGGGGTCGAGAGCAAAGTTGAAATCGCGGAACACCGGGCCGTGGCCAAAAAGCATCCCGCCGCCCGAGCCCTCGGCCGGATGGAAGATGTGACCCGGGCGCCGCCCCATCACCGCGACGATGCGCACGACATTCTTCGTCAGTTCGGGATTTTGCCGGAAGACCTCGGCCAGGTTGGTGAGCGGGCCAAGCGCAAGGACCGTCAGCGGGCCTTGGTCGAGAGCAGCTCTTAAGGCGCTCGCGTCGTTGTGAACCGGAACTGGAGAACCGACTTCCTTCACCAAAGCCCGGGTCGTCCGTACCACCATCTCGTGCGGCGCGTTTCCGGCCACCGTCGAGATACCGACGACTTCGACGTTGTTCGAGCGCAGAAGAAGCGCGAGGGCGAAGCAATCGTCGGGATCGGTGCGGGGCGAGTGGCCGCAGGCCGCGTCGGTGTCGATCCACACCCGGCGCGGCAACGGCGGCGTAGCGGCTTCGGGAACGGAATCGAGCGGCGCGAGGCCCTGGTCGCCGGTGCGCCAGCCTTCGATCGGAAGAGCAAGAGTGAAGAGCGCCGCCGCCATCAGCACCGCGGCCGCTACAGCCGCGATGCGAATCACCCGCCGGTCAGCGCCTGGACGATGACGACTTCATCGGCGGGATCGAGGGCCCGCGAAAGGTCGAATATCTGATCGCCGTTCACAAACACGCGCATGTGGCGGCGGATGCGGTCCTGCTCGTCCACCATGCGGAAGCGGATGCCGGGATAGCGGCGATCGAGATCCGCGAGCAGCGCGGCGAGCGTGGCCCCGGTTGCCTCGACGTTCGCGCGCCCGGTGTAGGAATGAAGCGGGCTCGGGATCAGAACCTTCATCGCCGCTCAGGCGAGATGGCCCGCCTCCACGGCATAGATCTCTGGCAGGTGGCGCGCGATGCATTGCCATTTGCGCCCCTCGTCGCCGCTCATCCATAGCTCGCCGCTCGTCGTCCCGAAATAGAGTCCCACCGGGTCGCCCGAGTCCGCGCACATCGCCTGGCGCTTGACGGTCCACCAGGCGTGCTTCTCCGGCAGCCCGGAATCGAGGCGCTGCCAGGTCTTGCCCGCATCCTTCGTCCTGTAGACCGCCGGCATGCCCTCGGGACTGGTGCGCGGCCACACGGTCCCGCCGTCCATCGGCATGACCCAGGCGGTGTCGGCGTCGCGCGGGTGCACGACCATGGGGAAACCCACGTCGCCAACGCGCTTGGGCATGCTCTTTCCGACGCGCAGCCAAACGCTCGAGGGCCGGTCGAGGCGGTAGATGCCGCAATGGTTCTGCTGGTAGAGGCGGTCCGGATTGCCAGGGCAGAGCCGGATGCAATGCGGATCGTGGAACGTGACGTTCGCGCGGTCGAAGCCCTCGACCACTTCGAGCCCCTGCACCAGCGGCTTGAAAGTGCGTCCGCCGTCGAGCGACTCGTGCACGCCGCCGCCCGACATGGCGAAGTACATGTGCGCCGGGTCGCGCGGGTCGACGATGATCGAGTGCAGCTTCGGCCCGTCCGGGGTGCCGTCCTGCACGGTTCCCATCCACTCACGGTACTGCGCGTCGTCGTTGATGCTGGAGAAAGGCGACCAGGTCGATCCGCCGTCCTCGGAGCGGAAGAGTCCCTGCGGCGAGGTGCCGGCGAACCACACGCCGGGCTGCGAGGCATGCCCGGGCGTGAGCCAGAAGGTGTGATCCACCGCGCGCCCCTGCCCGTCGGCC
>DATAEE010000313.1:0-25418 GCA_036258175.1 Vicinamibacterales bacterium
GCCGCGTGTTGCGGCCGCATGGGCGCATCCTTTTCACGGACGGGATGATCATCACGGGTCTTGTGTCACAGGAGGAGCTGGCCCTCCGGAGCTCGATTGGGTTCTACCTGTTCCTGCCTCCCGGAGAGAATGAGCGACTCATCGCCCGCGCGGGCCTCACGCTGCTTGGTGCCGAGGATGTGACGGCAGCGGCCGAGATGATTGCGCAGCGCTGGCACGCCGCCCGGGAACGGCATCGGAGCGAGCTGGTGGAGCGGGAAGGTGAGGCGAATTTTGCAGGCTTGCAGCGTTTTCTGGCCTGCGTGCACCGGCTTTCGGCCGAGCGCCGTGTCTCGCGGTTCTCTTATCTCGCCGAGAAGACGGCATAACCCCGCAAGTCGCGCGAGGAAGCGCCTTCACTCGGAATCACGGAGAAATGTCATGCACCAGCTGACCTCGGCGATGTGCTGGTTGATCCTCGGGGCCGGGCTCGTTTCTGCCTTCGCGCCACCGGCCGAGGAAGCCGACGAGAAACTGCAAGGAACCTGGACGGCAACACAGGCGGACCCGCCGCGTTCGAGGCAACGAGCGGGTCCGGGTATGTCCTCGTCTCGTTCAAGCGCGAGAAGCCCTGAACGGCGTTCCGCGCCTTCTACGCTCAACCGAAGCTGTCCTCAAAAAAGGAGGGAACATGAAGACGAGAACTATCCTGGCGTCTCTGGCAATGTGGCTGGCGGGATTTGCGCTGTGCTTCGGTGCGGACTTGAACATGGGCACCTGGAAGCTCAACGAGGCCAAGTCGAAGTTGGCCCCAGGAGCGCCGAAAAACACCACTGTTGTGTACGCAGCCGCGGGAGACAACGTGAAGGTGACGGTGGATGGTGTCGACGGCGAGGGTAAGCCGGCGCACAACGAGTGGACGGGCCAGTTTGACGGCAAGGAGTACCCAGTCACAGGCGATCCGAATTCCGACACGCGGTCCTACAAGAGAATCGACGATCGCACGCTTGAATTCACCGGTAAGAAAGGCGGTAAGGTGACTATCACCGGCCGCGTCGTCGTCGCGGCTGACGGCAAGACCCGCACCGTCACTGCGAAGGCAGCCGACGCGAAAGGCAACATGATCAGCACTACCACCGTTTACGACAAGCAATAAGAGGACGAAGCCCGGCAGCAAAACAAGGCGTAGAGTTCCACTTGAGATTCGGAGGCGCTTTCGAGACAGTTGATGGCCTCGTCACACGACGTCACCGCGCTCCTCGCTGATTGGAGTCGCGGCGACCGCACTGCGCTCGATCAGTTGCTGCCGATCGTCTATGCGGAGCTCCGCCGCATCGCGACACGTCAGCTCCGGATGGAGCGACTGGGACACACCCTGCAACCGACCGCGCTGGTTCATGAGGTATATCTACGCATCGTCGACCAGCGCCAGGTCGATTGGCAGGATCGGGCGCATTTTTTTGGCGTGGCCGCGCAGGTCATGCGCAGGATCCTGGTCGATCACGCCCGCCGTCACCGCGCGAGCAAACGGGGAGAGGGTGTCCAGTTCGTGTCATTTGACGATGCAAGAGAAGCGCCCGCGTCGAACGAGATCCCTGTCCTCGCGCTCGATCATGCACTCGATCGGTTGCAGAAGATCGACCCGGAGCTCGCTAGAATCGTGGAGATGCGCGCGTTTGGTGGACTCACCATCGAGGAAATCGCGCATGTCCTCAAGGTCTCACCATCGACGGCCAAGCGAGACTGGCGCACCGCGAAAGCGTGGCTCACTCGTGAGCTGTAGTGACCGTCACGGGGCTGCTTCGAACCGTATCCACGCAACCGTTGTTTAGGTGATATCGAAATTCGTATTGGCCCGACTGAGTCGGCGCCGTGAGCGTCAACGTCCCTGAAAGTGCGCCCCTCGTATACTGCGACCAACCGTGGTCACAGTCCCGGGCTCCAACGCTGAAGAGCCCGATCCAGTCCATCGTCCCGCCTGTTGAAGCGGTCCAGCTCACGCTCAGCTCACCTCCAGGCGTGACGCTGTTCACGCTCGGAGTAAGCGTGTAGACCTCCACGCTGGGGGACGGCTGCGGGTTCGACGGTGCGGCTGTCGATGGCGCCGATGGCGACCGGGCGCTGTCGCAGCCGGCCAATCCCAGGGCAAACATCAGAATGCCGGTCACAATTCGCGTGTTCGTGGCCATGGCTCGGTCTCCTTTGCCGGGCGAGAAAGCGCCCGAATTCGGCTTCCATTGAGATCGCGCAAACGGCGGCCGATGCGGGTCAACAAGGCTGAAACGGTTGCGGTAGGGCCGCGGGCGACCCTATGATTCCGAACCGAGATCCGCCCGGTATGGACGAAAAATGGGCGCGCGTGAAGGCTCTGTTTCAGGCCGTCGTCGAGAGGCCGCCCGCTGAACGCGGCGCTTTCCTGGCCGCCGCGGCCGCGGACGACGACGTTTTGCGTCGAGAAGTTGAATCGCTATTGGCCTCGGACTCGGCTGACGTGGGCTTCTTCGATCGTTTGCCCCTTGCTGCCGAGGCCGCGCTCGCCGATTCAAACGCACCTGCTCAATCCCGTCCGGTTCCGGGCGTTCGCCAACGAATCGGGTCGTACGACATCGTCGGGTCGCTTGGCGCCGGCGGCATGGGCGAGGTGTACCGCGCTCGCGACACGAAGCTGAATCGCGACGTAGCGCTCAAAGCCATGCCAGCAGAGTTGGCTTTTGATCCCGATCGCCTCTCGCGGTTCAGGCGCGAGGCGCAGTTGCTCGCCACACTGAACCATCCGAACGTCGGCGCCATCTACGGCTTTGAGGAATCGACCGATGGTCAAGCGTTGGTGTTGGAGCTGATAGAGGGACAGACGCTTGCCGATCGGATCGCCCAAGGACCGATTCCATGGGAGCAAGGTCTGCCGATTGCGAAACAAATCGCGGAGGCCCTGGAAGCCGCGCACGAAAACGGGATCATTCATCGCGACCTGAAGCCATCCAACGTCAAGGTGCGGCCCGATGGCGTCGTGAAGGTGCTGGATTTCGGGTTGGCGAAGGCGCTCGCGCCGGAGCCGGCCGTGAGCGGGACAGTCGATCAGGCGCGATCGCCGAAGCTCAGCGTCGCGGCAACCCGCGAGGGCCTCATCCTCGGCACCGCGGCATATATGTCGCCGGAGCAGGCTAAAGGGCAGGCCGTCGACAGACGCACGGACATTTGGGCGTTCGGCTGCGTCCTGTTCGAGATGCTCGCCGGCAGTCCGGCCTTCCGCGGAGACACGATAACCGACCTGCTCGCAGCGGTCGTCAGAGACGAGCCCAACTGGAGCACACTCCCCGGCGACTTGCCGGACGGCGTCAACACACTCCTTCGGCGATGTCTGAAAAAAGATCCGCGCCAACGGCTACAGGCCATCGGCGACGCTCGCATCGAGATCGATGCGATCGAGGAAATGCTGCGGGGGCACTCCGAAGTGGCCAGAGTGCCTCGCGCTCACCCGATGGCGCGCACGAAGTGGCTGCCATGGGTCGCGCTGGCCGCGCTCACCACGGGCGTCGTCGTGTGGGAGGCCCGGCGGCCTGCGGCGACGCCGGAGAACTCCCTTCCCACGGCTCAGTTCCCGTTCGCCAACGCTCGGTTCACGCGCTTCACCGATTGGGAAGGCACAGAAGCCAGCGCGATCATTTCCCCGGACGGGAGATTCGTTGCCTTCATCGCAGACAAGGCCGGCGAGCTCGACATCTGGCTAAGCCAGGTGGGCACGGATGATTTTCGCAATCTCACCTCCGATATCGATGCGATGCAGCCTATCGGCCCCATCTTTCGGAAACTCGGATTCTCCGGCGACGGCGCGGAAATCTGGTTCACTCCTGTTAGCGGGCCGTCAATGGAGCAACAGATCATTCCGCTCATGGGCGGTGTGCCACGACCCTTCCTTGAGAAGCGGGTCACCGCTCCGTCTTGGTCGCCGGACGGGAATCTCCTCACGTACTTTAAAAACGAGGATGGCGACCCCTTGTTTGTCTCGGATCGCATCGGTGGTGACGCCCGCAAGATCCTCGAAGAAAAGGGCCTGCATCATCACAATCCCGTCTGGTCCTCAGACGGCCAGTGGATCTACTTCGCGCGCGGGCCGGAGCCGACCGAAGCGATGGATATATGGCGCGTTCGACCCTCGGGCGAATCGCTGGAGCGGCTGACCGAGGGAGGCATCGAGCTGAATTTTCTCGCGGCGGTCGATACGCACACGGTGCTGTACGTGGCGCGCGAGAGGGACCGGTCGGGTCCGTGGCTGTGGGCGCTCGACGTGGAGCGCAAGGAAACTCGGCGGGCCAGCACGGGGCTCGGGCACTACACGTCCGTGTCCGCCAGTCGCGACGGCCGTCGTGTCGTCGCCACAGTCGCTAACCCGACCGCCAAACTGTGGCGCCTGCCGCTGCTCGATCGTCAGGCCGAGGAGCGAGACGTGCGACCCTACTCGGTGCCGACGGCGCGTGCGTTAGCCCCGCGCTTCGCGGGTACATCGCTGTTCTATCTGTCCTCCCGCGGGACGGGCGACGGACTATGGCGCGCCCAGGACGAACAAACGTCCGAAATCTCGAGGGGTGCAGACAGAGGGTTATCCGAGCCTCCAGCCGTGTCGCCCGACGGGAGTCGGGCGGCCATCGTCGTCCGACGAGAAGGCAAACGGCGGCTGGTCATCGTGTCGGCAGACGGCAGGAGCTCCCAAACCTTGACCTCGTCGCTCGACATTGAAGGAGCGGGCGGGCAAGGTACCGCAGACTGGTCGCCGGATGGCGCTTGGATCGTGACTGGCGGCCGGGACCCGCAAGGGGACGGGTTGTTCAAAATCCGTGTGGACAGCGGCGTGGCCGTCAGGCTCGTCGCCGGTCAGGCGGCTAATCCGGTTTGGTCGCCAAAGGGCAACCTGATTGTGTATGGAAGCAAGTTCTTCAGCGGCCAGGTAGAACTCCTCGGGGTGCAACCGGATGGCACACGTGTCGAGCTGCCGCGGGTGCGAACGCGCCCGGGCGGCTATCGATTCTTGCCCGACGGAACGGGCCTCGTTTACCTGCCGTTCATTCCGTCCCTGGATTTCTGGCTATTCGACTTTGCTACGAAAGCGCACCGTCAGCTCTCGCGCCTCGCCAATCAGGGCGCTATCGGCACATTCGACATCACCCCGGACGGAAAAGCCATCGTGTTCGACCGCTCACGCGAGAATTCGGACATTGTTCTGATCGATCTGCCGAAATAACCACGTCCCGTTCGCTTCTGCGATTCTCCGTGGATCACGTCCGCATGAGTTTGTTGAGCTCCGGCGTAGTCACACATCGGTCGAGGAAGCGGAACTGACCTGTGTCTTTCACTTCGGTCGCGGCGTCGAGAAATCCGGTCATGGCCGCGCGATAGAGGGAGGTTGCTAGACTGATGCGCTTGACCCCGGCCGCGGCGAGCTCCCCGACGGAGAACGATTTCCCTCTGATTCCCACCATGAAGTTCACGGGTTTCGACACCGACGCGCAGACTGCGCGGACGGCGGCAAGATCAGGCAGGCCGGGGGCGAACAGTACATCGGCGCCGGCTGCTTCGAACGCTTGAAGTCGGCGGATGGTGTCGGAGAGGTTTGCGGCGCCGTAGAGCAGGTTGTGCGCTCGCGCCGTCAGGATGAACGAAAACGGGAGTCCGCGTGCCGCCTCCGCAGCGGCCGCGATTCGCTCGACCGCTAAACGGTCATCGAAAAGAGGATGGTCCTGGTTGCCGGTCGAATCCTCGATCGTGCATCCAACCAGTCCCGCCTCGGCTGCAAGCCTGACCGTCTCCGCCACGATCTCCGGCGCATCGCCGAACCCCTTTTCCAGGTCCGCTGACACGGGCAAATCCGTCGCGCCGACGATCGTGCGCGCGTGCTCGAGTGCCTCATCTCGTGTGAGTTCACCGTCTTTTCGACCAATGACGGAGGCGGAGGCGGCACTCGACGTCGCCAGCGCCTGAAAACCAAGGCCGGCGAGAATACGGGCCGAGCCAACGTCCCATGGATTTGGAATCACGAAAGCGCCAGGACCATCGTGGAGCGCCCGGAAGCGATTTGCTTTTTCGTTCAGCGTGAGACTCAAAGGAACCACCTCAGGGCAGTCTGCTAGCGCGGATGCGCCTGCGCCCGTGCGGACACCGCTCGGAGCTTGGCGGAAACTACCCAGATGGCCAGACCGCGCCTGTGGGTAGTTTCACTGAAGCGGACGCGCCGATGCCGCCGGCGCAGCTGGGTGTCTTGGCGACCTTGTTGCCCATTCTAGCGCCGACGTTCACCGAGAAGCGGTAATGGAACCCGGCCATGATCCGCGACTCCCTGCACTCTCGGGAGGCGGTGCTCAGTCGGTCGAACGAGCGGACCGGTTTGACGGCAGCGCCGTGGTCGACTCGGTCGCGAAGCTGACGCGGTCGGTGCCGAAGATCGATCTCAGGGTCCGGGCAAATTCCTGGCACTGGATGGCGTGGGCCGACGGGTACTCCTGGAGCGGCGGCACGATGTGCTCGCTCGTCCAGCTCGGGTCGGCCACGGTGAGCGGATTGCCGTCGGTGTCACCGAGCCGGATGGCGTGGAACGGACGCCAGAAGTCGTAGAAGTTCTTCGCGTACCAGACGGCCACCGTGGCGTCGATGTTTGCCATGTTGGCCAGGGCGAACATGTGCACGGCGTCGAGCAGCCGCAGGCGTCGCGTTTCGGTGAGCTGGCGCATGATCCGGCCCCACTGAATCTCGTTGAACTCGAGCCACCAGGCGGCAAAGTTGGTCTGGTCCTGGCTGCGGAACGTGCTGTGGAGCCGACCGAACGCCCTGGTCTCGTTGACCGATTTGGCGTACGCCCGACTGGTGAGCGCCGGGGGAGGGTCAGGCAGGAAGTCTGCGCCCGAGCCGATGGCGAACGGGGTCGCGTCGCCGAGCGCGGGCCGGTAGACGAACTCGAGCGGCGGAACGAAGCGGTAGTCGCCCGGCTCGAGCGGGTTCTGCAGCGCGGACTCTCCGACCACGAGCATGTTGTCGCTCGCGCGAGCGTTGATGATCGCAGCCGCGCTGGCCATGCCGAGGGTGATGCCGTTGGTCTTGCGGCCGCTGTCCGGGACCTGATCGAGCCCAGAAGGTGAGCTCCTCGTCGTTCTCCGCCTGACGCGTCGGGTAAATGTGATTCATGACGTCGCGGGCCGCCTGCGCCGCGGCGGCGATCGGATGGGCCGCCAGGATGAGTAGTTTCCGCCACGCGAGCGCGATCAGATGCGCTCGTGATTGAAGAGAAGCGTTCCCGACTTGTGCCAGACTACACATGGGCGTCGTATGGTTCGGCTCGACCCTGATTGAGATGAGTCATCTCGAACACGGCCGTGAGTGTTACGGACGTCGCGCATGGGGTGACGCCTACCACGCTCTCCTCTGCGCGGATCAAGCAGCCCCGCTCGACGTCGAGGATCTCGACCGCCTGGACGGCGCGAGGCCAGCGGCTCGTCGAGGGCCACGACTGCGTCGAGCGAGGCTACCTGGCCGTTGCTGTCGCCGAGCAGCAGCTGCGTGAGGGCCAACCCGAGGCGGCGCATGCGACTGCGGACCAGGCCTTCGGCATCGGAGAGTCGTTTCGAGACGCTGATCTCACTGCGGCGGCCCGCCACGCGCAAGGCCGCGCGCTCATCCAACGGGGTGACGTCGCGGCCGGTCTGAAGCGCCTGGACGAGACGATGCTCGCCGTCGTCGCGGGTGAGCTGTTGCCGACCATGACGGTAAGGATGTACTGCAGCGACATCGACACGTGTCGGCAAGTCTATGCCCTGGAACGCGCTCGCGAGTGGACCTCCGCGTTTTCGAGCGTGTGCGAGGAACAGCCGGACATGGTCGGGTTCACCGGCGTGTGCCTGGTGCATCGTGCCGAGATCCTGCAACTGCAGGGGGCGTGGCCGGACGCGCTGACCGAAGCCTGCCGTGCGTGTGAACGTGCCCAGCGCGCCGGCCGCAAGCCGCCGGGCGCCGCGCTCTATCAACAGGCCGAGATTCATCGCCTGCGCGGCGAGTTTGCGAAGGCGGAGGACGCCTATCGCGCCGCGAGCGAACTGGGATTCGAGCCGCAACCCGGCCTCGCCCTGCTGCGACTGGCCCAGGGGCGCCTCGACGCGCCGTATGAAGCTGCGCGCGTGCGCGTCCTCATGGGACAGGCGTGTCATGCGCTCGGCGACGACGAGGCGGCAGCGCTCGAACTCGAAGCCGCGAGGTCCGTCTTCGAACGACTCGGGGCGCAGCCGGAGCTGGCTCATCTGGATGCGCCAATGGCGCCCGCCTCGAGGAGCCCCTTAACCGCTCGCGAGCTTCACGTGTTGCGCCTGGTTTCGACCGGCCGCACGAACAAAGAAATCGCGGAAGAGTTGTCCCTGAGCGAGCGAACGATCGACCGTCACGTCACCAATATTCTGACCAAGCTCGACGTGCGGTCGCGCACGGCCGCCACGGCGTACGCCTACGATCACAAGCTCTTCTGACCATCTATCGGACGATTTCGCTATCGTGACCACCGTATCCCGTGTGGCGTTGGTGACCGGCGCAAACCGCGGCCTCGGCCTCGAGACCTGCCGCCAGCTCGCCGCGCGCGGGCTTCGCGTATTGCTTGGCTCGCGCAATCTCGAGGCGGGCGCGGACGCGGCACGGGCTCTCGGTGATGCGAACCTACAGCCTGTGCAACTCGACGTGACGTCGGATGGTGACCTCGCGGCATGCCGCGAGCTGATCGAGCGCGACTACGGCCGTCTCGATGTGCTCGTCAACAACGCCGCCATTCACTACGACTCCAGCCAGTCGGCCCTGAGCGCGGATCTGCAGATCGTGCGTGAGGCGCTCGAGACGAACCTGATCGGCGCATGGCGCGTGGCGCAGATGGCCGCGGTCTTCATGCGCCGCCAACGCTACGGACGGATCGTCAACGTGTCCAGCGAGGCCGGCGCGCTGCACGAGATGCGTGCGCACGCGCCCGCGTATCGCGCGTCGAAAATCGCGCTGAATGGACTGACGCTGATGATGGCCGACGAGTTGCGGCGCTCGAACGTGCTCGTCAACTCGGTCTGCCCCGGTTGGGTTGCCACTGACATGGGCGGACGCGGCGGCCGCCCGGTGAGCGACGGCGCGGCCGGCATCGTCTGGGCGGCGACGCTGCCGGACTCCGGGCCGACGGGCGGCTTCTTCCGCGACCGCCGGCCGATTCAGTGGTGACGCGAGAAACGGCAGTCACCGTCGCCGCCGCGTGGCTCGCATTCATCACGGGCCTTCTGGCCGGTGGTGAAATCCGGGATTTCGCCTCCTTCGCCATAGCCAGTGCGACGGGGGCCGTGCTCGTCGTCCTGGGATTCGCCGCGGCGTTGCGCTGCCGTACGCTGCCTCGACGCTCAAACGTTCGCCGAACGCGATTGGCTCTGCTGTCGCTGGGCGCCGGAATGGTGCTCGGCATCGCCAATCTCGGTGCCAACGTGATGATCGCGGAAGCGCACCCGCAGTTTCGCGCGTTGCTGGGCGAACGCACTGCGACGCTCGCGCCGGTGGTTGGCGTCGTCGCCTCGCCGCTCGTCGAGGAGATTGCTGTCCGGCTCTTTCTCATGAGCACGATGGCGTGGATCGTCCTCCGGCTGACGAAACGCGCCGCGCTCGCGTTCGCCATCGCGCTCCTCGGGTCGTCGTTGGTCTTCGCACTGCTGCACCTCGCTCGGCCGATGCCGGCCGACTCGATGCTGGCGAACTACTATCGCGCAGCTCTTCTGACGAAGTACACGCTGGCGGGGTTACCACTCGGATGGGTGTTCTGGCGGTGGGGCCTTCCGTACGCGATCCTCTGCCACGTCGCCGCGAATGCGGCGCATCTCGCGCTTCAGGAGGGTGTTTTCAATCCGGTTCCGCGTTTCTGACCCACACGCGACAGTTCGTGCGCGCCGGCTCAACCGTAAGAGCCGCCTTCCGGGCGCGGGCGTCACTTTGATGACCAACAGCTGAACGCGTTAGGAACCCTGTTCGTTCTGCTGCGGTACTCGTTAAGATGATCGATCGTGGCAACGGCCCTGCCACCCGAGTCGGTGGTCACCTTCGGCGCGTTCTCTCTAGATATCGCGAGCGGCCAACTGTACCGTGCCGGCAGGGCAGTGCCATTGACGCCGAAAGCGTTCGCCGTGCTCGAGCACCTCGCGACGCGATCGGGCCGTCTCGTGAGCAAGCAGGACCTGCTCGACACGGTGTGGTCCGGCGCGTTCGTCGGCGACGCGGTCCTGAAAGTCTCCATCCGCGAAATCCGCCGGGCACTCGGCGACGATCCGCACACGCCGCGCTACATCGAGACCGCGCACCGCCGCGGCTACCGGTTCATCGCGCCGATTGAAACTGCCGTCCCGCCGCGGCCGGCGGCGGGCGCACCGCCGACGGGCGCGCCTCGCGTGCAGTACGCGCACAGCGGCAGCGTCAACATCGCCTATCAGATCGTGGGTTCGGGCGAGACCGATCTCGTCTTCGTGATGGGATGGGTTTCGCACCTCGAGTACTTCTGGAACGAGCCGTCGTTCGCGCGATTCCTGACGCGCCTCGCCTCGATGGGACGGCTGATTCTCTTCGACAAGCGCGGGACCGGCCTCTCCGATGCGGTGCCGGTCGATCAATTGCCCACGCTCGAGCAGCGGCTCGACGATGTCCGCGCCGTGATGGAGGCCGCGGGATCCCAGCGCGCGGTGCTGATCGGCGTCTCCGAAGGAGCGCCGCTCTGTTCGCTCTTTGCTGCGACCTATCCCGAGAAAACCGAGGCGCTGGTCGCGATTGGCAGCTACGCCCGGCGTCTCAAAGATGACGACTATCCATGGGGACACACGCGCGAGGAGCGCGATGCGTTCTGCCAGTCTCTTCTGGAGCAGTGGGGCGGACCGGTCGGCGTCGAGGAGCGGGCGCCGAGCCGCGCGGCCGACCCGGCGTTTCGCGACTGGTGGGCGTCGTATCTCCGCATGGGCGCCAGTCCCGGCGCCGCCGTCGCGCTCACGCGCATGAACGCCGAGATCGACGTCAGGGCCGTACTGCCATCGATCAAAGTCCCGACGCTCGTCGTGCATCGGCGCGGCGATCGCTGTCTGAGAGTCGAAGAGGGGCGTTACGTCGCTTCGAAGATCCCAACCGCGACGCTGGTCGAGCTGCCTGGCGACGATCACCTGCCCTTTGTCGGCAATCAGGACGAAATCCTCGACGAGATCGAGAAGTTCCTGTCGGCCACGCATCCGCCGTCCGCGGGCGAACGCGTGCTGGCGACTATGCTGACCGTCCTCCCGGACGGTCCGTCGTCGGAGCGCGGCGGCGTCCGCGGCGTCTTCTCGCAGCAGGTCGCGGCCCATCGCGGCCGGGCCGTCGAGGTGGGCGACGAGCGGCTCACCGCCGCCTTCGATGGACCGGGGCGCGCGGTTCGGTGCGGCACCTCGGTCGTGGCACAGTCGGGCAGCGCGAAGACCGCGCTCCGAGCCGGCGTGCACATCGGCGAGCACGATCCGTCACAGCCGGGCGGGTCGCTGATCGAGATCTGTTCGGCCATCGCGGCCGCCGCCGCACCGGGTGAAGTACTCGTTTCCCGCACCGTCGTCGATCTCGTGCCCGGTTCCGGTCTTCAATTTGCCAGGCGCGGCGTGCTTCGCCGGCCAGGACAGAAGCGCGATCTCCCTCTGCTTGCCGTTGCGTTGGCTATCGGAGGACGCGGAGGTAGCGGCGAAACAACGGAGGAACGGGGTTAACGGAGATAAAACAGAAGGAAAAAAGAACCCCGTTCTGTCCCCGTTAACTCCGTTCCTCCGTTGCGATCTCCGATACCTCCGAATCCTCCGTTTCCGTTCCCGTTACTCGCGCTCCCGTGGCTCGCCGTAGATGAAATCGTCCATCACGACGAAATCCACTTTCGGATCGGTACCCCACTCCGGCGTCCGGTGCCCCGTGATGATTCGAACCGACGCGATCCGCGGGTCCTCGAAGATGATGCCGAAGAAGGAGAGCGTCGCGGCGCCCGGCGAGGATGCGATGGCACTCTTGTAGAGCAGTCTGCCGTCGGCATCGTAGTAGAGGATGTGACTCGAGGCTCGGCGCTGGCTCTGCCTCACGTCGCGGCCGCCTCCGTCGGGGCTGTCGACGTCGGCGATGACGGCGCCGAAGCCGGAGGTCGCCGCGGGCGTGCCGCCGCTAGTGCCGGGCACGAAGAAACCGACATCGGTGATCGTGCCGCCGACCGCCGCGAACAGCCGGACGGGGCTGAAGAACGCGAACGTCGCCACGAGCGAGGAATTGCCGAACGTATCCGCGAGCCCCGACGCCGGCGCCTGCACGAAGCCCGTGCCCGGGGTCGTCATCTGCGCGCCGCGGGTGTTGAGGAACACGTCGAACGGCGTGGGCCCTGGTGAGGTCGCTGTCGATCCGCCGCCGTCCCAGTTGATCTCGCGGCGTCCCTCGACGAGCGGTCCGGGCGCGTTGCCGTTGTTGACGCCGCCGAACGCCGCACGGAATTGATCGACGACCGATTGGATCGACGCGGCATTCGGACCCGCGGCCTGGAACACGATCCCCGGATTGATCTCGGGCTTGGAGTGCGCTCCGGCATTCCCCCCGAACCAGACGATCCCGGCCAGTGCCGCGGCGCCCGCTGCTGCCTTGTACGAACGGTGTTGCTTCACGGTCATTCTGCCTTTCACCTTTCAGGAACACGGTGACGGCCAGTTCCGATCACTGAAGTTCCGAATCTAGCCGCGCGGCGCGAGACGAGTCGTATGCGGGCGGTTAGAAACCGGTGAAAGATGAGTGTGATGGGTTCTTCGCAGAGCCGCCGGACGCCGGGCATCGGAGCTCATCCGGCGCCGGACATCCGCAGAAACTTGCCAACAGGATCACCACGGATCTCCGATCACGTTGGGGCCACGGATCACCGTGGATCTCCGATTACGTTGGGGCCACGGATTCCCGCCGATCTCCGTTTACGTTTGGGCCGCAAATTGTTGCGAATCCCGATTACTCTTCGGCGCTGGTGGTCGTCCGGGCTCGAGTGATTCTGGTAGGCGCCGCCTTGATCAGCCAATCCAGGGTTCGCGCTAACAGGCCGGCCGATGGAAGTGAGCTGGATGCCCGTCGTTGTGGCCAAGCCCTGTCCGACGACCCGTAGTGCCCGCGGCCAGGCGTTTGATCAGGATCTGCGGTGATCAGTGGCCAAGCCCTTGATCGGGACCGGCGGTGATCCGTGGCCAGTCCCAAACCGGCAATCCGTGGGGATCCGTGGCAAGTGCTGATCAGGATCCGTGGTGATCCGCGGTCAACCGCTGTCAGAACACCACGCTGTAGCTGACGCCGGGGTCCTCGCCGTTCGCGAGCAGGAAAGAAATCGTATGCCGATCTCGCGACCAGCTGAGCGTGGGATGGACCTTCACGCCGTCGTAGATCACGAGCGACGACACGCTTGCTGGACAGTAGATGTTCAGCCCGCCGATTACTCTCGCTTTGTCTTCGTATGTCCCGTACGCGACACCCACATACGGCGCGAGCGGCAGCCGGACCCAGGGCGACAGATCCTTGCTCGCTGTCACGTAGAAGGACTGACCGGAAGGTGTCCCGATCCGATCGGATGACGTGCCGAAGATGATCGCCGGCCATGTAGGTCGGCAGCAGCTTGTGTTCCGCGGCGCGGTCGGCCCGTGACCACAGGCGCGGCGTGCATCGTCTCGGCCTCACGCGGGTTGTTCGTCATCTCGTGGCATCACCCAGTCATGCACCTGTAGATAGAAGGTAGGTAGCACGAACAGGGTGAAAAGGGTGGATGTCGCGAGGCCGCCGATCATCACGAGGGCCAGTGGACGTTCGATCTCGGTGCCGTGCAGACGCAACACGAGGAGGGGCAGCAAGCCAAGTGTGGCGGCACCCGCCGTCATCAGCTTGGGCCGCACCCGGCCAATGCTCGCCTCACGCACGGCGTCCGGCAGAGTGCGGCCCTCTGCGAGCAGTCCGCGCGTCTGCGTCACGAGAACGAGGCTGTTCTGCACGGCGATGCCGAAGAGACCGATCAGCCCCACCAGCGACGACACGTTCCACGTTTCATCGGCGATGAGGAGCGCGAGAATGCCGCCGACGAACGCTATGGGAACGGTCGCAAGGATCATGGCCGCTTCGACCGCCGAGCCGAGCGCCACGAGCAGCAGGATGAAGACGCCGAACAGCGCGGCGCCAATCGCGAGCGACAGGGCGCGAGATGCCCTGGCCTGGCTTTCCACCCTGCCAGCGAGGTCGAAGAAGTAGCCCGCCGGGAGCCGGAGTCCTTCGCTGAGTCGCTGCCTTACCTCGGTTGCCGAGCTGCCGAGATCCCGTCCGCTCACCGATGCCTCGACCGCGATGCGGCGCGTGCCCGCCTCACGCCGGATAGCAGCTGGACCGAACGTCTGGGTGATGTCGGCCAGTTGCCCGAGGGGGATGCGAGTGCCATCGTGGCCGTCGATCAAGAGGCTCCGAATAGCATCGAAGGTATCGCGGCGATCATCACGGAGCCGCACGACGACGTCGAAGCGTCGCTGCCCCAGCCAGACTTGCGAGTCCTCTTCGCCGACGAGCCCGATCCTCACGGCCCGGATCACGTCGCCGGGCGCCAGTCCGACTCGTGCCGCCGCCTCACGGTTCACGGCGATCTGGAGCTGAGGCAGGCCAGTGAGTTGCTCGGTGCGAAGGTCGGCGATGCCGTCGATCCCCCGGATCAACTGCTCGGCCTGTTCCGCGAGCCGTGAAAGTTCGTCCAGATCAGGTCCGAAGATTCGCACGGACAGGTCGGCCGGCGTGCCGCCGAGGCCTTCGTCGATTCGCATCCCCAAAGGTGTCGTGAAGAGAACCGTGATGCCCGGCAGGCCTTCGAGCCGCTCACGCATGTCGGCCTCGATCTCTTCGAGGTTTCGTGCGCGGCGTGGCTTCAGGACGACCAGCACATCAGAGACCGTGTGCGGCATCGGATCCTCGGTGCGTTCCGCGCGTCCCGTTCGGCGCACGACGTCCTCGACTTCAGGAACCTCGCGCAGAATGTCCTCGACGCGGTGGTTGAGACGGTCGACCTCGTCAAGCGCCGCCTCGGCCGGCAGCACGGTCTGGAGAAGGAACGCACCTTCATCCAATTGCGGCATGAAATCGCTACCGATCCGCAGTCCGAGCGCGACCGACGGCACCGCCACCAGAACCGTCACGAAGGCGACACGCCTGGGATGCCGGAGACAGCCGTCCAGCGCGGGCGCATACCACCGCTTGAGCTTTCGCAAGAACGCGACGTCTTCGATGGCCGGCGATGACGACGGTCGAAGCACGAGTGCCGCGGCGATCGGTACAAGGGTCAAGGCCAGGACGAGTGCCGCTCCCATGGCTGCAATGACCGCGGCCGCCAGGGGTTGATACATCCGGCCTTCTATGCCGGTCATTCCAAACAGAGGCAGGAATACGACGACGACGATCATGGTCGCAAACACGATGGGACGCGCGACCTCGACGGCTGCCGAGAGCGCACGCTCGCGTCGTTCGCGTGCGGTACTGACGCCAGACAGACGATGCAGGATGTTCTCGACCATGATGATCGCGGCGTCAACGAGCAGACCGACCGCGATCGCCAATCCGCCGAGGGTCATCGTATTGAGGCCGATACCCAGTGGGTGCAGCAGCAGCCCCGCGAGCGCGATCGAGAGGGGAATCGTGAGCGTCACGATCAGGGCGGCTCGCACGTTTCCGAGGAGCAGCAGGATGACGAGCACAACGAAGACACCGCCCAGCATCACGGCCCTGCCGACCCCGCCCAAAGCAGACGTGACGAGTTGCGACTGGTCATAGACGATGCGCAGCTGAACGCCCTTCGGTAGCGCTCGTCTGATCTCCTCGACGGCCTGACGAATTCCTGAGGCAACGTGGACGGTATCGGCTCCGAATTGCTTGATGATTCGGGCGCTCACCACTTCCCCCTTCAGACGGTGCGCCACGCCCCGGCGAACCGCTGCAGCTTCTCGGATGTCGGCGACGTCGCCGAGGAGGACGGGCACATCTCCGCGGGTTGTGACGACGGTCCGCCGAAGGTCGTCGACGGTCTGCGCACGTCCGAGTGCCCGCACCGTCCACTCGATCGGTCCTTGCGCGACGATGCCCCCGGCCGCGTTCAGATTCGACTCCTGCACCGCGTGCATCACTTCGTCCAGACTGACGCGCCGTGCGGACATCCGCTCAGGATCGAGCTGCACCTGGAACTGTCGGAGATATCCCCCGAGCCGTTCCACCGCGGCGACGCCGGGCACCGCCACCAGCCGATTGTTGACTTCGAACTCGGCGAGATCCCGCAGCGTCATCAAATCCGCGGCGCCCGGATCTGCTTCCAGCGTGAACTCGAAGATTTCGTTCAGTCGACCGGTGAGACTGGAGATCAACGGCGGCTCGGTGCCGGCCGGCAGCTGGCCCGTGACCTGTGCAACGCGCTCCGCGACGAACTGTCGGGAGCGGTAGTAGTCGGCGCTCGGATCGAACTCGATCGTGACCTGCGCCACGCCAAGCTGCGAGTTGGATCGCACGCGCCGCACATCCGGCAACCCGGCCAGCGCGACTTCAAGCGGAATCGCAATCGCCGTTTCGAGCTCCTCCGCGCCCATCGCCGGATTCTGCGTGATGACATTGAAGACCGGCGCGGACAGATCGGGGAAGACGTCCCGCCGGAGATCCTGCAACCAGAATGCGCCTACGACGGTCCCTGCAGCGACCAGAAGCGCTGTCAGGAGCGGTGCGTGGAACGACGTGCGGATGAAGCGGCTAATCATGAACGTCCTCAGTGCGCATCGTGCCCCGCCTGGCCCTTCTCGGCCTGGGCCTTGAGCAGGAAGGCGCCATCGACGACGATCTTCTCGCCGGCACGCAGCCCTGAGAGGATTTCAACCTCGCCGTCCAGATCCCGACCCCGGCCGATTCGTCGAATCTCAAAGGCGCTCGCGTCTCTCGGCAGGAAGACGCACCATTCGTTGCGAACACGCTGCACGGCCGCGACAGGTACGGTGAGAATCGGCGCGCCTGTGGCACCCACGGGGAGGGCGGCGGTCGCGGACATGCCCGGTCGCAGGACGCTCTCCGCGTTCTTCACGTCGATGCGCACGGGGACGGTCCGGGACTCGCGCTCAACGTGTCGGCCGATCGCCGTGACCGCACCGTGGAAGTCCTGTCCTGGCAGCGCGGGAAATACGAGCCTCGCGGTCACGCCCTGCTGAATGCGAACGGCGTCGCGCTCGAATGCATGGACGGTCAGCCACAGCGTGGAGAGGTCGCCGATCCGAAACGCGGGCGTCGCCGGATCCAGCATCTGTCCGATGACGGCCGCGCGCTCGATCACGGATCCAGCGACGGGCGATCGCAGCTGGAAGACGGACGACGTCGCGGTTGTGTCGTCGGTGGGGGGCTCGACGCCGAAGGCTCCGATGGTCGCGCGGGCCGAGCGGAGGGCGGCGCGAGCGTCCGCTGCGGTGGACTCCGCCTCCTGCACCTCGCGGAGGGGAACGATCTTCTCAGTCGCCAGGCCGCGTTTGCGCTCAAGGGCCGCGTCGGCGAGCTTCACCCGAGCTTCCGCGGAGAGATACTCGGCGCGGGCCGCCCCGAGTTCCGGGCTGGTGAGCTCCGCCAACGTCTGGCCCCGTTGCACTCGATCTCCGGCATTCACGAGCAATCGGAGGACTCGCGCCGAAACCGGCACGCCGACCTCGGCGTATGTGCCTTGATTCACCGCGAGCTCCCCCAGAAGCACGATCCGCTCGCCGCCGGGCCGGGACTCGACTGCGGCGGTGGTGATTCGAAGGTCCCGTAACATGCCTTCGTCAACCTTCACTGTGTTGAGATCGGTTTCGTGTGCCTCTGCTTCACTCGATGGGCCTTGGGCAGCGGCAGGCTTCCCGGCCTCTTCGGGCCCCCGGCCGCACCCGAGCACCGAGGCACATGCGAGCGAGACGATCAGTCGCTCAAAGGTCATCGCAGTATCGCGGCGCTGGCGTCCAGATCGATCCGCGCCAGAGCAGCCTCCAGAAGAGCGTCCACGTACTGAGAACGCGTGTCGAGGATCTCGCGTCGGATCAGCAGCAGCTCGGGCAGGCCGAGTTGACCGACGTCGAAACTGCGCGCCGCGAGTGTTTCGTTCTCGTCGAGACCAGGAAGGGCGTCGGTTTCGAGCAGTCGAGCCGCAGCGAGCCTCCGACCGTACGCCTCGAACGCAGATCGCACCTCGAGCTCCACGCGAGCGCGGGCAGCGTCGAGGTCCGCCCGAAGCCGGGCGGCTGTGGCAGAACCCGTCGCCTGAAGCTCCTGTCCCTTTGAAAACACCGGCAGTGTGACCCTCACCCCGCCGAGCACGATTTGATCCCCTTCTTCGCGCGAGTAGCGCACTCCGAGCCCAAAGCCAGGGCTTGAAAAGGCCCGCCCGAGGCGCTCTTCCGCTTCTGCTTCCTGAACAGCCGCTTCGAGTGCTCGCAGCTCGGGCCGCTGCGCCGCTGCCTGGAGCGCGACGGCAAGGTCGGATTCGGTCGCGAAAGAAAGCTCCCCTGCAACGGCGATCTCTTCGTCCAGGCGGAGGAACTGCTTCAGGTCACCGAGCGCGAGCGTTTGTGCCGCTTCCGCGGCTTCGCGTTCTGCGCGCACCCGACCGAGAGATACCCGCGCGATATTGACGTCCAGGACGGCGATGTCGCCCGCCTTGAAGCGTCGATCGGCGACGACATGGACCCGGGCCGCCAACGCCTGGGACATCGTCAGCAGTCGGATGCGTTCAGCCGCGTGGAGCGCGCGGAAGTAGGCGGCGGCAGTCGAGCGAAGGACGAGTCGGGTGACCTCGTCCACCTCTGCCGACCCTTGCGCCAGCGCGGCGTTGGCGCCGTCGATTCTCGCGGACCGGCGGGAACCGGGTTCGAAAGCCTGCTCCACGCCGAGTTCGAAGTCCGTGAACCTTGTCTCCGGCCCTTGCCGGTTGCCGACGGCCGCGTCGATTTCGGGATTCGTCTGAAAACGCAGAGAAGCGCCGACGAGTCGACCGCGGGTTTCTTCCAACGCCAGGCGGGCACTGACAATCTGCGGAGCCCGTTCTCGAGCACGGGCGAGCACGTCCGCGAGCGTCAGGGTCCTGCCCTGAGCGCTCGCCATGCCGGCTTGAACACACGTGGCCGCGCAGAGCGCGACGCAAGTCCTGCCAATGCGCATACAAATTCCTCGTGACCGAGACCCGGGGCGCCGGGCTACTGACGGACGACTCGTCGGGGAAGGCTAAGAAATGCGAGATTTCGGGACGTGCAGAATGGCGCGCGGGTCCGTTTGTGGAAACCGGGGGAAGGCGGCTGCAATATCGGCAACCAGCGCATCGGACGAGGGCCTCGCAACCAGCATCACGGTTTCTGCGGGCTGTGCGCAGCAGCCGCACGTGGCGCACGTGGGCGGGCAGCGTTCGTCGTCGGTCCCGCTCAGCAAGCTGGTACTGCAGGGCTCCGGTGTCAGCAGGCTCGTCATCCCAGAAACACCGGCTGCCAGCAAAGCCACAACAACCGCGAGCGCGAACCGACGCATGATGGGATTGTAACATCGGCCCATCCGCTGTGACGTGGAAGGCAGCGACGCCTCGCTACCCAGACTTGGGCCTAGAATGAGCGATGCCAGGAGGCGGTCATGGCGAATCGTCTTGCCGTCGGTGTAGTCAGCGTCCTGCTGCTGTCGGTCACGATGGTCGGCCGGCCGGCGCTGGCGGGCCAGGACGCCGATCGAGCGCGTGAGGAAGCTCGGCGCGAGGCGTGGCAGAACGTCCCCAAGATTCTCGAGGCACTGGCGGTCGCGCCAGGCGCCGTGGTCGCCGACGTCGGCGCCGGCGACGGATTCTTCACCGTCCGGCTCGCGCGAGCGGTCGGACCGAACGGCCGCGTGCACGCCGTCGACATCGGTGCGAGCACGCTCGAGAAGCTCCGAAAGCGGGTCGCCGCCGACAACCTCACGAATGTCGTCGTCACCGAGGGCTCGGTGTGGGATCCGCGGCTCGCGACCGCGACGCTCGACGCGGCGCTCATCATCAACTCGTACCACGAGATGACCGAGCATCGCGCGATGCTGACGAACCTGCGGAACGCGCTGAAGCCGGATGGACGGCTCGTCATTATCGAGCCGATTTCGGCGAAGCGACGCGACGAGCCGCGCGAGGCTCAAACCAAAAACCATGAGATCGGCGCGGAGCACGTGCAGCAGGACGCGCGCGAGGCAGGCTTCCGCGTGGCCGGGCTGGAGGACCCGTTCGTGAAGCGGGGCGGGACCGGCCTCGAGGGCGACGATGAAGAGTGGCTGCTCGTGCTGCGACCGGCCCCCCCGGCAGCCGCGTCAGCTTCAAGCGGATCCGACGACGCGAAAGCAGCCGAGTGGAAATCCCCCGCGCTTCGAATCGCGGTGACCGACTTCAAGAAGCTGCAGGCGAAGGGCGACGTAGTCATCCTCGACGTGCGCGATGAAGAGAGTTACCGCCGCGGCCATCTGCCGGGCGCGGTGCTCATGCCGCCGGACAATGTGGCGGGTCGCGCCGCGGAGCTGCGCAGCGAGAAAAGGCCGATTGTCACGTACTGCAGTTGAGCGGCCGAACAGACCAGCGCCCGTGCGGCGCTGCTGCTCGATAAGAACCGCGTCAAGGGTGTGCGTGCGTTGATCGGCGGCTACGAGGAATGGGAGAAACGCGGCGACCCGGTCGTCAAAGGGGACACTCCGAGGTAGACATCAGGATCGTTACGCGAGTCCCGCCTTCCGGAGCCCCTCGACGTAGAGGTCCACGTGTGACGGGTTCTTGACGCAGAAGAGCCGCCGCCTGGCAAACGCACACGAGAATTCTGGCTTCCGCTCCAGCAGCTCCGCTTTTGCCGTCCGCAGGGCATCGACGTCCTCGAGATGTCCGAGCGCCGCGACGCGATGGGCGAACGGCCAATAGTGACAGTGCGGAACGCGCGTCGCCCGCTGTGACCAATCGACCGCGCTTTCGAACTGGCCCGCGAACAGGTGCGCGAGCGCTCTGTAGGAATAGAAGGCCCATCGCTGCGGATCGAACGGGCTGAGGCTGATCGCCTTCTCGAAGTAGGGAATCGCTTCCGCGATCCGGCCTTCATACGCGAGCGAGTCGCCGAGGCCGCAGTACGCCATCGCCAGACTCGGGTTCAATTCAGCGGCTGACCGGAGCTCGGCCAGCGCATCGTCGTACGCCTTTCGCGCGAGCAGCGCGCGACCGTATACGAAATGGGCGAGCGCGTCCTGCTCGTCGAGCTCGACCCCCTTTCTCGCGAGCGTGACGGCCTCGTTCAGCCGGGCGTCGTCAGGATCGGCATCGAAATAGATCATGCTCAGCACGATCGCGTAGGACAGCCAGGCATGGGCCGCAGCCAGCGTCGGATCGAGGTCGATGGCGCATTGGAACAACCGCTGCGCCTCCTGATTGTCTCTGACGGACGCGCTGTACAGATGCTTCAGTCCCAGGTGGAAGAAGTCCCACGCCCGGAATCTCTCCGGTGACTTTCTCTCCGCGCGTTGCCGCTCGACAGTACCCACTTCCGGCTCGATCCGCGCGGCGATCGCCATGGTGATCTCGTCCTGAACTTCGAAGACCTGCTCGACGCGGCGATCGTACCGTTCCGCCCACACGTGTCTGCCGCCCTCTGTCTCGACGAGGTGCGCGCTGACCCGCAAGCGCTGACCGCTTTTCACGACGCTCCCTTCGACCACGTAGTCCGCGCCCAGGTCCAGGCCCGCCCGCCGGGCATCGATTGACTGCCCTTTGAACGCGAACGTGGATCCCCGCGCGATCACGAGGAGGGAGCGATACCTGGAAAGCGCAGTGATGATGTCTTCGGTGATGCCGTCTGTGAAGTAGTCCTGTGTCGAATCGCCGCCGACGGTGGTGAACGGCAGTACCGCGACGGTCGGTTTCCCTCCGCGTTCGGCGACCGGTTTCGACAACGGGGCAATGAATCGATATCCCCGGCGATGGCGGGTCTCGATGAACCGCGGCTGCTTCACATTGTCGGCGAGCGCCTTGCGCAGCTCTTTGACGCATGACGTGAGGGCGTCATCGCTGACGGCGACATCGCGCCAGAGCGACGCGAAGAGCTCCTGCTTCGTGACCAGCTCGCCGGCACGCTCGATCAGCGCCGCCAGGACGCCTGCGGCTTTCGGCGTGAGCCTGATCTCGCGCTCATGAAACCACAGCCGACCGGCCGTCCGGTCGAACCGATATTCGCCAAAGGTAAGACCTTGTTTCATGGGCTTACTCGACCCGCGGCGTCACAGCAATCCGGGTAGCCTCGGCGAGAGTACGAAGAAGGACATTGTCCGCGTGTTCACCACTTCGCCACAATAGTCCAGATGCCTGTTGTGACGGTACTCGGCGTGTGTTCGCAGGATTGCTGCTCACGCGAGACATTCCGTCTCATCTGCGGTGCCCGCTTCCGACTCGATCGAATAGAGCGTCTCTATCTCAGCCGGTTTCCCCCAATCATGGACCCACTGCTGCTGGGGCACGGCAAGCACACGGTTGGCGCCGTGAGCTTCGAGTAAATCCCCATCGGGCCGTACATCGGTGCGTGCGGACTTGACGTCGTATACTCAAGTGTTCTATTGATTACTTGACGTGCCGATGACCTCCCATCATCGCGACTTCAAGGACCGCCTGTACGCCCAGTTCGCGCGCGTGGGCAAAGCATTGGGGAGCCCACACCGCATCGAGATCCTGGAGCTGCTCGCCCAGGGTGAGCGCCCCGTGGACTCTCTCGCGAGAGAGATGGGATTGTCGCTCGCAAACACGTCACAGCACCTTCAAGCCTTGCGACAAGCCGCACTGGTGGACAGTCGCAAAGAAGGGTTGTTCATGTACTACCGCCTGGCGGAGCCAGCGGTTTTCGACCTGTGTGCGACGATTCGCCGCGTCGCCGCGCGTCGGCTCGCTGATCTCGAGCGACTGCTGAACCAGCACTTCGGGAGTCGGTCGCAGCCGGCCGCGGTCGGCATCCAAGACCTGCTCGAGCGAATGCGATTGGGTGACGTCATCGTGCTCGATGCCCGACCCGCAAGCGAGTACGAGGCGGGGCACATCGCAGGCGCCATTTCCGTCCCGATCGATGAGCTGCAGAAGCGTCTTCGATCGCTGCCGAGAGACAAGGAATACGTGGCCTACTGCCGCGGACCGTACTGCGTCTACGCGGATCGCGCCGTCGAGCTGCTGACAAAGAGTCGCCGACGTGCTCGGCGATTGATGGAAGGGTTTCCCGAATGGCGGGCGGCCGGACTGCCGATCACGCTCGCCGATTCGCCTGCGAGACACGGTCGTCGAGGAGATCCGGTTCGGACTCGCCGGCCCCGACGATCCTCAGCGTAGGTCGCTCCGGAAGTGAATTGGATGCCGCCGAGATCACGGGAGGCACGATGATCTTCCGCCCGTTCTACTACTTCGACCGTGGCTGCGCGTCGTATCTCCTTGGCTGCGGCACGCTCAGTCGCTGCGCCGTCGTCGACACGCGGGCAGACGGTGTGGACTCCTACATCGGATTCGCATCCAGCAAGAACATGCGGATCACGCACGTCATCGACACACATGTTCACGCGGATCATCGATCGGGTGGCCCTGAGCTGGCTCGCCGAACCGGAGCGCAGTATTGCCTTCACGAATCAGCGGACTATGAGGGGCCATTCACGTCGATCCGCGATGAAGAAGAGATCGAGCTTGGGAACACGCGTGTCAGGGTGAGACACACGCCGGGTCACTCACCCGAGAGCGTCTGTCTCTTGGTGACGGATTTGAGGCGTGGCCCCGAGCCGTGGTTCGTGCTGACAGGCGACACGCTGTTCGTCGGCGCCGTTGGTCGACCGGACCTGCCCGGCCGGGCCCGTGAGAACGCCACGGCGCTGTACGCGAGTATCCACAACAAATTGCTCACGCTGCCCGACGAGGTGGAGGTGTATCCAGGGCACTTCTCAGGCTCCGTGTGCGGAGCGGGCCTGAGCGGAAAGCCCATGAGCACCATTGCCTTCGAGCGGCGCTGGAATCCGATGTTGTCTCTAGAAGAACAAGCATTCATCGAAGCTTTGGTAGATGTCCCACCAAAGCCAGCCGATATGGAGCAGATTCTGACCTTCAATCGCGGTCATCACGAGGTGAATACCAACGCGTGACGATGACCGACGTACACCCCAGGGTGCCAGCTGTCCGCCTCGGTCTCCGCGAAAACGTCGCTCAGTTCACGTTGCTCGTGGTCGTGAACGCCTTCGTTGGCGGCATGGTCGGGATCGAGCGGAGCATCCTGCCGCTCCTGGCGGAACGGGAGTTTCAGCTCGCGGCTCGGACCGCCATCTTGTCCTTCATCGTCGTATTTGGGGTCACGAAGGCGATTACGAACTACCTCGCTGGACGATTCTCCGATCGCATTGGGCGCAGACAGATCCTCATCGCCGGGTGGCTCGTCGCCGCGCCAGTACCGTTCCTCCTGATGTGGGCGCCGACGTGGGCGTGGGTGCTCGTCGCGAATGGGTTTCTGGGGATCAGTCAAGGGCTCACGTGGTCGACGACTGTGATCATGAAGATCGACCTGGTCGGACCGGTACGGCGTGGGCTCGCAATGGGCTTGAACGAGTTCGCGGGTTACATCGCCGTGGCGGGAGCAGCATGGGCAACGGGCTGGATCGCTGCCCGTGAAGGATTGCGGCCCGAGCCGTTCTACTTGGGCATCGTATTCGTCGCCGTTGGTCTCGCACTGTCCCTGTTTCTGGTCCGCGAGACGCAATCGCACGTCACCTTGGAGTCACGCCTCCGCACGGACCCGAATCACGCGCGAACTTCTCATGGAGTTTTCTGGCACACGACGATCGGCGATCGGAATCTTTCCAGCATCAGCCAGGCAGGCCTCGTCAACAACCTGAACGATGGCATGGCGTGGGGACTCTTTCCGTTGTTCTTTGCTGCAGCGAACGTGAGCCTGGAGCGGACGGCTGCGCTCGTCGCCATCTATCCGGCCACCTGGGGTCTCGTGCAGCTGGGGACAGGCGCGCTCTCCGACCGGATTGGACGCAAATGGCTCATCGCCACCGGAATGTGGACGCAGGCCGCCGGCATCGGGATCACCGCAATGTCCGAGACCTTCGTCTGGTTCGCAGCGGGCGCCGTTCTCCTTGGCGTCGGCACAGCCATGGTCTATCCGACGCTTCTCGCCGGCATTGGTGACATTGCCGCTCCCGCCTGGCGCGCGTCAGCGATCGGCGTCTACCGGTTTTGGCGAGATCTCGGCTATGCCATCGGTGCCGTCATTGCCGGCATCACCGCGGATTTCCTCGGCTTGAGCGGAGCACTCTGGATCGTTGCCGCACTCACGTTTATGTCGGGGCTGATCGTCGCGTCTCGCATGCAGGAGACGCTTGCG
>DATAEE010000314.1:0-81774 GCA_036258175.1 Vicinamibacterales bacterium
CCATCGCGAGGCAGGAGGTCCCACCGGGCGGGCAGGAACGATCCGGGCTCGACGCGTCCCCCCTCGTAGATGCGGCGGGGGGTCTCTCGAGCGCAATCTGCCAGCACCTCCGCCCAGACGACTTCGCCGTCCCCCTTGACGACCGCATGGGCTCCGCCACGCTCGTGGGCTTCCTCCGGATAGAGCGTCGCGTGGATACCGCCGAACACCACGCGCGCGCCGGCGCGGCGGGCCGCGGTCCCGACCTCGTATCCCCGCAGCGCGTTTCCCGTGTGAATGCCGATGCCGACGACATCCCCCGGCCTGATGGTGCCGACGTCGAGCGAGTCGAGCGTTTCGTCGGTGAGGATCGGATCACCGAACGAAGACGGCGTCGCGGCGGCCAACACGTACAGCCAGCGCGGCGTGATCACGCCGACGCCGAACGACACATGACTTGGATTGACGAGGTGCACTCTCATAATCGGAGCCCGGCGATCAAAGCCTCGCAACGATCTCGAGCATCAGCCTTACGACCAGCACGATCGGTAACCCGATTAGAAAAACCCCTACCGGGAACAAGAGGGCGATGCCGACGACGGCGGCGGCGGTTGCCAGGGCATCCAGGACAGTCCTCATCGTTGGAGGGCGGCGCTTGCCTGCTACCGGATCACCCACTCGACGAAGGTCGGTGACAACTCGTTTCGGACAATCATGACGCGTTGGACTCGCTCGTCCCGCAGAAGCATAGCAACTGCGGCGCGTGCCGCGTCGATGTCGGGATACCGCGCCCACGCCGCTGGGAGCTGGCAGGCTGTTCCTCGCCTGACCGTGGTGATCAGTCTGAACATGGTCCTGCCGGCCAGTGTGAATGGGGGGGCGCCTCGTGTCTGTGCCGTTTTGCACACATTCAGGTGCGGCGACGATCAGACTTGGAAGCCGACGCGTCGAAGCGCGGGGAGCAGTTCGTTCTGGATGACGGAAAGAACTCGCGCTCTGGACGACGAACCGCACAGAAACCGCCTCATCGCTCCCTGGGCACTGGCCGAATGCAGCATTCTCACGCTGCCGAGCAGGCGCTCGACGGGTGGCTCGATTGCAGAGCGAGTTGTAAACGCGCTGTGAAGCTCGTCCAGCGATCGGCGGACGTGGTTTTCTGCGTCGCCTACAGGGAGCTGGCCGACGGACGCGACGACCGAGTGGATCGCCGCTTCGATCGGAGCGAAATCCGCGGGGTCCGATACGTTACGCATGTGTCTCTCACTCCGATCGGGCGAAGACTCTCGCGTGAAAGCCGTTTGTGACGGCTAGCTATGGTCAACAGTCTACGCGGGAACAACAAAGTCGCGCGGGGCCGCCGGCGGGATACCGTTTGGTCGCTGGTAACGAGTGTCCACTATACACCGCCAACGGGACTGGCGGGGCTTTTCTTTCGTCGGGTACGGCCGGCGATCAGGCGCCGAAGTGCACACGGCGTTCGACTTCGACGAACCTTGCTTCAGCTTCCCGATCCGGCCACAGGAGCGAAGCCCCGATCCCCGTCAGCACGGCGAGTGGCATGCTGATGAGACCGGGATTCCTCAGCGGAAACGGTGCCGTCGCATGGTGCAGCACATCGATCTGGATCGTGGGTGAGAGATAGATCAGCACGAGGCTCGTGACCGTCCCCGCCACCATGCTGGCGCAGGCCCCGCGCGTCGTCAGACGCCTCCAGAAGACTGACAGCACGAGCGCGGGAAAGTTTGCGCTGGCGGCGATCGCAAACGCGAGTCCCACCATGTAAGCCACGTTCTGCCCCTTGAACGCGATGCCGAGCGCGATGGAGAGCAGTCCGAGCAGCACGGTAGCGACGCGCGCGACGCGAAGCTGCTCGCGTTCGGCCGCGTGGCCCGCGCGGACCACGTGGACCCAGAGATCGTGCGAGAGGGCTGCGGCGCCGGCGAGCGTCAGCCCCGCGACGACGGCCAGGATTGTGGCGAAGGCGACCGCGGCGATGAACCCCAGGAAGGCGGTCCCGCCCACCGCTTCAGCGAGGAGCGGCGCCGCCATGTTGCCGCCGGCGTCCACCGCGCGAATCGCCGACTGTCCGACAAGCACCATCGCGCCGAACCCGAGAATGAACGTGAGCAGATAGAAGAAACCGATGCAACCGGTGGCCCAGGACACCGACGTTCGCGCCGTTCGTGCGTCAGGGACCGTGTAGAAGCGCATCAGGATGTGCGGAAGTCCGGCGGTTCCGAACATCAACGCAAGCCCGAGCGAGAGCGCGTCCAGCGGATCGGTCACCAGCCTGCCTGGGCCGAGCACGGACAGACCGTAGCCGGTCGTCGCTGCTTCGAACAGGGCGAGCGGGTTGAACGAAAAGCGGGCCAGCACCAGGAGCGCGAGCAGGAACGCCCCGCCCATCAACAGGACCGCCTTGACGATCTGCACCCAGGTCGTGGCGATCATTCCGCCGAAGAGCACATAGGCGAGCATGACCGCGCCGACGATGACGACCGCGGCTTCGTACGGCAGGCCGAACAGCAGCCGGATCAGATTGCCCGCGCCGACCATTTGCGCGATCAAATAGAACGCGACGACGGCGAGCGATGCGATCGCGGCCGCGATTCGGACCGGCACCTGCCGCAGGCGGAAGGCGACAACGTCTGCGAACGTGAACCGTCCGAGGTTGCGGAGCGGTTCCGCGATCAGAAACATGACGATCGGCCAGCCGACGAGGAAGCCAATGGAGTAGATGAGGCCGTCGAAGCCGGAGAGCGCGACCAGCCCGGCGATGCCGAGAAAACTGGCCGCGCTCATGTAGTCGCCGGCGAGCGCGAGGCCGTTCTGAAACCCGCTGACGCTCCGGCCAGCCGCGTAGAAGTGTTCGGTGCTGCTCGTCCGCCGCGCCGCCCACCATGTGATGCCCAGCGTGAGGACGATGAATGCGAAGAAGAAGCTGACGGCGACCAGGTTCATCGGGCTCTGAGCCGGTCGATCGCCGCGTCATAGTGGCGGTTCGCCCATCGGACGTAAATCCAGATCAGCACCCACGACGAAACGATCACGAACGAGCCCAGAGCGATGCCCACGCTCAGCCCCGGCACGATCAGACGGGCGAGCAACGGTTTTCCGTACGCGACGAGCAGAATGAAACCGAAGTAGATCGCCATCGCGACGGCGGTCAGCGACAGCGCCATCCGCCATCGCGCGGCGTCGAGCGCGGCAAGCTCGCGTGTGAGAGGTTCCATCCCGGGACCTGAGCGCCGCTCATTTTACGTCGTGTTGACGACAGCGAACGAGTCGGGTTCCGGGATAGCTGTAGGTGTGTAGTCCAGTGAGACGGCCGAGGCGTACGGAAATCACACGCCGCGTGTCGTGTCTTACGCCGGGAGCTTGAAGCTCGGCGAACGAAGTCGTTTCCACCAGACGAAAGCGAAGGAGGCAAGGCCGAGCCAGAGGCGATGACGGATCCACCAGGGTTGTCGCGAATCGGCAGCTCTTCGTCCGCCGCGGGGCCGTGCGCGCCGGTCATTCGAGGCGTAAACGCGTCGTTCGAGAGGTTCGGTCTCAGCCATTTGGCGGTGTCGGTAGTGCAACCGCGGTGCCCGGTTTGTCCGGCCGGCCCCTCCGTTCGGCCGGTTCGCCCCATTCGACTCGACCCAAGGGGTGTCGCGAATGGACGCTCGTACGCATGATACACGTGAAACGGATCGTGCTCTGGTTGTTTCAGATATTCCTCGCGGCGGCGATGACCGGCAGCGGCATGGAGAAGTTCACGTCTCCGGCGTGGGAACGCATGTTCCGGAGATTTGGCTATCCAGACCACTTCTATCTCGTCGTCGGCGCCGTGGAGGTCATCGCGGGCCTCGCGCTGCTGGTGCCGCGCACCGCGAGTGCGGGCGCCGTCGTTCTCGTTCCGGTGATGATTGCGGCGGCAATTACCCAGATCACACGCGGCGGTCGGAACGGTGTGGGCGAGATCGTGTTCGCGGTGGTGCTGACCGTGATCGCCTGGGCGCGCTGGCCCGGGATCCTGGCAGCGCTTCTACCGCGCCGGCGCGCCGCTGGTCTTCGCACGACCGTGTGATAGAACGTCGCGGACATGGAGCGTCCGGTTCGAGGCGCGCCTCGAGGCCGCTGGGTCCTCTGGCTGCTCGTCTGGGCAGGTTGGACGGCTCTCGCGATCTTCTTCGCTACCGCGAGCTCGCTCACGTTCATCGCGTCGTACCAACCCCCGCGCTGGGACCAGACGCTGACGCTGGCCTTCGCCGAGTGGTATGTGTGGGCCGCGCTGACCCCGCTGGTCGTCTGGCTGGCCGGGCGCTTTCCCTTCGGCGCGCGCACGTGGCTCCGAAGCGCACTCGTCCACGCCCCCGCGGGCTTCGTCATTGCGGTTCTGAAAGTCACGCTGACGCGGATCATTCGCGCTGCCGCTCTCGGGGAGAAGGGCGATTACATCGAAATCAGCAGTCTGGCTACCCACTACGTCATCTACTGCTCGATCGTGGCTGCCGCTCACGGCGTCGCGTACTATCGCGCGGGGCGTGAGCGCGAGATCCACGCATCGCAGCTCGAAGCACGGCTCGCCGACACGCGGCTTCAGTTGCTCAAGATGCAGCTTCACCCGCATTTCCTGTTCAACACGCTGAACGCGATCGCCGAGCTCGTGCACGAGGATCCCGATGCAGCCGACCGGATGATCGCCGGCCTGAGCGACCTCCTTCGCGCCACGCTCGACGCGGGCGCCGTAGACGAAGTCGACCTCCAGACGGAGCTGACGCTGCTCGCGCGATATCTGGAGATTCAGCAGGCCCGTTTTGGTGACCGGCTGCAGGTACGGATTGATGCCGGCCAGGCGGAGAAGGGCGCCCTCGTGCCATTTCTGGTCCTGCAGCCACTCGTCGAGAACGCGATCCGTCACGGACTCGCGGCGCGCAAAAATGCCGGACGTATCGAGATCCGCGCCAAGCGGCGCGGCCAATCGCTCGTCATCGACATTGAAGACGATGGGGCCGGGGTCGAAGACGCAGAGCACGTGCGCAACGGCCTTGGTCTGGGAAACACGCGAGCGCGGCTCTCGGCGCTGTACGGCGCCGCCCAGAACCTCGACGTGACAGGAGGGCCGGGTCTTGGAACGCTCGTTCGGTTGACTATCCCTTGGCACGTCGAGACCGCGCCGCGCGCACCGGAGGCGTCGTGAATCTGCGCGTGGCGATCGTGGACGATGAGCCGGTCGCGCGGCGTCGGATTCGTCGGCTGCTGCGCCCAGAGCGTGGCGTCACCATCGTGGCAGAGTGCGGCGATGGCGCCGCCGCAGTCCAGGCGGTGCGGTCACTTGCACCCGACTTGATCTTTCTCGACGTGCAGATGCCCGAGCTCGATGGCTTCGAGGTTCTGCGCGCGCTCGCGCCGGGACCGCTGCCGGCTGTGATCTTCGTCACGGCTTACGACCGTTACGCAATCGCCGCGTTCGAGGTGCACGCCCTTGACTACCTGCTCAAGCCCGTTTCGGCGGATCGCTGCGCGCAGGCGGTTGCGCGCGCCCGCGCCGCGCTGGCGGAGCGCCGCGCGCCGGCCGATTCACGGCTGCTGACGATGCTCAGCGAGGCCGTGGGCCGCCGATGGCTGACGCGATTGCCGGTTCGGGCAGGGGGAAGAGTCGTCATCGTCGATCTGTCAGACGTCGACTGGATCCAGGCTGCCGACAACTACGTGACGCTGCACGCCGGTCGTCACGAATATGTGCTCCGCGAGACGCTCGCCCGGCTGGAGAAGGAGCTCGATCCCGATCGGTTCGTGCGGATCCATCGATCGGCGATCGTCCAGGTCGATCGGATTCGCGAGCTAAGACCCGCGTTCCACGGTGATTTCGTCGTCGTTTTGCGGGACGGTGTCGAGCTGACGCTCAGCCGCGGCTACCGCGCGAGGGTCGAACAGATCATGGGCAGAGCGTTGTGAGCGTTAGGATCCGCGGGGCACGACTTCGACGGTCATCCGCTCGGTCCCTCGGAGGAGGACGATCGGAATAGGGAGATCAATCCGTTCCTCAGTCAACAACCGGTGGAGGTCGTCCACGGCGCGCACAACCTGGCCACCGAGGTCGAGGATGATGTCGCCGTCCCGCAATCCGGCCCCCGCCGCAGCGCCGTCAGGCTCGACGTGCACGATGAGCACGCCCGTGTCCGACGCGAGCCGGTAGAACCGGACCAGGCGGCGGGGGAGCGGCACGTCCTGAGCGGCAAGGCCTAGACGCGCCCGCCGGACCTGGCCCGAGCGGAGCAGCGACGGCAGGATCAGCCGCGCGGTGTTGATCGGGACGGCGAAGCTGATCCCGTGGCCGCCGGGAACGATGGCAGTGGGGATCCCGACCACCTGCGCCGCCGTCGTCACAAGCGCTCCGCCGGAATTGCCCGGGTTGAGCGCAGCGTCGGTCTGGATCACGTTCTCGATCAGGCGGCCCGATCGCGCCCGCATCGTCCGGCCGATCGCGCTGACGACACCCGCCGTCACGGTCTGCTGGAACCCGAGCGGATTGCCGATCGCGATCACGATCTGGCCTTGATGGAGCGCACGCGAGTCGCCCAGCGGCGCGGCCACGAGCTCCGACGCGCTGATCCTGATGACAGCCAGGTCGGTGTCCGGATCGTCGCCAACCAGGTCGGCCGCAAACGTCCGCCCATCCGCGGCGCCGACGGAAATCTGCGCCGCGCGACTGACGACGTGGCTGTTGGTGAGGATGAGGCCGTCAGGCGTGAAGATGACCCCGGAGCCGGTGCCGCTGCCTGGGGCGCGGCCCCGCCGCGCCTGGGTCACCTCGACCTGGACGACAGACGAACCCATCCGTTCAACTGCGGACACGACTGCCTGTGAGTACGCGTCGAGGAGACTCAGATCCCTGTTGATGTCGAGCACGAGCGTCTACAGATCTAGACGCCTGGATCGTGCGAGGAGATGCGCGGTGGGCCCGGCCGTGCGGGCCGGGCCCACGACGTTGCGGGTTAGAGCGGTCCCTTGCCCCAGGGACCTTTGATGGCGAAGGTAATCCCGGGCGTCTGGATATTGACGAACAGCCACTTGCCGTCGGGGCTGTAGCAGGCGCCGGCCCACTCGGACTGCCGGTAGTCGCCCGGCGCGATCTGCCCTTCGCCGACGACGCCGCCGTTCGTCGTGAGGAAGAATCCGGTCTTGTTTCCCCACCATGCACCTTCCAGCCGCGCGAACGCCGCACCGCCTTTAGCCGCGCCCTGCTCATAACAGGACTTCGTTGCCGCCATCGGATCGTCGATTCGAACCCAGGTCACGTCCCACATCGAACCGATCGGATGGGCCGCGGCGCCAGCCACGCGTAGATCGATGTTCGGACTGTTTTTCACGGCGAGCATGTAGAGCGCGCCGCCGCGCCACAGTTTTCCACGCGAGTTTGGCACGAACTTGTAGAAGCCGGACGGGCCGCCGTCCTCGGTCTCGTAGACGTACCCGGTGCGTGGATCGATCATGTTCGCTTCACGCGAGAAGCGGCCCATCGCCGTGAGCGGGTTTGGAATGCCCTTGATGGGCCCGACTTCGAAATTCCAGCCGTGGTTCGCGACGCCAGCGACTTCTTTCACACGTCACCCAAGTGCCCCACGGCGTCACGCCGCCGGCGCAGTTCCGGCGAGCGCCCGCGAGGCTCGACCAGGCTTTGTCCCATTTGTCTTCTCGCGGGTTGAAGATCAGATTCGTGGTGCCGCCCGCTCCGTCGCCGGCGTAGGTAATTGAAGGATCGTCGAGGTACGGGCTGCCGCCGTCCGGCTCGTGGTTCCGGACCAGGACTAGCCGCCCGGTGCGGCTACGGCGATCGTCGCAGTCGCCGCGGAAATCGTGGCGGCCATCCGTGAATCCCTCATGGCGCCGATCCCGGTGCCGGTCGTCCTCGTCGGGATCGCACGACGGCAGCTCGTTGTCCTTCGGCTCACGTGCGAAGAATTCATCGACGACCGCCATCCCGTCGTGCAGGCTTGGACAACGGACTCCGTCTGACATGACGTCGCCGGTCCAGCTGTGAGACCAATAGCGGAAGCCGTCAGGCAGCTGCAACAGCGGCAGACCGGTCGTCTGATCGAGCTTCGGGCTGATGGGCCCGTACGGACTTTCGATTGCCGGCGATCCATACGCGCGGCGGCCAACGAGTTCGCCGAGCGAGACCATCCACGGCGCGCCGGCGCCCATCGCCCCGCGTCGCATGAACGTCCGGCGGTCGGTACCGATCTCCGTGAGTGTACGTGTGTCTTCGGCCATTCCACGGCTCCTTCCTGAGAGAACGACCGCGGAAGGATCGAGCGTGGATGTGAAGATGCACCGACTGCGATATCAAGAGTCGGTAACAAACGGCTCAGGCGGCGTGGCGGCGGGTGACGTCGAAACGTGAGAGCAGCGACTTGACGGGGGCCGGATCGGCGTAGAGCGCGATGTCCACGAGGATCGAGGCTTGATCGAACCAGACGGCGGCCGCTCTTCGGAAGATCGTCGCGAGGCCGACCGGTCGCTTTTCTGGCACGCGCGAACTTCCAAAGATCCAGGTGCCCGCGGTGTGGGTACCGATGCCGGCGAGCAGCACGTAGTACGACACCCATGTAACGGCGCAGAACGCCGCGACGGCCTGGCCCGCGCCTTCGAGGAGCGCAGGGATGCTCGCGTCGCAGAAGCGCGCAACGGCCGCAACGACGAGCGCGTTGACCGTCGAGAGCACCAGCGTGTCCAGACACGCCGCCGCGGAACGGGTGCCGATCACGCTGAGCGGCGTCGCGTGGGATCCGGCGAGGCCGGCCTGCGTACGCGATCGAATCGAGGACCAGATACGGTCGAGATCGGCCGCGAGGGGCGGCGTTTCTGCCGGACATCCAATTGCGTCGCGGATGGCGCTGACCGGATCGGGCACGCCGGGGAGAAACCGTTCGATCCTCGCGACCGTTGTATCCGGATCGATGCCGGTCGCAACGGCGAACGCCTTGACGTACGACCGCGCGTAGAGGCCGCCGGGCAGCTCATCGAAGCGGCCCTCGTCGACGAGCGTCACGATGCGTGGACTCAACCGGGTTTGGGCTGCGACCTCTTCGATTGTCAACCCTCGCACCAGGCGGGCGCGCCGCAGCGCGGTGTCGCGGATCATGGCTCCCTGAGGCCCCTATCGGATCGAAGGCCCGGAGTGTTTAGCTCGAGCGCTCAGGTCGCTTCGCCTTTACGGAGCGAGGCCGGCAGGAACTTGTCGATGTCCGCGTCCGTGAGCGTGCCTTCTTTGCTGGCGACCTCAGCCGCGGCCGACGCGTACGCCTCGCGATCCGCCGGTGGTGCGTGCTCGTAGACGGATTGAACCTGCTGCGTCAGCGCGTCGCGGCGGCGCATGAGCTCGTCGTTGTCGAGGAGGCCGTCCCGGATTTCAGCCAGGAGCGCCCGGTACCGTTCGCACACCAGCCAGAGGCGACTGGCCCACGCGCGATGCGCGTGCATACGCGGCTCGAGATCGAGCGCTACGTAAATGGCATACGCCGCGAACGCCAGGCCCGCGGCGATCGCTGCGACCACCTGCAGCGGGCGTGAGACGCCCACAAGTGCCCACACGCTGGCAGCCGACGCGATGCCCAGCAGCGTCAGGATGACGATCTTGATCTGCCACGCCCGGGCCGCCAGGCGTTCGGCGAGCCGCGCGTGAGCCGTGTAACTTTGCACCACGTGCCCGAAACTCAAACGCACGTGGTCGACGACGCTGAGCCGGAACATGGGGCCCTCCGGTCACACTCACATTCGCAGGATGGTGATGCGGTCGGCGCTGCAATCCCCGCGCCAGCCCGGCCTTAGCGACCCGCAGCCTGCCCGAAGCAGTACAGCGCGCCGCGCGTTCTGATGTACAGCCTCCCGCCCGCGATCGCCGGCGTGGCGTACGTTTCGTCGCCCAGGTCGTTGACCGCGAGGATCTGCCACTCGCGGGCTGCTTTGACGACCGTGACCTTGCCCGCGTCGCTGATGAAGAACACCTTGTCGTCAGCGGCAACCGGCGACGCGTAGTACTCACCGAGCGCTTCCTTGCTCCGATCCGTTTTGAAAACCTGACCGGTCTGCGGGTCGAGCGACACGATGATCCCGCCGGACTTGATGATGTAGAGCACGTCCTTGTAGATGAGCGATGTTGGGAGAGTGGCGTAGTTCCGCTTGTCGCGCCACGCGATGGCCGTGTCGGTCAAGTCGCCGCGGCCCCCGGGGCGAACCGCGATCATGCCGTAGTCGCCGAGGCCTGCCTTGCGCAGCTCGTCCCATTCCCGTTCGTAGATGAAGCCGTCGTTGTCTTTGTCGACGGCGCCGAACTCGTCGAAGTCTTTGGCTTCATCGCGCGCGATACGGCCGTCACCATTCGCGTCCGATTTCAGCATTTCCTGAAAGCTCGGTCCGCTCGCCGAGTCCGAGCCCCACGTGCTGACCAGCACCAGACCTCGATCGACGATCGGCGATGCGACCGGAAGAAATGCCAGACCGCGAATCCACCACAGCCGCTCACCACTCGCCACCGCGTAGGCATCGAGGCGATTGACACCGAGCACGATCACCTGAGGCGGTTCTCCTTTCGGCTCCCAGACGACGGGAGAGGCGTGCCCTTCGAAGCGAATCTCGCTGCGTTCAACACGCCACCGCACCGCGCCCGTTGCCGCATCCACCGCGATCAGGAAAGCCTTCGTCCGCGTGTCGCAGACGAGGAGCAGCGTGTTGCCGGAGAGGATCGGCGAGGCGCCGAGACCGTAGAACGTATCGAAGGGACCGAGCGGCAGGCGCCAGCGCTCTTTGCCTTCGGCATCGAACGAGACGACGCCGAAGTCGGGGAAGAATGCGTAGACGTTTGCGCCGTCAGTGGCGGGCGAGGCCGAGGCGGCGTCATTGAGTTTATAGACCGGCGTGACCCGTAACCGTGCGATCGCCCGCCGCCACCGCTCGCGGCCGCTCGCGCGATCGAGGCAGATCGTCAGCAGCGTGTCTCCTTCGGCCGCGGTCAGAAACACCCGATCGCCCGCGACGACCGGCGACGAGCGGCTGAACGGTACCGCGGTCCGCCAGACGAGATTGGTCTGCGGACCGAAAGTCACGGGGAGGCCCGTGATGTCCGAGACCCCGGACCCATTCGGCCCGCGGAACCGGGGCCACTCCTGGCCGGGAGGGGCGTTCGAGGTCAGCAGGGCGATCGCGAGGACCAGGGTGAGGGGGGCGGCGCCCAGACAACCTCCGATCGGCGGGGATAATAACTAAACGGACATTTATAATCAACCGGATTCTGAACGGCCGTTTATAATCAGCGCCTGTGAGCCCCCGCCCCCGCCAGACGACCGACGCCGCGATCCTGGGCGCCGCCGGCCGCGCCATCGGCCGGGTCGGGCCGGTCCGTTTGACGCTCGCGGATGTCGCGCGCGAAGCGGGCGTCTCGCCCGCGACGCTCGTGCAGCGCTTCGGATCCAAGCGCGGGCTACTGCTCGCGCTGGCGGCCGCCGGCCCGGACGAGAACCGGCGGCAATTCGAGGAGATCCGCCGGGCCTATCCGTCGCCAACGAGCGCGCTCTTCGCGCTCGGCGACTGCTGGGCGCAGTTCATGGGCACGCCTGAGGAGATCTCCAACGGCCTCGCCTTTCTGCAGATCGATCTCACCGACCCTGATTTCCGGCGGCACGCCGTCGCGAACGCCGAGTTCGTCGAAGGGGAGACGCGGCGGCTGATTGCAGAAGCGCTGGAGGCGGGCGAGCTGACGGGCTGCGAGCCCGCGCCGCTGGCGCGCGTGCTCGGCGCGGCACTTCACGGCTCGCTCGTCAGCTGGGCCATCCACAGGAAGGGGACACTTGGAGACTGGCTGCGGCGGGATCTGGAGGCCGTGCTGCAGCCGTACCGGGTGCGCCGGGCGCAGAGGACGCAGAGACGACTAAAACGCGGAGGGCGCAGAACCTCCTGATTGATTGGCCACTGCGAATCTCAGCGTGCTCTGCGTTGGAATCGTCTCCGCGTCCTCACGCCAGCGTGTCTAGGAGCGCCCGCGCGGCGACCCCGTCGCGCGTCTCGTGCCCTTCGGTCAGGCGGGTGAGGACGGGAGCGAGCACCGTGTGGGCTTCGGCCGCTCGATTCCGCGCCGCAAGGAAGCTCGCATACGCGCGCGCCCCCCGCAGCGCCAGCCACAGCGCCTTCCGCCGCTCGGCGACCTCGATGCCTTCTCGAAAGGCTGCATCCGCGTCGGCGTCGCGGCCCAGGGCCGCGTGAAGCTCGCCCAGGATTCGGAAGTGCTCCGCGTCGTATGCGTGCTGCGAGGTCTGATCGGCCATCCACTTCGCGACCGCGAGCGCACGCTCGCCCTCCGCGTAGCGCCTGGCCCGCAGCATCGCGCCGGCGTGCAGGGTGTAGTAGAACGGCCGCAAGAGCGCCGAACGCGTGAAGGCCTGCGCCTCGAGTCCTTCCGCCATCTGGCGAAGCCCGCGGTCGATCTCGCCCAGCTCCACGAGCGCCCGCCCGCGGAGCGGCAGCGCCCACTGCAGCTCTTGCGCGATCCCGCGGGCGCGGCAGACCATCTCGAGCTCCTCGAACGTTTCGAGCAGCTCCCGTGGCTCCCGCCTTGCCAAGTGCGCGAACATCTCGAAAAGCAGCGCGAACGCGAGCGTCTGCGCATGCTCGAGCGCGCGCGCCTGCGCGACCGCCTCGTGCGCCGCCACGAGCCCGCGATCCGGGTAGCCGAGGACCAGAAACGTCCGCGATACCTCGCACCGGCAGAAGATCCCGGGGTCGATTCCCGTCTCCCATACCCGCGGGTTATGGAACGCCGGATCGTACAGCTCGAGTCCGCGCAGCAGATGCGCGTGTCCCTGCTCGAGCTCGCCGAGATGGAACTTGGCCGCGCCCAGCGACCACTCGCCGATCATCTTGAGGTGCCGGTCGCCGATCGTGTCGAACAATGCGAGCATCTCGAGCGCGATATCGTGGGCGATCGCGATGTCGCCCGAGACGATGTGATGCGCCGAGAGCCCGATCAGGATCGGGATCGACCGGGCCGGGTTCTGGATCTCCCGGCATAGCGCGCGTGCCCTCGCGTACGCGCGGCCGACTTCCGGGACGGCGTACCCGCGGCTCGTCTTGACCGACAAGCCGTACGTCATCTGCAGGTCGAGCTCCGCGCAGACGCGCGCTGCGCTCGGCGGTTCCGATTCGAGCAGCGCCAGGCCGCGAAGCGCGAGCCGTTCCGTCTCCTCGTTCGCGTAGAGGCGCGCGGCCGACTGCGCCGCCAGGTTGAAATATTCCGCCGCGCGGAGATTGTCGCGCGCCGTCTCGAGCAGCAGCGCGATCTGCGTCGTCCGCTCGCGGGCATCCTTGTCGTGCCTGTCGCTCTTGTCTGCCGTGGCGATGAGCGCGTCGGCGACGCTCCGGCTGAGCGCAGCGCGGCGCGTCACGCGCAGCGCGTCGTAAAACCCGTTGTGATAGACGTGGTGCACGAACCGGTACCGTAGCGTCAGCGTGCGGTCCGGATGCTCCCACTCGTCCACGAACCGCACCACGGCATGCTGCCGCTCGAGCCGCTCGAGCCGGTCCTCGATATGCGACTGGTCCTGACCCAGCGCCCGCGCGACGACCGCCGTGTCGAAGTCGATCCCCTGCACGCTCGCGGCGCCGAGCACCCGGCGATCGTCCTCGTCGAGCGCCTCCATCTTGCGCTGGATGAGGCTGCGGACCGACGGCGGCAGCTCCACCTCCACCGCCGGCAGCGGCGCGGCCAGCATCCACTGGCCGTTCTCCTGTTTGATGATCTGGCGCCGGCGCAGATCGCGCAGCAGGTCGGCCACAAACAGTGGATTGCCCTCGGTGCGCCGGTGGATGAGCGCCGTCAGCTCCGCGGGGAATCCATGACTCGGAAACTGCAGCCGGACGTACCGATCGATTGCCGTTTCGTCCAGAAACCCCGGGGCAACTTCGCGACACAAGTTGCGCGCCATGAGGTCCAGCTTCAACGACAGGAAGGGGTGACGTAACTGGGCAAGCTCGGACGGGCGGTACGTGGTGAGGACGAGGAGCCGCCGATTGTCGATACGGCGCGCGAGATAGCCGATCAAATCGATCGTCGACGCATCCGCCCAGTGCACATCGTCAAAGCACAGCACGACCGGGTGCAGCCGAATGATCTCGTCGAGGAGCGTCGCGATCTCGAGTTTCAAACGCTCCTGCGATCCACCAGCGGTCGCCGCGGCGAGCCGCTCGGCAGAAGATTCATTTTCCGGCGCCGGCATGATCTGCGCGTACCAGCTCGGGGCCAGCGTCTTGAAGAGCCGTGACAGCCCGCCGAGGCTCTCATGGCGCTGCAGGCTGTCGAGCGCCTCGAGCACCGGCAGATACGCTTCGCTCCCGGCCAGCCGCTCCGAGCAGCGGCCCCGTCCGACGCGGACGATCGCGCCGCCGTCATCGAGGTCGCGCAGGAAAGCTTCGACGAGCGTCGTCTTTCCCATGCCCGCTTCGCCCGCGATCGCAACGAGCCGCCCGCGGCCGCGCTCGGCCCGCTCGAACTCCTGCAGCAGGACGTCCATCTCCTGATCGCGTCCGACGATGCGTCGCGCGCTGGCGCCGCGCGCCACCGGTACGGGAGCGGTGGCGAACGCGAGGAGCGGCTCCCGGACGGCGTTGAGCCGTGCCATCAGCTCGAGCGCGGTCGGCCGCAGCCGAGGATCCTTCTGCAACGTTTCGACGATGAGTTGATCGAGCGCACGGGGCAGCTCAGGGTTGTGCGCCGACGGCGGGGGAGGCGTCTCCGAAATGAGCGCGTGCAGCGTCGCGAGCGGGGAGGCGGCGGTGAACGGGTGCTGGCCTGTGACGAGCTCGTACAGCATGATGCCGGTCGCGAACACATCTGCCGCGTCGCCGGCCTTCTGCCCCCGCGCCTGCTCGGGCGCCATGTATCCGATCGTCCCGAGGACACTGCCAGCTTCAGTGATTGAATTCGTGATTCCGGCCGCGACGGGATCTGGCTGCAGTCGCGCGAGGCCGAAGTCGAGCACCTTCACGTAGCCGTCGGGCCGCACCATCACGTTCTCGGGCTTGATGTCCCGATGAACGATCTGTGCAGCGTGCGCGACCGCCAGCGCTTCGGCAACCTGCCGGACGAGTTCGACGGCGCGGTCGACCGTCACGCCATCGCTCGCGATGCGGCGCAACGTTGCGCCTTCGACGAGTTCCATCGCGACGTACCGGTCGCGTCCCGTCACGCCCGTCTCGTAAATCGTGACGATGTTCGGGTGGTTCAGCGCCGAGGCGAGCGTGGCTTCGCGCAGCAGGCGATCGAGCGCGTCGTCGCGATCGGCCGCCGCGGCCCGGATCAGTTTAACGGCGATGTCCCGTCCCAGGCGCGGGTCGTGGGCGCGATAGACCTCGCCCATGCCGCCGGAGCCGAGTTGCGCACGGACTGTGTAGGGACCGAGGGGAGTCCCTGGAGCGATGGCCATCGAAACGGAAGATTCGGATTATACCGCGGCGCGCGACTATGGCCGCGCTTGCCGGCCCGGCGGTAATCGGACTATATTTGGAACATGTACGAGGTCCATTTAGAACCCGATCCGGGTCCACATGCGGCAGGCGCCGTTCGGCACCTGGCGGTCGAGGCGTGGCGGCGGGCCGAAGCGATGGGCCTGGTGGAGGAGACGTCCGACACTCCCAGGAAGCTCGACGCGGCGGCGGTTGCCCGGCTGGTTCGACGGGTGCGGGCTGCGGGCATCGCCCGCGGCCCCGCGCTCAGGCTCGACAATGTCGAGACACCGTCGGCCGCTGAGCTCGCAGACGTCCTGAAGCTCGTCATCGCGGCGCTCGAGGAATCACCGGTTGCAAAATACGAGTGGCGCGCGGCGTCGCGGGTGCTTGACGTCGAGCGGCTTTCGACGCTTCTCGGCATCTCGCTGTCGAGCCTGCGCCGGTATTTTTCGGGCGCGCGCGAGACACCGGATGACGTGGCAGCACGCCTGCACCACCTCGCGCTCGTCGTCGGCGATCTCGCGGGCGCCTATAACGCGGTCGGCATCCGTCGATGGTTCGACCGTAAGCGCAGCGCCCTGTCGGGCCGATCGCCGGCCGCGCTGCTGTCCGGAAACTGGAGCCCGGACGACAAGGGTCCTCAGCAGGTTCGTGCCCTGGCGCGGTCGCTCGCTTCGCTGTCGGCGACATGATCGTCTTCCGCCAGACCGACCCACGCTATCCGTTTCTGTGGAGTGACGCGGCGCAGCTCGCGGGGCGTTGGCACGCCGAGGGTGAAGGACCGGTCCATTACTTCGCGGATACGCCTGACGGCGCCTGGGCGGAGTTCCTCAGGCACGAAGAGATCACGGACCCCGAGGACATCCCGACGATCCGCCGCGCGCTTTGGGCAGTGGAGATTGACGATCAGGAGGGGACTGCCGTGTCGCTGCCGCAATCGGTCCTGACCGGCGGCCTCGACAGGTACCCGCGGTGCCAGGCGCACGCGCGTGAACTGCGCGCGCGGGGCGTCCGTCGTCTCGTTGCACCGTCGGCCGCGCTCCTGCCGGGCGGCGCGACGGGTCGGGAGGTCGCGCACGGCATGGAGCGCCCGGCCCGACGTCGCGACGGAAGCGTGATCGTGTTGATTGGATTACCTGAGGGGTTGGTCGGATGGCGCGCCGTGGAGCATGGCGCACCGCCGGTCGACGTGCTCCCGCGCGTGCGTCACTTCACCTGACGTCACTCGTCCTTCGACGTTGACCCTGAGCCCGTCGAAGGGTCGAACGGGAACTCGTCGTCGCGTCGCGGCTGAGGGCCGGGACGAATCCCGGCGAGATCTGGATCCTCGTCGCCCGCCTGCCGCGGCGACGCGGCCCGCCGGGCCTTGGCTTGTAGCCGCCGCGCGGCTTTCAGGCCGCGTTTTTCCGCCAAATTGCGCTCGCGCTGACGCTTCAGCTGGGTGGGTCGCGACTTGCTGGGCATAGATCCCTCCTCCGGCTTTCAGATCGACGTGACAGGATCGACGATCCTCGGGGCAGGAGCCTCGAGGTGCGGCATCGGCTCGGTCACGAAGAACCGTCGGCAGGCTTTCGCGAGCCATCGCGCCCACCGTTCGGAGCGCCCGCGTCTCGCGCTATCGGTCGCGATCCCAGTATTAGCGTACATCTGACGATACAGTTTGGAAATCAGGACGAACGCCAGGCGCGCCCGGAGCGATCGCACGCAGGCGGAGCGTTCCCAGATCATCGGCAGTCGATAAAACTCATCCCATGTCGCCTGCGTGCGGCGCCGAATTTCCTCCGCAGACATCACTGGATGGGGCGTGTAGATCTTTGGCCGCTGTGACGACGGAATGAGCCAGTACCGGGTCAATGGCGTCCTACCGTCGCGCTCGACTTCCTTCTCCCACTTCTCGAAATCGATCGTTCCGGGAAACGGCGTCAGCATGACGAATTGCGCGAACGCGACGCCGGCGCGCTGCGCTACGTCCGCCGTGGCCTCGAACGTTTCCGGCTTGTCGGTCGGCAAGCCGAAGATGAACGACCCGAGGACGTGAACGCCATGCCGCTTGAATGCCTGGAGCTGCGTGACGAGTCCTTCGCCGGCGGAGTTGAAGTCCTTGAACACCGCCTTCAATCCCTCCGGGGTGACCGACTCGACGCCGACGAGGGCGCCGTGAATACGCGCGCGCTTCATGCTCGTCAGGAATTCCGGATCCTCGGCTGCCTCCATCGTGATCTGCGTGTAAAAGACCAGATCGTCTGGAAGCCGGGACAATCGATCCATGAGCTCGAAGCGCTGCTGGCGGATCGCTTTGAGGTTCTCGAGACGCTCGGGATCCTTGCGCCGCGCCGCCGCAGCGAGGTCGCTCAGCGTGACCGGGTAGAAGTTGTCGTCGGCCAGCAGGATGAAGCGAAAGCCCAGCCGGCGCAGCTCGACGACCTCGCGGATGACGTCGTCGACGCCGCGCTGGCGCGGCTGCTGGCCATCGGTCCGCCAGACCGAGCAGAACGAACAGTGCTTGGGGCATCCGCGCACGGTCTGCACGGAACCCCACATGTATCGATCCGCGGGCAGCAGATCCCATCGCGCCGGCGCGAAGGAATCGGCGCCGACGCGGCCGCCTTCGTAGACCGGCTTCAGGCGACCGCTGACGTGATCGTCGAGCAGCCGAGGCCAGACGATGTCGCCGTCACCCTTGACGACTGCGTCGCTGGCGCCGTGCGTGCGCGCTTCATCAGGGTAAAGCGACGCGTGGATGCCGCCATAGACCACGGTGGCGCCGCGGTCCTGCGCGAGGCGGCCCACCTCGTACCCGCGTAACGCGTTTGCGGTGTGAATGCCGATACCGACGACGTCGCCAGGAGCGACGGTCGCGGGGTCGAACCGCTCGAGCGTTTCGTCGGTGATGAGGGGTGCGCCGTACGACTGGGGCGTGGCGGCCGCCAGCACGTAGGGCCATCGTGGCGTGATCACGGCAGTCCCGAACGACAGGTCGCTCGGGTTGACCAGATGTACGCGCATCGTCAAGTTGTCGGGTCTGTCGTCGAAGCTACCAGCGAGGTTCCGATCGACCTCCGCCGCGTCCTCCCCGTCCGCCGCCCCCGCCGCCGCGTCCCCGCCCGCCGCCCCCGCCGAAGCCTCCGCCGCCGCCTTCCGGCCGCGGGCGCGCTTCGTTGACGGTGAGCGTCCGGCCGCCGAATTGCGACTGGTGCAGCTCGCTGATTGCCTTTTGCGCGTCGGCGTCGCTCGTCATCTCGACGAACGCGAACCCGCGCGCGCGGCCGGTCGCTTGATCCCTCATGACTCGAACCGAGTCGACGGCGCCGACGCGCTCGAACAGTGCCTGCAGATCCGCTTCTCCTGTCTCGAAGGGCAGATTGCCGACGTAAAGTTTGCGGCCCATTCAACGTCTCCTGTCGTGGCTCTCAGAATCGGATCGGCGCCTCGACGCGCCTGCGTGGTGTGTTCACAGTGAAGCGGCTGGAGCCGGCGGTCGGACTTGAACCGACGACCTGCTGATTACGAATCAGCTGCTCTACCGACTGAGCTACGCCGGCCCTTTGTCGCGGAGATCGCGAAGGGCAAGGCGTCATTCTAGCACGCGGGCGCCTCACGGGACCTGCGGTTGCGCCGCGAACAGGCGCTCCGTGTCCTTGTTCAAGAGCACCCACAGGCCGTAGATCCCGACGATCGTTCCAATCGGAATCGCGAACAGCGCGATGATCGACACGACGATACCAAGGATGCGGGCCCACGGCCGGAACTTCAAAAGACCCCACCCGGCAATCAGGCCGGGAATCGAGGTCAGAAAAATGAAGGACACCAATCCGATGCCCGTGAGTCCGATGATTGGGATCGCGATTGCTGCCTCGTCGGGGTCCGCCGAGGCCCCGACAATCCCGCTTGCACTTCCAAACACCAGGATGAGGAAGAGGGCGAGGAACACGCCGCACGCGCTGATCACGATATGGAGTACTCCCAGCACCTTGACGTGAGTCGCCATCCGGAGACCTCCTGGCGGCGCCAAGTATATGCCGGCACAGCAGCCGCCTCAGCAAGCAGTTTTTTCTGAAGAACTGTGCATTCCTGGCGGAAGGTGTGCATAATCCCCGCGGAGGTCGGGCTCCCCAGCCGCCCCAGAGGACGGCCTCGCTCTAAGCCCGCCACTGGTATGGGCAAGATGATCATTCGTCTGGTATTTATCTTCGCGATCGCCGCTGCCGTAGCCTGCGACGACGACAACGGCACGCCGACCACTCCCACGACGGTGACTCAGACCGGCGCGTTTGCCGCGCCACCGGTCCCGCCGAGCACGTTCCCGAGCAGTCCGGCGTCTCCCTCATCGCCAGCCGCTCCTAACGGACCACCTGCTCCGAATCATCCTCCGGCGCCGAATCATCCGATCTTCGGCGACGTCAACGCAGTGAGCGGCGTCTGTCCGGTGATCCGGCTGACGGTCGGCGGGCGTGTCGTCGTGACAGATCGATCGACGATCTTCGTCATGTCGTGCCGCGCGATCCGGACGAAGACGCTCGTGAGGATCTCGGGTCGCTTCACGCCGGCCGGCACGATGATCGCGTCGGTCGTCGAGCCGACACGCTGACCAGAGATTGACGTCGGCTCGGCCCGACGGTAGGCTCTCGGCCACTCATGGCCATGCAGACGACTGCGCGCGGCGCGACAGAGCCGGCCGTCCGGCTCGAGTGGCGGCCGCGCGCGATGCTCCGCGTCGGCTGGATGATCCTTACCGTCCTCGTCGTCGAGAGCCTGATCTTCGGACTGTCGGTCTTGCCCGCTGCGCTGTTCTGGGACTTGTTCTTTGCCCGGCCGTATCCTTCGCGTCCCGTCGCGATTGTCGCGCTCAGCATGGCGTTCATCCCGACGTACTTGATCTTCGCGTTCTCGCTCATGATGTTTTCCGCGTGGTCGACCGGTGTGCTCGGATGGCGGACGCCGCGCGACGTCGAGATGCGGATCGCGGATCTCGATTGGCCGTTGATGAACTGGGCGCGCTACATGACGTCCGTGCACGTCGTGCGCCTGTTCGCCGGCGCGGCGTTCCGCGCCACACCGCTCTGGGCGATGTACCTGCGCGCGAACGGCGCGCGGCTCGGCAAGGGCGTCTACATCAACAGCCTCGCCGTCAACGACCACAACATGCTCGAATTCGAGGACCACGTCGTCATTGGTGACGACGTGCATCTGTCGGGTCACACGGTCGAACGGGGATTCGTGAAAACGGCCACCGTGCGGCTCGGTCGTAATTGCACGATTGGTCTCGGCAGCGTGGTCGGCATCGGTGTTTCCGCCGGGCCCGGCTGCCAGGTTGGGGCCCTCAGCCTCGTGCCGAAGTACACCAAGCTCGAGGCGAACACCACGTACGTCGGCACGCCCGTCCGCAAGCTCGAGCGAAAGCTGTAGCGAGTTCACGCCCGGAATTGGCGAGCGGTGTGCAAGCGGACAGGCCCGTGAGGCACGTTCGTGGGCCGCGCGTGTGCCTGTCTCTCCTCCTGCTGAGCTCGTCTGTCTCTCTGACTCTCTCCTGCAGCGGCCGCTCGAGCAGTACGATGGCGTCGCCCATAACGCCATCGACGACCGCGAAATGCGGCGTATCCGCGGCACTGTCGACATCGGCATTCCCGTCACAGGGGGGTGACGGCGTCGTTCAGATCGGGACCGAACGTGAATGCGCCTGGCAAGCCAGTGCCACCGTTGCCTGGATTCGGTTGTCCCAAACGAGTGGAACCGGTGAAGCGCGCATTTCCTTTCGAGTGGAAGCGAATGCCGCATTCAGCGGCCGCCAGGGTGGAATCGAGATTGGTGATGCCCAACTTCAGGTAGCTCAGCAGGCGGCACCACCTCCACCGCCGCCCCCCCCGCCACCACCACCACCCTCACCACAGCCACCGTCACCACCGCCGCCGGCGCCAACGCCTCCGGCTCCAACACCAACACCAACGCCAACACCGACACCGCCGCCACCACCACCGCCGACAAATGACGAAGTGCGACTGGAAGGTCCGATCGGATCGCTCACGCTCATCTGTCCCGTGCGAGCATTCTTCGTGGACGGCGAACAGGTCGTGACCAGCTTTGCGACGGACTATCGAAAGATGGATTGCGAGGATCTGCGGGAGGGGCAGCGCGTGAAGGTTCGAGGCCGCCGGCAACTGAACGGAGTGGTTCTGGCGACGAGGATCGAACGTGATTGATCTCCGACGAACGCTCACCATCGCCGCCGCGACTCTGCTCGTGCCGCTATCCGCCTCTGCCCAGACGGCGACTGAGGGTGGTCCGACGGCATCGGATGTGTTGACGTTCCTCCTCACCAACCAGGCCGTCGTGACCGACGACATGCTGCGCGATCGATCGGCGGCGCTCTCGACGCGGGATGCGCTCGCCAATGCCGTCGCAGTCGCGCTGGCGTCGCTCCCGCTCGCATCTTCGTCCGGGGGCTTCGCCTATCGCTTCAACTCCGAGCTGGGCACGCTCGAGCGGGTGAGCGACAGCTTCGGGCCGGCGTTCGTCGAGCGCGCCCTTGCCGCGCCGCGAGGACGGATCAGCGTCGGCGTGTCCCTTCAATCGACCCCCTTCGACGAACTCGATCGGGTGCCCCTCGACGAAGGGGTCGTCATGATCGCAAATCGCTTCCGCGACGAACCGGCCGCGTTCGACGTGGAGTCCCTCGTACTCGACATGAGCGTCACGTCCCTCACCGTAACGGCGAGCGCGGGCCTTGGCGGCGGAGTCGAAGTGGGCGTGGCCGCGCCGTTCGTGCGATTGGCGATGTCCGGCGAACGTACGAACATCTACCGGGGCCAGCGTTTTCGGCAGGCATCCGGAGAGGTCACGGCGACCGGCATCGGGGATATCGCGGTGCGTGCCAAATACCAGGCGCTGCGCGTCGGCAGCAGCGGCGTAGGCGTCGCCGCCGATCTCAGACTGCCTACCGGACGCGAGGAAGATCTGCTCGGCGCCGGGTCGACGACCCTGCGCCTGATGGGCATCGCTTCATACGAGCGCGGCGCTTTCGCCGTGCACGGAAACGGATCCGTGGGCATCGGCGGCGCGGGCGAGGGCTGGGGAGGTGCCGGCGCGGTGTCGCTCGCCGCAAGTCCGCGGATGACCATCTCCGGCGAGGTGATCATCGATCGCCTGGACAAGCTGCGGGGTCTGGAACCGCAAATCTCCGCGCATCCGTCGATCACGGGTGTGGAGACCTCGCGGCTCGCCGCCGGCTCGACATCTGGAGTGCGGGCGCTCGTCGTCGCCGGCCTAAAGTGGAACGTTCACGGCCCGTGGTTAATGGGCGCGCAGGTCTTCTGGCCGCTGACGGATCGAGGGTTGACCGCCGGCCCGGCGCCTGTGGTGGCGCTCGAGCGAGCCTGGTAAGTCGCAGATCAACGCTGGTAAACGCAAGTACGAGGCGCTTCGGAAGCGGGAGTTTAGCGCACCTCGGCGGATTCGATTGTCCAGCCGATGGCCCGGCGGCGGAATTGAAAGTGCCACGCGCGCCGGACGTCGTTCTGCGCGCGGCCAACTTTTGGAACGTACCACGCCCGGCCTGAGCACGATGCGAATGCAGCCTGGGCATCGCGCCAGATGTCGCATCGTTCGAACTCGATCCGCTGGGAGGTCAAACCATCGAAGGCGCGCGCGAGCGCTGCCTCGTCGACGCCAGGCCAGACCGCGCGCGCCGCTGCGGCGTCGAGCCGCTCGTAGGCGTCGCGGTAGCGCTCGATCACTTTCCGCACATCCTGTTCGACGTTGACCACCGCAGGCGCCGGGTTGATTGCGGCAGGGGCAGCCGGCGGCGCCGGCCTGCTCTCCGCCAGTGTCGAAACCAGCGGCGCGATCGGTTCCGCCGGCGCTGATTCCGCGGGCGCCGGTGTATGAGGTGTCGCCACGGGCGGCGGCTCTGGTTCGGGCGCTGGTTTGGCCTCCGGCTTGGGCTCTGGTTCCGACCGGAAAGCAGGAGGCGTTAGCTGAGAGGATTGGGCTGGCGGCACGACAAGCGCGGTCGCTTCAACCGGACCGGCAGCAGCCGCCGATTGTTCCGCGACGACTGCTGGAGCGAATGGAACTCGCAATACGGTGACGGCGGAATCGCGCCGCTGGAGCGACACCACCACCGCGTCGGGGTTCTCGACCCTGTGGAGCGCGGACGGTGACCGCCGCTGGCCGCCCGGTGGCGCCGCCATCAGTCCGATCACGAATGCGGCGATGATGACGATCGCCCAGCGCAAGCGCATGCGCCGGCGCCGCGAGAGGTAGCGCGCTCGCATGCGGCGTTCGAAGCTCTGCCACTCAGGCGTATCGACGTGCGAGCCCATGCATTCCTGTCCGCGGCGCATTCTGCAAGAGGCGAGCCGAGTTGCTCATTCACCGCTGCTGCGTTACCATCCTTGGTTTAGGTTCCCTCCGAAAACGCTCGCTGTAGCAGGCATGGTTGACCACGCATCGGGCACCGCCGGCCCGCTCGTCGTTCGCGGCGCGCGGACGCACAACCTCAAGAACGTCGACGTGACGCTTCCCGCCGAGCGTCTCATCGTCATGACCGGCGTGAGCGGCTCGGGTAAATCGTCGCTCGCTTTCGACACCATCTACGCGGAAGGCCAGCGGCGCTACGTCGAATCGCTGTCGGCGTATGCGCGCCAGTTTCTCGAACGGATGGAGAAACCGGACGTCGATCGGATCGAGGGCATCTCGCCCGCGATCGCGATTCGTCAGAAGAACAGCGTCCGGAATCCGCGCTCCACTGTGGGCACGACCACCGAAATCCACGACTATCTGCGGTTGCTCTACGCGCGCATCGGCCGCACCTTCTGCCGCAGCTGCGGGAAGGAGGTCATCCGCGAAACGGCCGAGGTCGTCGCGCGCCGGCTTGCGGCGCTCCCGGCGGGCACCCGGCTGCTCATCGGCTTCGACATGCCGATCGTGTCGCTGGCGCCACGGGCGTCGGCGGCGGATGAACCCGAGCTTGACGAATCAGACGACCTCGTCGAGGCCAATGGCGGCCGTGGCAACGGCGCCGGCGCCGGAGCGGCCGAAGCCGTTCGCGCGGCGCTCGAGAGCCTGCGCAAGAAAGGGTTCGGCCGCGTGCTGGTTGACGGCCACGCGGTTGCGCTCGAGGAGGTCGACCCCGCGTCCATGAAGGACCGGACGAGCCTTCAGATCATTGTCGATCGCGTTCGCATCGAGCACGCCGCAGACGGAAAAGAGGCAGGTGGCGAAAACGATGAGCTTCGGACCCGCCTGACCGACTCCATCGAAACCGCCTACCTCGAGGGCGGGGGAGCGGCGTTCGCCATCCAGGTCGACGATCGACCCGACGCGACCACGATCCACCGGTTCAGCGAGCGGTTCGAATGCCGCGACTGCGGGATCATCTACGAAGCGCCGCAGCCACGACTGTTCTCGTTCAATAACCCGTTTGGCGCCTGCCCGACGTGTCATGGCTTCGGCAACGTCATCGAGCTGGACATGGATCTGGTCGTTCCGGATCCAACGCGTTCCATCCAGCAGAACGCGATCGAGCCGTGGAGCAAGCCGCACTACCGCGCGCACCTTGTGGAGCTGAAGCGCGCCGCGCGCACGACGGGTGTGCGGACCGACATCCCGTGGGCCGAGCTGACAGCGGATGAGAAGCGCTTCGTCATGGAAGGCGACGGCGACTACGAAGGCGTCAAAGGCTTCTTCCGCTGGCTCGAGCGGAAGAAATACAAGGTGCACGTTCGCGTCTTCCTGAGTCGATACCGCGGCTATCTGACCTGCCCGGAGTGCAACGGCGCGCGCCTGCGCCGCGAAGCGCGCGACGTCCGGGTCGGCACCATAACCATCGATGCACTCTGCGCGATGACTGTTCGCGACGCCGACCGGTTCTTCGCCGGTCTCGAGCTCTCAGAGAAGGACGCGACCATCGCCGGCAAGGTCCTGCTCGAAATCCGGAAGCGGCTGACATTCCTGAAGGATGTCGGCCTCGACTACCTGACTCTGGATCGGTTGTCGTCGACGCTTTCGGGAGGCGAGTCACAGCGGATCAGCCTCGCGACCTCGCTTGGATCGGCGCTCGTCGGAACGTTGTACGTTCTCGACGAGCCATCAATCGGGCTTCATCCTCGCGACAACGAGCGCTTGATCGCCATCCTCCGGCAGCTTCGCGACCAGGGGAATACCGTTCTCGTCGTCGAGCACGACGCTGACATGATCCGCGTCGCCGACTACATCGTCGATCTGGGGCTTGGCGCCGGCGAGCAGGGCGGGAAGATCGTTTTTGCCGGGCCTGTAGACGGGCTCCGTCAGGAACCGCGATCGCTTACCGCAAAGTACATGCGCGATGAGCTCGCGATTCCGGTGCCTGCGTCACGGCGCAAACCGACCGCCCAGAAGCTGCGGCTGCTCGGCGCGTCGGAGCACAACCTGAAGAACATCGACGTCGAGATACCGCTCGGCACGCTGACGTGCGTGACGGGGGTGAGCGGCTCAGGCAAGTCCACGCTGGTGCACGACGTGTTGTACGCCGGACTCAAGCGGGTAAAAGGGGAGTGGGATCGCCGCGTCGGCCTGCACCGGCGACTCGACGGCTCCGAGCTGCTGAGCGATGTCGTCCTCGTGGATCAAGCGCCGATCGGCCGGACGCCGCGATCGAATCCGGTGACGTATCTGAAGGCGTTCGACCCGATCCGCGAGCTGTTTGCCGCGACGAAGGACGCGCGCTCGAGAGGATTGTCGGCGAGCCACTTCTCGTTCAACGTCCCCGGCGGCCGGTGCGAGGCGTGCGAAGGCGAGGGTGACGTGCGCGTCGAAATGCAGTTCCTCGCCGACGTGTTCGTACCGTGCGAGCATTGCGACGGCAAACGGTTCAAGCCGCTGGTTCTGGAGGTGAAGTACCGCGGGCGCTCCGTCGACCAGGTGCTCGACATGACGGTCCGCGAGGCGCTGGCTTTCTTCTCCAATTCGCCTAAGGTCCTGCGCCGGCTCCAGGTACTCGACGAAATCGGCCTGGGCTATCTTCGCCTGGGGCAGCCCGCGACAACGTTGTCGGGTGGGGAAGCACAGCGCATCAAGATCGCGGCGCACCTCGCGTCAACGACCGGCGAGCGCATCCTTTATATGCTCGACGAGCCGACCACCGGCCTCCACTTCGACGACATCGCCAAGCTCCTCGCGGCTTTCCGCAAGCTGCTCCAGGCAGGCCACAGCCTGCTGGTGATCGAGCACAACCTGGATGTGGTCAAGACGGCCGACTGGGTGATCGATCTCGGCCCGGAAGGCGGCGACGAAGGCGGAGAAATCGTCGCCGCCGGCACGCCGGAACAGGTTGCGCAGGTGCCCGCCTCGCATACGGGCCGGTACCTGCAGTCGGTGCTCGCGGCCGGCCGGTCGCACGCCTACTCTTCATGAGTTGCAGACTCCACAGAGTCGGCGGCTTGACGCCAGTCGCTTCAGTCCTGGGGTTCGTATCGATCCTCGGGCTGGTGGCGCGGGCTCAGACGACTGCAGCGAACTACGACGCCATCACGAACAGCGCCGTCCCTCGTCTGCAGATCGAATCCATCGATGCCGTGCTCCGCGGGTATCTTGCAGAGGAGCCATCGGGCGGCGGCAGCCTGGCGGAAAGCGCCTTCTCGTATGGTCCAATCGCCACGGTTTCTCGACCGGTGCCGCCGGGCCTCGCGGCCGCGCTCGTCGCTGCGAGCCAGGATGACGACGCGCGCGTACGACGCGAAGCGCTCTTCACCCTCGGCACGATCGGCGCGCCGCTGACGCCCGAGGAGGCTGCGTCGATGGCCGCCCTGCTGAAGCACGACGATCCACACACGCGGGAAGCCGCCGCCGTGGTGGCGGGTCGACTGCGGCTGAAGTCGGCAGGGGATGCGCTGATCGAGGCCATCAACGATCGCGACCCGAAGGTCAAAGCCGCGGCGATGCGGGCGATCGGTCAGATCGGCGACGTGCGCGCGGTGCAGAGTCTGAACGACCAGCTCAACCACTACAAGCGAGGTGATCTCGCGACCGCCGCGTTCGAAGGGCTCGCCGGGATCGGCCACGGATCAAACGTTCCCGCGTTCGAAACGGCGCTCCGCGATCGGGACGACGACGTGCGCCGGCTTGCCGCAGAGGGTATCGGGCGCAGCGGCAATGCTGCCTCCTCGAGGGCGCTCGAAGCGGCGCTCGCAAAAGAGCGGGACCGGTTTCCGCAGCTCGCGATAGCGTTCGCGCTGAGCCGGCTGGGCCAGCCGTTCCAGCACCGGCTCGTCGAAGCGCTTCGGGAGCCGCTGACTGCACCACAAGCCTTTGCATACCTCGTGGAGCTGGCGCCCCAATCTCGCAGTACGCTCGAATCCCTTCTCCGAGATCCGGATGCGCGCCTGCGCGGGGTCGCGCAGCGGGCGCTCGATCGGATCAATGCGGAGCGGGCGGTCCCCACGCCTGTTCGCTGAATATCCGATGCCGGTTCTGTCCCGGTCGTTTTTCGATCGGCCGACGCTGCAGGTCGCGCAGGATCTCATCGGCATGGTGCTCGTCCACGAAACCCGCTCTGGCCGGGCTTCGGGCGCCATCGTCGAGGCGGAGGCGTACATCGGCGAGGCGGATCCTGCGTGCCATGCGGCGCCGGGGCCGACGCGCAGGAACGAGCCCCTCTACGGTCCGCCCGGCATCGCGTACGTCTATCTGAACTACGGACTCCACTACCTGGTGAACGCCGTGACGGAAGCCTCCGGTTCGCCCGCGGCGGTGCTGATCCGGGCACTCGAGCCGCTGGAGGGCGTCGAACTGATGCGCCGGCGCCGCGCGCGCGGCACGGCGCGGCGCGCGTCAGAGTTCGACACCGCGGAACTGTGTCGGGGGCCCGGCAATCTTACGCGCGCGCTCGGCATCACATTCCGGCAGAATCGATGGGATTTGACCGGCGGACCACTGCGGATAGAGGATCGCGGTCTCACTCGCGGCCGGCGCCTTGGATGGACGCGGCGGATCGGCATCAGCGTCGGCGTCGAACAGGAATGGCGGGTGGTTGATCTCTCCAGCGCAGCGGTGACATATGCGCGCCTGTCATGAGCCCTGAGCTTCACGACCGACCCTCGAACATGTCGCGGCGGCGCGTCTGGATGTTCGTGATCCTGGCAGCCGTCAGCATCGCGCTCGGCGCGCTCTACGCCACGCTTGCAAAGCGTCGCGTACCCTCCGGCGCTTCTGGCGCGCCCGCCGCATCCACGTCAGCGCTGGCTCCGCCGCCGGCCGACCTTCAGCAGCGGCCGCACGTCGTTTTCCTGAGCGCGGCGCCGGCAACGTGGGGACGCGTACTCGTCGCGGATCCCGGGGTGCCCGCAGCGCCGCGGTACGTAACGGATCTCGTCTGCGACCGCGTGCACGTCGCCGCGGGCCACGGTGTGTGCTTGACGGTCGACGACGCCATCCTCGGCCGGTACAGAGTTGATCTCTTCGACGGCTCGTTCCGGCGGGTGCGGAGTCTGCCCCTGCCCGGCTACCCGAGCCGCGCGCGCGTTTCGCCGGACGGCCGGTACGGCGCCTTCACGGTCTTCGTCTCCGGGCACTCGTATGCGGTCACCGGTTTCTCGACACGCACCGAGATCCTCGACCTGGCGGCCGGGGAGTCGTTCGGTGACCTCGAGACGTTCCGGATCAGCCGCGGCGGCGAGCGATTGGCCGCTCCCGATTTCAACTTCTGGGGAGTAACGTTTGTCGGCGAGTCGCCGCGGTTCTACGCGACGCTCGCGACCGGCGGGCGAACGTACTTGATCGAAGGGGACGTGACCACGCGGAGCGCCGTGGCGCTGCGCGAGAATGCCGAATGTCCGTCGGTCTCTCCGGATGGCACCCGCGTGGTGTTCAAGCGACGACTGGCGACGTTCGCCAATCTCCGCTGGCAGCTCACGGTGCTCGATCTGCGGACGCAGCAGGAAACGCCGCTCGCGGCGGAATCATCGAGCGTAGACGACCAGGCAGAATGGCTGGACGCGGAGCAGATCGTGTACGGCATCCCGGATCGATCGGGCCGTGCCGCAGACTCGCCGGACCTCTGGGTCGTCAGGGCAGATGGCACCGGCGCGCCGCAGCTTTTTCTGCCGGACGCGGCGTCGCCAGCCGTGGTACGAGGCGTTAGCCTCGTCTCCGGACGACGCTGAAGCGTGGCCCGACGACGCTGAAGCGTCGTACCACGTGGTCGTACTACTTACAGCGCGCGCCGGCGCCGGAACGGCGACTCGCGCTGCACGACGCGGACCCTGATGTCGCGCCGCGTCCCCTCCTGGATGACGCCGAGCGTGATCGTGCTCCCGATCTCAGCGTCGGCGAGCAGCCGCAACAGATGTGATGCGTCGTGGACCGGCTGTCCGTTGAACGACACGATCACGTCGTCGGGTCGCAGACCGGCCTCGAGCGCGGTACCGCGGACCATGTTCACGACGATCGCGCCGCGCGTCGTGTCGACCCCGAGCTCGCGTGCGAGAGCACTCGTGAGCGTCGCGACCTCGGTGATCCCCACCCAGCCGCGTCGGACTTCGCCGTACTGCCGCAACTGGTCCATGATCCGGCGCGCGACGTTGCTCGGAACGGCGAATCCGATGCCCTGATAGCCGCCAGACTGGCTGAAGATCGCGGTGTTGATGCCGACGAGCTCGCCGCGGCCGTTGATGAGCGCGCCCCCCGAATTCCCAGGGTTGATGGCCGCGTCGGTCTGAATGAAGTCTTCGTACCCGGCGACGCGCCCTTCGAGACTGCGGCCGACGGCGCTGACGATCCCGAGCGTCACAGTCTGACTCAGTTGGTACGGGTTCCCAATCGCGAGGACCCACTCCGCAATCTTCAGTTTCGAGGAATCGCCCCAGGGAATCGCCGGCAGATTCACGCCCTCGATCTTCAGCACCGCGATATCGGTCATCGGATCGACGCCGACGATCGTGGCGGGGAGCTCGCGCTTGTCGCCAAGGACGACCGTAACGTCCGCGTTCGGGCTGCCGACAACGTGCGTGTTCGTCATCACGTAGCCGTCGGCGGAGACGATGACGCCCGATCCGAGGCTCTGCGAGCGACGCTGCCGTCCAAAGATGTCGTCGTCGCCGAAGAAATAGCGGAAGATCGGATCGTCGATCGGCGCGCGCTGCCGCGGCTGGAGCGACGAGATGTTCGTGACGCCGTTGATCGTTCGCTCCGCGACCGGTGAAAAATCGGGACCTGTGGTGCCCCGGGGCTGGGCCGCTGTCGACGCGGAGGCGGGTGCGGCTGCGTCGTTCTGAGGCGCCGGCGCGGCGGTCGCGTTCTCGTCGAGGCGCATCCGTCCCGACACGACGAGCGCCGCCGCAGCCCCGCACGCAACGAGCAGGATTGCCAGGGTCAGTTTTCGCACCTGAAACCTCTATCGAACGGCGATCCGCTGCGACGCCGCCTTCGGAATGGTGATGGTCAGGACGCCATCACAGAACTCGGCGGAGATCTGCTCGACGTCGATCGGATCGGCAAACATGAACCGGCGCTCGAAGGCGCCCTGGCCGCGTTCGATCTGCAGATACGCGTGTGGCGGGACGCCCGGCTCCAACCGTCGCCCGCGAAGCAACAAACCCTCGTCGCGCGCGTCGATCTCGATGTCTCGCCGATCCATGCCCGGAAGCTCGGCGGTGACGATGTAGCGATCCGCGGTTTCGTAGACGTCGACCGGCGGCAGCCATCCGGAGCCGTGACCCTCGGTCAGCCGATCGAGCCGGTCGAGAGGATCGGACAGCGAGAGAAGGTCGCGGAGCGGATCGCGCGCCACGTTTCGAATCGTAGCACGGATGTGTTAGCATCAAGGGTTCCAAGGACGACAAAAATGAGCTCAGTTCAGGCCACGCGACTCCGGAAAGGGATGCTCATCAAAATCGGCGAGGATCTCTTCCGCATCCTCGAGCTGCACCACATGACGCCCGGCAACAAGCGCGGGTTCGTCCAGGCGCGGATGCGAAACATCCGGACGACCACGCTGACCGACACCAAGTTCCGCGCGGAAGAGGACGTGGAGCGCGCGACGCTCGACGAGCGCGAGATGCAGTACCTCTACAACGACGGGGACTCGTTTCACTTCATGGACACCGGGACCTACGAACAGCTTCACATCCCGGCCGAGGCGCTCGGCGACACGGTCGGCTACCTCATCCCGGAGATGACGATCCACGTCGAATTCTACGGTCACGAAGCGGTCGGCATCGAACTGCCGCAGACCGTCGACCTCAAGGTCCTCGAGACGACTCCCGCGATCAAGGGCGCGACCGCCAGCGCTCAGCTGAAGCCGGCCAAACTCGAGACCGGCCTCGTCGTGCAGGTGCCGCCCTTCGTGAACGAGGGAGACGTGATCCGGGTCAACACCGAGAGCGGCGAATATCAGTCGCGCGTGTAACGATGGCCAGACCACTCGAAAACCCGATGGCGTCAACCGATCACCCGGTCGTGCAGCACCCGACGGGCAAGGCTACCGGCTGGATCGAGGTCATCACCGGCAGCATGTTCAGCGGCAAGAGCGAGGAGCTGATCCGTCGCCTGCGCCGCGCGCAGATTGCCCGGCAAAAGGTGCAGATTTTCAAGCCGGCCATCGACGATCGCTACGGCGACGACCACATCACGTCGCACAGCGAAATGAAGATTGCGTCGGAGAGCCTGCAGAAATCTGCTGAACTCCTGACGCGCGTGCGGCCGGAGACAGAAGTCGTCGGGATCGACGAGGGGCAGTTCTTCGATCAGGAGCTGCCCGCGGTGTGCTCGACACTCGCCGATCAGGGCAAGCGCGTGATCGTCGCCGGCCTCGACCAGGACTATCTCGGCAAGCCGTTCGAGCCGATGCCGCAGCTCCTGGCGATCGCGGAGTACATCACGAAGACCCTCGCCATCTGCGTCGTCTGCGGCGCGCCCGCCAATCACACGCAGCGGCTCGTCGCGAGCCGGGAGCGCGTGCTCGTCGGCGCGCAGGGCGCGTACGAAGCGCGCTGCCGGCGATGTTTCGATCCGCGATTGGGACAGTAAAATGACCGCGTGGATGCCCCGCTCTCGCGCCTGCTCATGCTCATCGGCGCGGGGTTTCTCGTGGCGAATCTGCGGCTGCTCGGACAGTTCCTCCTCTACCTGCGCCGGCGCTCGACCGCCGTCCTGACATGGCCGACCGGGCGCCCGGCGAATGCATGGGTGTTCGTCGTGCTCGGCGCGGCCCTCGGCCTGGTCATCATCGTCAAGCTGGTCATCCTGCGCGCGGCGGTCTTCGATCGCGCGGGCCTGCTGTCCGTGTTCGGCGAGAGCATGATGCTCGTGTACTTCGGCTACGCAGCACCCATGAGCTGGCGGATCGGACGGGGCTTCTACGAGGATGGCATCTGGGCCGACACCGGCTTCGTGCGCTACACCGACATCGGCGGGTTGAGCTGGCGGGAAGAGGATCAGATCACGCTGGTGCTCATTTCACGCGCCAGGCAGCTCGCGCGCCGGTTGACGGTGCCGCAAACGCTTTACGGCGCCGCCCGTCGTCTGCTTCGCGATCGGATCGCGGCGCACGACATTCACTTCGCGGGCGAAAAGCTGGACCTGGGCGGGTACGACGAGAGGGAGGATGTCTGATGCCTGGCCCTTGTGGAGTGCTGATTGTGGATGCTGAATGGACGTCTACGGCATCCACTGAGCGAAATACCCGATCAACCCCGGGCCTGACGCCATCGGATCGCTGAGCCAGTCGGGCGGGGTCAGCCAGATAAACGCGAGGATCACCACGACCATCAGGTCGTACTGCCAGGTGGCCCGCTCGTAGGTCCAGAAAAGCGCGTTCCAGATAACGCGGGCCGGCACCGAGAGAAGGCGGACGCTCATGCGATCGCCTCAGGCTCGGCGGCGTTGAGCGTGCGCCAGGTGTAGAAGATCCGGTCCGCGACCGTCACGATCGACAGCACCAGAATCACCCAGAGGACGGCAGCCATCCGGTTGGTGAACGCCCCGATCATGAACAGCACGATCCGTTCGGGCCGCTCCATGAAGCCGACCTTGCATTTCGGGATCAGGGATTCCGCGCGCGCGCGTGTGTAGCTCGTCATGATCGCAAACATCATTGCGAGCGCCGCCACCATCACGTAGCCGGTGCGGCCGAGCCGCGAGTACAGATAGATCAGTCCAATAAACAACGAGATGTCCGAGAAGCGGTCGATGACCGAATCCCAGAAGCCGCCGAACCGGCTGACCGCCTTCAGTTCCTGCGCGACCTTGCCGTCGATGAAGTCGAAGATGTTGGCGATCATCATGATGACGCCCGCGAGCATGAAGCGCCCGACCGCGAGCGCCCACGCCGCGGCGACATTGATGAGGACGCCGACGAACGTGAGGACGTTGGGATGGATGCGCAGCGCGACGGCGGCGTCGATGATCAGTCGCAGCGGGAACAGGAAGACCGCGCCGATGGCGCCGGTAACCGTCATGGAAAGGTATGTGGCGCGAGCCGTTAGGCTCGCCTTCGGCGCTAGGATAGTACTCGATGCCGATTCGCGACCTCAAGGCCCGGATTGCGCGGCTGCCCGAGCAGCCCGGGGTCTACGTGTTCGCGAACGATGCCGGCGACACCCTCTACGTCGGCAAGGCGCGCGTCCTGCGCGACCGCGTCCGCAGCTACCTGGCCGCGGAGGGCACGAGCCCGCGTCATGACGCCCTGTTGCGAGAGGCGGACCAACTCGACGTCATCGTGACCGACTCGGTCGTCGAGGCGCTCGCGCTCGAGAACCACCTCATCAAGCAGAAGGCACCCCGGTACAACATCCTCCTCCGCGACGACAAGAACTATCCGTACTTGCAGGTGACCAACAGCGAGCGGTTTCCGCGCGTGCTTGTCGCCCGCCGCGTCGACCCGCGCGACGGCAACGTCTATGCGGGTCCGTTTCTGCCGGCATCCTTCGCGCGCCGGACGATGAGCCTGACCCATCGGCTGTTCGGTATTCGATCCTGCAACGAGGCGATCGACGGCGAGCGGGGCCGGCCCTGCCTCGAGTACGACATCAAGCGGTGCATCGCCCCCTGCGTCCGCGAGATCTGCTCCGAGGAGGAATACGCCGCGGCGGTCGCCGACACGAAACTCTTCCTCGAGGGACGGACCGACGAGCTGCAAGTCGATCTCCGGCGGCGGATGAACGAGGCGGCCGCCGACGAACAGTTCGAGCGTGCGGCGCAGCTGCGCGACGCCCTCCGCACGATCCAGGCGCTCGGCTCGCGCGAGCAGAAGATGTCCACGACCGCGCTCGGCGACCGCGACGCGTTCGGCGTGAAGCTCGGCCCCGCGGGTGCCGTCGTCCAGGTTTTTCAGATGCGCGGCGGGCGCGTCATCGAACGCATCGAGCTCGTGTCCGAGAACGCAGGGTCGGAAGTCGAGGTGCTCGAGGCGGCGGTCCAGCAGTTCTACGAATCGCGCGAGCCGCCGCCCGAGATCCATGTGCCTGCGCCGCTGCCCGAGTCCGAGGCGATGGAAACCTGGCTCGCCGATCGCAGCAACCGTCGCGTCCGCATCGTGGTCCCGAAGCGCGGCGAGAAGCGCGGCCTGCTCGAGCTCGCGTCCCGCAATGCCGCCGTCGCGTACGACGCGCGGTTCAACGACACCGTCGCCGCGAACTACGACGCGCTCGAAACGCTTCGCGCCGTGCTCGCGCTGCCGGCCCTCCCGCGCCGCATCGAGTGCTTCGACATCTCCACTATCCAGGGAAGCGAAACGGTCGCATCGATGGTCGTGTGCGAGGACGGACGGATGCGGCGAGGGGAGTACCGGAAATACCGAATCAAGGGCGAGCGCCTCGATGATTTCGCCGCCATGTCCGAGGTCGTCCTTCGGCGTTACCGGAAGCTGCTGGAGCAGGGCGGCCCGTTTCCCGATCTGATTCTGATCGACGGGGGCAAGGGACAGCTGACGGCCGCTTACGAGGCCTTGAGGCAGCTCGGTCTCGAGAATCTCGTAGCCGTGGGGATCGCGAAGAAGGAGGAGCTGCTGTTCACGCGGGACCGCGTCGATCCGATTGCGTTACGGACCGACAGCCCGGCGCTGCATCTCATCCAACGGATTCGCGACGAGGCGCACCGCTTCGCGTTGACCTTCCATCGCGCGGCGCGCCGCATGCGCGATCTGCGTTCGGAGCTCGACGACGTGCCGGGCATCGGACCCAGACGCCGTCGGGCGTTACTGCGGCGCTTCGGCAGCCTGGCCGGTGTGAGGCGTGCCACGCACGACGAGCTGATCGGTGTTGTTGGTCCGAAGGGAGCTGACGCGATTCTTGCGCACTTCATGAACCAGCCGCACCACTAAAGTGGTATTCTTACCCACACTTTTCGTGAAGCCACGCGTCGTGTCGGGCATGCGCCCGACCGGAAAGCTCCACCTCGGACATCTGGCCGGCGCCCTGCGCAACTGGGCTGAGCTCGAGGATCGCTACGACTGCTTTTACTTCGTCGCCGACTGGCACGCTCTGACCAGCGAGTACGCCGACACCAGCGAGATCGCGGCGAACGCCGCCGACAACGTCGCCGACTGGATCGCCGCAGGTCTCGACCCCGGGAAGAGCACGATCTTCGTCCAGTCGCTCGTGCCCGAGCACGCGGAGCTCTACCTGCTCCTGTCGATGGTCGTGCCGGTGCCCTGGCTCGAGCGTGTGCCGACTTACAAGGAGCAGCAGGAGAACATCACCGACCGCGATCTGTCGACCATCGGATTTCTCGGGTACCCGTTGCTGCAGACGGCGGATGTGGCCATGTACGACGCGCGGTTCGTGCCCGTCGGCGACGATCAGGTCGCGCACCTGGAGCTCTCGCGCGAGGTCGTCCGACGGTTCAACAACATCTTCGGCGGGCCCGTCCTTGTGGAGCCGCAACATCTCCTGACGAACTTCGCCCGACTGCCGGGGCTCGACAACCGAAAGATGAGCAAGAGCTACGGCAACGCGATCAACTTGTCGGACGACGCCGAGACGGTACGCGCGAAGGTCATGAAGATGTACACAGATCCCAAACGGGTCCGTGCCGACGTGCCGGGAACCGTCGAGGGCAACCCCGTATTCCTGTATCACGACGCCTTCAACCCGAACACCAACGAGGTCAACGACCTCAAGGACCGGTATCGAGCCGGCAAGGTCGGGGACGTCGAGGTCAAGGACAAGCTCGCGCGCGCGATCAACGCCGCCCTCGACCCGTTGCGCGCGCGCAGGCGCGAGGTCCTCGGCCGGCCGGAATCGCTGCGGGAAATCATGATCGAAGGATCCCGCCGCGCGCGGACCGTTGCCCAGGACACGATGGAGCGGGTGCGCGCCGCGGTGAAGCTGGACTACGCCGGCGTCCAGCGGGCGCTCAAGTCAGGGCGCTGACGCTGCAGACCATGGAACAGGAATTCGAATCGGTCCTCGAGGCGTACCCCGTAAGGCTCCAGAACTTCGAGGGGCCGCTCGACCTCCTCCTCCATCTGATCAAGAAGAACGAGGTCAACGTCTACGACATTCCGATCGTGCTCATCACGCAGCAGTACCTCGCGTACATCGAGCTGATGCAGGAGTTGAACCTCGACGTCGCCGGCGAGTTCCTCGTCATGGCGGCGACGCTGATTCACGTCAAGTCGCGGATGTTGCTCCCGCGGCCCGACCCTGCGCAGGAAGATCCTCAGGAGGATCCACGCGAGGCGCTCGTCCGCCGCTTAATCGAGCATCAGCGCTTCAAGGCTGCCGCCGAGCTGCTCCACGAGCGCGAAACGGTACGGAGCGCCCAGTGGTCGCGCCCGGACGCCGTCGTCACGGAGATTGCGGGCGAGGCGCCGGAACCAGAGGTCGAGGTCGATCTGTTCAGCTTGATGTCTGCGTTCCGGGCGGTCCTCGAGCGCGCCCGGCAACGGCCTCAGGTGCCCCTGCCGCCCGAACAGATTCCGATCGAGACGCGGATCGAGCAACTGCTGGCGCGGCTGAGCGAGCACGAGGCGTGCGGATTCGAAGATCTCTTCGCCGACGTCCAGCATCGCAGCGGTCTGATCGTCACGTTCCTCGCGTTGCTGGAAATGATTCGTCTCAAGTTAGTTCGCGTCTACCAGTCCGCCGCGTTCGGGCCCATCCGCGTCTACAAACGTGCGCGGCCTGCCGACGCGCCGAGGCCGATCCTCGATCCGGAGGGTGCCTAGTGCGTGGTGCCCGTAGAGGTCACTGATGTCCGACTCGCTGAAATCTGTCATTGAAGCGCTCATCTTCGCGTCGCCGGATCCGCTCACGATCAAGCAGCTCGCGAAGCTGCTCGACGGCGAGCCGAAGGAGGCCGTGCAGGAAGCGATCGCCGCGCTCAAGAAGGACTACGAGCGCGAGGGCGGACTGCAACTGGTCGAGATCGCGGGCGGCTACCGGATCGTGACGCGCCCCGAGTTGCACGAATGGGTGCGGAAGCTCTTCCACGAGCAGACCAAGCAGAAGCTGTCGGTCGCCGCGCTCGAGACGCTCGCCGTCATCGCCTACAAACAACCGATCACCGCGCCAGAGATCGCGGAGATCCGGGGCGTCAACACGGCCGGCGTGCTCGGCACGCTCATCGAGCGCCGGCTCGTGAAGATCGTAGGGCGTAAGCCGGTCGTCGGGCGTCCGTTCATGTACGCCACGACGCGTCAATTCCTCGATCGGTTCGGGCTGAAGGATCTGGGCGACCTGCCGAAGGTGGAGGACATGGCGGACGCGCTCGGCTTCGAGGCGCCCGATGGTCTTACCGGCGGCGGATCGGTCGAGAACGCGTTGCCGTTCGAGGGAGAGACGGTCCACTAGAAGCGACGTCGAGGCCGGCCGCCCGCTTCAGCGCCGCGATCTCTCTGTCAGTGAGTTCACGCCAGTGGCCCGTCTTCAGCCGCGTGTCGCTGATCGGCCCAATCCGCACCCGCCGCAGTCGAACCACCGGATGGCCAATGGCGTCGCACATGAGCCGGACCTGGCGTTTCCGGCCTTCCCGGATCGTGAGCTCCACGAGCGCCTGCGGACCGGAGGGAGCGTCGAACGTTCGGATCAGCCGCGCGCGCGCCGGTGACGTCCGGCGGCCGTCGATGACGACACCGCCGGCGAGCCGGTCGAGCGCGTGTCGATCCGGCACGCCCCGGACGCGCGCCTCGTAGACGCGCTCGACGCCGTGCCTGGGATGCGTCAGGCGCGCGGTCAGCTCGCCATCGTTGGTAAGGATCAGCAGTCCCTCCGAATCGAAATCCAGGCGTCCGACGGGATAGACGTACTCGCGAACGCCTTCGAGCAGATCGATCACCGTCCGACGGCGCTGCGGGTCGTCGCGCGTGGACACGTACCCCCGCGGCTTGTTCAGCAGGAGATACCGTTTCCGCTCCGCTGCCCGCACGCGCCGGCCGTCGACGCGGATGTCATCCACGGCCGGGTCGGCTTTCGTGCCCAGCTCCGTCACCGTCTGGCCGTTCACGGTGACGCGCCCTTCACGCATCAACTGCTCGGTCGTCCGCCGAGACGCCAGGCCAGCCTGAGACAGGATTTTCTGTAGTCGCTCCAATCCACACCAATCCACAATCAACAATGCTAGTTGTCGAGCACCGCCGTCCAGAACGACACCAGCTTCCAGACTTCCCCCCAGTCCGCCGGTTGATTCACCTCGGCGTGCGTGATGAGCGGGGTCAGGAGCACGCGGACATCCGTGTGAGGCCGCAAGTGATCCGCAAGCAGCGTCGACTCCAGCGGTGGGATGACGCTGTCATCGGCGCCGTGCAGCAGGAACACGGGAGCGGACGGAGGCGACGCATCGACCGGAGACAACGCCGGTTCGGCGCCCAGCGCTTCGACGTGCGGCAGGAGACGGGGCCCCAGCCCGGCGACATCGCGATCGTTGACGGCGGTCATCAATGACCGCGACGGCTCCGGCATCGCGGCGGCCATCGCCCGCGCACGCTCGAAGATCGTTTGCGCGCGCGCCTTGTCCACCATGTCCACGTGCGAGGCCTCGAGGAATGTGCGGATGCCGGCTCGCAGACCGGCGACCTGATCGGCCGGCACCATCCGCTCCGCGACGCCGAGGAGGATGATGACGACCCCGTAGTCGTGAGGCGCGTGCCGGCTGCCGTCGGCCAGCGTGCCTGTGCAAAGGAAGCGGAGCGTACGCGGCAGATCGCCGTGGCCGCCGAACGAGAGAACGAACGCGACGCGGTCGCGAGTCGACGGCCGGCCGGCCGCGACAATCGACAGGCCGCCCCCAAAGCTAATCCCGACGAGTCCGGGACGACCATCGGCTGAGAGGTCGCGGCGCTCCGACAGCCACCTCATCCCGTCTTCAATCATGTCCGTGGAGCGTGGCGTGATGGCGTATTGCTTGAGGTCCGGCAGCTCCGCTGTCACGACCGCGAAGCCGCGCGCCGCAAAATCTTCGGCAAAGCCGATCAGCCTCGGCTCTTCGATGCCCGCGGCGTGTACGCCGGGCACGAGCAGCACCGCGCGTCGAATGCCGTTGCCTGGCCGATAGATTCGCGCCGCGAGCGGCAGGTGGCGGGTTGGAATCTGTGCTGGTTCGGTGGTGACGGTGGCCGCTTCCCACGACGCGATCGTGTTGGGCCAGCCCCGAATCCCGGCCGCCTGAATGACGAGCGACGCGCCGCGCACATAGTCGCGGCCGACCGTCGCGCCGGTCAGGGCGAATGCACCCAGGGTGATGAGCGCGACAAGCTTTGCCCGACGTCGCATGGAGGGATAATACGGGAAATGCGCAACCTGATCGTTGCGATCGATGGACCGTCCGGCGCCGGGAAAGGCACCGTCGCGCGAGCGGTCGCGGCGGCGCTCACGTGTCCTCACGTCGACACGGGCGCGATGTATCGGGCGCTCGCGTGGAAGGTCCTCGATGAGGGCGTCGACGTTGGCGACGGCTCGGCAGTCGCCGGGCTGGCCGACCGCGCCACGTTTGATCTTGAGGATGGCCGCGTCGTCATCGATGGGCATGACGTCGCGAAGGCGATCCGTACCCCCGAAATCGACATCGCGGCGGCGCAGGTCGCACGTCACCTCGCCGTGCGCCGTGTGCTCGTCGCGAGGCAGCGCATGTACGGCCAGCGGGGAGGCTGCCTCGTCATGGAAGGGCGCGACATCGGGACCGTCGTGTTTCCCGACGCAGATGTGAAGATCTACCTGGATGCGTCGCCCGACGAGCGGGCGCGGCGCCGTGCGCAGGATTCCGCCCATGCGAGCCGCGGCGGGGCAGTCGCCGAAGTGGCCACCGCGCTCGCGCAGCGCGACCATCAGGACCGGACGCGCGAAGCGTCACCGCTCGCGCAGGCTGATGACGCGCTTTACATCGACACCAGCGACCTCACGATCGAGGAAGTGGTCGAACGCGTGATGGCCGTCGTCAATCAGCTGCGATCCTTGTAATCCTCGGCCGACGCCGGATCCAGCTCCCAACGGTTTCGATCCCGCTTCTCAATCTTCTGGGCGCCTTTGAGCTCTTCGTTGTCCTCGTACTCGACGCCCAGGGCGCGGCCGATGTCGTCGACGCGGTCCTGATCCGGCGTGGGGTTGTCCCCGCCGGGCGCTTCGTCACCGACCGCGTAGGCATCCTCCCAGTCCGCGTCGACGTCCCCGCCGGTCAGCGCCGGGCTGGTTTCGGTGTGCTGGTGGATAGCCTCCTGGATCTCCCGGCGCCCGCTCTTGGCTGCCGACGCGCTCTGGTCGACGTCGAGCGACGAGGGCGGACCCGGGATTGGCTCGTCGGCGTCGCTCAGCTGCCGGCGCGCCCTGTCAAGGCGAAGGAGGCGTCGCGGCTCCTGGGTGGCCGCCGCCTTTCTGGTCGGTTTCCTTCGTTGTCTGGCGACTGCCCTACGCCTGGCCGCTTTTGCCGCCTTTCTCGGACGGGCCTTTGAACGAGCCCGGGATCTGGTCTTGGGACGAGCCTTGCCCTTTGATTTGGCGTTTGCCTGACGTTTCCGCGCCCGTTTCTTCGCCATCGCTGCGCTCCTTGACCGTGCGTTCTAAGTGACCTATAATCTACTGCTTATCGCAACTCCAGCGATCGCAATCTTCGGGCCGCCGGCGCCCGCAACAATCAACCGGCAAATCGACGCGAGGAGGATCCGTTCTGAATGGCCAAGGTAGAAGAAACGAAGGTGCACGCACTCAAAGGAGGTGACGGTCCGGATGGCGAACGGATGGATCCCCAAGACTATCAGCGCCTGCTGGAGTTGTACGACAACAGCTTCCGGAACCTCGCCGAAGGCGAGGTGGTGAAAGGTACCGTCCTCAAGGTCACCCCATCTGAAGTCATCGTCGACGTCGGGTACAAGTCGGAGGGCATCATCGCAATCGATGAGTTCGTCGACGAAACCGGACAGATCACAGTGCAGCCCGGCGACACGGTCGACGTGCTGCTCGAGCGGACCGAGGACCGCGACGGCTACGTCGTGCTCTCGCGCGAAAAAGCCGAGAAGATGAAGATCTGGGACGAGGTCGAGAAGGCCTTCGCGGAGCGGAAGGTCGTCATCGGCCGCGTCATCGAGCGCATCAAGGGCGGGCTGGCGGTGGACATCGGTGTCCGCGCGTTCCTCCCCGGATCGCAGATCGACGTGCGTCCCGTGCGGAATCTCGACGCGCTGCGCGGCCAGGAGCTGCGGATGCGCGTCATCAAGGTGAACAAGAAGCGCGGCAACATCGTGCTGTCGCGCAAGGTTCTCCTCGAGGAAGAGAACGCCGAGAAGAAGAAGCACACGCTCGACACGCTCGCAGAAGGCAAGGTCCTGCGCGGCGTCGTGAAGAACCTCACCGATTACGGCGCGTTCATCGATCTGGGCGGCATCGACGGGCTGCTGCACATCACTGACATGTCGTGGGGCCGCGTCGGCCATCCGTCCGAAGTGTTCCAGGTCAATCACGAGATCGACGTCGTCGTACTGAAGTACGACCCGGCGACCGAGCGCGTGTCGCTCGGCCACAAGCAGCTGATTGGCGATCCATGGGGCACCGCGAGCGACCGATATCCCGTCGGCACGCGCGTCAGCGGCAAGGTGGTGAGCCTGACCGACTACGGCGCCTTCATCGAGCTCGAGCCGGGCGTCGAGGGGCTCATTCACGTTTCGGAGATGTCCTGGAGCAAGCGCGTCAAGCATCCCTCGAAGATCCTGAACGTGGGTGATTCGGTCGAGGCGATGGTGCTCGGCGTGGACTCGACGGCCCGCCGGATTTCACTTGGTCTGAAGCAGATCGAGAGCAACCCGTGGCACGAGCTGGCCGAGCGGTATCCGATCGGCACGACGATCACCGGAAAGGTCCGCAATCTCACCGAGTTCGGCGCGTTCGTCGAGGTCGAAGAGGGCATCGACGGCCTCATCCACATCTCCGACATGTCGTGGAGCAAGCGCGTCAAGCACCCGTCGGAGCTCCTGAAGAAGGGCGACAAGGTCGAGGCGATGGTGCTGAACATCGACGCCGAGAACCAGCGGTTGTCGCTCGGGCTCAAGCAGCTCCAGACCGACATCTGGGACGACTTCTTCTCCAAGCACAAGGTCGGTGACATCGTCGAAGGGAAGGTCGTGCGCGTGACGAACTTCGGCGCGTTCGTCGAGCTCGCCGACGGCATCGAAGGGCTCATTCACGTGTCGGAGTTCGACGAGCACCACGGCGAGAAGCTGGATCTGAAGGTGGACTCCTCCTATCAGATGAAGGTCATCAAGCTGATCCCGTCGGAGCGGAAGATCGGCCTCAGCATCCGGGCGCTGAAGTCTGACGAGTTCCGCGCCGACTGGGAGGCGTACACCGAGAGCACGGGACGGCCCGAGGTCACACTCGGGGATCACTTCCGGATGAACCGCGGCGAATAACCTTTCCTGGGGGCGCGCATGGGAGCGGCGGCAATGACGAAGGCGGAGCTTGTCGAGGAAGTCTCTCGGGTGTCAGATCTGACAAAGAAGCACTCGGAGCTCATCGTCGACACGGTCTTCAAGAGCATCATCGACGCGCTGCACCGCGGGGAGAAGATCGAGCTCCGCGGCTTCGGCAGCTTCCGGCTCCGGCGGCGCGAGCCGCGGAAGGGCCGCAATCCGAAAACGGGCGATAAGGTGGACGTGCCGCCGAAGCGGGTGCCGTACTTCAAGCCGGGCAAGGAACTGAAGGAACTGATCAACCGCGAAGGGGAAGCGCCGGCGCCGCCGCCGGCTCCCCTGGCCGGTATCCCGGATGGTGGTGTGCCGCAATTCTGAACCGCGCGGTTCATGGTTCAGCGTTCAGGGTTCAAGGTGGGTTCTGAGTTCGCGGTTCGCCAAACCCTGAACCATGAACCCAGAACCTCACCTTGAACCAGACCCTTGCACGCTGAACCGCCCAGTTCATGTTCATGGAACAGCTCTGGTCCCCGTGGCGCCTCGCGTATGTGACTGGCGACAAGACGGACCCGGCCGGCTGCATCTTCTGTAACGCGCTGGAGCGTGCGGACGCGGAATCGTTGATCGTTTTTCGCGGGCGCACCTGCTATGTCATCCTCAATCTGTATCCCTACAACAACGGTCACCTGCTGATCGTTCCCAACCGGCATGTTGGGTCGCTGGCGGGAACAGCGCCGGCGGAGCGTGACGAGCTGATGGCGCTGACCCGCCTCGCGGAGATCGCGCTGACCGAAGGCTACGCGCCGCACGGTTTCAACGTCGGCATCAATCTGGGCCGCCCGGCCGGCGCGGGCGTGCTCGATCATCTCCACGTGCACGTCGTGCCGCGATGGAACGGCGACACGAACTTCATGCCCGTCATTGGTCAGGTTCGGGTGCTGCCCGAGGAACTGCCGGTCACCGCGGAGAAGCTCCGGCCGATCTTTCAGCGGCTCGCGGCGTCGGAGCGCTCGTAGCGCACGTCGCCGTCGGGCTCGATGACGGCAATCCATGGCGAGTCCGGCGACAGCCGGCCGCCGAGAATCTCATACACGAACGACGAGCTGCTCGTTGGGGCGATGAAGCTCGCGTCGATGCGGCGAAGCGTCTGGTGGCGTGCCGCCATCACTCGCGACGCACGGACGATGGCGCGGTACTCCGGCATGCGGTGGATGTAGCCCGACTGCCGCAGTCGCGGAACCTGCACGGCGATCGCGAGCGCGACGAGCGCCCACGCCGCCGCGTTCCGCGCTCGCGGCGGGCCGAGAGACGTCACGGCCAGTCCAACAGTCAGCACCGCCGCCGGCATCAACGAGAAGTAGTAGTACTCATGATACCCGCCCGTCCACATTGCATAGCCGGCCAATCCCACGGCCAGCGAGCCGACTGACATCGCGACAGCCGCGGTGTTTCGGCGCTGGCAGATGATCACGACAATCGCGCTCCCTGCCAGCACCGATGCGAGCCAGGGAACCTGCCACGGGCTTCCGTGAATCGATGCGAACGCGCGCCCCAGGACGGTGGCGCTCGTAGCGATCCTCGGCGCCTGTTCGCCGCGCGCGATGCTCAGCAGGCTCGCGCCCACCGGTGTCCCGGCCGTGCCGGGCGGCTGGCGCATCCAGTACACCGCCCACGGAATCTGCATGACCGCCACCACCGATCCAACGACGAGCGCGCGCCGCAGCACGTCGCGCCACGCCCGAGCGGCCAGCGGCTGGAGGATCAGATAGAGAAGGACCGTGACAGCGACGAACGTTCCGGGAACGTGCGAGTGGACGGCGGCCCACGCCACCGCGGCGGTCGCCGCCACCCGCCACAGCGGGCCGTCACCCCACCCGAGAAGGACCAGCGCCGTCGCCGCCTTCGCGAATGAGACCGCCAGCATCGGCGGCCAGACCGTCGCTGACAGCGACAGATCGTAAGGCGCGCTTGCGACGATGAGCACGACGGCGACCGCGAGCGGCGTGGATCCAGTCCGGCGTCGCACGCCGAGATAGAGAAGGACGTCGGCCATCGACGCGACAATGGCCTGTCCGATACCGCCCGCGTGTGGCAGATAGTCGAACCACGGTCCGATGGTGACGCGGATGACCCACAGCACCCAATAAGGTGTGGGTCCGGGTGGCGCGCCGCCCAGGTGCGTGACCGGGCCGAGGAGTGGCAGCTCCCAGAACGGACCGAGCGCGATTCCCCAATCGCGTATCTGGTCGTAGTGCATCCAGAAATGCCGCGTGACGCCCCACGTTCGAATGGCCAGCGTGTACACGAAGATGAAGACAGGTACGAGAAACCGCATTCCGGATTCCGGCGGAATTCTGCCATGATTACGCCGATGGACTTAGAGTTTTCCTCCGATCACTTGAAGTACCTCGGGCCGATCGCGGCATTCGCGCGCGATCGCGTGGCGCCGGCCGCCGCGGCGATCGATGAGGAAGGCCGCTTTCCAACGGAGCTCGTGCGCGAGGCGTTCGCGCTGGGGCTGGCTGGTATCACGATTCCGAAGGACAACGGCGGATCGGGGCGCGATTACGTCTCGTACGCGATGGTTGTCGAAGCACTGGCCCGCGCGAGCGCGACGCTCGCCGTCATCGTCGCCGTGCAGAATTCGCTCGTCGCGGAGCCGATTGCGCGCTTCGGGACGGACGCGCAGAAGGAAGCATGGCTGTCACGGCTCGCCAGCGGGCGCGCGATCGGTGCGTTCGCGCTGTCGGAACCCAATGCGGGAAGCGACGCCGCCAACCAGCAGACCGTCGCGAGGCTGGATGATCACGGCTATGTGCTCAATGGCCGGAAGGTGTGGGTCGCGAACGCCGAGGCGGCCGACGTCGCGATCGTGTTCGCGGCAACGCAGCCCGGCATCGGCGGGCGCGGCATCAGCGCGTTTCTCGTCCCGATGGACGCGGCGGGACTGCGGCGCGTCGCGGCAGCCGACTCGCTCGGCGTGCGGGGTCTGGGTTGTCAGGATGTGGAACTCCGCGACGTCCGCGTCGAGGGGACGTCGATGCTGGCCGGTCCGGGGGACGGATTTCGCGTCGCGATGTGGGCGCTCGACGGCGGCCGCGTGGCGATCGCCGCCCAGGCGCTTGGCGTCGGCCAGGCGGCACTCGACGAGGCACTCGCGCACGCCAAGGCGCGCGAAGCGTTCGGTCAGCCGATCGCCAACTATCAGGCGATCCAGTGGATGCTGGCCGACACGGCGACGGAGCTCGAAGCGGCGCGCGTGCTGATGCTCAAAGCGGCGGATGCCAAGGATCGGCAGGAGCGGTCGACCTTAGAAGCGGCGATGGCGAAGCTGTATGCGTCACAGGCGGCGCATCGCGCCGCCGATAAAGCGATGCAGATCCTGGCCTCGGCCGGGTATCGCCGCGGTTCGACCGTGGAGCGGCTTTTCCGGGACGTGCGCGCGACGGAGATCTACCAGGGCACGTCAGAAGTGCAGCGGATGATCATCGCCGAGTCGATACTGACGGGATGACCTTCAGCCTTCGGACTTCGTACTCCGCACTTGAGCAAGCCTCTCTTTGATCGCCTTCACCGTACTCTCCGCCCGATAGTCGACGATCTTCTTCCCCCACTCAATCGCCTTATCGGCCGGCGCGATCGGCACGCCGTTGATCGACGCCTTGCCCGCGGCAATTCGCTCCTGCAGGCGCACGGACGCAGGGTCGACGACCATCATCTCGGCGGTGATTTGGAAGTCGTCGTGATGTCCCTCGTTCGTCTGCTTCACGCCCTGCGACTCGAGCCACTTCTGCACGCCTGGATAGTCGTAGTACTCCGGGATGAAAAGCACGCGCATCTTGCCGTCGGTCCACGCGGCGTTGAGCGTGGACGCCACTTCCTTCATGCCATCCTGGTTGCCGCCGCTGTCGCCGATGAAGACGATGTTCGTGAACCCGTGGACGCGCAGGCTCGAGGCCATGTCGGTCAGCAGGCGTTTGTACGTGTCGTCGGTGAGCGTGATGGTTCCCGGAAAGCGCATGTGCCCGCTTGGCGGTTCGATGTTGCCTTCCGGCACGAACGCGACGATCGGGGCGACCAGCGCGTTGCCGAGCTTGCGCGCGATTGCCTCGGTCGTCGCACGCAGGACGATCTGATGCTTGTCGAGCGCCAGATACGGACCGTTCTGCTCGATCCCGCCCGTGGCGACGATGATCGTCGTCTTGCCGGCTCGCATCGCGTCCCGCACTTCGAGCCAGGTCAGCTCCTCGATGAACACCGAGTCGCGCGCGGCGATGGGCCGCGGCATGTTCGGGTCGGGGTTAGCGGCGGACGGTTTCGATTGAGGTGTCTGGAGGAGGACCAGCGTGGCGAGAAAGGCGGTTAACATGACAAGCTCTCCCAATGCTGATTGCTGAATGTGGATTGCTGAACTCAGCACTCAGCAATCCACAATCAGAAATGGGCATTAGCCCAGTATCTGCTTCGCGATTGTCTGCAGCTGCAGGTTCGACGTGCCTTCGTAGATCTGACCGATCTTCTGGTCGCGGTAAAGCTTTTCGACCGGGTACTCCTTCACGAACCCGTTACCGCCGAAGAGGTTCACGGCCAGCGACGTAATCCTTTCCGCGACCTCCGACGAGTGGATCTTGCAAATCGCCGCCTCGGTCAGAAACGGCCTCCCGGCGTCGCGGAGGCGTGCCGCGTTATAGACCGTCAGCTTCGCGGTCTCCAGCTCGACGGCCGCCCGGGCGAGCTGGAACTGGACGCCCTGGAATTCAGCGATCGGCTTGCCGAACTGCTTCCGTTCTTTCGTATAGCGGATCGTGTGCTCGAGCGCCCCTTTTGCGAGGCCGATCATTTGCGCGCCGATGCCGATGCGGCCCTCGTTGAGCGTCTCGATCGCCACCTTGTAACCCTTGCCCGGCTCGCCGAGTACGTTGGCGGCGGGCACCTTGCACTCCTCGAGGATGAGCTCGCACGTGCTGCTCGCGCGGATGCCGAGCTTGTCTTCCTTTTTTCCGACCGTGAATCCCGCGTAGCCCCGCTCGACCAGGAACGCTGAAATGCCCCGGTAGCCCGCTTCGGGATTGATGTTGGCGAAGACGATGAAGAGATCGGCCTCGTTGCCGTTGGTGATCCAGAGCTTGCGGCCCGTGAGGGTATATCCGTCAGGTGTCGCGACGGCACGGGTCGTGAGCGCAAAGGCGTCGCTCCCCGATCCCGCTTCCGAGAGGGCGTAAGCCCCAACCATTTTCGTCGCCAGTTTTGGCAGATACCGCCGCTTGACCTCCTCGCTGCCCCAGCGCAGCAGCGCGTTGATGACTAGTGTGTTCTGCACGTCGACGAGCACACCGATGGAGGGATCGACGCGCGACAGCTCCTCGACCGCTATGACGGCGTGGAAGAAACGTCCGCCGGCGCCGCCGTATGACTCGGGCACTTCGATCCCCATGACGCCGAGGTCGAAAAGGGCATCGACGAGCGTTCGCGGGATCTTCGCGTGCTCGTCCATTTCACGGACCAGGGGGCGGATTTGCGCGTCGGCGAACTCGCGAACGCTATCCTGCAGGATGGCCTCATCCTCGGTGAGCTGAGTTAGCGGTGGAACGGTTTCTGCTTGCTGCTGAGTCACGGACTGAATGTTATCATCGAGCGTCTAATGCGGTATATGCGCAGAGGGGTTCGACTTCCGGCGTTGGCGGCGGTTTTCGCCGCCGCCGTCGTCGTGTCGGCTCAGGCGCCGCCTCCTTCGCCACCGCCAGGCCAGCCGCCGGCGCAGCAACCGCCTGCGCAGCAGCCTCCAGCGCAGCAACCTCCCGCGCCGCAACCCGATCCCAACCAGCCGCGACCGCCTGTCATCCGCCGCGGCGTCAACTTCGTCAGCGTCGACGTCATCGTCACTGACAACAAGGGGAACCCGGTTGAAGACCTGAAACAGGAAGACTTCGAGGTTTTCGAGGATAACCAGCGGCAGGACGTCGAGACGTTCCAGATCATCAAGATCGATCAGTCGACGGCAGCGCTGAGCTCGCCGCTCGGCGAGATCCGGAGCACGGCGGACGAGGAGCGGGAAGCGGCCCGGCCCGACGTGCGGATATTCGCGATCTTCCTGGACGACTATCACGTGCGACTGGGGACGAGCATGGGGGTCCGCAGCCCGCTCATGCGGTTCATCGAGCAGCAGATCGCGCCTGGTGATCTCGTCGGCATCATGTACCCGCTCCTGCCGGTCGCCGATTTTTCGCTGACCCGCAATCACGCTGCGATCATCCAAGCGATTCAGAACTTCCAGGGACGAAAGTTCAATTACGAACCGCGAAACCAGTTCGAGGAGCAGTACGCCTATTACCCGGCCGCAACGGTCGAGAAGGTCCGCAACCAGGTGAGCATGTCCGCCCTGCGCGGGCTCGCGATCAAGCTCGGGGGCTACCGGGAGGGCAGAAAGTCCATCATCTATGTAAGCGAGGGCTTCACCGCGCAGCTCCCTGCACAGCTGAACGACCCCGTTGCGGCGATGCCCGGTATGGGCAATCCCGCGCGGCGGATGCCCGGGGTCGAACCCACGAACCCACGCGCCGAGTCGATCGAGTTCTTCAACCAGGCCGAGCTGCTGGGAGACATGCGCGAGGTGTACGACGCGGCGAACCGCTCCAACACAGCGATCTACGCGCTCGACCCCCGCGGGCTGGCCGCGTTCGAGTACGACATCAACGAAGGCGCCGGAATGCAGACCGATCGGAAGGCGCTTCAGAGTTCGCAGGACACGCTGCGCGTTCTGGCCGGCGAAACCGACGGCCGCGCCATCGTCAATCGCAACGACCTCGACGCCGGTCTCCGTCAGATCGTGCGCGACTCGAGCGCCTATTACCTGCTCGGCTACAACTCGACCCAGGCGCCAACCGACGGTAAGTTTCACGCGATCAAGGTGCGCGTGAAGCGCCCCGGCGCGCAGGTGCGTGCGCGCAAGGGCTATTGGGCGCTGACGTCCGAGGAAACGGCGCGCGTGAACAACCCGAAGCCGGAAGCGCCGGCGGCGGTGACGGCTGCGCTCTCGACGCTCGCATCGGCATCGCGCCGCGACATCGTGAGAACGTGGATTGGCACGTCCCGCGGCGAAAACGGCAAGACGCGCGTGACGCTGGCGTGGGAGCCCGTGACGCAGGCGGCGGGATCAGCGGCCGCGCGGGAAGATCCGCCCTCGCGGCTCGCGGTCACCGCCATAGCGCAAACCGGTGAGCCCTATTTCCGAGGACGCGTCGCCGAGCCGCGCGTGGTGACCTTCGACGCGGATCCTGGCCCGATGCAGGTGCGTTTCAACATCGAGAACGAGCGCGGCCAGGTGATGGACGCGGCGCAGCGCGAGATGACCGTGCCCGACTTCCGGAAGACCGAAGTGTCGCTCTCGACGCCGCAGTTCCTCCGGGCGCGCACGGCGAAGGAGATCGCCGCGCTCAAGGCGGATCCGGCGGCCGTGCCGACGCCCGATCGCGAGTTCCGCCGGACCGAACGACTCGCGGTTCGCGTCGAAGCCTACGCCGCGACCGGCGACGCTCCCGCCGTCACGGCCAAGCTGCTCAATCGCACTGGTAACCCGATGTCGACACTGCCGGTCGAATCGGCCGGCGCCGCGCATCTCGTCGACCTGCCGCTCGCGAGCCTCGCGCCGGGCGAGTATCTGATCGAGATCACCGCCACGTCCGGCAAGGGCTCGTCGCAGGACGTCCTCGCCATTCGAGTGATTTCGTAGGTTAGGCCCAACCCCTCGCTCGAACCGCCTCGGCGACCCGCTTGACCGCTACGCAGTACGCGCCCATGCGCACGTCCACGTTGTGGCGCCGCGACTCGACGAGCGATTCCTCGAAGGCGCGGGTCATCTTGCGATCCAGCCGGCGGTGGACGTCCTCGAGCTCCCACGGCATGCCGCGCAGGTTCTGCACCCATTCGAAGTACGACACGGTCACGCCACCGGCGTTGCACAGGAAGTCCGGGATGACGAAGACATTCCGTTTGTAAAGAACTGCGTCCGCCTCCGGCGTCGTGGGGCCGTTTGCCGCTTCGGCGACGATCCGGGCTTTGATGCGCGCGGCGTTCTGGCCCGTGATCTGATTCTCGAGCGCCGCGGGAATCAGCACGTCGGCGTCCACCTCGAGCAGATCGCTGTTGCTGATCGCCTGGCCCTTCGGATAGCCAACGACTGAGCCGGTGCGTTCCTTGTACTCGTGCAGCTCCGCGTACGCGATGCCGTTCGGGTCGAAAATGCCACCGCGGGAGTCGCTGATGGCGACGATCTTCATGCCGAATATTTCCGACGCGAGTGACGCGGCGAACGAGCCCGCGTTGCCGTAACCTTGAATCGCCACGCGTGCCTTCGAGAGATCGAGACCGAGCTCGCGCGCGGCTTCTCGAATCGCATACATGGATCCGCGCGCCGTCGCGTCATCCCGCCCGAGCGATCCCCAGAGTGTCATCGGCTTGCCAGTGATCACGCCGGGCGTCGTGTAGCCTCGGTGCTTGCTGAACTCGTCCATCATCCAGCCCATGATCTGCGGGGTCGTGTAGACGTCCGGCGCCGGAATGTCCCGCTCGGGGCCGATGATCCAGGCGATCGCATTGATGTACGCGCGCGACAGCCGCTCGAGCTCGCGCTCGGACAACTCCTTAGGGTTGCAGATGATTCCGCCCTTACCGCCGCCGAGCGGCAGATCCATGACGGCCGTCTTCCACGTCATCCAGGCGGCCAGCGCGCGGACTGTGCTGATGGTCTCGTCCTGATGGAACCGGATTCCGCCCTTCGCAGGTCCCCGGGCATCGTTGTACTGGACGCGAAAGCCCTTGAACGCGCGGATGTTGTCGTCATCCATGCGAACGGGCAGCGTGACGTGGAGCTCCCGGACCGGCTCGCGCAGCACGGCGCGCAGGCCGCGGTCGAGATTCAAAAGATCGGCGCACCGATCGAATTGCTGCTGAGCGATGGCAAAGGAGTCGAGAGCCTGAGGTGGGTCGATCGCAGACGGCATTCGGTCCCTCCGCCTTGTAATTCTCGGTTTCTACAGGTCCAGTCCCTAGTCCCTAGTCCCTAGTCCCTGAAGATCACGCGTACATCCCACGCATCCTCGTCACCGTCGCGACTCGATTGATCGCGACGATATAGGCGGCCGTGCGCATGTCGGTCTTGTACTTGAGCGACATCTTCAGCACGTCCTCGAACGCCTCGACCATCTTCGCCTCGAGACGTTCGTTCACCTCGCGCTCGGACCAGAAGTAGCCGTACCGGTCCTGGACCCATTCGAAGTACGACGTGGTGACGCCCCCCGAGTTGGCCAGGATGTCGGGGACGACAAAGATGCCGCGGCTGTGCAGGTGCGCGTGCGCCTCCGGCGTCGTCGGTCCATTCGCGCCCTCGATGATGATCTTCGCCTGGATGTCTGGAGCGTTCTCCATGGTGATCTGGTTCTCGAGCGCAGCGGGGATGAGGACGTCTACCGGCAGCTTGAACATCGACTCGTTGTCGATAGGCTCGGCGCCCGGGTAGTCGTCCACCGTACGATGCTGCGAGACGTAGTCGACGAGCTTCGGCACGTCGAGCCCGGCAGGGTTGTAGACGCCCCCTTTCCAGTCGGTAACCGCGACGATCTTTGCGCCGATTTGCGAGAGCAGCAGCGCCGAGATCGAGCCCACGTTGCCGAAGCCCTGCACCGCGACGGAGGCCCCGTTGATGTCGAGGCCGAGGTGCTTCGCTGCATCGCGCGTGCAGATCATGACGCCGCGGCCGGTCGCCTCGCGGCGACCCAGCGATCCGCCCATCTCGATCGGTTTCCCCGTCACCACCGCGGTCGTCGTCTGGCCGACGTGCATCGAGTAGGTGTCCATCACCCACGCCATAATCTGGTCGTTCGTGTTCACGTCGGGCGCCGGGATGTCTTTCTCGGGGCCGATCGCATCGATGATCTCGGCGACGTACCGGCGGGTGAGCGCTTCGAGCTCGCGCCGTGACATGCGCGTCGGGTCGCAGACGACGCCTCCCTTGCCGCCGCCAAACGGGATGTGCGCCACGGCGCACTTCCAGGTCATCCAGGCAGCCAGCGCGGTGACCTCATCGAGCGTGACGTTCGGGTGATACCGGATACCGCCCTTCGCCGGGCCGAGCGTGATGTTGTATTGGACCCGGTAGCCGGTGAACACCTCGATCTCGCCGTTATCCATCTGGATGGGACAGGACACGATGATTTGGCGTTTCGGGTGGGTGAGGATTTTCCAGATGCCGGGGTCGAGTCCGAGAATTCTCGCCGCTCCATCGAATTCCTGGAGCATGGCGTTGAAGATGCTGCCGCCCTCCATGACGCTCCTATAAGGTCACGCGAATCCGTCGTTCGAAAGCGGGACAGCGTACTTGCCGCGTACGAGCCAAGTCAAGGTATCCTGCCCGATTATGAAGCGCTTCCTGACCGTTCTTGCTTTGACGATGGCGCCCGTGATTCTGGCTGGCGCCGCGGCCGCTGACCTGATTCTCATCAACGGACGGGTCTACACCCTCGATCCGGCGAAGCCCTGGGCCGAGGCCGTCGCCGTCGCGGGCGATCGCATCGTGGCGGTCGGTACCGTGGCCGAGATTCGCGCGCTGGCGGGGCCCGACACACGAACGGTGGACCTCGCCGGCGGCTTCGCGCTTCCAGGATTCAACGATGCGCACGTCCACACGGAGGCCACGGGCCAACTGCTCGTCGGCGCCAACCTGCTGGACGTGCACGAGCCGAAAGCCTTTACCGATCGCCTGCGCGCCGCGGCCGCGCGGCTTCCAAAAGGCAGCTGGATCACGCGCGGCGATTGGGGAGCGTACGAGCAATGGAAGGCGGGGTCGACAGGTGCTCAAGGTGCTCAAGGCGCTCAAGGTGCCCAGGGTGCTCAAGGTGCCCAGGGTGCTCGAGGTGCTGGCCCCTTCACGCCGCATCGCGATCAGGTTGATCCGGTCACTCCCGACCATCCGGTGTTCGTGAATCGCTTCGACCGGAGCATGTACCTTGCGAACAGCCTCGCGCTGAGGCTGGCGGGGATCACCGAGTCGACGCGCGCGCCCGAGGGCGGAGAGATCGTCAAGGATGCGCAAGGGCGGCTGACCGGCATCCTGAAGGGATCGGCGGCGGATCAGGTGCGCAAGGCGATACCGGCCACGCCGTTCGAGCAGCGGCTCGTCCAGGTCCGTGCGGTCATGCAGGAGGCGCGCGAGGGAGGCGTCACGACGATTCAGGATCTGACGTCTGCAGAGCAGCTGCAGGCATACCAGACGCTCAAGCGCCGCGGCGAGCTGACGCTCCGGATCAACATTCGTCCGACGCTCTACGAGGTGGAGCACGTCGCCGCGCTCGGGATGTCGCGCGGGTTCGGCGATGAATGGTTGAAGCTGGTCGGCTTCAAGGCCTGGGTGGATGGCATCATGGGCAGCAGCGCCGCGCTGTTCTTCGAGCCCTTCAACCACGATCCGCGCAACCGCGGCATCCTTCGCCACGTGATGTTCCCGGAAGGACGCGAAGGGGCCGCGATGTCGATGAAGGCGGGCGACCACTACACCGCGTTTCCGCCCGGAAACCTGGAGCGCCTGGTCAAAGCGGCGGCGAAGCTCGGCGTTCCCCCTCACGTTCACGCGATCGGCGATCTGGGCAACCGGATTCTTCTCGATGTCTACGAGCGCGTGCTAACGGAAGAGAACCTGCTCGACACCGATCATCGGTGGCGAGTCATTCACGCGCAGACCATCCACCCGGATGATTACCCGCGATTCGGGAAGCTGAAGCTCGTCGCGGAGGTCAACCCGTACCACATCTCGGACGACATGCGGTGGATGGAGGAGCGGATCGGGAAAGAGCGATCGAAGGGCGCCTATCCATTCAGGAAGCTCAAACAGGCCGGCGCCGTGCTCGTGTTCGGCAGCGACAGCCCGGGCACCAACGCGGCGCGGTACTATCTGAGCCCCGTGTATGGACTGTATGCCGCCGTCACGCGTCAGACCCTGACGGGCGAGCCGAAGGAAGGCTGGTTCCCCGACCAGCGTCTCACGATCGAAGAAGCCATCGAGGCGTACACAAAAGGACCGGCGTGGGCGTCGTTCGAAGAGGAGATCAAAGGTACGCTCGCGCCCGGTAAGCTCGCCGACATTGCGGTCTTCGATCGCAATCTCGTGGAGGTTGGTAAGACACAGCCCGCGGAACTGCTCAAGGCAAAGGTGCGCTACACGATCGTCGGTGGCAAAATCGTGCACGACGCCACCCGGTCGACCCGCATGAACGGGTTATAATCAAAGGACTTATGAAAACCGCGGTCGAGCCGGTCCAGGCGAAGGGCCAGGAGAGGAGCGTCCCGTTCACGACGATCTCCGGCCGCCGGATAGAGCGGCTGTACACGCCCGAGGATCTCGCCAGTCTCGACTACGCGCGCGACCTCGGACACCCGGGCGAGTTTCCGTACACGCGCGGCATCCATCCGACCGGCTACCGCGGCAAGCTCTGGACGATGCGGCAGTTCGCGGGGTTTGGAACGCCCGCGGAGACGAACGAGCGGTACAAGCAGCTGCTGAAGGCGGGCGGAACCGGCCTCAGCGTCGCGTTCGATCTCCCGACCCTGATGGGGCGGGACCCGGATCATCCGCTGTCGCTCGGCGAGGTCGGCAAGTGCGGCGTCAGCATCGTGTCGCTCGCCGACATGGAGCGGCTGTTCGACGGCATCTCGCTCGGCGACATCACGACGTCGATGACGATCAACTCACCGGCGCCGATGATCTTCGCGATGTACCTTGTGGTCGCGGAGAAGCACGGCGCGGATTGGAAGAAACTCTCCGGGACGATCCAGAACGACATCCTCAAAGAGTTCATCGCGCAGAAGGAATACATTTATCCGCCTCGCCCGTCGATGCGGCTCATCACCGACGTGTTTGCGTTCTGCGCGAAGGAGGTCCCGCGCTGGAACACGATCTCGGTGAGCGGCTATCACATCCGCGAGGCCGGATCGACGGCGCTGCAGGAGCTCGCCTTCACGCTCCGTGACGGCATCGAGTACGTCCAATACGGAGTCGATGCCGGGCTCGACGTCGACGACTTCGTGCCGCGCATCTCGTTTTTCTTCAACGCGCACAGCGACTTCTTCGAAGAGATCGCGAAGTACCGTGCCGCGCGGAAGCTCTGGGCCGAGGTGATGCGCGACCGGTTCGGCGCGAAGAGCGATCGATCCTGGAAGCTGCGCTTCCACACGCAGACCGCCGGTGTCTCGCTGACCGCGCAGCAGCCTTACAACAACGTCGTGCGGACCGCGCTGCAGGCACTCGGCGCGGTGCTCGGTGGCACGAATTCGCTACACACCAATTCGCTGGACGAGGCGCTCGCGCTTCCCACCGCCGAAGCGGCGACGCTGGCCCTCCGCACCCAGCAGATCATTGCGCACGAAAGCGGCGTCGCCAACGTCGTCGATCCGCTGGGCGGCTCGTATTTCGTCGAGAAGCTGACGCTCGAGATGGAAGAGGGCGCGAAGCGCTACTTCGACACGATCGACCGAATGGGTGGGATGGTCGCGGCGGTCGAGCAGGGATATCCGCAGAAGGAAATCGCCGAGGCCTCGTATCAGTTCCAGCAGGCGGTGGAGCGCCGCGAGAAGACCATCGTCGGCGTCAACGACTACGTGATGGAGGATGAGCCGCCGCTTCCTATCCTTTATATAGACGAGACCGCAGCCGAGACGCAGTTGGCCGCTCTCGACCGCCTGCGCCAGACCCGCGACGCGGCCCGCCTCGCCAAGGCCCTCGACGCCCTGCGCGAGGCAGCCCGCGGAACCGATAACACGATGTATCCCTTGCTCGAGTGCGTCCGCGCCTATGCCACGGTCGGCGAGATGTGCGACGCACTCCGGGATGTGTGGGGGGAGTACGAGGAGGTCCCCTCAATTTAGCCCCTGGCCCCGCATGCCTAAGATCAGAGTCGTCATCGCCAAGCCCGGTCTGGACGGCCATGACCGTGGCGCCAAGGTCATCGCGCGCGCGCTCCGCGACGCCGGGATGGAGGTCATCTACACCGGCCTCCGACAGACGCCGGAGCAGATCGTAGCTGCAGCGCTTCAGGAAGATGCCGACGCGATCGGCCTCTCGATCCTGTCGGGCGCGCATATGCACATCTGCCCGCGCGTGATGGAGCTGCTCAAGGAGAAGGGGCTCACCGACGTCATCGTCGTCGTCGGCGGGATTATCCCCGACGTGGACATTCCCAAGCTGCAGGCGTTGGGCATCAACGGGATTTTCCTGCCCGGGAGCCCGATGCAGGACATCATCACGTTCATCCAGTCCAACGCTCGAGCGGCGGCGGATCAGCGGACATAAATGCCCAAGCTCCTTCTTGCGGACGACAGCGTGACCATCCAGCGTGTGATCGAGCTGACGTTTGCCGACGAGCAGATCCAGGTGATCGCTGTCGGTGACGGGCAGGAGGCCGTGCAGCGCATCGAGTCGGAGCGTCCCGACGTCATCCTTGCCGACGTCGGCATGCCGCGGCGTGACGGCTACGAAGTCGCCGCGCACGTAAAGAAGACACCGCACCTGAAGCACATTCCTGTCGTGCTGCTGACAGGTGCGTTTGAACCCATTGACGAGGCGCGCGCGCGCGCCGTCGGATGCGACGGCGTGCTCGTGAAGCCGTTCGAGCCGCAAATGGTCATCAACCGTGTGAAAGATCTTCTGGCTGGTCGGCGTCCCGCGTCGCTCTGGGAGGAGAGCGGCGCCGCGTCTGCTGCGCCGCCCGCTTCCGTCCCGGCGCCGGAGCCGCCGGCGCTCGAACCGCAACCACGGCCTGTCGATTCGCTCGACGAGTACTTCGACCGGCTCGATGCCGCGTTCGCGCAGCATGCGCCGGCAGGACAACCGGCGCCGCTCGAACCGGCGCCGACTCCGCAGCGGCCGGCCGAGAGCGCGGCGTCCGCCACGGCCGCGCGGGCGGGCTTCGGAGATTGGGACTTGCCGACGATGGCGGGCGCCCAACAGCCGCCTGAACTGGCTCAGCCGCCAGCCGTCGCGGCAGCGCCTGTCGCACGATCCGTCGCACCATCTCCAGCGGTCGCGGCACAGGAGACCGCGCCCGCCGCAGCATCAATGGGCACGGCGACGCTCGATAACGCGCTCTCGGCTGCCGGCGAAGCGCCCGCGCCGAGTGGGACCGAGGGCCCAGCGCTTGCCGACGCCTTCGCCGCATTACTCGCTGCGGAACAGGCGCTGAGCGTCCGGCCGGTTGCCGCGAGCGCCGGCGCGAGCGTCCCGGTCACCGATGATGTGGTCGAAGAGGTCGTGCGTCGGGTGATCGCGCGTATGTCCGATCAGGCCGTCCGCGAGACCGTCCTGCAGGTGGCCGAGCGGATGGTCCGCGAGGAGATCGACCGCGTGAAGAAGGGTGCATCCTGACGTGACGCAAGGCGTGCCGGACAAGCCGGCGCTCGAAGGTCTTGAAGAGAAATGGCGCGCGCGATGGGAAGCTGACGGAACCTATCGTTTCTCCCGTTCGAAGCCGCGCGATGCGATTTACGCGATAGACACGCCGCCCCCGACCGTCAGCGGCGCGCTGCATATCGGCCACGTCTTCTCCTTCACCCATACCGACGTGATCGCGCGCTTCCAGCGGATGCGCGGGCGGGAAGTCTTTTATCCGATGGGGTGGGACGACAACGGGCTGCCCACCGAGCGTCGCGTCCAGAACTATTACGGGGTGCGCTGCGATCCGGCGCTTCCGTACGACCCGTCGTTCACGCCCCCCGAGACGCCGCCGAAACCGCCCATCTCGGTGTCGCGTCCGAACTTCATCGAACTCTGCGCCAGATTGACCGCCGAGGACGAAAAGGCGTTCGAGGATCTGTGGCGATACCTCGGATTGTCCGTGGACTGGTCGCTGACTTACGCCACGATCGGCCGCACGGCGCAGCGCGTGTCGCAACTCTCGTTTCTCCGCCTGCTGGATCGCGGCCTCGCGTATCAAGTCGAGGCGCCGACGCTGTGGGACGTGGACTTCCGGACGGCGGTCGCGCAGGCGGAGCTCGAGGACCGGGAGGTCGCAGGCGCCTATCACCGCGTCGAGTTCTCGCTCGACTCGCGGAAGATCGCCATCGAGACGACACGGCCGGAACTGATTCCATCCTGCGTCGCGCTCGTCGCACATCCAGACGACGAGCGATACAAGCCGCTGTTCGGACAGCATGCGATCACGCCGCTCTTTGGCGCGCGCGTTCCCATTCGCGCGCATCCGCTCGCGGAGCCCGACCGCGGCAGCGGCATCGCGATGATCTGCACGTTCGGGGACATCACCGACGTCACGTGGTGGCGCGAGCTGAGCCTGCCGGTCCGCGCCGTCATCCAGCCAAACGGTGCGTTCAAGCCTGTCGCATGGGGATCGGCGGAGTGGCCGTCCGACGATCCCGCGCGGGCGCAGCAGTTCTACGACCAGCTCGCAGGTTTGTCCGCCCAGAAGGCGAGGGCAAGGGTCGTCGAGCTCCTTCGCGAGACCGGCGCGCTCGTCGGAGAGCCGCGGCCGATCACGCACGCCGTCAAGTTCTACGAAAAAGGCGATCGCCCGCTCGAGATCGTCACGAGCCGCCAGTGGTTCATCAAGACGATGGACTTTCGTGAGGCGCTCGTCGAGCGCGGCCGTGCGCTCAAGTGGCATCCGGCCTACATGCGTACGCGCTACGAGAACTGGGTCAACGGGCTCACCGGCGACTGGTGCGTCAGCCGCCAGCGCTTCTTCGGCGTCGCGTTTCCCTTGTGGTATCCGGTGAAACGGGATGGGACCATGGACTACGCTTCACCAATCAAGCCCGACGTCTCGCGGCTGCCCATCGATCCGTCGAGTGACGTCCCGCCGGGGTACACCGCCAGCCAGCGGGGTCAGTCCGGCGGCTTCGTCGGTGATCCGGACGTAATGGACACGTGGGCCACATCGTCCCTTACGCCGCAGATCGCGGGCGGCTGGGAGAGTGACCCGGATCTGTTCAACCGGGTATTTCCGATGGACCTCCGCCCGCAGGCGCACGACATCATCCGGACCTGGCTCTTCAGCACGGTGTTGCGCTCTCATCTCGAGCACGACTCGCTGCCGTGGACGAACGCTGCGATCTCCGGTTTTGTGGTCGATCCCGATCGGAAAAAGATGTCGAAGTCTAAGGGCAACGTCGTCACACCGAAAGCGTTGCTCGTGGAGCATGGGTCCGACGGCGTGAGGTACTGGGCGGCGAGCGGCCGGCCAGGGATGGACACGACGTTCGATCCCAATCAGATGAAGGTCGGCCGCCGCCTGGCGATCAAGATCCTGAACGCGTCGAAGTTCGCGCTCTCGAACGCCGAGCCGCGCGGGGCCGTCACGCATCGGGTCGATCGCGGCGTGTTGACGAGCCTCGCCCGGCTCGTCGACGAGAACACGGCGGATCTCGAGGCATACGACTACACCCGCGCGCTGGATCGGACCGAGAAGTTCTTCTGGTCGTTCTGCGACAACTATCTCGAGCTGGTGAAATCGCGGCGATACGGCGAGCAAGGGCCGGCGGCCGCCGCCTCCGCCAATACGGCGCTTCATGCTGCCTTGTCTTCGATGCTGCGGTTGTTCGCCCCGTATCTACCCTTCGTTACCGAGGAAGTGTGGTCGTGGTGGCAGTCCGGTTCGGTGCACCGCGCGGAGTGGCCATCCAGGGCGGTGTTGATCGCCGTCGCCGGCGGTGAAGATGACCGCGGCGTCGTCGCGCTCGAAGCGGCATCCCTGGTGCTCGGCGAGATCCGCAAGAAGAAGTCGGAGGAGAGGCGGCCGCTCAAGACGTCAGCGCGGCTCGTGAAGGTCACCGACACAGCTGACCGGGTCGCACTGCTCGAGGAGACGCGCGCCGACCTGCGCGCCGCGGGCCTCATCGAACGCCTGGACCTCGCACCGGGAGACTTCGCCGTCGACGTCGAACTCGCCCAGGCCGAGGCGCTTTCGCGCGAGTCCAGTCAATGAAATCGGTCCCGTTCGGCCCACTCGAGCCCGCGCTGTATCGCGAGATTGTGCGGCGAGCGCTGGCAGAGGATCTCGGGTGGGGCGACGTCACAACGGAAGCAACGGTCCCGGCGGAACTGCGCGCTCAAGGCGTCCTCCTGGCGAAGTGTCCCTGTGTTCTGGCCGGGCTGGATGTGGCCGCGGAGGCCTTCCGTCAGCTCGACCCGCGCGTGTCCTTCGCGCCGATGCGCGCCGACGGCGACGCCTGCAACGCCGGCCAGACCGTCGCCGAAATCAAGGGCTTCGCCGGCGCGCTGTTGACGGCGGAACGCACCGCGCTGAACTTCCTGCAGCGATTGTCAGGCATCGCGACGCTGACGCGCCGCTTCGTCGATGCCGCTGGCGGCAGGCTGACCGTCCTCGACACGCGAAAGACGACGCCGACGTTGCGGGTGCTCGAGAAGTACGCGGTCCGGGCGGGCGGCGGCGTCAGCCATCGGGCGGCGCTGGACGACGGGATTCTGATCAAGGAAAACCATATCCGCCTCGGCGGAGGCGTCGGCGAAACGGTCCGGAAGATGCGCGCGGCCGGCCACGAGATGCCAGTCGAGATCGAAGCCCAGTCGCTCGCCGAGGTGGACGAAGCGCTCGCGGCCGGGGCCGATATCATCCTGCTCGACAACCTGTCGATTGACGACATGCGCGAAGCGATCGGACGCGCGCGCGGCCGCGCGAAGACGGAGATCTCCGGCGGTGTCACGCTCGATCGGCTGCCCGCGCTGGCGCAGCTCGGCGCCGACTACGTCTCAATCGGCGCGTTGACCCATTCTGCGCCGGCGGCCGATCTCAGCCTCGAGATCGAGCGCGATTAGTAAACTTCCCATGTCACGCGAGCTGGAGCAGGCGCTGAGGGCGGCCGCGGATCGCATTGCGCCGTTCGGCCGCCGCGTCGTGCATTTCGAGGAGGCCGGCTCGACCAACGACGAAGCGGCGAGGCTGGCGGCCCTTGGAGCCGAGGATGGAACGCTCGTCATCGCCGATGCGCAGACCGCCGGGCGCGGGCGGCTGGGGCGATCGTGGGTGTCGCCGCCGGGCGCCGGGCTTTACGCCTCGATCGTGATGCGTCCTCAGCCGCTGCGTCCGCTGGCGCCGACCGGAGCGGAGGGACTTCTGACGCTGGCGGGCGGCGTCGCCCTGGCCGAGGGCCTGCGCGCGGCCACCGGACTGGCCGTCGAGCTGAAATGGCCCAACGACTTGATGGCGCCCGGGGGGCGCAGAAAATTGGGCGGCATCCTCACCGAAGGATCCTCGGAGGGAGCCGCCCTGGTATTTGTCGTCTTCGGGTTCGGCATCAATCTCCATGGCGTGTTCGACGGGGCGCTCGCGGACCGCGCGACGTCACTCGAGGCGGAACTCGGCCGGCCGATCGACCGGACCACCGTGCTCGTGGAATGCCTCGCCGCGCTGACAGAGCGCTCCCGCGACCTCGCGGAAGGGCGCGGTGCCGATATCCGCGCCCGATGGCAGGCGTTTGCCCCTTCCGCACGGGGGCGCTCGGTGGAGTGGACCGCCCATGCCGGCCGCCGGTCGGGTGTTGCCGAAGGGATCGACGATTCGGGGGCGCTCCTGGTCCGTGTCGAGGGAGCTCTGGAGCGCATCGTGTCGGGCGAAGTACGCTGGCTGTGACCATGCTGCTTGCGATTGACGTCGGCAACACCAACATCACCATCGGCCTGTTCGAAGGCGATCGGCTGGCGCAGAGCTGGCGTCTGGCGACCCTGCGCGAGCGGACGGCCGACGAGCTCGGCATTCTGATCACGAATCTCTTCGACCACGAGCGCGTGGACCGCTCCCGCGTCGACGGCGTGATCTTGGCGTCGGTCGTTCCGCCTCTGACAGGCACCGCCGCCGAGATGGCGCGTCGATACTTCGGATGCGACGCGTTGATTGTCGATCCGGCAACGAATGCCGGGATGCCGGTGCTGTACGACGCGCCGGCCGACGTCGGCGCGGACCGCGTCGTCAACGGCGTGGCGGCGTTCGAGCTCTATGGCCGCGCCGCCGGCCGTCCGGTCATCGTCGTCGACTTTGGCACGGCGACGACCTTCGATGCCATTACCGCGCGCGGCGAATATCTTGGCGGTGTGATCTGTCCGGGGATTCAGATCTCAGCGGACGCACTGTTTCTCCGCGCCGCGAGGCTGCCAAAAGTCGAGGTCCGGAAGCCGCCGACCGTTATCGGCCGGACCACCGTCGGGTCGATGCAGTCGGGCCTGTTCTTCGGCTACGTGGACATGATCGAGGGCATCGTCCGGCGGATGCGCGCCGAACTCGGGCAGCCGCCGGCGCGGTGCATTGCGACCGGCGGCATGGCCGAGATCATCGCGTCTGAGACCTCCGTGGTCGAGGAGGTCAACCCCGATCTGACATTGATCGGTCTCCGGATGATCTGGGAACGCAACAGGTGATCGATCCTGCCGAGTACTGCCGCGAGATCGAGACATACCTCTGCCGGAAGAACGACGGATACCTGATTCGAATTGCCGGCCCGGCGTTCGACCTTGTGTGCGGGTGGGCGGCGCAGGGCGTCCCGTTGCCGGTCGCCTACCGCGGGATCGATCGCACGTTCGAGCGCTATTACAGGAAAGGGCAGAGGCGCAGGCCGGTGCGTGTCGAGTTCTGCGAAGCCGACATCCTCGACGCGTTCGACGAATGGCGCCGCGCCGTCGGGATCGCGGAGACGACTGCCGGGGCGGATGCGAAGAGCGGCCCTTCCAGTCCCCACGAAAGTCTTCCGGTCCATCTGAACCGGACAGCCGAGCGGCTCACGTCGCTCCAGGCGCACCGCCGGTTTGGCGCCGCGCTCGCAAGCGCGCTCGACGGCGCGCTCGCAGAGATCGACGCACTGCGGGCCAGCGCGCGCGGGCTGCGAGGGGCGGTACGTGGCGCGGCGCTCGATCGGCTTCGCGCGCTCGATGCCGAGCTGATCGCGGCAGCGCGCGCCGAGGCGGATACCGACATGCTGCGCACGTTGACACGCGAAGCGGAGCAGGAGCTGTCGCCGTTTGCTGACCGCATGCCGCTCGACGCGCACGCGCGCGCGATCGCGGCGGCGCGCGATCGGCTGCTTCGCGAGCAGTTGGGGCTGCCGACGATCGCGCTGGACTGAGAACCCTCCATGCTGCGCCCTCGTGACCGCGTGACGCTCGCCATCGAGAAACCGGCAGCCGGCGGATGGATGATCGCGCGGCACGAAGGGCAGGTCGTCCTCGTCGCCGGCGCGATCCCGGGTGAGCGCGTCGTCGCCGATATCACTCGCGCCGATCGTTCGGTCGCGTACGCGACGGCGATCGACATCCTCGAACCAGGTCCGGATCGCCGGCCGTGGCCGGGCGACTGGACGTGCGGTGGCGCGAGCTACGCCTTCATCAGGTATGCGAGGCAGCTTGCCCTGAAGGGCGAGGTCGTGTCGGACGCGTTTAGGCGGATCGGCCGGATGACGCTCGGGGCGCCGGTCGAGGTGACGGCGTCGGAGGAGCGCGGATACCGGATGCGCGCGCGGCTGCACGTCATGGACGGGCGCATAGGGTTCTTCCGTGAAGCCACGCACGAGCTGTGCGATCCCGCCTCGACTGGACAGCTCGCGCCCGAAACCTGTGCGGTCCTCGATCAGATTCGGTTGCGGTTGAAAAAGCTTGGCGGCGAACACGTGTCGGCGATCGAGCTCGCCGAAAACGCGGCGTTGACGGAGCGCGCGCTGCACCTGCAGCTCAGGCCCGCGCCGGCACTTAAGACCGCTAGCTACGCTCCCCTCGCCGGCACGCGCGGGCTGACGGGTCTGACTTGCGCGATGTCGACCGGCGCCGCGACCGTGCGCTTGGGAGGCGCGCCATTCGTCCACGATGCCGTCTCGGGCGCGACACTGCGCCGCCACGTCCGATCGTTCTTCCAGGGGAATCGCTACCTGCTGCAAACGCTCGCCGATGCCGTTCGGAACACCGTGAGCGCCGATGCTCAGGACCTCGTCTTCGATCTGTATTCGGGGGTCGGACTCTTCGCGGTCGCGTTGGCGGCGGCCGGCTGGCGGCGGATCGTAGCCGTCGAAGGCGATCGGTTGAGCGCCGACGATCTGGCGGCGAACGCACGCGCGTTCAACGGTGGCATCGTCGTGGTCGGTCAGTCAGTCGAGGACTACCTGATCCACTATCAGGGACAGCCGGCGGCTTCGATCATGCTGGATCCTCCGAGGACCGGCTTGTCCCGTGAGGCGCTGGAGGCGGTCGTTGCGCACGGCGCACGTCAGCTCGTCTATGTCTCCTGCGATGTGGCCACGGTGGCGCGTGACGCACGTCGTATCGTAGATAGTGGCTACACGCTCGACGCTGTCCGAGCATTTGATCTCTTCCCGAACACCCCGCATATCGAGACGCTAGTCTCGTTCACCCGCACGCGTTGATAGCGTCGGTTATATTCTTGAGATCGTTTGGAGACCTGACTCAGTGCGAAACCTGTTTGTGATTGCCACAGCTGCGGTTGTGCTTGGAGGCCATGCCGACCTGGCTGCCGACGACGCGGCTCGCGCGTTGCTCACCCGCGCGATCTCAGCCGCCGGCGGAGCGGCCAATCTGCAGCGTCATCGTGTGCTTGCCTGGCACGGCACCGCCTCGATCGACGTGTCAGGGCGGACCGTTCGTATTGAGGGACACTGGCGGATCGAGCCGCCGGATCGCGCGCACATCGAAACCTTCGAAGTGGAGAAGGGGCCGGTATCGACGCGGAGCCTCTTCATCGACGGCGACAAAGGCTGGACGACGAAAGATGGAAAGTCGCTCGTCCTGCCGCAGCTGTTCGTCGGCAACGAACGCGAGCAGTTCTATCTGTACTGGCTGGTCCGCCTGGTTCCGATGCTCGACAAGGAGTTCCGCCTGACGGCGGTCGCACCCGACGCGCAGCGGCGAGCTGGTTTCCGCGTCGAACGGGACGGGCAGCGCGACGCAACGCTGTATTTCACGCCTGACGCGCGCCTGGCGCGTATCGTGACGACGGTGACGGATCCGACGAGCGGGACTGATCTACCGCAGGAACTTCGCTTCAGCGGAGACATTGCTGCAAGTGGAATCCGCTGGCCGCGCCGGATCCAGGTCGTCCAGAAGGACGCGGTCTTTTTCGACCTCGAGCTCTCCAGCCTCGAGACTCCGGAGAAACTCGAGATCCCTCCGTGCACGGGTTGCTGAAACCCGGCGGCGGCGCATGAGATGTGGCTGATTCAGAAATAACGGGCGCGCTGCCAGCGCTGCTCCGTGAGTTGCTGGACGGCGCCGATCCGGTGACCGCCTGGGTCCTCAATCCGGGAGATCCAGGTCTCTTCAGATCTTTGGACAAGTTGTCAGCGGCAGACGCGTCAGCCGTACCTGCGACCGGCGGATCATCCATTGCCGCGCATGTCGATCACTTGTGCTATGGCTTTGAGCTCCTGAATCGATGGAGCCGCGGTGAGAACCCGTTTTCGGACGCGAATTATTCCGCGAGCTGGAACCGGGTCACAGTGACCGAAACCGCGTGGAAGCAGCTCCGTGACCAGTTCCGCGCTGAAGCGCGCACGTGGCAAGAAAACATCCGTCAGCCGCGAACGCTCACGAACGACGAACTGAACGCCGTCGTCGGGAGCGTCGTGCATCTCGCGTATCACCTGGGGGCGATTCGCCAGATCGATCGGTCCACGCGGGGTCCGTCGGCGCGAGACTGAGGCTGGCACAACCTGCCGCGTTGAGCCCAACTACAGTCCGCTTCTGATCGACGCGCTCAAGGCCGCCGGCACGATCCGACGAACGCCTCGAACAGCGGCGCGAACTCTCCCGTGGCCCAGAAGTTCTCAGGGTGCCATTCGACTCCCACGCAGAATCTGCGGTCCCGGCGTTCGATCGCCTCGATGAGGCCGTCCGGCGCCGTCGCCGAGACGACGAAGCCGGGTGCGACGGCGTCCACCGCCTGGTGATGGCGGCTATTGACCACGCACATGTCCACCATGACGACTCGTGTCCCGAGTGCCCCCGCCAGCGCCGACCCAGCCACTACACGAACCGGGTGCGCGAGCTGGTTCTTCGGCTCATCGATCGAATGAGCGATCGCCGTGCCGACGGCATCCGGAACGTGCTGCACCAGCGTCCCGCCCGCGGCGACGTTCAGGACCTGGAGTCCGCGGCAGATCGCGAGAATCGGCAGGTCGCGTTCGAGGGCCGAACGCGAAACCGCGATCTCGAACTCGTCGCGGCCCGCTTCGGCCAGCTCGACATGAGGAGACGGCGGTTGGCCGTAATGCTTCGGATCGATGTCGCCGCCGCCCGTCAGCAGCAGGCCGTCGACGGCAGCGAGCGCCTCGTCCGGCTTCATCGCGTCCCAGTCAAGGAGCCTCGGTTCGCCACCCGCCAGGCGAATCGCCTGTTCGTAGTCGGCGGGCCGGCGATTTCGCGTAATGCCGATGATCGGTTTCATGCCCTTCGCTGAGACGACCCTAAAGGGTCGTTCTACGTCCTTCGCTGAAACGATGCTAAAGCATCGTTCTACTCTTCGCTGAGACGACCCTAAGGGTCGTTCTACATGCGTGTCGGCACGGCGCATCCCATGAGGTCCAGCGCGCGCGTGATCTGCATCCGGAAGTACGACGCCACGGCGGCGCGCCAACGCTTCGCGTCGGCACGCTCCTCGTTCAGGATGGGATAGCGGTGGTAGAACGCGTTGAACGCCTGTGCGAGCCCGAACGCGTATTTCGCGACGACAGCGACCTCGTTGCTGCGGAGCGCCTGATCGACGATCTCGTCCAGCCGCGCGGCTTCGAGGGCGAGACCCCACAGGTCATCTCCTTCGGCGCCCGTCGTCAGGACCTCGGGCGGGGTCGACGCCAACGCGGCGAGGACGGCTGCCTCGTCGGTGCCCTCCCGCTCCTTCATCTTCTGAAAGATGTTGGACGCCCGCACCGCAGCGTATTGCAGGTACGGGCCGCTCTCTCCCTCGAAGCTGAGCGCCTCGTCGATGTCGAAGATGATGATCTTGCCGAGGGAGAACTTCACCATGAAGTAGCGCAGCGCTGCTGTTGCGATAGTCTCCGCGGTCGCGCGCGCCTCGGCTTCGCTCGATTCCGGATTTCGCTTCCGGACCTCGGCGAGCGCCTTCTCCGCCAGTCGATCGATCAGCTCGTCGGCCTTGACACCGAGCCCCTTGCGGCCGGAAACCTCGACAAAGGGTTTGCCACTTTCGTCCGCCGGATACCCGAGCTCACGCGCTGTGGCGTGAGACAGCGCCACCATCTCATACGCGAAATGTGTCGCCCGCTCTGCTTCTTTCGTGTAGCCCATCGTCGCCAGCGCCTGCTTCAGGAGCTTCTGCAGGTATGACTGACGCGTATCGATGACGTTGTAGGTCCGCTCGCCAGCGCCGAATGAGGGGACGCCGTTGACCCCACCAGGCCGGCCGCGTTCGTCCGACGTCGTGGCCCACAGCACGCGGCCGTGGGCATCGTGCGAGAACTCACGGTAGCGGAAGTCCTTGCCGAGCAGTCCGAATTTCCAGAACTGGTTCGCAATGTCCTTTCCGACGTAGGTGACGGTGCCGTCGGATCGAACGATGACCTTCTCCCGCTGATCGTCTTCCTCGTCGCCCTGGCCGTTGGCTTCCAGCTGGGGGTCCTTTGCGGAGTCGACCAGCGGATCGTCCTTGATCTCCATCACCCAGCAGCCTGCGAGCTTACCCTCGGCCCGGCGATAAATCGTTCCGCGCTCCTTGAGGATCTCGAAAGCCCGTGCCCAGAATCCGAGTCGCAGGATATCCCCCTCCCAGGTCAGCAGGTCGTAGCCAATCCTGAGGCGCTCCATCGTCGCGAGGTGGTGACGCACTATCCGGTCGGCGATGAAGGCGCCCAGCGCCGCGTTGTCGTTGCCGCCGTGCTCGAGGTCATGCAGCGTCGCCTTGCGAATCTCCAGGCGGGCCTTGTCCTGCTCGTACCACTCGGTCACTTTCGCGTAAAGATCCCAGCAATAGACGTCGAACGGCGTGGAGTCCGCGAGCCGCCGGACGTCCTCCAGGTCCTTCTGTTGCAGGTACCGGAAGCCAACGACGACGTCGGCAACCTGGACGCCGGTGTCGTCGATGTAGTTCTGGACCTCGACGGGGCTGCCGCCGAACCGAATCAACCGCACGAGCGTGTCGCCGAGCGCGGAGTTTCGCAAATGGCCGATATGGGCAGCCTTGTTCGGGTTGATTGCGGTGTGCTCGACGATGACTTTCCCTCCCGCGCGGGGCGCGGGCCTCGGGCCGCGGGCCTCGAGCCACTCGCTCAGCAGCCGGGGCCGGTCGAGGAAGACGTTGATGTAGCCGTTCGGCGCAGCCTCGACCTTAATGACGCCATCGATCGGTCCGAGCGCAGCCGCGATCTCCTGCGCGATCGCTCGCGGCGCTTTCCGCAGCTTGCGCGCGAGCTCGAAGGCCAGCGGGACGGCCAGGTCGCCGAGCGCGCGGCGCGGCGGCGACTCGATGGCGAACGCGGGAATGTCGGCGGGGTCGAGCGAGTAGAGCGTGCGCACCGTCTCGAGAATGCGCGAGCGCAGGATGTCGTGCAGCGGAAGAATCATGAAAAAGATTAAGATATCAAGAATACCTGCGCATGGGCGAGAGCCGCATCGGTCGAATCCTCGTCGCCAGCCTCCATCAGGCGATCGCTGACTTGCTTCCCACTCGCCTCGAGTTCTACGAGAACTGGCTCAACTCTTCCGGGCTGCGCGAGGGAACGATCGGGCTCGCCGCCGTGTCGGCTGTTCTCGGTTTTCTCCGCACGGAAGGCGAAGCGTACGGGCTGGTCACGACACGCGCCGGCGAATACGCGGCGGACTGGACGGTCGCGTCGATGGCGCGCGGCAGGCGGCGGCTGCTCCTCGCGCTGCCGTCATCGCTTCGTGCCCGCGCCGCGCTGCGCATCGCACGCGGTCTCATCCGCGACACGTATCCAGGCAGCCGCGCGCTGGTGCGGATTCGCCGCGGCGTCGCCCGCGTCGACCTGCGCGGCTCGCTGTTCTGCGAGGTTCGGGAACAGGTCGAATTGCCGCTCTGCGGCTTCTACGCCGCGGCGCTTCGCCGGACGCTTGAGGCGTTCGAGGTTGGCGCGGACGCCCGGGTCGAGCATTGCCGCGCCACAGGTGCCCGAGGGTGCCACTTGATCCTGTCTCTTCGACATGCCTGAAACCGCGCTCAATCGCCCCTGCCGAGTCGCCGCCGCGCTGGCTTTGATCGCTCTGGTGGTGGCGCCTCCGCCAGCGCGCGCCGCCGAACGCCTGCTCGTCGTTCCGCTCGAGAACAACCGGAACGAGCCGAGCATTTACTGGCTGAGCGAAGCGTCCGCGATTCTGCTGGCCGACAACCTCAATGCACTCGGTGTCTCCGCAATCACCCGGCCGGAACGCGTGCGGGCGTTCGAGACGCTCCACCTGCCTGCTTCGGCCACCTTGAGCCGGGCCACATTAATCAGAGTCGGGGAGTTGGCGGGCGCGTCAGGAATCGTCGTGGGCACGATCGAGCGCCAGGAACAGCAGTTAATCGTCCGCGCACGCACGATTCGGCTCGACAGCGGACGCCTGAACCCCGAGGTCGTCGAACGTGGGGCACTCGCGGACCTCTTCGGGGTCTTCGAGCGCGTCGCCCGAAAGCTGCTGGGCCGCTCGGCCGACGGGCCGGCGCTCGAAAGTCGCCCGCCGCTTCTCGCCTTCGAGAACTACGTGAAGGGGCTCGTCGCCGAGAGCCCGGCGGCGCAGGAGCGCTATTTGCAGCGCGCCGTCGAGCTGTACAAAGAGGACGATCGCGCGTGGCTGGCGCTGTGGGAGGTCTGGACCGAGGCCGGGCAACACGAAAAAGCGCTGCAAGCGGCGCGCACGGTTCCGGCGGGTTCGCGCTTCGCTCGACGAGCGCGCTTTCGCGCCGGCTTGTCGGAGCTGGAGCTTGGCCGCGACGCCGAGGCGTTCACGACGTTCAAGGCACTGGATTCAGAGCGCCCGGCGCCGGAGCTCCGCAACAATCTCGGCATCGTCCAGCTCCGGCGGGGAGGGACGGCGGAGACAGGACGTTCCACCTGGTTTTTCACGCTCGCGGCTGATGCCGACAAGGACGATCCCGACTACTGCTTCAACCTCGGCTACGCGTACGCGCTCGAAAACGACACGGCGGCCGCGGTGTATTGGCTTCGCGAAGCCGTCCGCCGGAACCCGGCCGACGGAGATGCGCATCTCGTCCTGGGAGCGGTACTCGAAGCGCGCGGCTCTAGCGTGGAGGCGGCCCGTGAGCGCGAACTCGCGCGGCAGTTGTCCTCCAAGTACAACGACGCATCCGGTCCGGCCATTCCGAAAGGCCTCGAGCGGATCAAGACGACGATCGACCTGCCCCGGGCGCAGCGCGTCGAATCGACGATCGCCACGCCCGCGGAACGCGACCAACGTGAGCTGGCGGCGTTTCACCTCGATCGTGGACGACGGCTCTACGAAGAACTGCGGGACAGGGAAGCGCTGGGCGAACTCCAGAAATCGATCTACCTGTCGCCGTATCAGGCCCAGGCGCAATTCCTCGTAGGACGGATCCACCTTCGGAACGGGCGCGTACGCGAGGCCATCGATGCCCTGACCGTGTCGATCTGGATCGAGGACACGCCCGCCGCCCGCGACGCGCTCGCCGAAGCGCGCCGCCTATTACCGAAGTAGCGCAGCCCTTCAGGGCTGCTTCGGGCACTCTCGTGTTACCATCGAGCGTCACGTGCCTGAACCTCTCCCACACGTCGAGGACGAGTTCCACGAGATTCAGCTGAGCGGGAAGCAACTGGTCTTCCTGTTCATGGCGACGACCGTTGTCGCGGTTGTCATCTTTCTGTGCGGCGTGCTCGTCGGACGCGGCGTGCGTCCGTCCACGACATCCGGGACCGCCAGCGCGGCATCGATCGCGCCGGCGCCAGTGCCCGTGGAGAGCATGCCGTCCCCGGCGGCGACTGCAGGATCGCCGCCTCCCGCACCGCCGGCGACCGCCGAAGATCTCAGCTACCACAAGCGTCTTCAGGGTGAACCCGGGACCGCCGGAGGCGCAGCGGGCGCGGACGAGAAGCTGAAAACGCAGGAGACCGAACCGCCGAAGCCGGTCGATCCGCCGGCCGCAAAGGCGTCGGCGCCGCCGCCCGGCCCTGAGGGCGGTTGGGTCGTGCAGATCGCGGCGCTGCGCGATCGTGCGGCGGCGGACGCCATCGTCCGTCGCCTGACCGCCAAGGGTTATCCCACGTTCATGCTCGAAACCGGGCCGGGCACGCCGGCGCCGGGGTATCGCGTGCGGGTCGGGCGGTACGGCGATCGCCGCGAGGCGGAGCAGATCGCACGGCGGCTGGAGAGAGAAGAGCAATTCCGTCCGTTCATCACTCGCTAGCGCGCCGCCCCGTTCCGCTTGCCCTGCTGTCCGGCGCGCTCCTCGCGTTGAGTTTCCCGAAATTTGGACATCCAGCAGCGGGATGGGTAGCCCTCGCGCCTTTGCTGGTCACCCTGCCCGGCCTTCGGCCGCGGCGCGCGTTCACGCTTGGCTTCCTCACCGGCGCGGTGTATTTCTGGGGCACCCTCTACTGGCTCGTCGCGGTGATGACGACGTTCGGCGGGCTGAACACGGCGGCGGCCGCCGGGTCGGCGACGCTGCTCATCATCTATCTCTCTCTGTATCCGGGTCTGTTCGCTCTGGCTGTGGCCTGGCTGTGCTCACGGCTCGGACTGCGGGCTCTTGCATTCGTGCCGGCCCTCTGGGTCACGACAGAGCTCGGACGGATGTACGTGTGGAGTGGCTTTCCATGGGCGCTCCTCGGCTACAGCCAGGCGACGGTGTTGCCTGTCGCGCAGCTCGCGTCAATCGTCGGCGTGTTCGGCATGTCGTTCCTCGTTGCCTCGGTCAGCGCGGCGCTGACGTACGCGTGGATCCAGAGACGTGCGATGCCGCTGGCCGCCACCGCTGCGGCTGTTCTCGCCATTGCCGCCTGGGGCGCGTGGCGTATGAGCACGAACACGCTGATCCGGGAAGGCGATCGGATCCGCGTGGCAGTCCTTCAGGCCAACATTGAGCAGGAGGACAAGTGGAACCCCGCGTTGAGCGACGCGATCTTCGATCGCTACCTGACGATGAGCCGACGCGCGCTCGCCGATCGGGCGGAATTCGTGATCTGGCCGGAGTCGTCCACGCCGTTCTACTTCGAGAACGATCCGCGCGGCGCGGAGATCCGGCTGCTCGCGCAGCAATCGCGATCGCCATTTCTCATCGGAAGCGACCAAATCGAGCCCGTACCCATGACGCAAACCGTCTCGGGCACGGGCGCCGGTCGTGCGGAGCACCGGATCTACAATGCGGCGTTTCTGGTTGGAACGGACGGCACGACGTCAGGCGCGTATCGGAAGATCCACCTCGTGCCCTTTGGCGAGTACGTGCCATTGAAACGGCTGCTGTTCTTCGTCGGTCCGCTCGTCGAAGCGGTCTCCGACTTCTCGCCTGGCGACACCGCTTCGACGCTGCCCGTGGCGGGCCGAACCGCCAGCGTCGCGATCTGCTATGAGGTGATCTATCCCTCGCTCATTCGCAGCTTCGTGACCGCTGGAAGTGAACTGCTCACGACCATCACGAATGACGCGTGGTACGGTCGATCGTCCGCTGCGTATCAACACTGGGAACAGGCGACGCTCAGGTCAATTGAGGAGGGTCGGTATCTCGCGCGCGCCGCGAATACCGGCATCAGCGGCTTCGTCGATCCGTACGGCCGCATATTAGCGGCGTCGCCGCTGTTCGAACAGGCGGTGCTCGTCGCGGATCTGCGGTTCATCCGCAAGCGGACGATCTACAGCCGCACGGGAGATCTCGTCGCGTGGCTCAGTCTTCTCGGTTCTGTATTCGGGATTCTGTACTCTAAAATTAGAAAACAATGACCATCCAGCTCGACGACCAGGTCCGCCGGTATGAGGAACTCGTGAAGCGCGCGTCCGATCTGCGGAGCCATCTTTGACGCGTCGAAGCTCGAGCCCGAGCTGGCTGCGATCGAAGCGAAAGTCTCCGAACCTGACTTCTGGAAGGATCAGGCCTCGGCGCAGAAGCTGCTGCAGCGGCGCCGCCGGCTGGAGGAGGACCGCGCTCTCGCGATCTCGCTGAAGCGCCGCGCCGACGATCTGGCCGTGCTCATCGAATGGGCGGAAGGGGGAGAGGCCGTCGGCGCGGAGCTCGATCAGGCGCTCGCGGCGCTCGCCGCGGAGGTCGAAGCGGGCGAGATCAAGAAGATGCTCGGCGGCGAGCACGATCGCAAGAACGCGATCGTCGCGATTCATCCGGGGGCCGGCGGCACGGAGTCGCAGGATTGGGCGGAGATGCTGCTTCGGATGTACCTGCGATGGGCCGAGCGTCGCGGGTTGAAGGCGGAGGTCGTCGATCTGCAGCCGGCCGAAGAAGCAGGGATCAAGGGCGCAACGGTGGAGGTCAAGGGCGAGTACGCCTACGGGTTGCTGCTCGCCGAGGCCGGCGTGCATCGGCTGGTGCGGATCTCGCCCTTCGACCAGGCGGCGCGCCGGCACACGTCGTTCGCGTCAGTGTACGTCTGGCCCGAGCTGCCAGACGATGTGGACGTGGAGATCGACGAGAAGGATCTCCGCATCGACACGTTCCGCTCGAGCGGGCGCGGCGGCCAGCACGTCAACGTCACCGATTCCGCGGTCCGAATCACGCACCTGCCCACCGGCATCGTCACGCAGTGTCAGAACGAGCGGTCGCAGCACCGCAACCGGGACGCCGCCATGCGCGTGCTCAAGGCCCGGCTGTTCGACCTGAGGATGAAGGAGCAGCAGGCCAAGATGGAGCAGCTCGGGGGCGAGAAGAAGGACATCGCGTTCGGCAGCCAGATCCGGAGCTACGTCCTGCACCCCTATCAGCTGGTGAAAGATCACCGGACGAAGGAAGGACGCGGCGACGTCGACCGCGTCCTCGACGGCGACATCGACCCGTTCATCAAAACGTATCTCATGCGCAAGGCGGCGGGCACTCTTGGTCAGCCGACGGTGGATGAGGAGTAGACCTGCATCCTGCATTGTCGATTGGGGATTGGGGATTGGCGATTGATTGTCGATTGGTGATTGTTGATTGGTGACTATTGGGGACTGGCGATTGGCATCGCCGCTCAGTGTGGTCGTATAGGTTCGGTTGGGATCAGCGCTGTGAGCGAAGCCTCCTTCTTCGCGGCGCGCGTTCGCTCGCGGTCTTCTGGGAAGCCGTGAGGATCGCGACCAACTCGTTGGCTTCCTTGACGTAGGCTGTCACGGAGGCATCGATAACAAGCTTCTGACGCTGACTGGCTGCCGTTAGGCTGGAGAAGGGGAAGTTATTTCAGCGGCCCTTGAACCCGGATGGGTGAGTTTTTGCTCCAATCACCAATAGTCACCAATCCCCATCGACAATCGACAATCAATCGTCAATCGCCAATCCAAAATCCCCAATGCACGGTTTTTATCGGACCGGCTGCGTGCCTGAGATGAAAGCCTCGGAAATAGCGGAAGGATTGGAAGGGTCCGACGGCGATCCGGTGCTGCGATCGACAGAGACGAAGACGATATTGCCCGGTGGGTCGAACGTCGGTCGATCGGTGCGCGTGCCAATGTAATCCTTCATGAAATCGATCCAGATTGGCAGCGCCGCTTCGGTGCCAGTGAAGCCCGGGCCGATCGGTTTCTTCTGGTCGTGCCCGACCCAGACCCCCACTGTGATGTCGGGATCGAAGCCCAGGAACCACGCATCCGTGTAGTCGTCGGTCGTACCGGTCTTGCCAGCTATCGGCCAGTCAAGCGACTGGGCGCGGGCGGCGGTGCCGCGCAGGACGACACCGCGCAGAAGGTTGGTCATGACGAACGCCGTGTCTGCGCGGATCGCGTCGTGCGGCTCCGGCCGGTTTTCTTCCAGAACGTTTCCGTCGCGATCCGTGACCCGCAGCACGTCGAGCGGAGTCATGCGGACGCCCTGGTTCGGGAACACCGCGAACGCCGTCGTCATCTCCTGCAGCGTCGCCTCGGCCGCGCCGAGCGCCACCGGGAGGTAGGGCGGAATCGGCGAGGTCAGCCCGAGCCGCCGCGCGTAGGTGATGACCTGCTTCGGCCCGAGCTCGTCCATCATCTTGATCGCGGGAATATTGCGCGACTGCTCGAGGGCGCGCCGCAATGTGACGGGTCCCCAGAACTCGCGGTCGTAGTTTCCCGGCGTGTAGGGGCGCTGACCCGCGCCGCCCGGATAACTGACCGGCGCGTCCACGATGATCGACGCTGGCGTATAGCCACGGTCGATCGCCGCCGTGTAGACGATGGGCTTGAACCCCGAGCCGACTTGCCGGAGCGCTTGCGTCGCTCGGTTGAACTTCGATCGCCCGAAGTTGAATCCACCGACCATCGCAAGCACGTGACCGGTACGGTTCTCGATCGCGAAGAGCGCGCCTTCGAGCATGGGCGTCTGCTCGAGCGACGCCACGATGGTCTGTTTCGCCGCGTCGAGGGTCCGGACGCGGACGTCGACGAGATCACCACGCGCAACCAGATCGGCCGGGCGGCGTGACGTCCAGGCAAAACCCTCGCGATCGATCGCTCCGGTGAGTTTGCCCGCCTGGATTGCGATGCGTGTCGGCTCGACGGCGGTCACAATCGCTGGAACGACGACGCCTTCAACGATCGGCCGATCCCATCGCGCCTCGCGATGTTTCTCGAGCGGGATTCTCTCGGCGACGAGGTTGCGCCGCTTGACGGACCGGTACCCGCGCCGTTTGTCGAGGCGCCGCAGGCCCTCCTCGATTGCACGATTCGCCGCGCGCTGAAGCCGCGGATCCAGCGACGTCTGGACGGTCAGCCCGTGTTCGTACAGCTGCTTCGACCCGTAGCGCGCTTCGAGATGCTTACGGACTTCCTCGAGAAAGTAGGGGCCGACCGACGGCGTCTGGTTCGGTTCGCCGCGCACCTCGATCGGTTTCTGTTTGGCCGCCTCGGCGGTCGACGCCGGGATGAACCCGGCCGCGGCCATGCGATCGAGCGCGTAGTTGCGTCGGCGCAGGGCGGCCGCCATGTTCACGTAGGGACTCTGCCGCACGTTGCCCTGCAGGATTCCCGCGATGAGTGCGGCTTCCTCCAGCGTGAGTGCCTTCGCGGGCTTGCCAAAGTAGAGCCGCGACGCCGCCTCGACACCGTACGCGCCATGCCCGAAATACATCTGATTGCAGTAGAGGGTAAAGATCTCCTGTTTCGTGAAGCGCTTCTCGATCTGGATCGCGACGATCGCTTCCTTAATCTTGCGTTCCCAGGTCCGTTCGAACCCGACGCTCTGTGGAAAGAGGTGCCGCGCGAGCTGCTGCGTCAGCGTGCTGCGACCCGCTGCGCGCGTTCCCGGCATGAGGTCTTTCGCCAGCGCCAAGAGCATCCGCGACACGCTCAGGCCGGCGTGCTCGAAGAAGCTGGAGTCCTCTGCGGCGACGATGGCGTTACGGAGAACTTCGGGGATCTGAGCGTACTCGAGCAGAACCCTGCGTTCCACGGCGAACTCGCCGATGACCTCGCCTCCTGTGCCGTGAACGCGGGTGATTATGCTGGGCGCGTATTCGTCGATCGCGGAGATCTCGGGCAGATCACCCGAGTAGGCGAAGAACACGCCGGAGACCGTGCCGAGCATCGCCGCGACGAGAAACAGCGCGACGATACCGGCATGCCTGGCGATCTTGACGACGACGTGAGTCACTTCGTCTCAGCGTCCGGAGCGTCGCGAGCCGCCGGAATGCCGGCTGCCACCCGACCGGCTGCCGCCAGATTGGCTGCCGCCAGATTGACCGCCGCCCGATTGACTAGCGCCCGGCTGGCTACCGCCCGAGCGTGGAACGGCTTGCGAGCGGCCCGCCGAGGATCCGTCACGCGACGTGGCCCGTCCCGATCCGCCGTCCGACGGACGGGAAGCAGCGGGCGGTGGCGGTGACGGTGACGGCGAAGCAGAGTGCCGGCGAGATGGAGCAGGCGCTGATTGCGGCGGCGGATCGCCGTGGCGGTAGTACCCGCGGCTGGGATCGGACGGCGAGGGCACCGCGGGCATGCTAGGGACGGTTGCGGGCAGAGGCACACCCCGCGGCACCGCCTGCGGCGAAGGTCTGGGGTTGTAATCGGGGACGCCAGCCGTCCCGCCAATGCCCGCATCCTGCACGCGCCGGCGACCGACCGAGTTCGCGTCAGAGATGTCGACGGTTCCCGGGACACCCACACGCCCGCGACGCGGCACCGCTACATCACGATCGAATCCGGGACTGGATCGAACGTCGTAGTTGACCCCGGGAGAGCGCACGCCGGGCATCGACGGAACGGTGCTGGGAAGCGGCACGCCGCGCGGAATGGCACGGTCACGGCCGATCGAATGCAGCGGTGCGCCCCGGGGGACGGCAACCCCGAGCCGATCGGCGCGGACCGGCGCCGCCGCCGCGGTAATGAACGTCCTGCTGCGCGGAAGGGCGGTGGCGCCCACGGCATGCTGGCCGACCACCACGCCATGGGTGAATCGACGGGAGGGAACTACCGTCCACGCGTGCCAGGGAAACGCGCCGTGCGGGTTGATGGCGAAAACCGGTCGGCCGTTCCACCCGCGTGGGCACCATCCGACGAAACCAGGTGAGTGACTCCACGAGACCCAGGCAGGTCCCCAGTGCTTGGTTGGAATCCAGAACCAGAGACCGGAGGAGAATCCCCAGCGTCCGTAGTGATGCGTGGGCCACGCCCACGGGTCAAATCCGATCCACGTCCATCCATACGGACGGTAGTAATCCCACCGTCCCTTGTGGTACGGGCGCCAGCCGTAGGAGACGCGCGGATACCAGACGTAGCCGTAGCTGGGATCGTGCTGCCAGCTGCCGTACGTGTCGAACGTCCCGCCGTACGAGTTGAGCTCCTCAGGGAGGTATTCGGCCGACGCGACGCCGAGCCGCGCCTGGCGTCGATCTTCGACCCAACGCTCGAACGCATCCCAATATGCGACGTTGAACGGCTGGGCGAAGCTCGGTGTCGCTCCGTTGAGCGCGACCGCGCGTTCACCCGCACGCACTGCAGTCACCCCCGATTCGTTCGCGAGCTCCGCCGAGCCGCGCAGCACCATCAGCTCCACGTCGAGGCGATCGCCGCCAGGACTTAGAAGCGAAATCCGGTAGTCGCCGGGCTCCGTCACGCGCACCCAGCCCGACGGCGTGTCGATCCGGTACTGAACTGGCGCGCCCTGGTACTGAACTGGCGCACCGCGTGCGACCGTCAGCCGGACGCGGCCTTCGAGAAGCCGCAGCAGGACGTCCGACTGCAGATCGACGTGCGTGAACTGATCAACGTCGAGCACGCTGCCGTCGCCGAAGATAATTTCGACCCGCCCTTCCTGCGTGCGCAGGCGATCGCCGGTCAGCAACGGCACGTTTTGCGGTGATTGATCGACGCGGCCATCCCGCTCGAGCGACGCCGCGCCATCGACGACGCTGACATGGGCGGGCGCCTGATTGACGGCTTCGCTTTCCGCCTCGACCGCCGTCGCAGGCGGCTCCTGTGAACGCGCAGCGGCTGCCGGTACGACCGCCGGCGACACGAGGACGGCAAAGATGAGCGAACGGGATATGGGAAGCATGAATGTCCCCGTTCAGGAGGGCTGGCAATCGTGATTATAGCAAGCCGGCCGATTCAGAGTCGGATGGAGCGCAAAAGGCACCGGATGAGGCCGCAACTCGCCCGTCGTGTGGGTCGCGAGCATTGACAGTTACGCACTCATGTTTTATACTAACGCAATTATCAAAGAGCCGGATTCGCGCCGGACCGAAAGGAAGCGTTCATGAGCAAGATCATCGGAATTGACCTCGGTACCACCAACTCGGTCGTCGCCGTCATGGAAGGCGGCGAGCCGGTGGTGATCACGAACCCCGAAGGGTCCCGCATCACGCCATCCGTCGTGGCCTTCACCAAGTCGGGTGAACGGCTCGTCGGCCAGGTGGCGAAGCGGCAGGCGGTGACCAACCCGGAGAACACGGTCTTCTCCATCAAGCGGTTCATGGGGCGCAAGTACGACGAGGTCACCGAAGAAATGCGGATGGTGCCCTATAGCGTGGTACGCGCCAGCAACGGCGACGTCCGCGTAGCGGCCGGCGGCAAGGAGTACTCGCCGCCAGAAATCTCCGCGATGATTCTTCAGAAGCTGAGGCAGGCGGCCGAGGAGTATCTCGGTCAGCCGGTCAGCAAAGCCGTCATCACCGTTCCCGCGTACTTCAACGACGCGCAGCGCCAGGCCACGAAGGACGCCGGCCAGATCGCCGGCCTCGAGGTCATGCGCATCGTCAACGAGCCGACTGCGGCGGCGCTCGCGTACGGTCTCGACAAGAAGAAGGACGAGACGATCGCGGTGTACGACTTCGGCGGCGGCACGTTCGACATCTCGATTCTGGAAGTCGGCGAGGGAGTCGTCGAAGTCAAGGCCACCAACGGCGACACGCATCTCGGCGGCGATAACCTCGACCAGCGCGTGATCGAGTGGATCGTGTCGGAGTTCAAGAAGAGCGACGGCATCGATCTCAGCAAGGACCGGATGGCACTCCAGCGCCTCAAGGAGGCGGCGGAGAAGGCGAAGATGGAGCTCTCGACCGTCATGCAGAGCGACATCAACCTGCCGTTCATCACGGCTGACCAGACCGGACCCAAGCACCTGACGATGCAGCTGACGCGGGCGAAGCTTGAGTCGATGGTCGAAGACCTGATCCAGAAGTCGGTGGGTCCGTGCAAGCAGTGCATGAAGGACGCTGGCGTCGACGCCAGCAAGATCAACGAAGTAGTGCTGGTGGGCGGACAGACCCGCATGCCGCGCATCCAGGCGCTGGTAAAGGAACTGTTCGGCAAGGAACCGCACAAGGGTGTCAACCCGGATGAGGTCGTGGCAGTGGGCGCGGCGATCCAGGGCGGCGTGCTGAAGGGCGAAGTGAAAGACCTGCTCCTGCTCGATGTGACTCCACTGTCGCTGGCGATTGAAACGCTGGGCGGGGTGGCCACGCCGATGATTCCGCGGAACACGACGATTCCAACCAAAAAGACGGAAACGTTCTCGACCGCGGCGGACAACCAGACGTCGGTTGAAGTGCACGTGCTCCAGGGCGAGCGTCCGATGGCGGCGCAGAACCGGACTTTGGGCAAGTTCCATCTGACCGGGCTGCCCCCGGCTCCGCGCGGCGTGCCGCAGATCGAGGTGACGTTCGACATTGACGCGAACGGGATCCTGAACGTCACCGCGAAAGATACGGCGACGCAAAAGGATCAGAAGATCACGATCACGTCGTCTTCTGGCTTGTCGAAAGAAGAAGTGGAGCGGATGGCCAAGGAAGCGGACTCGCATTCGTCCGAGGACAAGGCAAAGCGCGAAGAGATCGAAGCCCGCAACCAACTCGACTCGATGGTTTACAGCGTGGAGAAGATGCTTCGTGAGAACGGCGACAAGATCTCCGGTTCCGAG
>DATAEE010000315.1:0-4849 GCA_036258175.1 Vicinamibacterales bacterium
GTTCTTCGCCGCCCTCGGCCGCTTCCGCGAAGGCGTCTACGTCAACTTCCTCGGCGGCGACGAAGACCCCGACCGGGTCCGCGAGGCGTACGGCGACTCCGTCTACGACCGGCTGGTGGACGTGAAGACCACGTACGACCCTGACAACGTTTTCCACCACAACCAGAACATCCGCCCGCGGTTGAGGGATCTCGACTCGGCCTGAGCGACGTCGAAGGCCTCGCTCATGGCAAGCCACGCCACCGATCACGACAGTGTCGCGAAATCGCCGGCGTGGTCCACGGCCCAGTCGTGGAGCGAACGCGCCGGCGCACCAGTGACCTCCAATACAGTGGACGTCACCAGCGCCGGCTGACCGACTGCGGCCGCGTAGGCATTCAACAGCATGTCGGCGGCCGACGGCGGAAACCTCATCGCGAGCATCTGTTCCCGTGCGGACTCACGCGAGAGCTCCTCGAAGCGCAGTGGCCGGCCGACCGCGTCGCCGATGATCTGCACCTGCTCACGCTGGGTCAGCGACGCCGGGCCGGTGAGCACGTACTCGCGGCCGTCGTGACCCTCGTCGCACAATGCCCGAACCGCCACTGCCGCGATGTCACGCTCGTGCACAGGCGCGGTCGCGGCGTCGGCGTAAAACCAACGCACGACGTCGCCGTTCCGGAGCTGCGGTGCCCACCAGTTGCGGCAATTGATCGCAAACGGCCCAGGCCGTAAGAACGTCCAGCGCAGCCCGGACGCTTCGATCAGCTCCTCGACGCCCGCGTGAATGACCCGCAGCGCGTTCGGCTGCTGGAAGAACGGGTGAGGCGTGCGGTGCGGCGATGTGAGCAGTACGATCCGCCGGGCGTGCGCAGCGATCCGCTCGAGCGCCGGCGCGGCCGCCGCGAGCGGCGCGATCCACACGAGGAACACGCTGTCGATGCCGTTCAGGCACGCGTCGAGTGTGTCGGGCGCGGACAGATCACCCTGCACGACTTCGACGTCCGCCGGCAGGTTGGCGGAGCGTGGATTGCGGCTCATGGCGCGAATCCGGCAGCCAGTACCGCGCAGTTGCGAAACGACCTCGCTGCCGATGTGGCCGGTCGCGCCGGTGACGAGGACGTTCTTCATCAACTACGCCGCCCGCCGCGCAATCGGCGCCAGCCAATCGCGTATCGTCGGATACTTCGGCCGCCATCCGAGCTCGGCTTTCGCTTTCGCATTCGACAACGGGACGCGCATCGACGTCAGGCGCGCCAAGTACGGGGCGAGCAGCCGCGGAATCGCGCGGGCACGCGCCGGGGCGCGGACGATCCAGTGTACTCCGCGATCGTGGTCACGAATTCCGCCATGCTCACCGGGTGATCGTCCACGATGTCGTAGATCGCGCCCGGCGTCGCACGATCGAGCGCCAGCACCGTCGCGCTCGCCGCGTCTTCGATATTGATCGCCGGCAACAGACCAGCGTTGTTTCGGACGACGGGGAGGCGGCAGCCGCGGCCGGCGTTTCGCCGGACGACATCATCGCAAACGATCCGACGAGGAAGCGGCGGGCGCCCGCCTGACTCGCCGCGTCGAGCAGATTGCGTGTCCCGTCGATGCGCAGGCGATTGGTCGGCTCGATATCGCTTGCACGGCTGACGCCGGCCTTCGGAAGCGCTGTCAACTGATGAATGACGTGTGTTGGACGTGCATCTGCCAGCACGCGGGTGAGTCCGATTCGATCCAGCGCGTCGCCGATGCAACAAAGACGTTCATGACCAGCTCCTCCGACGGACGAGACGAATCGCCAAACCCAACCCCAGCGCCTCGGTGATCGCCAGAAGCGCCGCCGTCGTCCCGAACAGCGTGCGCCACTGTGCGTCCACGCGGCTGACGTGATCCGGACTCTCCAGCACGAAGTGGTTCACCAGTCCGAAGATCAGCGAGCCGGCCAGCGTCAGCGCGACGACCAGGCTGCCCAGCCGTTCGTAGCGCCACGAGAGCGCCAAACCAACGAGCGGACCAGCCAGGATGACGATGTACACGAAGAGATTCGCGGACCGCGACAGTGGGACGTGCGCGCCGCTATGGGCGGCGCCGTGGGCCATCGATACGATGAGGTGCACGATTACCACCGCAGCCATCCACTTCCATGGAGTGCTGTCAGTGTGTGCGTTCATACCCAGTAGGACGACCGGGGTCGGCGAAACGAGACAGGCCTGCCGGTCCAAAGTCCGGTATTCATGGTCGCTCCTCGTATTGTCACATTCGCGGGCGCGGCCGCGTCACGACTACGATGACAGAACGCGACGGGAGACTGTGACCGATGAGCGACCGCGATTATCTGGCCGAGCGATTCGAAGAGCACCGAACCCACCTGCGCGCCGTGGCATACCGGATGCTCGGCTCGTTGAGCGAGGTGGACGACGCCGTTCAGGAAGCGTGGCTGCGGCTGAGCCGCGCCGATACCGCGGGCATCGACAACCTTGGCGGATGGCTGACCACGGTCGTCGCGCACGTGTGTCTCGACATGCTGCGGTCGCGCACATCGCGGCGCGAGGAGCCGTTCACCCCGGAGGCGCCGGAGCCGGTCGCGACCGGCACGCGCGGGAGCAGCCCCGAGCAGGAAGCGCTCCTCGCGGATTCGGTCGGGCTCGCGCTGCTTGTCGTGCTCGACCGGCTGACGCCGGCGGAACGCCTCGCCTTCGTGCTGCACGACATGTTCGCCGTGCCGTTCGAGGAGATCGCGCCGATCGTCGGCCGTTCCGCAGAGGCGGCGCGGCAACTCGCGAGCCGCGCGCGGCGCCGCGTGCGCGGCGGCGGGGCGCCCGACCCCGATCTCGTTCGGCAGCGCGAAGTCGTCGAGGCCTTCATTGCGGCATTACGCGGCGGCGACTTCGAAGGCCTGCTCGCCGTTCTCGATCCGGATCTCGTGGTTCGCGCGGACATGCCGGTCCCGGCCGGCGCGCCGAGAGAGATCCGCGGCGCGGCAGTCTGGGCGAAGGGAGCGATCGCCTACGGACACCTCGCGCACCTCGCGCGGCCCATGCTCGTGAATGGGGCCGTCGGCATCGTGGTGGCGCCGCGGGGACGATTGGTGAGAGCGCTCCGCTTCACGATCGCGAACGGCAAGATCACCGAGATCGAGGTCATCGGCGATCCGGCGCGGCTCGGCGAGCTCGACGTGTCGATCGTCGACTGAGACATGCCGCTCGACGTGCTCCGACGTCACCCGCGGCGCCACTTAATGGCATACGGCAGCACGAACAAGTACAGACCGGTGAAGAGGAGCAAGGCGAGCGGGAGCAGCGGCGAGTAGGTCACCCAGGCGGCAGGCTGCTGCCCCTTTCCCACGGCCAACGCGACGAAGTTGGCGATAACGGTCACCGTAAACGCAATGGACAGCCATCGGTGGGTCTGCCGAATCCATGTGCTCCAGTTCAATGGGACCTCCTCTGAAGAAGAGCCTACGTTACCAGCGCATCAGCTGCGTGACCTGAATGAGATTGCCGCAAGTGTCGTTCAGCATGGCGATCCTGGAGCCGGTAACGTCCGTTGGTGGCATGGTGAACTCGGCGCCGCGCGCTTTCATCCGCTCGTAATCGGCCTGCACGTCGTCGGTGAAGAACATGGCCGCGGGCTGGCCTTGCTGGAACATCGCCTGCTGGTAGGCTTTGGCCGCCGGGTTGTCGTTCGGCGCCAGCTGCAGCTCCGTGCCGTCCGGGTCCTCTGGTGAAGCCGTGGTGAGCCAGCGAAACGGCCCCTGGCGGAAGTCGGCCTTCTTCACGAAGCCCAGCACTTCGGTATAGAAGCGCAGGGCCTTCTCCTGGTCGTCGACGCGCACGCTCGTCAGTTTGATCTTCATCGGTGTCCTCGTATTGTCGCGTTCGCGGGCGCTGCCGCGTCCGCTACTATGACGAAACGCGACGGAGGAATGTGACCGATGCCTTAGACGAGCGCCTCTATTGGACGGCCGGCGGCCAAGAGCTTCCGCAGCTGCACCGCCAGACTGATCCAATAGATCTGCGCGCCGAGCGCCGCCAGGATGAGCACGACAGGAAGGAGGTTCAAAAGCGCCAGCGCCAGAATCCCGTACGGCATCGTCGCGCGCGTCGCGCAGGTCGACAGCTTCGCCACGATGAAGGCCCATCGCTTGCGCGTGCCGTAGAAGTGGGACTTGGCGATCGTGCGGAACTCGTCTGGCCGCCCGTTCGTAATGCGCCGGCGCAACAGAATCAGTAGGGCAAAGGTCAGTACGCTGCCCACGACCACCGAGGCGCCCACCCACCAGTAACCGGACCATCCCGTCCGTCGAACGGTCCCGACCGTCAGGCCTGCAAAGATCGCCAGGTAATACGTGTAGTCGCCGACAGTGTCGAGCCAGCAGCCGAACGCAGATTCCTTGTACTGCAAGCGCGCCAGCTCGCCGTCAGATCCGTCCAGAATCGACGCCGCGAGCGACATGAGAGCGGCCAGTACACCCGTCAGATGCGCGCCGCCGCTGAACAGCCATCCGGAGTAGAGTCCGAGTCCGATGATCAATCCGCTCATGACATGAGGGCTCAGACGCGCCCACCGAATCAGCGCAATGCTCACAGGAATCGACATGCGCCGGTTGAACCGGCCCAGTCGTCCGTCCGTTGGCTTGAAAACAGACTGGCGCAGCTCCCGTTCCGCCCCGGGAAGATCCTGCCGCGAGCCAACGCGAATACCTTGCAGCGAACCGGTCTCATCGACCCTCAACGGGACGAAGTCGGATGTGACGACCCGCGGCGACTCTGGCTGCTTCAATTCCGCGAGCTCCTTTTGCCACTCGGCGGGGTCATCGATCACCGTCATACTGATGCCGTGTGGCAGTCGCCTGGCGAGTTGGCGCCATTCATGCCGC
>DATAEE010000316.1:0-1527 GCA_036258175.1 Vicinamibacterales bacterium
CCGTCGCGTTGATGAGCCCTTCCGCCTTGACTTCGGCCACGGCTGCGTCGGGATCGGCGAAGGCATGGACCGTGAGGTCGAAGAACCTGAACTTTTCCACAGCGCCGACGAACCACTTCGCGTGACCGACCACCTGCTCACGACCGGCTAGTGTCCTGAGTCCGAAGTTCGTGGAACAGAGTAGCGCCCGCAGGCGTTCTCCGAGTAGAAAGGAGAACGCCAATGCGCCAAGGTCGTCCGACTCCGCCGATGACGTTGAGTGCTGAAGAACGCGAGCTGTTGGAAGCGTGGGCGCGTCGTCCGAAGACGGCGCAGGCCACCGCACTTCGGGCGCGCTCGATCCTGGGGTGCGCCGCCGGGAAGACCAATACGGCCGTAGCGCGCGAGCTGCGCGTGGCGAAGCAGACCGTGGGCAAGTGGCGAAGTCGCTTCCTCGCGAAGCGCCTCGATGGCTTGCTCGACGAGCCACGGCCAGGGGCGCCGCGCACGGTCACGGATGCGGACGTGGAGCGGGTGGTGACCTTGACCCTGGAGAGCACCCCGCGCGATGCCACCCATTGGAGCACGCGGTCGCTGGCGCGGCAGGCCGGCTTGAGCCAGAGCACGATTAGTCGGATCTGGCGCGCGTTCAGTCTCCAGCCGCATCGGACCGAGAGCTTCAAGCTCTCGCCCGACCCGTTGTTCATCGAGAAGGTGCGCGACATCGTGGGGCTCTATCTGAATCCGCCGGACAAGGCCCTTGTGCTCTGCGTGGATGAGAAGGCGCAGATTCAGGCGCTGGATCGCAGCCAGCCGCTGCTGCCCATGCGGCCGGGTCAGGTGGAGCGGCGGACCCATGATTACGTGCGCCACGGCACGACCTCGCTCTTCGCGGCGTTGGACGCGAAGACAGGCCGGGTGATCGGGCGCCGGTTTCGTCGGCACCGGGCCGTCGAGTTCCGAAAGTTCCTCGACGCCATCGATACGGCTGTCCCGCCCGACCTCGACATCCACGTCATCCTCGACAACTACGCCACGCACAAGACGGCGGTGATCCAGCGCTGGCTGGCGAAGCGACCGCGGTATCAGCTGCACTTCACGCCGAAGGGGGCCTCCTGGATCAACCTCGTCGAACGCTGGTTCGCGTTGCTCACCGACAAGCAGTTGCGCCGCGGCGTCCATCGCAGCACCCGGGACCTCGAGACGGCCATTGATCGCTACGTGCGGATCTACAACGACGAGCCGCGGCCCTTCCGCTGGACCAAGACGGCCGATGAGATTCTCGCGAGCGTCGCGCGCTTTTGTCATCGGATCTCAGACTCAGGACACTAGCTGCTCCTCGTCTTCCCGCGGGAAGCGACTGATGTTGCTGACGGGGTTCGTGACGAGGTGTCCTTGCGAGACGGCCCGCTGGAGGACTAGCCGGAGCGCCACGAGACCGATCCGCAGAGACGATCGCGCGAGCGGTCTGTCGGGGCTACGAACCGATCCCCCCGGCCCGAGCTTCGCCACAATGAAGCTCTCGACCGTAGCCGGGGTGATTTCCGA
>DATAEE010000317.1:0-24574 GCA_036258175.1 Vicinamibacterales bacterium
GCGGGCGTAGGTCCCGTCGGTGATCTCCCGCAGCATCCGCCGCATGGCCTGGCGCGTCTCGTCGGTCACGATTTGTGGTCCGCCTGTATAGTCGCCGTGCTCGGCGGTGTCGCTGACCGAGTACCGCATGTAGTTGAGGCCGCCCTGGTACATGAGGTCGACGATCAGCTTCAGCTCGTGCATGCACTCGAAGTACGCGATCTCGGGCTGGTACCCTGCCTCGACCAGCGTCTCGAACCCGGCCTTGACGAGCGCGCTGACGCCTCCGCACAGCACGGCCTGCTCGCCGAACAGATCGGTCTCGGTTTCCTCGGCGAATGTGGTCTCGACGACCCCTGCGCGGGTCACCCCGATACCGCGCGCGTATGAGAGCGCCAGCGCCTTCGCGCGGCCACTCGCGTCCTGATGGACCGCGAGGAGCGCCGGTGTTCCGCCCCCTTCGACGAACAGCTCGCGCACCCGATGGCCCGGCGACTTCGGCGCGATCATCACGACGTCCACATCGGCCGGCGGCTGAATCGTCCCGAAGCGGATGTTGAACCCGTGCGCGAAAAGCAGGGTCTTGCCGGGGCGGAGATGCGGTGCAATCGCATCGCGGTAGAGCGCCGGCTGACTCGTGTCCGGCACGAGGATGACGATGATGTCGGCCCAGGCCGCCGCCTCGGAGGGCGAGACGACGGTCAGACCGGCGGCGCGCGCTCGCTCCCGCGAGCTGCTGCGCTCCTGGAGGCCGACGCGGACGTCCACGCCGCTGTCCTTCAAGTTCAACGCGTGCGCGTGTCCCTGCGATCCGTAGCCGAGCACCGCGACTTTTGCCGAGCGCACGAGCGCGATGTCCGCATCTTTGTCGTAATACACAGTTGCCATGTCGTTTCTCTCCCACTCACATTTCGCTCGTTCGCGCACGCCCGACCTGACCGCCTCCGCCAAGGCTACGGCGGTCCGCCGAAGCTTCAGCGGAGGCGGAAGGTCGGGCCTACACCGAATATGCGATTGCTTCGCCGCTTGCTTCGACGTCGCGCGCGTCGCCGTTTGTCGTTCGCGAACCTGCGCCGCGGACCATGGCGACGCGGCCGGTGCGCGCCATCTCGAGGACGCCGTACGGCCGCAGCATCTCCAGCAGGCCGTCCACCTTGTCCTCGGTGCCCGTGATCTCGATGACGAGCGAATCGGGCGCGACGTCGACGACGCGCGCGCGGAAGACGTCGGCCAGCTGCATGATCTGGCTTCGCGTCTCGGCGGTCGCGGTCACCTTGATCATCGCGAGGTCGCGAACGACCGACGCCGCGGAGGTCACGTCCTCCACGCGGCGGACGTTGACGAGCTTGTCGAGGTTCGCGTGCAGCCGCGCGACGGCGCTCTCGTCCGTGTCGACCACGATCGTCATCCGCGAGAGGCCCGGCGTCTCGGTCCGGCCTACCGTCAGCGACTCGATGTTGTAGCCGCGACGCCTGACGAGCGACGACACGCGGTTCAACACGCCGGGGCGATCCTCAACGTGAACGACGAAGGTCGCTTGCATCGAAATCCTCAATCCTCAATGAATCACCAAATTGCCAATCCACAATCGAAAAAATCAGTCGGGCAATCCCCAATCGACAATCCACAACGCTGATGGCGCTAAGCGCTTTCCGCCGTCTCCACGATCGGATTCGGCCGTCGAATCATGTTGTGCAGGTCGGCGCCGGCCGGCACCATCGGATAGACCGTGTCTTCCTGCTCGACCCGGAAGTCCAGAAGGACCGTGCCGCGATACTTCCGCGCGGCTTTTGCCGCCGGGACGACGGCGGCTCGGGTACGGATCGTTTCCGCGCGAATGCCGAACGCGCCGGCGAGCTTGGCGAAGTCAGGGTTCAAGAGCGGCGTCGCGGCGTAACGGCGTTCGTAGAAGAACTCCTGCCACTGCCGGACCATCCCCAGATACCCGTTGTTGATGATCGCGATGTTGATGTCGATCTGTTCCTGCGCGATCGTCGCCAGCTCCGCCATCGTCATCTGAAAGCCGCCGTCACCCACGACGACCCAGACCTCCGCGTCCGGCCGTCCGACCTTTGCGCCGATCGCCGCAGGCAACGCGAACCCCATCGTGCCGAGTCCGCCTGACGTGATGAGCGATCGCGGCCGGTCGTGGTGGTAGTACTGCGCTTCCCACATCTGGTGCTGGCCGACGTCGGTCACGACGATCGCTTCACCGCCGGTCGTCCGCCACAAATCGTGAATGACGTGCGCGGCATAGAGCCGGCCGTTGTCCGGCAGGTTCTGAATGTCACGGACCGCCGAATCACCCTTGAGCTCGTTGATGCGCGCGAGCCAGTCGGAGAGATCAGTCCGCCGAAGCTCCGGCAGCCACGCGCGGAGCACCGTCTGCAGATCGCCGACGATCCCGACGTCTGCCACGACGTTTTTGTTGATCTCGGCGGCGTCGATGTCGACGTGGATCTTCTTGGCGTTCCGCGCGTAGGTTTTCAGGTTGCCGGTGACGCGGTCGTCGAACCGCATGCCGAGCGCGATGAGGAGGTCGGCCTCCTGAATCGCCGTGTTGACCCAGGCCTCGCCGTGCATCCCCATCATGCCCAGGTTGAGCGGATGGGACGCGGGCAGGGCGCCGATGCCGAGAAGCGTCATCGCGACCGGGATGCCCGTGCGGTCGACGAACGCTCGCAGTTCCTCAGAGGCGTCGCCAAGCAGGATGCCGTGACCCGCGAAGATGAGCGGTTTGCGCGCTGAGCGGATCAGCTCGAGCGCATTCACCGTCGCCGCTTTACCCGGCGGCGGCGGCTCCGGGCGGTGCGGCCTCGGCGCAGCCGCTTCCCAGTCGAACTCGCACGAGGTCTGCTGCGCGTCTTTCGTGATGTCGACGAGTACCGGTCCGGGACGCCCCGACCGCGCGATGTGAAACGCTTCACGTACGGCCGGCGCGACATCGTCGGCGCGCGTTACCAGATAGTTGTGCTTCGTGATGGGCAGCGTGATGCCCGTGATGTCGGTTTCCTGGAATGCGTCCGAACCGATCAGTCGGCTGCCAACCTGGCCAGTGATGCAGACGATCGGCGAGGAGTCCATCATCGCGGTCGCAATGCCGGTGACCATGTTCGTGGCGCCTGGACCGGAGGTGGCAATCGCGACGCCGACCTTGCCCGTCGCGCGCGCGTATCCATCGGCCATGTGCGTGGCGCCCTGCTCGTGGCGGACGAGGATGTGGCGGATAGGGAAGTCCAGCATCGCGTCGTAGGCCGGCAGAATGGCACCGCCGGGATAACCGAAGATGTCGGTCACGCCCTCGCGCACCAGGCATTCCCAGAGAATTGCTGCACCTGTTCTTTTCATTTCTTTCCCGACTCCAACATTCGGGGGACTAGCCGGTTACTGCACCTTGCGAAGCCGACGCGACCAGGCGCGCATACTTCGCGAGCACGCCGGTCGTGTACCGTGCCGGCGGTGGCGTCCAACTCGCGAGACGCCCTGAGATCTCCGCAACCGGGACCGACAGCGACAGCCGGCGCGACGGAATATCCAGCTCGATCGTGTCGCCGTCGCGGACCGCGGCGATCGGTCCGCCCATCGCCGCTTCAGGCGCGACGTGTCCGACCATCAGCCCGCGCGTGGCGCCGGAGAAACGGCCGTCGGTCACGAGCGCGACCGACTCACCAAGTCCTCGACCGACCAGCGCGGCCGTCACCGCGAGCATCTCCCGCATGCCGGGTCCACCCCGCGGTCCCTCGTAGCGCACGACGACGACGTCGCCGGCGTTGATGCGCCCCGCCTGGATCGCGGCGAACGCCGACTCTTCTCCGTCGAAGACGCGCGCCGGGCCCTTATGCGCTTTACGCGTGTAGCCGGCCACCTTGACGACCGCGCCGTCCGGCGCGAGGTTGCCGCGAAGGATCACCAGACCACCGGTCGGCGAGAGCGGCGTGCTGATCGGTCGAACGACTTCCTGGCCGGGCGTCTCCCTCGCCGCGGCCGCTTCTTCCTGAATCCTCTTTCCCGTCACCGTCATCGCGTCGCCGTGCAGCGCCTTCAGGTCGAGCAGACGTCGCGCGATGAGCGCCGTGCCTCCCGCGCGGTGCAGGTCGGTCGCGACGAACCGGCCGCCCGGTTTGAGGTCGGCGATGATCGGCACAGATGCGCTGATGCGATCGAAGGTCTCCAGGTCGAGATCGACCCCCGCCTCGCGCGCGATCGCGAGCAGGTGCAGCACGGCGTTGGTCGATCCGCCCGTCGCAGCGACCGCGGCAATGGCGTTTTCGAACGCGTCCCGGGTCAGGATCGCGCGCGGCGTCAGGCCGCGACGGATAAGTTCGACGATCTGCGCGCCCGCCGTCTTCGCAACGGCCGGACGGGCGGCGTCGAGCGCCGGAAAGCTCGCGCTGCCAAGCGGCGACAGTCCGAGAAATTCGCAGGCGGCCGCCATCGTGTTCGCCGTGAACTGGCCGCCGCACGCGCCCGCGCCAGGACAGGCGCGATTCTCGAGGTCGGTCAGCTCGCTGTCGCCAATGCGTCCTGCGGCATGGGCACCGATTGCTTCGTAGACGTCCTGAATCGTGACGTCCTTACCGTCCACGCAGCCCGGAGCGATCGATCCGCCGTACAGCACGAGCCCGGGGATGTCGAGCCGCGCCAGCGCCATTGCAGCGCCCGGCATCGTCTTGTCGCATGCGACCAGGGCGATGACGCCGTCGAGGAGATTGCCGCGCGCCACGAGCTCGATCGAGTCGGCGATGACTTCCCGGCTGATGAGCGACGTCTTCATCCCCTCGGTGCCCATCGTGATGCCGTCGGAGATGGAGACGGTGTTGAACTCGAGCGGGGTGGCGCCGGCCGCACGGATGCCTTCGCGGACCGACACGGCCAGATCGCGCAGGTTGTAGTTACAGGGTCCTATCTCGGTCCACGTATTGGCGATGCCAACGAGCGGACGGCGGAGGTCCTCGTCGGTGAACCCGACGGCTTTGAGCATGGCGCGCGCACCTGCGCGACTCGGGCCTTCAGTCAGGGCGGCGCTGCGCCGAACAGCCATAAATGGTTATATCCTGCCAGCCCAGCATAGACCAAATTGATAGTTGTTTGGGTTGAATAACAGAACGTTATAGCTCCGCCGGCCACTAGGCATTTGCCGCCGTCCTGTGCCACGATCCCCCGGATTCGGGCTGAGGATCGTATGCGACAGGCATTTACAGGATGCGGGACCGCCCTCGTCACCCCGTTTACTCGCGATGGCGCGGTCGACGAAGCGGGCGTCAGGCGCCTGGCTCGCCGGCAGATCGACGCCGGCATTCACTTTCTCGTTCCCTGTGGCACGACCGGGGAAAGTCCGACCCTGACCGACGATGAGCGGGCGCGGGTAGTCGAGCTCGTGGTCGGGGAGGCCAAGGGCCGCGTGCCTGTGCTGGCCGGGGCAGGCGGCTACGACACGAAGGAAGTGATCCACGCCGCGCGGCGGATGCAGCAGGCCGGCGCCGATGGAATCCTGTCCGTGACGCCGTACTACAACAAGCCGACGCCGGACGGCCTGTATCAACACTACCAGGCGATCGCCGAGGCCGTCCCCCTGCCAATCGTGGTCTACAACGTTCCCGGCCGGACCGGTTGCAACGTCGATCCCGCGACCCTCGTCCGCCTCAGTGCCATCCCGAACGTTGTCGGCGTCAAGGAAGCGTCCGGCAACATGACGCAGATGTGCGACGTGTGCCGCGCGGTGCCCCAGGACTTCCTCGTGCTGTCGGGCGACGACGTCCTCACGCTGCCGCTGATGGCGGTCGGAGGCAGAGGCATCATCTCGGTGGCGTCGAACGAGGTACCGGCTGAAATGTCCGCGATGGTGGAAGCGGCCGAACGCGGGGATTACGTCGCTGCGCGCGGTATACATAACCAGCTCCATCCGCTCCTGATGATCAACTTCATCGAGTCGAATCCGATTCCAGTCAAGGCCGCGATGGCGGCGATGGGCCTCCTCGAAGAGACCTTCCGTCTGCCGATGGTTCCGCCGCGCCCCGAGTCTCGGGCGAAGATCCTCGCGACGCTGCAGGCACTGAAGCTCACGGCGCAGCCGGCGACGATGAAATGAGCGGTCTCGAAGCAGAAATCGATCAGCTTTACGGCGAAGGGGACCGTGCGAACCGCGATGCCGCGCGCGACGCGTTCGCCCGGCTCAGGGCAGCGCTCTCATCTGGCACGGCGCGTGCCGCGGAGCCGGACTCGTCGTCCGCGACTGGTTGGCGCGTGAATGCGTGGGTGAAGCGCGGCATCCTTCTGGGCTTCCGCTTCGGCGAGACGGTCGACCGTACTGTCGATCACGGCCGTTGGCCGTTCTTCGACAAGGACACACTGCCGCTGAAGCGCCTGGACGCCGGCGTTCGCGTGGTTCCGGGCGGATCGAGCGTTCGCGACGGCGCGTATCTGGGTCGCGGTGTCATCTGCATGCCGCCGATGTACATCAACATTGGGGCGTGGGTCGGCGATGCGACGCTCGTCGACTCGCATGCCCTCGTCGGATCGTGTGCTCAGGTCGGGAGCCGTGTCCACGTGAGCGCCGGCGCGCAGATTGGCGGCGTGCTCGAGCCGGTCGGCGCGATGCCGGTCGTCATCGAAGATGACGTGATGGTGGGCGGCAACTGCGGCGTGTACGAAGGCACCGTCGTGAAGCGGCGCGCTGTTCTTGCGGCGGGGACGATCATCACGGCCTCAACGCCTATCTACGACCTGACCACCGGCCGGATCATCGAGCCGTCTCCAGACACACCAACCGTCGTGCCCGAGGGAGCCGTCGTTGTGCCCGGCACCCGTCCGGTGACGAGCGGGCCGGGCAAGGAGTGGGGACTCTCGGTCGCGACGCCCATCATTATTAAGTACCGCGACGAACGGACCAGCGCGCGCACAGCGCTCGAGCAATGGATTCGCTAGATCCGGTCGCCTTCGCGCGCGAGCTCATCGACATCGACTCGACGACCGGGCGCGAGCCCGAAGCGGGGGCCTGGCTGGCGGCGCGGCTCCGGCGCGAAGGCTTCGAGGTTGAGGAACAGCCGGTCGAAGATGGCCGACGCAATCTCTACGCGCACTCCGGCGTGGCTCCGGCGGTCGTGCTCTCCACGCACTACGATTGCGTGCCGCCCTTCATTCCGAGCCGTGTCGCCGACGGCCGGCTGTACGGCCGGGGCTCGTGCGACGCGAAGGGAATCCTGGCCGCCCAGCTCGCCGCGGCCCTTCGGCTCCGCGCTCTGGGAGAACGACGCGTCGCGTTGTTGTTTGTCGTCGGCGAAGAGCGGGGCAGCGATGGCGCCGCCGCCGCCAATCGCGTTTCACGAGGATCGGCGTATTTGATCAACGGCGAGCCGACCGACAGCCGCCTCGCGACATCGACGCGCGGGATCCTCCGCGTGCGGCTGCACGCGACCGGCCGGGCGGCGCATTCCGCCGCCCCCGATCACGGCGAGTCGGCGATCGAGAAGCTCATCGATGCGCTTCTTCGGCTGCGGGCGATTCCGCTGCCGTCGGATCCAGACTTCGGTCAGACGTTCTACACGGTGGGCGTCGTCGAAGGAGGGGTCGCGCCAAACGTCGTTCCGGCGCACGCGTCGGCGGAAGTGCTGTTCCGCACGGTCGGTCCGCCCGAAGACATCCTCCGAGTGCTGTCACCGCTCCACCCGCTCGTTCGGGTCGAGGAAGTCCTGCGGGTGTCGCACGTTCGCCTGCATACGGTTCCGGGCGTAGAGACGGCAGCCTTCCCGTTCACGACGGACATTCCGCTGCTCGACCGGTGGGGGACGCCGCTGCTCTTCGGGCCCGGGTCCTTTCTCGTTGCGCACACGGATGACGAGTACGTGGAGCTCGGAGAGCTCCATGCGGCGATCGACACCTATCAGCGGATTGTCGCGGCTCTGGTCTGATGCGGCGACGCCGGCCGCCCCACGAACGGGGCAGCCGGCGATGATCACTGTTCAGGCTCTTTCGTGATCTGCGTCTATCTGCGTTGATCTGCGGCCTACTGCGTGCTCGACCGGAACAGCAGCCGATTGGCCGTTCCGGACGGAATCCCGCTCAGGTGATTCAACGTCGCGGTGTTGACGATCTCGTTCCTGACCGTCGCGGGCGACGCGCCCGGATTGCTCTGCTTGATCCGCGCGGCGACGCCCGCCACGTGGGGCGCCGCCATCGACGTCCCGCTCAGCGTGGCGGTCGCGGTATTGCTGGTGCGCCATGCCGACAGGATGCTCGATCCGGGCGCGAAGATATCGACAACACTCCCGAAGTTCGAGAACGACGACCGCGCGTCGGTCTGCGTGCTCGATCCGACGGTGATCGCTGCCGCCACGCGCGCCGGCGACGAGTTCGCCGCGTTCGTGTTCGAATTGCCGGCAGCGATCGCGTAGGTCACGCCTGACGCGATCGAATTGGCCACCGCGGTGTCAAGCGCGGTCGAGATCCCACCGCCGAGGCTCATGTTGGCGACGGCCGGATTGATGCGGTTCTGCGTCACCCAGTTCACGCCCGAGATGACGCCGGAGTTCGAACCCGATCCGCTGCAGCTCAGCACGCGGACCGCGTGCAGCGTGACACCCTTTGCCACGCCGTAGGTCGTGCCGCCAACGGTGCCGGCGACGTGCGTGCCGTGCCCGTGGCAGTCGTTGGTGCCCTGCCCGTCGTTGACGAAGCCGGCGCCATTCCCCATGCGGCCGGTGAACTGTGTGTGGGTGCTCCGGATGCCGGTGTCGATGATGTAGGCATGCACGCCAGCGCCGGTCGTTGTGTACGAGTAGGTCTGGTTCAGCGGCAAGTCGCGCTGGCCGATGCGATCGAGTCCCCATGGCGGGTTCGTCTGCGTGGCCACCGCTTCCATGATCTGGTCTTCCTCCACGAACGCGACACGCGGGTCCTCGCTGAGCGCGAGCGCTTCGTGCTCGGTCATCGTCGCCGAAAATCCGTTGATGGCGTGCGCGAACACGTGGTCTGGCGCGCGGCCGAGGGCGGCCAGGACGCTGTCGGTCTCCCGCACCGCGGCGGCGAAGTCTCCACTCACGCCGACCGCGTCCTGGTCGAGCACGACGATGTACTGGTTCGGGATCGCGCGCGCACCCTTGCGGTGGAATTTGGGGGTGCTCCGCCGGGAGCCGTCTCCGGCGAGTTCCTGCTGCGCCAACGCCGGCATCAACGCCAGCGTGGCGAGCAGCGCGACGAGCAGGGCGAGACTCTTCTTCATCGTTCCTCCTCCCCTCCGGGCCGCCGCGAGCGCCGCGCATGTTATCGCCCGCCCTGCCGGGTGTAAAGGAATCGATTCGGGGTGACGTCGGTGGTGCACGAGCTGACGCGGTGGACACCGAGCAGGCCCCGGATTGGCCGACGAGCTAGTGGAGTGGCCGATTCAGCGAGGAGTCTGTCGCGTCATCATTCGTACCGCAGGGCCCACATCGGGTCGACCTGCGAGGCGCGGTGAGCCGGGATGAAGCCAGCGGCGAGCGCGACAACGCTCAGAACGACTGCAGACGCCGCGAGCGTAAGCGGATCACGGCCCTGGAGCTGATAGAGCTGCGACTCCGCAAGGCGGCCGAGATACCAGGCGGCGACGAGTCCGATTCCCCCGCCGACGAGCGTCATCAACCCGACCTGCTTGAGCAGCATGATCCGAACGCGGCTCGGCGCCGCGCCGAGCGCCATTCGCAACCCGATTTCGCGCGTGCGCTGCGCAACCGTGTATGCGAGTACGCCGTACAGGCCGACGGCTGCCAGCAACGTCGCGAGGATCGCGAACGCCGCAGACAGTGTGCTGATGAAACGATCGAGGAACACATTGTCGCGCACCTGCTGCGGCATCGTCTTCAGATCCTCGATGGGCAGATTGGGATCGAGGTTCGCGACGGTCTTCCGGATCGCTGCGAAGGAGGCTTCGGGTTCATGCGAAGCTCGCACGTAGAAATTGATGAACCCGATACTGCCGCTCTGGCGGTATGGAAAAAAGAACAAGGGCGGGATCTCGTCCTTCACTTCGCTGTACTTGGCGTTCTGGACGAGGCCGACGATCTCCATGTCGAGTTTGGCCTTGGGTCCGCCCTCGTCGCTCATGAGTTTGCCGACCGCGTCGCGCCCCAGGTTGAACTTCTTTGCGAACGCCTCGTTGACGATCGCCACTCGCCGTGATTTTCCGGCGTCAGCCGGCGTGAACTCGCGTCCCGCGAGGAGCGGAATGCCCATCGCTCTGAAATAGCCGGGCCCCACCTGGTTGAAGCGGGAATCCGTGTCGGTATCCGGTCCTGCGGCGAAGCCTTGAACGCTCACCGAGCTGCCCCAGTTGCTGCCGGCGATGGCCGGCACGAGCGACGCGGTCACTGCGGTGACGCCGGGGAGCGCCGCCAGTTCTTCCTCGAGGCGGCCGAAGAGCTGCTGCGACCGCTCCGGCGTGTAGCCATTGAGTTCAGGCGAGATGCCGAAGGTGAGCAGATTGTCGATCTTTAGGCCGAGATCGACGCGGGTGACGTTCATCAAGCTGCGCGTGAACAGCCCCGCTGCAACGAGCAGCGCCATCGACAGCGCGATCTGCGCCGTGGCGAGGGTCGTCCTGAACCGCGCGGCCGCACGCGCGCCTGAAGGCTGGCCGGCCTGGCCCTTGATGATCGACTGAAGGTCCGGGCGGCTGCTGTGCAGCGCAGGAAAAATGCCGAAGAGCAGCCCGGTCCCAATCGTGATCGCCGCCGCGAACAGCAGAACGGTCGTGTCGAGCTGCACCGGAACCGTCGCGGCCGCCTCCGGCGGCAGCATGGCGGCGATGCTGCGCAGCGTCCACCCCGCGACCACGACGCCGGCGATTCCGCCGAAGATCGCGAGGAGACAGGACTCGGTCAGGAGCTGAGCGATGAGCCTCCAGCGGCTCGCGCCGATCGAGAGGCGTATGGCCATCTCACCCGCGCGCGCCGCCGCGCGCGCGAGCAGCAGATTCGCGATGTTCGCGCACGCGATGAGCAGCACGAGGGCCGTGACGCCGAGGAGCAGCGTCAGCGGCGCCCTGGCTTCGCGATGCACGGAGCTCTGCCCGCGCCCGCCCGGTTCGACGCCGAGCGTTCGCTTTCTGAATCGCGCGAGCGTCTGGTCGCTCATGCCCTTTTGCAGCGGCGCTTCGACGTCGTTGATGATGGCGCTGTATTTCACGTTCATGGCCGAACGGGCTTCGTCGATCGACACGCCCGGATTCAGCCGCGCGAACAGATACGCCCAATACGAACGCCTGTTGGCGAATCCGTCGAATCCGGGGCTCATCTGTCCTCGTAGGGTAATCGGCACGAAAACGTCCGGCCGCGTGCCGAGCGTCGTTCCGTCGAAGCCGCGCGGCGCGACGCCGACAATCGTCAGCGACTGACCGTTGACGATGAGTGTGTCGTTGAGCACGTTCGGGCTCGCGTCGAAGCGGCTCTGCCAGAAAGCGTGGCTCAGCACGACCACCTTCGATTCGCCGACCGCCCGGTCGTCGTTCGGATCGAGCAGCCGGCCGAGCGCCGGCTGGAGCCCGAGGACCGGAAAGTAGCTGCCCGACACCAGCATTCCGTCGCCCGTCTGCGTCTGCCCGCGCGACGCGAGGTTCGCGCCGAACGTGCGATGCGCGGTGACCGTCGTGAAGACGTCGTGAATGGCCTCGAGGTCGCGGAACATCGGATAGCTGAAGACGGTGTCGCAGTTGCCCGCCTGGTTGCAGGACGTTGACCCCGGCTTGGGACCGGGCGCGGTCAGATTGACCAGCCGATCCGGGTCTGCTACCGGCATCGGCCGCAGGAGCATCTGGTTGAACAGCGAGAAGATTGCGGCATTGGCGCCGATCCCGAGCGCCAGCGAGACGATGGCGACGCCCGTCACGAACGGTGCCTTGAAGAGGGTTCGCAGCGCATGCTTCAGGTTGATCATGGCTGCGACGTTAGACGAGGTCTGTCCCGGACTGGTTGTGCGCGCCTTCCGGTCAGCGCGCCCCGCCGTCACGGGCCTTCCCGAGCACCCAGCCGACGAGCCGGTCGTCAGGCAATAGCCCCTGTCCGGTGATGGCGTAGTCGAGCCCGTCGAGGCGCTTGCGGACCCCCGCTTCGATCCCGCCGTACGAGACGACTTGCGGCACGATCAGCACGCGACGTCCCTCGCTGATTCGTCTACTCACCAGAGCCCGCAGCTCCGCCGTCGCCGCGTCCCGAATCGGGGCCGGCGCATCGTCGCGGACCGTCAGATAGTCGACGGCAGCAAACGGAACCGCTTCCTTGAGTCGCCCCGCGACGACAGCCATGTCCGCCAGCCACGCCCGATTGTCGTCATCGGGAACGGGCCCGTGCGCGACGAGCACGACCGCTTCGCCCGACGGATCCCGGCTGATCGCCATCACGCGCGTCAGGAGGATCTCGGGGACGATGGAATCGCGATCGAAGGCGGAGGTCATGCGAATCGGGACGGCTGCGCGCACCGGAACTGTGCCGTCATCCTCATGCGCGACGTGCCCGCCGGTCCCATGTTTCATCTTTGCGAACAGCGCGAGCTCGCGAGGCGCTTCGGTGCGCAGCCCCAGGAGGTACTCGGTCGACGTCACGACCGAGCTGTGCGATGACACGAACAGCGGCACCGCGACGATCGCGGTCGCTCCGCGCGCGACCAGCCGGTCGACAGCCGCCTGAATCGCTGGACGCGAGGCCATCCCAAGCGCGACCTCGGTCGGTTGCTGCTCGTCGACGCCGGACGCCAGCGCGCGCACCGCGTTGTCCCAAGCCGGGCTCCCGCCGTGCGCAAGCAGCAGGATGCCGGGTTTCGACGGTTGAGTCGAGACAATGACGGCAGCAAGAACGAGAGCCAGCGCGGTCACATCTCCGCCCAGCGGCGAAGCAGGTTGTGGTAGACGCCGGTCAACTGGACTGCCACGGGATGGTCCGGCGTGACCCTGGTGAGCTGCTGGTCGCGAACCGCTTCCGTGAAGGTCCGAAGCGACAGCGGCGCGGCCAGTGCCGACACCTGGACGAATTCCTCGAGCGCCGCGAGATGCAGCGTCACCGCGTTCGGCGCGGTAAATCGATAAATGACGCCCGTTCCGTCGAGCACCTGCCTGAGCGCTTGTTCCCCGCTGTGCAGACCGGAGACGCCAGGGGAGTGGATGGTCAGGATCGAATCGATCGAGGCAGTGACCTTGATGCCCGTGTCGGTCTCGAACGCGACGATGACCGCGCTGAGCGTGCCGGGCGGGATGTCGAACCGGACAGAGCGCGACTCCTGCGGATCGCTGACGCGATCGGGAGCGGCTGTCAGTGCGGTGTTGATTGAGCCGAGGTCAAACCGCCGGATCAGAAGGTCGCGTGTCAGCGATGAGTGATCCACCGGCGTACTCTCGCTCGCCAGTGCCGGACCCGCCGCGCGCCCGCTCAGCGTTGTCGAGGCCACGAACGCTCCGACTGCCAGCCACTGCTCCTTCTTGCGCTTCCTTGACTTCTTCATAACGACGCTCCACGAGAGTGTTGGTCCTGCGCCTCCAGGCGACGAACCGGCGGCACGCCAGCGCGAGGCCCGTATAGACCAGGACAACGGCGCCGGCCGAGACCAGCGCAGCGACCGTCTGACCGAGGATTCCGAAAACCTCGCCGGTGTGCGCGAACCGCAGAAAGCTGCGGATTCGCCGGCCGAGGCTTTGACTCGCGAATGGCTCCCATCTAACGATGGCACCGGTTGTCCGATCGAGACTGAGCTGACCGCGAAGCTGCGGCTGACCGCCGTTTCCCCGATCAATCGTGAAAACGACTGGCGCCTGACTCGATCCCGTCAGGCGCAAGTTGATGCTGCGCCATCCGGGGACCTGCGTTTCGGCACGCGCCCACAGCACGTCGAGACCCTCGAGTGCGATCTCCCGGCGAGTGGATCGATCGCCGGCAGGTGCACTTTCGTTTCGGGGCGCCGTCGCGGCAGCCGCGGGACGCGGTGGTTCCTCTCCGACGAGCCGGTACACGAGCGCATTGGCCCAGGGGAACGAGATCGGAATTGCGCCAAGCACGACGAAGAAGAGCGGGATCGCTGACCACACGCCGGTCACGTTGTGCCAGTTGAAGTCGCGTGCTTTGCCGCGCAGGCCGCCGCTGAAGAGCACGACCGACTTGACGCGCGCCCACGTCCACTGACGCGGAAACCACAGATAGAAACCGCTGCAGACGATGAAAAGAAAAATGAGGTTGGACCAGCCGGTGATCGCACGTCCGGTGGCGCGATTGGTTCCGCCAAACGCGAGCCAGCGATGGACGTCGGTCGCGAACCGGAAGAACGCCCGCACGCCGCGCGCGCCCTCGCCGAGGATCGCGCCGCTCGAGGGATCGACAAGGACCGTTCGGTTAGGTTCCAGCGTCACGAGCGCGGCCACGCCTGGGTCCGACCGAAGCGTCAGGCCCGTGATGGTGCTTGCTGGTTCCGCGGCTCGGACGCGCGCGAGGAGCACTTCGGGTGACAGCCGTGGCCCGGCGGCCAGCGAGGGCGCGATCGCCCGCCGATCCGCCCACGAAACGATCTGCTTCTCGTAGGCGAGGAGAACGCCCGTCACCGACATCGTCAGAATCACCACTCCGGCGGTGACGCCGGCGATCAAGTGCGGCCAGAAGATGATTTGACGGAGTTTCAGCGCCATCGATATATGCGTGCAGCGGGCGCCGATCAGAATCGCCAGGACGTGCCGACCTGCACGAGCCTCGGATGGCCCGGCAGAAGGCCGCGAGACCGATCGACAATGAAGGTGCTATCGGCCAGGTTCTTCACCGTCACGAAGATTGAGCCGCCTCGCGCCATGTGCCAGGTTGCGGCGGTATTCCAGTATGTGTAGGCGGGAATCAGCCCACGTTGACCGTCAGGCGTTCCGGCGACCGTATTGAGGTCGTCGCTGAACTGATCGCCGACGTACTGCGCTTCAATCTGCGCATCGAGGCCAGCGCGGTGGCGGTAGCCGAGCGCGATGGTCGCAGTCGTCTCTGGCGCGTACGGGAGACGATTGCCGGAGACGCTGACGGACCCGAACCCGCCGACGCTGCTGAATCGGGTGCCGGTGAATCGCACAACGGGCAGCCACGTCAGCGCAAGTCGCGAGTACGCGCCGTGCGGCGACGCGCCAATCGACGCCCACTCGCCGTTCAGGCCGACCTCAATTCCCTGGTGCAGCGTCTCACCGCCGTTCGTCAGCGCTGCCCCGGTTCCACCCGCCAGGCTGGCTGGGACGATCTGGTTCTCGTAGTCCATCCTGAACAACGCGCCGTCGACGAACACTGCGCCGAGGCCCGCCCGCCACCCGAACTCGTAATTCCAGCTGCGCTCAGGGTCGAGTTCGACGACGGCACCGGTCGAGTGGTTAATGACGTCCTCCGCCCGCGGCGGCGCGAAGCCGCGGTGGACACCGCCGAAGATCGTCGTCTCGGGAGAGAGCGCGTATGACACGCCGAGTCCCGGGACCAGCTCGGTCAATGCATCATCGCCGCTGACGTTGATCAGACGGTTCGTTCTGGCATGGCGTACGTGCTCGACGCGCATACCCGGAGTGATCGTCCATGAACCGGCGAGCACGCGATGCTGGGCAAATGCCGAAAAGGCGTCCGTCGTCCTGAGATTGTCCTCGACAAGTACACCGGTCCGAGCGAGGGGCGTGTCGCCGTTGGCCTGGCGGCGATCCTGCCGCTCGGTGTGAAAACGCAGGCCCAGGTCGGTCTCCTGCGGCACGCCGCCGACACCGAAGGCGACGCGCGCGCGCGGCTCGATGCCGCCGTGGGTATAACGACGCAGCCGGCCCTCGTTGCCGCACGTCAAGTTCAGATTCGCCATTCCGCCGCAGGCGGGATCGGCGGAGTCGTTCGGCCGCTGCGCCGAGTTGCTCGATTGCCGCCACCAGTTGCGCTCGAACTGCGAGCCGTAGACGGTGGTCGTTAGCGCGAACCGCTGCCCGAGCAGTGCGCGATGCACGGCCGATCCGCCGACGCGGTCTCCCTCGAAGGCGTCATTCACGAACGGGTTCTGCCGTGGGTTTTCGACGTACTCGGTTTCGCGCAGGCCGCTGTAGGTCACCTGCGAATCCTCGCCGTAGTAATTGCCCTTGATCGTCAGATTCTGCGTCGGCGTGATCTGGCGCGTCACCTTGCCGGTGAAGTCGGTCAGATCTGAATGGACGTTGTCGCGCGCGCCGTCGGCCTGCTTGCGCAGGATGCCGGCGAACAGTCCGGTGCCGCTCCAGGTGCCTCCGAAGCTGGCGTCACCGTTCAAGTAGTCGCGATTGCCGCCGGTCACGGCCGCGGCGACCGACGGACGCGCCGGTGGCTCGGGTGTGACGTAGTTGATGGCCGCCCCGATCGTCACAGGCCCGTACGCAATCTGGCTCGATCCCTTGAGCACTTCGACGCGCGCGAAGCGTTCGATGGGTGGATGGTAGTAACTGGCATTGTCTCCATACGGCGCGAACGTCGTAGGCACGCCGTCCTCGAGCAGCAGCACCTTTGTCGAGCGCGTCGGGTTCAGGCCGCGAATGCCGATGTTGGGGCGGAGTCCGAGTCCCTCTTCGTCCCGGACGGTGACCCCGGGTACCTTGCGGAGCGCCTCGCTCGTCGTGAACACGTGTGACCGATCGAGGGCATCCCGCGTGAGAAGGTCGAGCGATCCGGGAATGCGGCGCAGCATCTCCTCGGAGCCGGCCATACGGGATCCGAGCACCTCCAGTTCCTCAGCTAGCGCGCCCGGCCGCAGCACGAGATCAATAGCTGTCGCCCGCGACCCAAGGTTCAAGTCCTGTTGAGTTGTTGCGAATCCAGAGAGCGCCGCGGCGATCTCGTAGCCGCCCGGGAGAACGTCCTCGAACCTGTAGCCGCCGGTTTCGTCACTGGCGGTTTCGCGGCTCTCGCCTGTGGCGAGCCGCCGGAGCGTGACCTGGGCGCCCGCAACGGCGGCGCCGGAGGTATCTGTGACGCGTCCGCTAATGCTGATCGCGCGACGATCGAGCGTGGTGGTGGACTGGCCTGGTTGAGCAGCGAGAAGCGTGACGACCAACAGCGCGCCGAGCATGAGCGCTCCTTGCGCCGCGCAGAGGCCGACCCTACAATCGAGGGGTCGACGCGCACGTGCGCAGGCGCGTGAATGGTTCTGACCGGGACCGAGCGTCCGACAGCGGCCTGCTGGGTCTCTCACGCCCGGCAGGCCGTCTTCGTTTCAGATCCTTCGCGAAATTGAGAACCGGTCTCAATTCGACTCTCGGAGTCTATATCCGACCAATTCGGTCGGTCAAGCAAGTTTTCGACCCGACCTCATCCGTCGAGCTGCCGGCCCTAGAATGAGGTCCTTGGCGGCCCGGTCTTTCGAGCACCGCTACCTGGCTCTCACGGTCGCCATCGTGGCTGCGGCCGCGGTCACGCTATTCTTCATGGGCCAGGTTCCAATCTGTAAGTGCGGCTACGTCAAGCTGTGGCACGGCGTGGTGTCGAGTTCGGAGAACTCGCAGCACATCACCGACTGGTACTCGTTCTCGCACGTGATTCACGGCTTCGCGTTCTATGGATTGTTGCATCTCGTTGCGCGTAACTGGCCGCTTGGCCTGCGCCTGGCGATTGCGATGCTGCTCGAAGCTTCTTGGGAGGTTTTCGAGAACACCGACTTCATCATCAATCGCTACCGCTCGGTGACGATCTCGCTCGACTACTACGGAGACAGCGTCCTCAATTCCGTCTGCGACATGCTCATGATGGCGGTGGGATTCGTGATGGCCTCCCGCGTTCCCGTCTGGGTCACCGTAGCCCTTGTCGTCGCGATGGAAGCGTTCGTGGGCTACTGGATTCGTGACAACTTGACGCTGAACATCATCATGTTGATCTATCCAATGGATGCGATCCGCGCCTGGCAGATGGGAGGTGTCCCGTGAAGTCGTCAGCTGTTTCGGTCGTGGTTGGGGCCGGTGTCGCCGCCACGATCGTTCTTGGGGTGGCGTTCGCCAATCAAACGTCAACGGTGCCACGGCCCGGTACAGGAACAGTCCGAGTCGAAGGGGACGTGAGCGTAAAAGGTGACGTCAAGGTCGTCAACGACATGAACGCGCGACAGTCCGGGCCGTGGAATGTGGGCGTAAACGGCATCGTCAGCACGTCGCCTCAGGCGCTGCCGTTCGTGCGCGTCGGCCAGACTTATATGGTTCAGTGGGCAGATCGGTCTGTCCAGAACATCGCCCCCCGTGAGACGCACGGTGCGTGGGCGCGGATCGATTCCAACGGCCGGGCGCATTGGGTCAACCTCGGGGCCGCTCTGTCGATCGAGGAGCGATAGCGGTCGGCTCACGCGCGCAGGTAATCTCCTTGCCAATCCCGGATCAGAAGCTTGATGGCTTTGCCGTTCCGGATGTGCTCGTCGAGAACCTTCGTGCACAGCGCCGGCAGCTCGGCGTCACTCGCAAATCGCAGCGCGACGAGTTGACCGGGCGCGAGCTCGGAGATCCGCGCGTGCAGATTTGGCGGCAGAATCTCGCGCAGCCGCATGCGCATCTCGAGCCTGATCACCCGGTCCTGCACGCGAAGCGCGAAGCTGCGCGCATAGAAGGTCACCAACAGCACCCCGATGGCCATGATCATCGTCATGAAAGTGTCCACCGAGAAAGCTGTCACCGCGCGGTAAATGGCCCAGAACGCATACAGCGCGAGGAGCGGAAACGCGATCCGGTGATAGCCCGTGACGAACCGGGCGTGGTTGGCGTACGTCTGCTGTTCTTCAGCCATCGGCGAGTCTCCTGGGGAAGGGTGCGTAGCGTACCATGGTCCGGGGCTGCGCTTGACACTCCGTCCGCTTCTGGACGAAAGTACCGATATATGTTCCGTGGGCCGATGACCTGCGTCTGTAGAAGGAGCGCCTCACCGGGCCTCCGCCAGGCGATCCGCCCGCGCGATCGACAGACTTAGCACCCGCTTCGCATCGCGCCAGCGGGCAGTTTTCGGAGGCCCGGAAGCTCACAGCTTCCGGGCCTTTTCTTTTATGGCGATTGGTGATTTGCGTTCTGCTCCGGTATTAATCGGCCGCACGCCGCTGCTGCGGCTCACCGCGTTCGAGCGCGATACGCCCGGAGTGGAGCTGTACGCGAAGGCTGAGTGGCACAACCCGAGCGGTTCCGTCAAAGCGCGCGCCGCCGGGCGAATCCTCGATGACGCGGAGCGCTCCGGGCTGTTGACGCTCCGCCGAACGATCCTCGACGCGTCGTCGGGGAACACCGGCATCGCGTACGCCATGATCGGCGCGTCGCGCGGCTATCAGATCGCGATCTGCGTGCCGGCCAACGTCACTCCTGAGCGCGTGCGCGCACTGCGTTCGTACGGCGCCGAGGTCATACTCACAGACCCACTCGAAGGATCTGACGGCGCGATTCGCGCGGCTCGCGCCCGGTTCGCGGCGGCCCCGTCGAAGTACTTCTATGCCGACCAGTACAATAATGATGCGAACTGGCGGGCGCATTACGATACGACGGCGCCTGAGATCTGGGCCGAGACGAACGGACGCGTGACACACTTCATCGCCGGGTTGGGCACGAGCGGTACGTTCGTGGGAACGTCCCGCCGACTCCGTCAGTGGAACCCCGCTATCCGGCTCATCTCGTTTCAGCCGGATGCGCCGCTGCACGGTATCGAAGGTCTGAAGCACATGGACTCCGCGATCGTTCCGGGCATCTACGACCCGGCGCTTGCGCACGAGAATCTGCGCATCTCGACCGACGAGTCGTACGCGATGACGCGGCGGCTGGCGACCGAAGGAATTCCGGCCGGCGTCTCGAGCGGCGCGGCGATCGCGGCAGTCCTCCGAGTAGCGTCCCGTCTGACTCACGGCGTCGTCGTCACGATTTTTCCTGACGGCGCTGAACGCTACGTCTCGGAACGATTCTGGCGGGAGCAGGACGCGTGAGTTGTCTGCGGATCGCTGACGACGCGCTCGACGCCATTCGCCGTCACGCTGCGGAGACGTATCCGGACGAGTGTTGCGGCGCCTTGATCGGACATGCGCGGGCTCACGAATCGGCGCCGTCAGTCCTGACGGCGGTGCCGCTGCCGAATCAAACGGAGGAAGGGCCGCGGCGGCGCTTTCTCGTGCGACCCGGCGATTATCGTCACGCGGAGGCACAGGCCCGCGCTGCGGGGGTGGAGCTGCTGGGGTTCTATCACTCGCATCCGGATCACCCGGCGCGGCCTTCGCAGTACGATCTGGATCACGCGTGGCCGAACTTGAGCTACGTTATCGTCGCAGTCGATGGCGGGACGCCTGGCGCCGTCGCGTCCTGGCGCCTTCGCGCGGACCGGCTCGCGTTCGACGAGGAAGGCCTCGAACAAACGAGGACATGAGACATGGCCACTAAAGTGTTTATCCCGACGCCACTCCGGCCCTTCACGGGCAAGCAGGACGTCGTCGAGCTCGAAGGACGAACGGTGGGCGAGCTCCTTCGCACGCTCATCACCACGTACAGCGACCTTCGCCCACATCTGTATGCGGACGACGGACGCCTGCGCAGCTTCGTCAACGTCTATCTGAATGATGACGACATCAGGTACCTGCAGAAGGAAGAGACCGAGGTCAAGACAGGGGATACGGTTAGCATCATTCCGTCGGTTGCGGGAGGCGCCCCCGTAGACACGAGCGTTCGTAGCTCGCGCGAAGGGCCGCCGCTGACCAACGAAGAAGTACAGCGGTACAGCCGGCATCTCATCATGCCGGAAGTCGGCGTGGATGGTCAGCGCCGTCTGAAGGCCGGCCGCGTCTTGTGCATCGGCGCGGGAGGGCTGGGTTCACCGGCCGCGCTCTACCTCGCGGCAGCGGGCGTCGGACGACTCGGCATCGTCGACTTCGACGTCGTCGACTACAGCAATCTGCAGCGTCAGATCATTCACGGCACGCCGGACGTCGGACGGCCCAAGCTTCAGTCGGCGCGCGAGCGCATTGGCGCGATCAATCCCGGGGTCGAGGTCGTCACCTACGAAACGCAGCTGACGTCGAAGAACGCGCTCGATCTGTTCGCTGACTATGACGTGATCGTGGACGGCACCGACAACTTTCCGACCCGATATCTCGTCAACGACGCGTGCGTCCTTCTCGGCAAGCCGAATGCGTACGGCAGCATCTTCAGATTTGAAGGGCAGGCGTCCGTCTTCGGCGTGAAGGGCGGACCCTGCTACCGGTGCCTGTATCCGGAACCGCCGCCGCCCGGCCTCGTCCCCAGCTGCGCGGAAGGCGGCGTGCTCGGTGTGTTGCCGGGAGTAATCGGCACGATCCAGGCGACAGAGACGATCAAGCTGCTGCTGGGCGCGGGGGAGCCGCTGGTGGGCCGCTTCCTTATTTATGATGCCTGGCGGATGCGTTTCCGCGAGCTGAAGCTGCGCCGGGATCCCGCATGTCCCGTCTGTGGCGATCATCCGACGATCCGCGAGTTGATAGACTACGAGCAGTTCTGCGGTGTGTCGCCCGCCCGCGCGCCGGTAGTGGAGCCACGCGAAATGGACTCTGAGACGACCGTCGGCGATCTGAAACGCCGCCTGGACCGGGGCGACAACGTTTTCGTCCTGGACGTCCGCGAGCCACAGGAGTTCCAGATCTGCAGGATTCCAGGCTCGACGCTCGTGCCGCTCGGCGAGCTGCCGTCCCGCTTGGCGGAAATCCCGCGAGGCGCAGGCGCGCCGGACATCGTCGTGCACTGCAAGTCCGGCGTACGCAGTGCAAAGGCGGCGAGGCTGCTCGCCGATCGCGGATACGACCGCGTGCAGAACCTGAAGGGCGGCATCCTGGCGTGGATCGATCAGATTGATCCCAGCCAGCCTAAGTACTGAGCAGGTGGCACCAGGCTTCGGCCTGGTCCACGCTCAGACCACTGCAGCCGCTTCCGCATCGCGCGTAATCCGCAGCGACTCCAGGCCCTCTAGCAGGTCCTCGACGAGGTCGGACCCATTTTCGCACCCGGGCGAGAGACGGACGAGCGTGTCGGTCAGCCCGAGCGCCGATCGCGCTTCGGGCGGGATTGATGCGTGCGTCATCCGGACCGGATGACAGATCAGCGACTTCACCCCTCCGAGGCTCTCGCCGAGCGCGAAGAACCGCCGCGACGACACGAAGCGCACGACATCTTCAACGCGTCCGTCGAGCTCGAACGAGACCATTCCGCCGAAGCCGGTCATCTGGCGGCGCGCGATCGTATGGCCAGGATGATCGGACAGGCCTGGGAAGTACACGCGACGAACGAGCGGATGGTTCGTCAGCGCCTCGGCAATCGCGGCCGCGTTCTCCGCGTGGCGGAGCATTCGCAGCTCCAGGGTCTTGAGCCCGCGCAATGTCAGCCAGCAGTCAAACGGCGACGGGACGCCGCCCGAAGCGTTCTGCAGAAATGCAATGGGTTCGAACACTGCGGCCTCGCGTGCCAGCGCGGCCCCCTGGATCAGATCCGAATGGCCCGCGAGGTATTTGGTGACGCTGTGTACGACGATGTCGGCTCCGAGTTCGAACGGTTGCTGGAAGAACGGCGTCGCGAAGGTGTTGTCGGCGACGAGCAGCGCGCCGCGCTCGTGCGCGATGCGCGCAATGGCCGCGATGTCGCAGACGAGCAATCTAGGGTTCGTTGGCGATTCGATCCACACGAGACGAGTGCGGTTCGAGACCGCCGCCGCAACCGCTTCCAGATCCGACGCATCCACCTGCCTGATCACACAGCCAAGCGGCTGAAACACACGGTGGAGCAGCCGCCACGTTCCGCCGTACACGTCGGTCGTCGTCACGACTTCATCTCCGGGCTTCAGAGACGCCTGAAGCACGGCGGTTTCCGCTGCGAGACCGGACGCGAAGACGGCGGCGTGCCGGACGCCTTCGAGATCCGCGAGCACGCGCTCGAGCCGCTCACGCGTCGGATTTCGCGTGCGCGAGTAGTCGAAGCCTTTGTGAATGCCAGGCTCCTCCTGCTCGTACGTCGACGTCTGAAAGATCGGCGCGATGAGCGCTCCGGTTGTGGGGTCGGACGGCTGGGCTGCGTGAATGGTCCGGGTAGCGAACTTCATATTGTTTGTGTCCTTCGGAACGTGTGGTTCAAGAACGCGGAGAGCGAGCACCCGGACGCCGTTTGCAGTCAACGACGCAGTCGCTGACGAGATCGACTCACGCGACGCCGGATGCGTGAGGGCCCACATGCGCGCGTCGTCAGCTCGTGGACTTGACGTCCGTTCGAGAGATATGCCTGCAGCCGACAGTGAATCGTTCACACGCGAACCCTCTGGCGCGAAGGCGAGCCTTAGGAACCACCACGATTGGGTTCGATGAGGGTCGATCGGGTTTGAGGAGGTTCGAACGGGTTCGAACGGGTTTGAGGAGGTTCGGACTGCTTCGACGATGTCATCGAGGATCGTGGCGGCGGTGACGTCGGGTCCAGCTCCGGGACCCGAGAAGAAGAGTCCTCGCACGAAGCGGCCGTCCAGGCGGATGCCGTTGAGCGCGCCGTCGACGCGTGCAAGCGGATCGGACTCCTCGACGAAGGCCGGACCGACGAAGCAGTCACCCGGCGCCTGCAGGTCGGCGTGGACGATCGGCTTGAGGCAGCCCCCGAAGGTGCGAGCCGCGGCCACGTCTGCCGTATCGAGCGTGTCGATGCCCTGCCGCTCGATCGCGTCGTGCCCTACGTCCCCGCCGCCCAGATGGCGGATCAGCAGGACGAGCTTCTCGAGCGCGTCGCGACCCTCGATGTCCGCCCGCGGGTCCGGTTCGGCGAGGCCGAGCGCCTGCGCCCGGTGGAGAGCCTCGGCGAAACTGAGCCCGTCGGCTTCCATCGACGAGAGAATGAAATTGCTCGTGCCGTTGACGATTCCCGAGAGGCGTTCGATCGCTCGCGTGAGCGGGCGCGCGCCGAGGGTGCCGATGAAGGGGACGCCAGCCAGCGCGGTCGCTTCGTACCGGAACACGGTGCGGCCGCGAGCCGCAGCCGCTGTGAGGTCCCGGGCAGCTGTCGCAAGAAGCGACTTGTTCGCCGTGACGACCGGTGTGCCGCGCTTGAGGAGCGCCGTGACGAGCGTTCGCGCCGGCTCGACTCCGCCGAGCGCTTCCACGACGAGGTCATACTCGCCGGCCAGGAATTCGCGCGGCTGGTCGACGAGCGGGACGTTCGGGCGGCCGGGCCGATTGACGTTCCGGACGAGTGCGCGCTCGAAGACGAACGTCAGGCCACTCGATGCAATCCACGGAGACGCAGGTGCGGCCGAGCGCACCACTGCGCCACCGACGTTCCCGAGGCCCAGCAAGCCAATACGGATCGTTCTCATGTGACACTACCGCGTCGCACTGGAGATGAGACGCTTCGTCGGCCGGGAATCGGCAAACTCAGGTCTTATCTGTCCCGTCTAAACGGGCAGGACTTAGCACCTTGGTTCAAGGACCAGGTTGCTGTGGCGTCGTCGGGCCTGTTCCCTCAGCCACTCTCGATAAACGTCCGCGGCGAGCGGACAGGGCGGAACGATAGCGCAGATCGCCAGACAAGTCAAATACACGTATGTTGATTTATGGTTTCATAATCGCCCTCGGTATTTCCTCGGCCTCTTCGACGCAGCCGGCCCGCGACGTCGTCGCCGAGGTCGCGAAC
>DATAEE010000318.1:0-19937 GCA_036258175.1 Vicinamibacterales bacterium
CCGTTGGATCAGGAGGCGAGCCCCGGCGTGTACGTGTCGATTGCACAGAATCCCAACCGGCGATCAATCCGATCGCCGTCAGCGTCAGGCCTTGCCCCAGGACCATGCCGAGCAGCCGGCCTGTCGATGCGCCAAGCGCGGCGCGGACGCCGATCTCGTGCGTGCGTTGCGGCGGTGGTGGCGCTGCTCGGCGGCATCACCGCGCTGGCCAGCTATCTGCCCGCACGACGCGCCGCGAGCGTCGATCCGGTGATCGCGCTGCGCTGCGAATAATCCCGCCTTACGTACGTACGGTTCGGGGTTCAAGGTTCATGGTTCAAGGTGTCGTTCTGGGTTCAGGGTGCCGGGTTCGGTTCAGGGTTCGGGATTCGGTTCCGAAACCGTGAACCGCGCCTTGAACCGAGAACCGCACCTTGAACCGAGAACCCTGAACCTAACCTTGAACGTTGAACCCTGAACCCTGAACGTTTTGTAAGGTTCGTTCGTAGATATCTTGTGACACAAGGTATCTATGACCGTCGAGTCCTGGCAGGAGCAGCTTCGTCGCGGCGGTCTCGAGCTGGCGGTCCTGCTCGCCGTGGCGCCCGGCTCGCGCTACGGGCTCGAAATCATCCATCATCTCGAAGCGTTCACCGATCTCGTCGTGACCGAAGGCACGATCTATCCACTCCTCGGCCGGCTCACGCGCGATGGATTACTGGCCGCTGAATGGATCTCCGGTGAGGCGCCACACGCGCGGAAATACTACCGGCTGACGGCAGCCGGCCGGCGCCGGCTCGAGGAGATGTGCGACGAGTGGCGTGACTTCACGTCGAAGATCGACCGCCTCATCAACGCATCAACCCGCGAAAGGAGACGGACATGATCCTCGGGGCTGCGGGCGAGTCGCGTGTACGCGGCTACCTTTACGTGCTCGAGCGCTCGCTCCGCACGTTCCTGCCCAAGGAGGTCGTGGCCGACGCGGTGCGTGAGGTCGAGTCGCACATCCGCGACCGCGTGGCGCAGGTCACGGCGGTGCCAAACGAACGCGAAGCGCTCGAACGAGTGCTGACCGAGCTGGGCCCGCCGCTCCGGATCGCGCAGGCGTACGCCGCCGAGCAGACGATGGAGGAGGCAGCGGCGACCGGCCGGATCGTGCCGATCGCGCGAGCCATCTTTCACGTCGCCGCGACCGGCTTCGCAGGCTTCGCCGCGGCGTTCGGCCTGCTCACGGGCTATCTGATTGGCGCGGGCTTCATCATTGTTGCGGCGCTCAAACCGATCTTTCCCAACAACACCGGCTTGTGGGTTCGCGACGGCATTCCGAGATCGTTCGGCACCATGTCACCGGCGCCGACCGATGCTGTTCTCGTCGGCGGCTACTGGGTGATCCCAATCTCGCTCGCGATCGGGCTCGTGATTCTTGTCGCGACGCATCGGATCGCGCGCGCCCTCGTACGCCGCTGGCGCGAGCGGCGGGCTGTGAAGCTGGGGGGATGAAGGCTTCGCTCAATGCACCTGCGAGAGGGTTCACATCGAAGCGGGTAATAGACGAGTCGCCCACCCAGCCGCTCCGATCCGCCGTGCACCGGGCCAACTGGTGGTAGCCTACCGATTGTGCAGCAAGCGGCTGCATTCGACGGACCTCGCCGCGCGGATGTCTGATGCACATGCCTGGCCCACCCGCAAGAGCATCCCGACGACAGTTCCTGAAGCTGCTCGGCGCGTGCGCGCTCGGCGGGCTCGTCACTGCCTGGCTGCTGCGGTCGCGTCTGTGGAACGCGGTGGCACAGATCGTGGCAGTCGCGCGCCAGCGGACCAATCCAACACTCGTCCGGACCGCACCCGGGACCCTCAGCGCCGAGGCGCTGCAGACGCTCGAGGCGGTCACACTCACGCTCGTCGACACGCCGGTGGAAATGGGCCATTACGCCAGCTACTTCCAGTGGCGCGCCGATAACATCTCCGGGTATCGGGATCTGTACGAGGAGTCTGCGCGCCGTCTCGACGAGGCGGCGTCGCGTGCCGCAGGGCGCGCATTTTCGCGGTGCGACCGTGACCTGCGCCTGCGAATCCTCGAGCGCGTCGATCTGAACAGGTCCGGCATTCGTACGGTCGCGATGAATCTGTACGATCGGGGCTGGATCCGATTCGAACAGTATGTCGTCCGCGAGATTCTCGCGCTCTTCGTCCGGACGGATGGCTGGGTACTCCTCGGCTACGAATCGTGGCCGGGAACGCCGCGCGGCCTCGACGGGTATACGAAGCCGCCCCGCGCTCGCCGGAACGCCGCATGAGCGAGAGGACCGCCGCGATTGTCGGGTCCGGCATTGTCGGGACGGCGATCGCGCACCATCTCGTCAACCGTGGCTATCTCGTCGAGGTGTTCGAGAAAGGCCCGCCGTATCCCTACCCGCACGCGCAGCCGTTCACCGAAAAGACACGCTACCGGTACGACAATCCCGCGTACAGGCTGCCGCGGACCATCCGCGATCTGGAGCATTCCGGAGACTACGCGAAGAATCCAGACGATGAGCGGTTCATGCTGGTCGGCGGATCGGCGACTCGGTGGCAGGCGCTCACGATCCGGATGCTGCCGAACGACTTCCGTACCAAGACCCTGTATCGCTATGGCAACGACTGGCCGCTTGGCTATGCCGATCTCGAGCCGTACTACTGCGCGGCGGAGGCGCTTCTCGGCGTGTCGGGAACGGACACTGACAACCCGTTCGCGCCTCCGCGCTCGCGCCCGTATCCGCTTCCTCCGTTCGATCTGAGCTACGGCGATGCGCTGATTGCCGAAAAGCTCAGGGCCGCAGGCATCGTCCTGCACACAACGCCACAGGCGCGCACGCGGCAGGCCTACGACCGCCGGCCGCCCTGCCAGAACTTCGGGATGTGCAGCGTCTGCCCGATCGGCGCGCGCTACTCGCCGAATCATCATCTTGCGGCGGCAATCGGCACCGGCCGTTGCCAGCTGCACACGAACACCTCGGTGCGCCGGATCATCGTCGACGGCGCCGGCCGGGCGAAGGCGCTGCTGTGCCAGCGGAATGACGCCGCGACTCCGACCGAGCATCCGGCACAGGTCATCGTTGTCGCCTGCGGCGCGATTGAATCCGTGCGCCTGCTGCTCCTGTCGGCGGATGGTCCGCGTCCTGACGGGATAGGCAACGACGCCGGCCACCTGGGGAAGCACTTCGTGTTCCATCACGCCTGGTACGGGGAGCTGCAGTATCGGACGTCGTTGTATCCGGCGCGCTTCGGCGGGCCGACCGGGCAGAGTTGCCAGTTTCTCGATCCGCCGGGGCGGGGAACCCACGGCGGCATCAAGGTCGAGTTCTCGGCGGCGAGCGAGTACCACAAGCTCCGAGAGATCCGGACCGTGGGCAATCGCGCCGCGATCGCGGAGCAGTTGCGACCGATACTTCATTGGCATCCGATCGCGATGCATGCGGAATCGGTCGCCAGCCCCGACAAGTACATATCGCTGTCAGGTCGGCGCGACCGGTTCGGCGATCCGTTTCCGCGCCTGCATTACCAGTCCGCGGAGTTCGACCACGCGACCGAGCGCTTCGCGCGCGAGCTGTTCGACCGTTTCGCCTCGATCACCGGCGCGGACGAACGAACGTTCCCCGAGACCTATAGTTCGGCCGCGCACCATATGGGCGGCTGCCGCATGGGCCTGAACGTTCGCGACAGCGTGGTCGACTCGTACGGCCGCGTGCACGGCACGTCGAATCTGTTCGTGGCCGGCGGCAGCACGTTCGTCGGCACCTCCGGAGCGGTGAATCCCACTCTGACGATGGTGGCCCTGGCGCTCAGAACGGCCGACTTCATCGATCATCAGGTCTCGTGAGCACGAGTGGCGTACGCCAGTCCCCCACTCGGCTGAGCGCCGACGCGAGCGTCGCGTCGACCCCCTCCCTGCTCGGGCGGGCTTCGCCCGGGGTGTTGATCGCACTCGTCGCGATCGCGGCATTCGTCTCGATCGGCCCCGCGCTGGACGATGCCTACATCGTGTACCGGTATGTGGTCAGGTTCGTCGGCGGCCAGGGGCTCACGTTCAACGACAACGAATACGTCGAAGGCTTCACGAGCCTGGTCTGGACGCTCTTAGTGTCGCTCGCCGCCTGGATCACCGGCCTGAAGGTGCACGTCGTCTCGGTCGTGCTCAACTACCTCACGATCGTGTTGACCGCGGTGGCGACCAGTCGGATGCTGCGCGTGCTGAACGTACCGAGCGGGATGAGGATGGTCGCCGTCGCCCTGATGGCGACGTCAGCGCTCTACTTCCGCGTCGTCTACATCGGACTGGAGTTCGGCCTGTACTCGTTCCTGTTGGTCTGCTTCTTCTGGGCGCTGTTCTCTACGGCTCCTGACTCATCGCAGCCATCCACACGCGCGCCGATCGTCGCAGGCGGCTGCGCCGGCGCGCTGGCCGGCACGAGGCCCGAGAGCGTGGTGCTCGCGCCGCTCGTGTGTGCCGTGATGCTCGCTCTGGGCCGCGGGCGGGGAAGGATCCGATCCGTCGCATATCTCTGTGCGGCGTGGGCGGTGGTCACCGGACCGATTCTTCTGTGGCGCCTCCTCACCTACGGCGAATGGCTGCCGAACAGCGTCATCGCGAAGGCGATCGATCCGCACGCCTTTCGTAACAGTTGGCCGGTGCTGCAGCGCGGCGTGGGATACGTGATCGACGCTTACACGCAGAGCCCGGCAATCGCGATGATGCTCGTGGCGGTGACGGCCGGGATCGTTTTGGCGCCCGCTCGACGGCTGGAATTGATGCTGCTCTGTGCGCCATTGGTCGTCGGCCATGCGGCAGTGGTGCAGAACGGCGGCGACTGGATGCCGTACTTCCGGTTCGTCGCGGTCCTGACGCCCATCTACATTGCCGGTTTCTGCGTGGCCACGGCCGAATGGCTCGGCCGGCGTTCAAGAGCCGCGGCCGCGTCGGTCGTGGTGGTTGCCGCGGTGCATCTCGCGTCGAATGCGCGCGTCGCGGAGCTGTCTTTCGCGCCGAGGATCGGCAGTTTCGACGGATGGATGGATCTCTATCGACAGGCGGGGGGCGCGTTGCGCCACGTGTGGCTCCGCGACGACATCCTCGTCGCCGAAGCCATCGGCATGATTGGATACGAGGCGCCAGACATTTATCTCCACGACCCGCTCGGGCTCACCGATCGTCATCTCGCGCACGACCCGGCCGCCAGGCGCAGCCTCTACGGACGGTCCAACTGGCGGTACTCGGTCGGCCTCGATCCGGCCCTGATCCTGCTGCATTACTGGCCGCATCAGCGCTCATGGCCCTCCTTCGCGCGCGGCTATCCGGCCGATTACGCGTTCTACGTCATTCCGTGGACTCGTAACGGACCGAAGAGGTGCTTGTACGCGATCGTGCGGAAGGACCGGGCGGACGAATACGGCCCGGCGCTGCAGCAGTTGAACGGCCGCGCCGTGGCGTACGACGAGGTGCGGTATCCGTGCGAGCCGGCTCGATGACGGCCCCTCACCAGCGAGCTCCATGCCGCACGGCGAGGGTCGATACGCTCGAGCTGCGTGCCATCCTGCTTAAGGGCTCAGCTTAGTCTCCGACGTCGGGTGTGCTGTCCGCTACCACAATCGGGTAAGTCTTTCGACTGCGTTCACCCCAACAGCGGTCCTGGTGCGAAAACTTCTTCCGTACTACGCCTGAGAACTCATCGATACGAGGCACATCTGTTGCACGGCAGCCATACCATGGACGCGCTGCGGGTTACCACGATTCAACAGGCACACCGACTGTTGGACCTGGATCTCCGCAATCTCTGGGAATTTCGCGAGCTCCTTGGCTTCCTCATCTGGCGTGACATCAAGGTCCGGTATCGCCAGACCGCCATCGGCATTGCCTGGTTCGCGCTCCAGCCCATCCTCGCGACCCTTATCTTCACCCTCGTCTTCGGCCGCCTCGCACGCTTGCCGTCGCAAGGCGTTCCGTACGCGGTCTTTGCCTACGTGGCGGTCGTGCCGTGGTACTTCTTTGCCCAAGCGGTAGCGCGCGGGGTCAACAGCATGGTGGCCGAGCGACACCTCATTTCGAAGGTCTACTTCCCACGGCTGCTGTTGGCGCTTGGGGTGGTCGTCGCCGGGCTGGTGGACTTCGCCGTCGGCTTTCTCGTGCTGGGTGCGATGCTCGCGTGGTACGGCATTACGCCGACGGCCAGCATTCTCCTGACGCCGCTCTTCCTGTTGCTGGCGGTTGCGACGGCCATCGCGGTGGTCTCCTGGCTGGCGCCCATCAACGTGCGCTACCGCGACGTGTCCTACACCATGCCCTTCCTCTTGCAGATCTGGATGTTCGCCACGCCGGTGGCCTACTCGATCGAGCTCATTCCGATCCGCTGGCGATGGCTCTACGGATTGAACCCGATGGCGAGCGTGGTGGAGGGATTTCGCTGGGCGTGGCTGGGGACGGCCCCGCCAACCGCCTCCCTGCTCGCCGCCAGCGCTACGGGCGTGGTGATTCTGCTGGTCGTGGGCGTGATCTTCTTCCATCGAATGGAGCGAACCTTCGCCGATGCGATTTGACGCGCGTCACACCACAATGGCGGCCGACCTCTCCACGCTCCCGCCGGATCTGGCGATTCGCGTCGACGGGCTGTCGAAGGAGTACAGCATCGGCGTCCGCGCTCGTGCGCACGACACGGTGCGCGAGCAGGTGACCGCCGCGGTGAAGTCTTTCTTCCGCGACGGATTCCGCCGCGCGCCATCGCGGGCGCACCTCGCGCTTGACGACGTGTCGTTCGACGTGCGCCGCGGGCAGGTGGTCGGCATCATCGGCGGCAACGGCGCCGGCAAAAGCACATTGCTGAAGATCCTGTCGCGGGTGACAGTGCCGAGCGCCGGCGTCGCCCAGATCCGTGGCCGCGTCGGCGCGCTGCTCGAGGTCGGCTGCGGCTTTCATCCCGAGCTGACCGGGCGCGAGAACGTGTTTTTGAACGGCGCGATGCTGGGGATGACGCGCGCCGAAGTGCGACGGAAGTTCGACCAGATCGTCGACTTCTCCGAGATCTCTCAGTTCATCGACACCCCGGTGAAACGCTACTCGAGCGGCATGTACGTGCGACTGGCCTTCGCGGTCGCGGCCCATCTCGAGCCCGACATCCTGATCGTGGACGAGGCGCTGGCCGTGGGCGACATCGCCTTCCAGCGCAAGTGCCTCGGCCAGCTCGAGAGCCAGGCGGGATCGGGCCGCACGGTCCTCTTCGTGAGCCACAACCTCGGCGCGATTCGGATGCTCTGCCAGCGCTGTCTGTTGCTGCAGGGCGGACGCCTGGTGCTCGACGGCCCCGCCGACGATGTGATCGAGCGATACATTCATGAGATCGGCAACCGCCGCCGTTCGAGCGGAACGGCGCTGCAGCCCGACGTCGGCGACGGGTTCGTGCTCCGCCCTCGCGATCCGATCGCGGACCTGACCCTCCGTTGCGGCGACGCCATGATGTTCGACTTCGATGTCGAGGCGGCGCGGCCGCCCGTTGACCGCACGGTGGGCATCGGCATCAAGATTACGACCCCGTCGGGAGAGCCGATCGTCAGCATGGACAGCGTGGTGCAGGGCGCCGGCTGCATCCGAGGAGATGCGGCGCGATGGAACGTCCGATGCGATCTCGGTCGGCTGCCGCTCAACGCCGGCACCTACTTCGTGTGGGTGTTCGTGTGCGTGTACGTGAACAACACCGTCCGGCACTACGCGCAGTTCAGCAACGCGTTCACCCTGCACGTGCTTGAGCACGACGTGTTCGGTTGGGGCACCAGCCTGCCGCGTCCGCGGTACTGGGGGCCGCTCTACTGGGCGCCGCAGTGGCGCTTCACCCCTCAGGACCGGGCTGTCGGCGTCACGGCTGACGCCGAAATGACGGAGACCTTGGCATGCCGGGACTCTTCGGCGTCCTAGCGACGTCGCCGACCGTGTCGTCGCAGACGGTGGCGGCGATGGGCCGCCGCATGGCCGACGCCCTGCGGCGTCTGCCGTGGTTGCGCGCCGAACTCCGGGCGACCGAGCACTTCTGCGGGGGACGCGTCCACGCCGGCGTGCTCAACCCCGCCGCGCAGCCGCTGATCACGCCGGACGGGACGGCCAGCGTCTGGTTCGACGGCGAATGCGTGCTCGCAGGGCACTCGACATTCGGAGCGCCGACGGCGGAGGCGGCTCGCGCGCTCGTCAATGGGAACCGCCCGGCAATCGTCGATGCGGATGGCGTGTTTGCGCTCGCCATGCTCGAAGGGCAACGACACCTCGTGCTGGCGACCGACCGCCTCGGATTTCGCCCGCTCTACTACGCTGCGACCCCCGACTGGTTCGCGTATGCCTCCGAAGTCAAGGCGCTGCTTGCCATCCTGGACGGCGTGCCCGCGATCGACGAGATCGCGCTGCGCCAGTACTTCGCGTTCGACCACATGCTCGGCGATCGGACCTGGTGGCGCGACATCCGTGTCGTTCCGCCGGCGAGCATCTTGCGCGTGTCCCGCGATCAGACGACCACACAGCAGTACTGGTCGTTCGGCGACCTTCGGCAGCAACGCTGCGATCCGGCGGAGGCGCAACACGAGTTCGCTCGGCTCTGGGAGCGCGCCGTCGCTCAGCACCATCGGCCCGGCCTGACGCCGGTGCTCCTCAGCGGCGGTCTCGACTCGCGGTTGCTCGTCGTCGAGTTGCTGCAGCAGGGCGTCGAGGTGCGCGCCGTGACCTACGGCAGCACTAGGTCGCCGGAAGTGGGGCCCGCGCGCGCCGTGGCGAAGATCGCCGGTATCGACCATCGCGTGTGCGAGTGGAACACCAGGAACTGGTGGCACGGACGCGAGGAAGCGATCTGGCAGACCGACGGCCTGGTCAACGCCAACCACCTCCATCCCGCGATCGCGATGGAGGAGATGCGCGCGGGGACGTGCTACAGCCCGATGAATGTCGTCGGCGACCTGCTGTTCGGCGGCAGCCACCTCGAACAGGCGCAATGGAGCGAGCGGCGGGATCGGCCGGAGCAATTGATGGCCGGCCGCTTCGTGACGAATCCGTTCGTGACGCTCGACGAGGCGCTGGAGGTGTCCGCGCCTGACATTCGGCGCGATGCCGAAGGCCCGTCGTCCGACTGCGTGCATCTTCGCCAGCGCGTCCGCCGTTACGTGCTCCACAGCCCCGGCTGCTTCGCGCCCTATTGCGAGACGGTCTTCCCAGCGGTGGGGCTCGAATTCCTTCAGCTCTTTCTCGCGGCGTTGCCCGAAGAGCAGCGGGCGGGCCACCGGTTCTACAACCGGTTCCTGCGTGAACGTCATCCGAAATTCTTCGGCAACCTGCCATGGCTGGCGACCGGGCGCGGGCTCTGGGAATCGCCGCACATTCGAGTCGCCCGCAACCTGCAGCGGCGCGCCCGGCGTTTCGTCGGCATCAAGAGGCGCAAGACGCCATCGAATCAGTGGTTCGTCGATTATCCGGCGGCCGTCTGCGAGCACCGCGTTCGCGAGCGCCTGCTGGCCGGCTCGCTGCTCGTGGACGATCTGCTGGCGGGCGCCGCCCGCACGGCGCTGACCAACGACGCCGAATGGCCGGTCGCCGCCGAAAGCCTCATCGCGATCCTCACCTGCGAGACGTACCTGCGGCAGGTGCTGGCGATGCCTCGATTGTCGATCGATGCCTGGCCCGCAGGCTGCAACGCCGTGGGCGCATCCCGACGAACACCCTCGGAGCGCGGCGAGACGCTGACTCCGGTGCGGGTCAGGTAGCCGCACATCAGCCATGGCTCCAATGCTTGCGGTCATCGCTCCGACGATAGGGACGGCGTCCGAGACGTTCATCACGCGGCATATGAAGGACCTCTTGCCAGGCCAAACAGCGGTGGCTGCCGACATCGAGAACCGTGATGTGTTAGAGCCTGCAGCGCCGCGACTTCTGCTCGGCCCGCGCGCTCAGCCTCACCGCTGGACTCTGCGCCGCAGTCGGGCGAAGGCTCAATTGGACGCCGCGCGCGAGCGGCGACTCACGTCATTTTTTCGCGACCAGCGCGTCGACGTGGTGATGGGTGAGTATCTGACGTGGTCGCACCAGTGGGTGGCGCTCGCATGCCGTGCCGGGATCCGCTTCTTCGCCCACGCGCACGGCTACGACGTCTCCACTAAGCTGCGTTCGGCCGAGTGGCGATCCAGGTACCTCGACTATCGCCTGGTCGACGGGATCATCACGGTCAGCGACGCGAGCCGGCAGCGTCTCCTGGAACTCGGGCTTCGTTCCGATCGGATTCACCTGGTGCCGTGCGGCGTCGACGTACCGCACGAACCGGTCAAGCGTCCCGCACGGGACGTCGTGCGATGTCTCGCGGTGGGGCGGATGGTGGCCAAAAAGGCTCCGTGCCTGACGCTCGAAGCGTTTCGCCTCGCGGCCGAGCGGCATCCGAAACTGGCCCTCGACTTCATCGGCGACGGGCCGCTGTTATCGGCAGCAGAGCGATACGTGCGCGACTTCGACCTTGGCGACCGCGTTCGACTGCTTGGCGTTCAGCCGAGCCAGGCGGTCCTTCAGGCGATGCGCGACGCGGACGTCTTCGTGCAGCACAGCCGGACGGATCCGGATACAGGCGACGAGGAGGGGCTGCCGGTGGCGATCCTCGAAGCGATGGCGCAGGCGCTGCCTGTGGTCTCGACCAGGCACGCGGGCATTCCAGAAGCCGTCGTCGAGGGATCCACGGGCCTGCTCGTGGAGGAGGGGGACGCCGGCGCGATGGCGGACTGCCTGCTGACGCTCTCTAAGGACGCCGACCTCCGCGCGCGGCTCGGCCTCGCCGGGTGGCGTCGCGCTCGCGAACGCTACTCGTGGGAGCAGGAACGCGCGTCCCTGCTGGACATTTTCGGTCTCGACGTGGCGCACCCTGCCGAGATGCCGGACGCGGTCCACGTGAATGTGGCCGCGGACCATCCGCTCGTCTCGGTGGTCATCCCCGCGTTCAATCGAGCGCAAACGATTCGCCGCTGTCTGGACAGCGTCCGCGCGCAGACGTATCCCACCTGGGAGGCGCTCGTCGTGGACGACGGGTCGATTGACGCCACCGCGGACCTCACCCGAGCCATTGCACGCCAGGACTCCCGGATACGGCTCGTCCGCCACGCGACGCGACGGGGTGCGCAGGCGGCGCGCAACAGCGGCATCCGCGCCGCGCGCGGAGAGTGGGTGGCATTTCTCGATTCGGACGACGAGTTCCTGCCGGACAGCATTCACGTGCGGCTCTGTCGGGCCCGACGTGAGGGACGCGCCGTCGTGCACTCCGCGTGTCTGGTGCGCAACGCCGACGGTGTGTTGGCGCCTTACCACGTGCCGCGCCTCGCCGGCCTCGTGCATGCGGATCTGTTGAAGCGCGAAGGGCCGGTGTTCCCAGGGCTCCTGGTGCAGCGCTCGGCGCTCGCGGGCATCGGCTGGCTGGACGAGGGGATCATCGCCTTCCAGGAATGGGACACGGCGATCCGGCTGGCGGATCGTCATGAGTTCGCGTTCGAGCCCGAGCCGACGTTCATCTACAACCGCGACCATGCTGATGCCATGTCCAAGGACCTCCGGCGCAACGGCCGGGCGTACGAGCAGGTGGTGGGGAAGCACTGGGTTGCGATGCTCAGGCAGGGAGGGCCGCGGGCGATGGCGCATCACTATCACCGCGCCGAGCGATGGTACCGACTGGCGGGGGCCATGGATCAAGCCGGCCGCTGCCGGCTGATCGCCCGCCTGTGGTCGTGCCTCGATCCGGGGGCGGTCTGGGGAAAGATGCGGGCCGCGCTCTTCCGTCCCGCGTAGCTGCCATGCTGACGACCCTCTCTATCGTCGGGACGCGGCCGGAGGCGATCAAGATGGCGCCCGTGGTGAAGAGCCTGACTCGGCATCCCCGGCACGTGCGCTCGATCGTATGCTCGACGGGGCAGCACCGCGACATGGTGCAGAGTGCGCTCGACGTGTTCGGCATCGCGCCGGATCTCGACCTCGCCTTGATGCAGCCGGATCAGCGTTTGGCTCAGCTTACGGGCCAGATGCTGGGGCGGCTGGACGCGGTCGTGCGGGAGGTGTCGCCGGATTGGATCCTCGCGCAGGGGGATACCGCCACGGTGTTTGCGGCGGGGATGGTCGCCTTCTACAACCGCGTGTCGTTCGGGCACGTCGAAGCCGGCCTGCGATCGCACGACCGCCATCGCCCGTTCCCCGAAGAAGTGCATCGACGCGTCGCCGACCTCGTCGCCGATGCCTACTTCGCGCCGACGGCCGGCGCCAGGCGGACGCTGCTGCGCGAAGGCTGTCGCGCGAGCGATATCCACGTCACAGGCAATACGGTCATCGACGCCTTGCGAGACGTAGCCGCGCGCCCGTACGACTGGTCGTCTGGCCCGCTCGCGGCGATTCGCCGGACGGATCGGATCGTGCTCGTGACTGCGCATCGGCGGGAAAGTTTTGGTGCGCCGCTTCTTGAGCTCTGCTGGGCGATTCGGGATCTGGCGAGCGAGTTCCGATCCGAGGGGGTGCGCTTCGTGTTCCCCGTTCATCTCAATCCGAATGTGCGGCGGCCGGTCCACGAGGTTCTCGGCGGCCAACCAGGCGTGGCGTTGCTCGAGCCGCTCGACTACCTGTCGCTCGTGCACTTGATGCAGCGCTGCGAGCTCGTGTTGACCGATTCGGGAGGCATTCAGGAGGAGGCCGTGGGCTTGAGCGTGCCGGCGCTGGTGATGCGCGACACGACCGAACGGCCCGAAGGGATCGAGGCGGGCGGCGCCCGTCTGGTCGGCACGGCCTACGACATCATCGTCGGCGCTGTCGGCGAGCGGCTGCGCGCGCCGCGCGACCGCCGCGCGCCCGCGGTGCCGTGCCCGTATGGCGATGGCCGCGCCGCCGATCGCATCGTCTCGATTCTTCTAAGCCGCGGCGGCGTGGACGTCAATGCACTGGCAGCCGTCGAAAGCAGTACGACAAGCGTATGACGCCCAAAAAAGTACGGGACGTCTTGCGGCCGTTCCTGAAGCGCGCTCGAGGCGCGGCATCCGATGCCGTGTACGACTACCTGATGAAGCCGGCGCGCGCCAGGACGTCGCGCGCACCCTACGGACCCGCGGAGCTCAAACTTCTGCGAACGGCGCTCCTGTCACAGAACCTCTGTTCCGTCGACGGTCAACTGGTCCGGCAGTTCGAGCGCGCGTTCGCCGAAGCGCACGACATGCCATATGCGGTCGCGTCCACGTCGGGTACGGCGGCGATTCACGTCGCGCTCGGCGCGCTCGACTTGAATCCCGGCGCGGAGGTGATCACGACGCCGATCACCGACCTCGGGACCATCATTCCGATCATCCAGCAGAACGCGATTCCGGTGTTCGGAGACGTGGACGCATCGTTTAACCTCGATCCGATCGACCTCGAGCGGAAGATCACGCCGCGGACCAAGGCGATCATCGCCGTGCACCTTTTCGGCAACCCGTGCGACATGGATGCGCTGATCGCCGTTGCCCGGCGGCATCGTCTCGCGCTCATCGAGGACTGCTCGCAAGCCCATTTCGCCGAGTACCGCGGCCGCTTGGTCGGCACGCTCGGCGAACTCGGCTGCTTCAGCTTCCAGCAGTCCAAGCTGATGACGACGGGGGATGGCGGGATGACGATGACCGCCAATCGGGCATTCGCGGAGCGGATGAAGCTGTTCGTCGACAAGGGCTGGGCACGCAAGGGATTTGGTCCGCGCGCCTATCTGTTTCACGCGCCCAACTACCGCATGACGGAGCTCGTGGGCGCGGTCGGGCTCGCGCAGCTGGCGAAGCTTCGAGAGGTCGTCGACAAGCGCCGTGAGCTGGCCGCGCGACTGACCGAGCGGCTCGCCAGCGTCGAGGGCATCTCGCCGCTGCCGGTGACGCCGGGTGCTCGCTCCTCCTATTGGGTGTACGGAGCCACCATCAGCGACGGCAACGCGGCCGCGCTCGCGGAACAAATGCGTCCGCACAAGGTGTGGGCGTCGGGCGGCTACATCGGTAAGCCGATTTACTTGTGCAGTGAATCGCTCGCCGCTAAGAAAACGTTCGGCACCTCGCAGTGGCCGTTCACCTGTCACGAGCCAGAGGTCACTTACGAATACGGCCCTGGTCTCTGTCCGCAGGCGGAGCAGGGCCTGGACCGCCTGTTGACACTGCCGCTCGACGAGAGCTGGACGCCTCAGCGCGTGCAGCACGCCGCGGATGTGGTGGCGCGTTGCCTCGAGGGTCGTGGCCGAACGAGCCGGGCCTCTCTTACGGTCGCGGCACCCGCGACCCGGGCGGTTGCCACACCGGCGACACCGGCCGTTGCCACGCCGCCGACAGCTACGCGGATCAGGGTCGCCGTCATCGGATGCGGACAGATGGGGCGGTCGCACGTTGGCGCCTACCAACGCAATCCACACGTCGAGCTCGTGGCGTTTGCCGACACCTCGCGGATGGCCGCCGAACGGTTGGCCGCGATGACGGGAGGGCGCGCCTACGCCTCGCATCGGGAGCTGCTGAGCGCCGAACGTCTCGATGCGGTCAGCGTGTGCAGCGTGCCCACGTCGCACTGCGACATCGTCGTCGATGCGCTCGATGCCGACGTTCACGTGCTGTGCGAAAAGCCGCTCGCGACGGTGCCCGCTGACGCGCAGCGGATGGCGGCGGCCGCCGCGCGCCGATCGCGCGTCCTGCTGCCGGCATTCAAGTTCAGGTTCTTCGACGAGGTCCGCGAGGTCAAGGCGCTCGTCGACCGAGGCGCGTTGGGATCGATCGTGAGTGCCCGGCTGATGTTCGGCTGCGATCTCGACATGAGCGGCACGTGGTTCGCCGACCCCGCGCGGGCCGGCGGCGGCATCGTCATGGACAACGGCTCGCATGCCTTCGACCTGATCGAACACGTGCTCGGGCCGATCGCTGCGATCTCGGCGACGTCCGCCAATTGCCGGCCGCTCGCCGTAGAGGATTGCGCGCAGATCCGGTGCACGCTGCGTCGCGGGGGAACAGCCACTCTCGACCTGACCTGGGCCGTTTCCGCACCCCCAACCGCCTATCTGGAGATCTACGGCCACCAAGGTACGGCGATCCTCGATCCGTCCGGCCTGACCTATAAGCTCGCCGGCTGGTCCGACTGGAAGCGGAAGGCCAACGCCACGGATATCAAGGGCACGTTTGCGCGCCAGATCGATCACTTCGTCGACGCGGTGCGCGGCGCGGGAACGCCGGTCCTCAGCGCGGACGCCGGCGTCCGCGCGCAGCAGCTCATACAGGCAGCCTATGACTCGATCAAGTCCGGTGGGACGACGATCTCCGTCCGTGATGCCGATACGCTCGTCCTGGTCGGCGCTGTTTCGGCCGCCGGCGGGTAAGACCTCGCTGGCGCGAGCCGTCGAGTGGATCCGGACGCACCGTGCGCCCGGCGGCGGAGTAGTGCCGCACCACAAGCATGTCATCGGGTCGCAAGAAGTGACCGGCTACCTGATTCCGACGCTGTGGGACATCGGCGAGCGAGACATGGCGCTCGAGATGGCGCGCTGGGAGGCCTCGGTGCAGCGGCCGGACGGTGCGTTCACCGCTCCCGACGGGACGCCGTACACGTTCGACACGGCACAGGCCGTCCGGGGGTTCCTGTCGCTCGTCGACGTCCATCCGGAATTCGAAGTCAACATCCGCAGGGCGTGCGGCTTCATCCTTACCCAGATCGAGCCGGACGGCCGCGTGTCGACGCCGTCCTATGCACTCTGGCGCTGCGCCGACGGCAGCACGTTCACCGAATACGCGAACCTCTACGTGGTGCCGCCGCTGCTGGCGGCCGGCACGCGGCTGGGCGAACCGGCCTACAGCGAAGCGGCGTCGCACGTGCTGGCCTTTTACAAGCGGCGGGCAGACCTCGTCGAGTTCAAGCCGGAGCTCGGCACGCTGTCGCACATCTTCGGCTACATGATGGAGGCGCTGGTCGACCTCGGCGAAATCGAGCTGGCCCGGCGCGGGCTGGCGCAGGCGGCCGCGATCCAATCGCCCGACGGGGCGATCCCGGCTTACCCCGGCGTGAAGTGGATCTGTTCCACCGGCATGGCGCAACTGGCAATCGCTTGGTACAAGCTCGGCGATCGGGCGCCGGCCGATCGCGCCGTCGCATACCTCGAACCGCTACAGCTTGCGAATGGCGGCTTCTACGGCAGTTACGGGCCGGGCGCCACGTACCTGCCGGGCGAGGAAATCAGTTGGGCGGTGAAGTTCTTTATCGACTGCTGCACGCTGCGGGCAAAGCAGTCGAAGCCTGGGTCGATGCAGCGAGGCGCGGACGAGGAGTCATGCAGACTGCGCGGTCGGTGAACGGTCCCTGGAATCTCTCGCCTGCCGAATGGTCGAAGGTCCTCTCGACCGACGGCTCGCCGGCGCGACTGGCCGAGCGGATCCTTACGCGAGGACACGTCGTGCCGTGGTCGACGCTGCTCGCCCAGCACACCGCCGATTGCGAGTCGGTGATGGATCTCGGTAGCGGGCGCGGTGACCATTCCGCGCTGCTCGCCCGGCAGGGCCGGCGGATGACCCTGGTCGACTGGTCGCCGGCGAACGTCGACTTCAGTCGCCGGATGTTCGACGCGTGCGGTGTCCGCGGCACGTTCTGCGTCGCCGACATCTCGCGTCCGCTGCCGTTTGCGTCCGATTCGGTCGACGCGGTGTTCGGTTGCGGCGTCCTCGAGTACTTCGACGAGCGGCAAGTGGATTCGATCCTTCGCGAAGCGTTCCGCGTCGCCCGCCGGCGCGTCATCGTGCTGGTGCCGAACGCGTCCTCGGTCGCCTATCGGCTGGGCAAATGGTACATGGAGCGGACTGGTGCCTGGATGTGGGGCGGCGAGACACCGTCCTATTCGTTCAAGGGACCGTTCGCGCGTGCGGGAGCCGTCGACGTCCGTGAGCTCACCGTCGCGGCGCGGCATGCGCTGGATTTCCTCGTCATGCCGCTGGGCGCGCGCATCAAGCGCGGATGTATTCGGGCCTTCAGGATGCGAAACGATGCGCGCCCGGCGTGGCTGCGTCAGGGATACCTGCTCGCGACCATCGGAGAGAAGCGAGAGGCGCGTGGCCGATGAGGGTCTGCCTGTTTGCCCCCGAAATGGCGGCGTTCGAGCAGCGGCGGCTGCGGTCGATCGTGCCCGCTCCAGTCGATGCGGCGTACGCGGAGATCCTCCTCACGAATTCGCGCGGGCGGCCGCCCGAGGATGGCACCCAGGTGAACGTCTCCGGCGGGTCCCGGACGCTTCGCATGCGTACGCTGCGGTGGCTGCTTCGCGATCCGCGGTACGCCCGTGTTGCGCGCGTCGGCGCGATCGTGCTCGCGCGTGCCTCGGCCGAGGATCTTCTCGAAGGGTTCCGCGCCGCCGACGCGGACGTCATCGTGTCGCTCGATCCGGCGTGGACGGAGCATCTCCGCCGCATCGTGCATGGCCGCTACCCGGAGTGGCCGTGTGTGACAGCGGGCGAGCGCTGGGCCGAACCGGTGCGCCAATGGCGACGGTACGAGCCCGGAGTGCTCGTGACGATTGTCCTGCCGACCTACAACGGGACGAAGTACCTGGCGCGGTCGCTCGCGAGCTGCCTCGAGCAGACGCACACCCGCCTCGAGGTCGTTGTCGTCGACGACGGCTCAGGGCCAGGAGTGGCTCGCATCGCCGCGAAATACGACGACCCGCGCGTCAGGTATCTGCGCCACACCGTCAACCGCGGCTTGGCGGCAGCGCTGAACACGGGGTTTGCCCAGGCGCGCGGTGAGCTGCTGACGTGGACGTCCGACGACAACTACTACGCCCCCGACGCCATCGAGCAGATGGTCCGCTTCTTGTGCACATACGGCGACGTCGATTTCGTGTATGCCGACGCCTGGCAGATCGATGTCGATGGAGCGGTCGTCGGCAATCTGCGCGTGCCACCGCCCGAGTGGCTAGAGGTCAAGAACCGCGTTGGTGGATGCTTTCTCTACCGGCGCGCCGTGTACGAAGCCGTCGGGGACTACGATCCGCGTGCGGTGCTCGCGGAGGACTACGACTACTGGCTCCGCATCGCGCGACGATTTACAATGCAGCGGCTGTTTTGTTCTCTGTACTACTATCGGTTCCACGATCAGTCGCTCACGGGCCGATCCGAACGTGAGCGCGTGAAGCAGCAGGCAGAACGAGTGCGGCGAGCGAATAACTCTTGGTGGCGGACTCGAACAGGCTGGGGGCCCTTATGAAGCCGAGCTCAGTAACCGGCCGCGGCTGTTCAGTGTCGGTCATCGTTTCGACTTACAACCGAATGCACGATCTTTCCCGGGCGCTCGAGTCCCTGCTGGACCAGCAGGGGAACGTCCGCTTCGAGGTGCTGATCGTCGATAACGGTTCCACCGACGATACGCGACGTGTCGTCGATGCAGTCAGGTCGTCCAGCCACGAAGTCTCCGTCACCTATCTGTACGAGCCGCGTCACGGTGTTTCCTATGGACGCAACGCCGGCATTGAGCAGGCGAAGGCGCCGATCATCGCGTTCACGGATGACGATTGCCAGCCGGCGGCGAATTGGGTCGAATCGATCGTGCGCGCGTTCGAGCGGCATACGGACGTCGACTGCATCGGCGGGCGAGTGGTCGCGCGCTGGCCGGAACACGTTCCTGGGTGGTTCACCCCCCTTCAGGCGTCGCCGCTGGCCTTGTGTGAACACGGCGACGAGGAGGCCGTCGTGGACGCCACGAAGGCGGCGACCTGTCTGATCACCGCCAACCTGGCGGTTCGCCGGCACGTGTTCGACAAGGCGGGCGGGTTTTCTCCGCAATACCCGCGCGGGCAGGATCGGGAGCTCCAGTTGCGCATCTGGCGTGCGGGATACCGGGGCCTCTACGTGCCGGACGTCGTCGTGACCGTCGACGTGCCGCCCGAACGGCTGACCAAGCAGTACTTCCGCCGCTGGTACGGCCGCTACGGCGACGTGCACGGAAAGTTGCGGCTGCTCGAAACCATTGACCTGGACGGACGGCTCGTCGAGCCGATCACCAGGGGTGCGATCCTTGGCGTGCCTCCTTTCTTGTATCGACGGCTTGCGACGACGCTCATGGCCTGGATGTGGGCCGTTATGCGGATGCGCCACGGCGAAGCGTTCTTCCACGAAAACCGCGTCCGCTATCTGACCAATTACATCCGCCGGCGGATGCGCGACCGCGATCCGGGGCAGGGCGCACGGCCGTTCGGCCGCGCCGCCAGGACGATCGCGACAAGCGACTGTTCGCCAGACGCTCGCGTGACGGGTCGTGTGCTGAGCCCTGATTCAGCCGGGCGGAAAACTCTCCCCGACAGCAGCGATTGATCGAGTCTGCGCCGACGGTGGCGTGCCGTTTGACCGACCTGTCGGCGGCTACTGGGTGATCCCAATCTCGCTCGCGATCGGGCTCGTTATTCTTGTCGCGACGCATCGCGTCGCGCGCGCCCTCGTGCGCCGCTGGCGCGAGCGGCGCGCGGCGTTCAGTCGCAGCTGATCACGAGCGAAGACTGGCGATGACGGCGCCGACGTGCGCGGGCCGCAGGCTAACACGCGACACGCGTCGGCGGAAGATCTGAAGATCTTCGGAACCGAATCGCAAGGCTGCTACAGGCAGACGAATAGCGGTTTTTCTTGAGGATGGCACCGGACTGCGTCCATTGTCCATGCGCCCGCGAGCATGGCTCGCGGGCGCGATGTATTCCGGCGGTCAGGGCTGAATCTTCAAACCCCTCGGCAGAACGGCCGACCCGACCCGCACGTCCCAGTATCTCGCCTGTTTGCCGCCACCGCTCTTAACTGAGACCGTCATTCGATAAGTCGTGCTGTTCACGAACGTGATGCTTCGAACGATTGGCGCTGGGCCGGTTCCGTTCTCGACGCCGACAGCCATGCCGGCCGTGAATCCACCGCCTGTAATCGTCAACACCGTGGTTGTTCCGGGG
>DATAEE010000319.1:0-47908 GCA_036258175.1 Vicinamibacterales bacterium
CAGATCGCCGGCCTGGAAGTGATGCGGATCGTCAACGAGCCGACCGCCGCGGCGCTCGCCTACGGTCTGGACAAGAAGAAGGAAGAGCTCATCGCGGTTTACGACTTCGGCGGTGGCACGTTCGACATCTCGATCCTGGAGGTCGGCGAAGGTGTCGTCGAAGTGAAGGCGACCAACGGTGACACGCACCTCGGTGGCGACAACCTCGATCAGCGCATCATCGAGTGGATTGTCTCGGAGTTCAAGAAGAGCGACGGCATCGATCTCGGCAAAGACCGGATGGCGCTCCAGCGTCTGAAGGAGGCGTCTGAGAAGGCGAAGATGGAGCTCTCCACCGTGATGGAGACCGACATCAATCTGCCGTTCATCACGGCTGACCAGACCGGACCCAAGCACCTGACGATGCAGCTGACGCGGGCGAAGTTCGAATCGCTCGTCGAGGATCTGCTCCAGAAGACCGTGCAGCCGGTGAAGCAGGCGTTGCTGGACGCCGGCGTGCAGCCGAAGGACATCGACGAAGTCGTGCTCGTCGGCGGCTCGACGCGCATCCCGCGCGTCCAGCAGATCGTCAAAGATCTGTTCGGCAAGGAACCGCACAAGGGTGTCAACCCGGACGAGGTCGTCGCAGTCGGTGCGGCGATCCAGGCGGGCGTCCTCGCGGGCGAGGTCAAGGATCTGCTCCTCCTCGACGTCACGCCGCTGTCGCTCGGCATTGAAACGCTCGGCGGCGTCATGACGACGCTCATCCCGCGGAACACGACGATTCCGACGCGGAAGAGCGAGATCTTCTCGACTGCGGCCGACGGCCAGACGAGCGTCGAGGTGCACGTTCTGCAGGGTGAACGGCAGATGGCGCGCGACAACCGCACGCTCGGCCGGTTCCACTTAATCGGCCTGCCGCCCGCGCCGCGGGGGATTCCGCAGATCGAAGTCACGTTCGACATCGACGCGAACGGCATCGTCAACGTGTCGGCGAAGGATCTCGGCACCGGTAAGGAACAGAAGATCACGATCACCGCGTCGAGCGGCTTGGCGAAGGACGAGGTCGACCGCATGGTGAAGGAAGCGGCGTCGCACGCCGACGAAGACAAGAAGCGGCGTGAGGAGATCGAGGCGCGCAACCATGCTGACAACGCCGTTTACGGCGCGGAGCGGATGCTCCGCGAGAACGGCGACAAGCTGAGCGCCGCCGACCGTCAGGCGATTGAGTCGGCGATGGCCGACTTGAAGAGCGCCATCGAGAAGAACGACTCCGCCGCGATGAAGAGCGGGCTGGAGCGGCTCAATCAGGCGCAATACAAGGCGAGCGAGACCCTGTACAAGCAGGCACAGGGCGCATCCCAGCCGGGCGCCGGTGCGCCGCCTCCGGGTGACGCGGAAACGTCTGCTCGTCCGAACGCAGAAGGCGGCGGCGACGTCATCGATGCGGAAGTTGTCGAGGAGGACAAGAAGTAAGCGATTTTGAACCCAGAAGTTAACCAATGGACTTCTACATCGTTCTGGGCGTGACGCCCGCCGCGAGCGTGGCGGAGATCAAACGAGCGTACCGCCGGCTCGCGCGGAAATATCATCCGGACATCAATCCGGGCGACGACACGGCCGACACCCGGTTCCGGCGCATCTCCGAGGCGTACGAGACGCTCATGGACCCGGAGCGGCGCAGGCGCTACGACGAGACTGGCGGGAGACTCTCCGTCGTGCCGGATGTAGCGGTTTCGTTCGCCGGGTTCGATTTCTCGTCGATCGTCGACGGACCTCAAGCCGCGACGTTCGGCGAGCTCTTCGCGGATGTGTTCCAGCCTCCGCCGTCGGGTCAGGAACCGCAGCCGGGACTTGATCTACACGCGTCGGCGTCGTTGACGTTCGAGGAATCCATCCGCGGCGCGGAACGTCAATTGACGCTCACGCGCCAGGAAACCTGTTCCATCTGCGCCGGCGCCGGGGCGATCCGGACGCCGGAAGGCCGGTGTCTGACCTGCCGCGGCGTCGGAAGCGTGCGATGGGCGCGCGGCCACATGGTCTTCACCAAAGCCTGCGCCGCGTGCGACGGGTCCGGCCGGCAACGACATCAGGCCTGCACCGCCTGCGCGGGCCAGGGAATGACCCCGCGGACCGAATCGATTAGCGTCCGGATTCCGGCGGGCGTTGCCAATGGCGATCGGGTGAAGGTCCCGGGCCGCGGTCATGCCGGACGGCGCGGCGGCCGCACGGGCGATCTGGTCCTGACCGTTCAGGTTGCCGAGCATCCAGAGTTCCAGCGGCACGGCAACGACCTCCACATCGTGGTGCCGGTGGCGATTCACGAAGCGGCGCTCGGCGCACGCATCAGCGTGCCGTCGATCGATGGACCGGCGACGGTCCGGGTTCCGCCGGGGACGCAGACCGGCCAGCGCTTCCGGCTGCGCGGCCGGGGCGTCCAGTCCAGGCGCGATGGCCGCACGGGCGACCTCGTCATCGAGGTCCGCCTGACGCTGCCCGCCGTCATCGACGAGCGGTCGAAGGAGCTCCTCCGCGAGTTCGGCCGGATCAACCAGGAAAGCGTTCGAAAGTAGCGATGTCGAAGAAGACGGGTAAGGCGTACTACATGATCAGCGCGGTGGCGCAGAAGTACAACATCCACCCGCAGACGCTGCGGCTGTACGAGCGCGAGGGGTTATTGAAGCCGTCCCGGACCGAGGGTAATACCCGGCTGTACTCCGAGGAAGATCTCGAGCAGCTCGAGACGATCCTGTCGCTCACGCGGGATCTCGGCGTGAATCTCGCGGGCGTTGAGATCATCCTGAACATGCGCCGGAAGATGGAGCAGATGCAGCGCGAGGTCAACGAGTTCCTGGCCTACGTCAAACGCGAGATGGCGCGCGGCGTCGGCGATTGGGAGCAGCGTCTTACGACGGCGCTCGTCAAGTCCGCGCCGTCGGATCTCGTCCGGCCCGCGCCCCCGCAGGTGACCGTTCACGACGAGCTGTCGCCGAAGAAGCAGCAGAAATAGATCGAGTATCATCTTGTCCATGCGACGCGTGGACGAAGCGACAGACGCGCTCCACGCGTACCTGCGCGCGATCGCCAGGCTGCCGCGCGTGACGCCCGAGGAAGAGCACGCGCTCGCCCGCCGCATCCAGGAAAGCGCCGGGGCGGACGAAGAAGCAGTCAAACGCCTCGTCGAATCCAACCTTCGATTCGTCGTCAGTTACGCCAAGCGATACCGGACGTTCGGCGTCCCGTTTCTGGATCTCATCCATGAGGGCAACCTCGGGTTGATCGAGGCGGCGCGCCGATTCGACGCGGCGCGAAACGTCAAGTTCATCACCTACGCGGTTTGGTGGGTGCGGCAGGCGATCCTGCATCTGCTGACGGGCGAGACCCGCGCCGCCTCGGCGGCGTCGGTGTCGCTCGATGCGCCGGCCGGCGATCCGGGCGGCCCGGAGCTGTGGGAGAAGCTGGAGCAGGCGACCGAGCCACCGGCCGAAACGGCGCTCGTGCGGCGGGCGCTCCACGATCAAATCCGGGACGCGCTCAAGGATCTCGACGATAAAGAGCGACAGGTCGTATCGCTGCGCTTCGGCCTGAGCCGACGCGACGATCCACGAACGCTGCAGGAGATCGGCGACCGGCTGCACCTTACGCGAGAGCGCGTCCGGCAGATCGAGGCGCGCGCGAAGGACAAGCTGCGGCGATCGCGGCGAGCGACGGGGCTGAGGAGTTACTTGAACTAGAATCTGGAATTCAGAATCCAGAAGGTTTGAATGGCATGTGAGCTGTGTGACGGCACCGGGTGGCGTCCCGTCGAGCGCGACGGCGTGCGCCGCGTCGAACGCTGCGAGTGCTGGCGCACCGGGCTGACGGCGAAACTGCTCGCCGACGCGCGAATCCCGCCGCAGTACGAAAAGTGCGATCTTGACAGGTTTCAGGATTACAACGACAGCCTCGTCGAAGCCGTTCGCCGCGCGCGGCGCTTCATCGAGCAGATTCCCAGCCGCCAGAAAGGTCTGCTGCTCATTGGTCCGCCGGGCGTGGGGAAGACGCACCTGGCCGTCGCCATCCTGAAGGAAGCGATCAACCGCGCGAACGTCAGGGGGTTGTTCTTCGAAACGACCAAGCTGCTGAGCGCGATCAGGAACACGTACAACCCGGTTGTCCGTACGACCGCATTCGAAGTGATTCGGCCGGTCATGGAAGCAGAATTGCTCGTCCTGGACGACCTCGGCGCCGAACGGCTGACCGACTGGGTCGACGAGACGATGAACCTCATCGTCAACACGCGGTACACGGAGAGCCGTCCCACGGTGTTCACGACGAACTATCCGCTGGTGACGCCGCCGCAATCGCCCGCCGAGGCGTTGCGCGAGCGGATCGGCGTGCGGGTCTTCTCCCGGCTGCACGAGATGTGCGACTTCGTGAGCATCGAGCACTGCGTGGACTATCGCGAGCTGGGACCGGATGCGACGCCGAGAGAGCTCGCCGAGCTCCAGCGGCGGGGGAGCGCCAGTCACCGCGATCCGGCCAAGCGCCCGCGCTCGATGGCCAAGGCCAAGCTTCCGACCGGTCAACTCGATCTCGGCTGGACCGGTGGGAAAGCGGGCACATAGCATCCACAATCCACAATCGCCAATGGGTTTGGGCCTTTATCTCCACATCCCTTTCTGCAGCGCCATCTGCAACTACTGCAACTTCAATAGAGGTTTGTTCGACGCGGGACTGAAGGAGCAGTACGTTGCGGCAATCGAAACGGAGATCGCGCGCGCGGGGGACGGCCGGAGCGCCGACACGATCTACTTCGGCGGCGGTACGCCGTCGCTTCTGGAACCCTCCGAGATCGGGCGTCTGATCGGCGCGTGCCGCGACGCGTTCGACGTCAGCGCCGACGCCGAAGTCACGATGGAGGCGAATCCGGAGACCGCCTCGGCTTTGAGGCTGCAGGACTTTCGGCGCGCCGGCGTCAACCGCCTCAGTTTCGGTGTCCAATCATTTGACGACCAGGAGCTCGCGCGCCTGGGACGCCTGCACAACGCGGCCCGCGCACGGGCGGCCGTCAGCGAGGCGCGAACCGCAGGGTTCGACAACGTCAGCCTGGACCTCATGATGTGGCTGCCGCAGCAGACCGTCGAACGGTGGCGGCGCAACGTCGCGGAGCTGATCGAGCTTGGGCCGGAGCACGCGTCGCTTTACATCCTCGAGGTGTACCCGAACGCGCCGCTCCGCGACGAGATGGCGCGCGCCGGGTGGTCGCAGGCGCCCGACGAGGACGCCGCGGACATGTATGTGACGGCGATGGCAGCGCTGGACGACGCTGGATACGGCCAGTACGAGATCTCGAACGTCGCGCGGCCCGGCTACGCGTCGCGCCACAACCTCAAGTACTGGCAGGACGGCGAATGGATCGGTTTCGGTTGCGGCGCACACTCGACCGATGCCGGCACGCGCTGGCGGAATATTGCCGGGACGTCGGAGTACGTCGAGCGCATTCGGGCGGGCGCGAGTGTTGTGGCCGAGCGCCGGACGCTGACCGCGGACGAGCGCGTCGAGGAAGCGGCGTTCACGGGTCTTCGGTTAACAGAAGGGATAGATCTGGCAGAGTTCAACGCGCGGTATGACGTCGATCTTCTCGTGCGATTCGGTCACGCCGTCGGTCCCTTCCTCGACGCCGGTTTGCTGCGTCAGAACGACGGCCGCCTGGCGCTCACGCGGGAAGGGATGCTCGTGTCCAACGAGCTTTTCTCGCGGCTCATTGTGGTAAAGTAACGGTCTTTGCCAGCTCGGGGATTACGATTTGAGGAGGATTGAATGCGCTCGTTTGCCGCGCTGATCACCGCTCTCGTCGTCAGCTCTGCTGCGGCCGCCGCCGCTCAGACGCCGCCGCCGTCACAACCGCCCCCGTCACAACCGGCACCGTCACAACCTGCACCGGCGCAACCCGCTGCACAGCCCGCCGGTCGCGTCTTCGGTTCGGATGCGGGCGTCATCTTCAACCAGGTGAAGCCCGACAAGACCGCCGACTTCGAGGCGGCGATAGCCAAGATCAAGGAAGCGCTCCTGAAGGCCACCGATCCCGTGCGGAAGCAGCAGGCGGCGAGCTGGAAGGTTTTCAAGGCGCAGGAACCCGGCCCCAATGGAAACGTGTTTTATCTGTTCGTGATTGACCCGGCCGTCAAAGGCGCCGACTACTCGATTGGAAAGATTCTGTCGGAAGGATTGCCGGCCGCTGAAGTGCAGGACGTCTGGAAGAAGTATACCGACTCGCTCGCGGCGGGGCAGAACGTGCTCAACCTCTCGGTCATCGCGAATTTCGGCGCTCCCTAGCCGGCTGGGGCATGGGGCTTGGGGACTGGGGCTTGGGTGGCCTCGAGCCCCAAGCCCCGAACCCCGCAGACGCAGGCCCAAGCCCTAGGCCCTAGAACATCAGATTCAGTCCCGCATAGAACCGGTGGGATTTCGATTCCCTCGGGTTCCCCTGCAGCGAGAACAGCCGATAGTCGAACCGCACACGCAGCGGACCGGCGAGCGTGATCTTGACCCCGCCGCCGACGTTCGAGCCGAAGTGCGTCTCCGACGAGAGCTCGCCCAGACGCTCCCGGTAGAAGCCGCCTCCGATGGTTCCGTACGGCGAGAACGAGCCGGGCAGCTGCACCAGCACGTTGCCCATGCCAGTGATGAGAGATGGAGACAACGTATCCTCGTCCTCGGATGTGTTCGAGTACTCGAACTCGAAGCCGACGACGAGAAGGCTGACGCCGATCGCCGCCCCACGCGCGAGCCGGTTATGCGGCGTCAGCGTGGACCCGAGGAAGAACGTGGCATCGGCGCGGGCCGCCGATGGGCAGAGAATCGCTGCGAGTAGAAAACCGACCGCCGACGCGCGCAGGCCGAAGCTCCGTGAAGCGGAAGCGTTCTGCATACTCGATCATTCTATCGGCTCGAGCCTCCAGCCTCTCGACCTGCCCGTGATAGATTGCTGAGATGGACTTCCGGTTGAGCGAAGAGCAGATGCTTCTTCGCCGGACCGTGCGCGAGTTTGCGGAAGCCGAGATCCGCCCGCACGTCATACAGTGGGACGAAGCGCAGCAGTTCCCGATGGACCTGCTGCCGAAGCTCGCGTCCCTGGGGCTGACGGGGATCCAGATCGACGAGCGCTACGGCGGTGCCGGGATGACGGCGGTCGATTACTGCATCTGCATCGAAGAGCTCGCCCGCGTCGATCCGTCGATCGCGTTGTCGGTGGCCGCACACAACGGGCTCTGCTCGGCCCACATCAACATGTTCGGCAGCGACGTCCAGAAAGATCAGTGGCTCGGGCCGCTGGCGCGCGGCGAGATGCTTGGCGCGTGGGGCCTGACCGAGCCTGGCGCCGGCAGCGACGCCGCCGGCATGCGGACGACGGCCGTGAAGCAGGGGCAGTGCTGGTGTCTCAACGGATCCAAGAGCTTCTGCACCCATGGACGGATCGGCGGCGTGATGGTCGTGATGGCGCTGACCGACCGCACCAAGGGGCATCGCGGCGTCTCCGCGTTCGTCGTCCCGAAGGGCACGCCAGGGATGTCGGCCGGCAAGAAGGAAAACAAGCTCGGGATGCGCGCGAGCGACACGAGCGAGGTCCTCTTCGAGGACTGCCGCGTGCCGGCGGAGCATCTGCTCGGCGAAGAGGGCCAGGGGTTCATCAACACGCTGCAGGTGCTCGACGCCGGACGGATCGGCATCGCTGCCCTGTCGGTCGGGCTCGCGCAGGGGGCTTACGAAGCCGCGCGTGACTACGCGCGGGAGCGCCGGCAGTTCGGTCAGCCGATCGCCTCGTTCCAGGCGATCCAGTGGAAGCTTGCCGATCACGCGACCGAGATCGAGGCGGCGCGCTGGCTGACGTACCGTGCCGCCTGGATGAAGGACCGGGGTCAGCGGATGACGCGCGAATCGTCGATGGCGAAGCTCTTTTCCAGCGAGATCGCGGTGCGCGCCGCCGAAGACGCGGTGCAAATCCACGGTGGATACGGCTTCGTGAAGGATTACCCGGCCGAGAAGTACTTCCGCGACGTGAAGCTCACCACGATCGGCGAAGGGACGAGCGAGATCCAGCGGCTCGTCATCGCCCGCCAGCTGTTGGGGAATTGAACGCGTGACGCTGGCCGAGCGCGTGCTGGCCGGGGACCCGCGCGCCGTCGCACGGGGCATCTCGCTGGTCGAAGACGAGGCGGCCGATGCGGCGCCGCTCGTCCGCGAGCTGTTTTCGAGGACCGGGCGGGCGTATCTCGTCGGCGTCACCGGGCCGCCCGGAGCCGGCAAGAGCACGCTCGTCGATCGACTCATCGCCGGCTGGCGCGCTGGCGGCCGAACCATCGGCGTCATCGCGGTCGATCCGACGAGTCCGTTCACGGGCGGCGCCATCCTCGGCGACCGCGTGCGCATGCAGGCGCATGCCGGAGACGCCGGCGTCTTCATCCGGAGCATGGCGACGCGCGGCCACCTTGGCGGGCTCGCCAGCACGACGGGCGACGCCGCCATCGTGCTCGACGCGGCCGGCAAGGATCTCATCCTCATTGAAACGGTCGGCGTCGGCCAGGACGAAGTGGATATCGTGCGAACCGCGGACGTATCGGTCGTCGTGATCGTTCCCGGAACGGGCGACGAGGTACAGGCGCTCAAAGCGGGCATCATGGAAATCGCCGATATCTTTGTCGTCAACAAAGCGGACAGGGAAGGCGCCGACCGCACTGCGGCGTCGATTGAAGCGATGCTGGCGCTCCAGACGTTCGAGGCCGGAGCCTGGCGGCCGCCGGTTCTCAAGACCGAGGCCACCACGGGAGAGGGGATTCCGGAGCTAATCGACGCGATCGAGCGATTTCGCAAGCACACCGAGTCGGCTCTCGGGTCGCGCCGTCGGGCGCGCGCGGAGTTCCGTCTACGTGAGCTGGTCGGCAGCCGATTTCTGCAGCACGTCGAGCAGCGCGTGCTCTCGGCCGGTGAGTTCGAGGGAATGCTGGATCGGATCGCCGCGCGCGAGCTCGATCCGTTTACGGCGGCGCAGCAGATTCTCGACAGGGCCATAAAAGGATGAAAGCCACGCTGGACCACATCGGTATCGCCGTCGCGGACCTCGAGGCGGCGCTGCGCTTCTACCGCGACGCGCTCGGGCTCGAGATCGAGACGCCTGAAGAAGTTGCGTCCCAGCGTGTCCGGGCGCACTTCATACCGGCGGGCGAAGCCGCGCTCGAGCTGCTAGAAGCCACCGCGCCCGATTCTCCGATCGCGAAGTACCTCGAGAAGCGCGGACCGGGTCTGCACCACATCACGCTGCGCGTCGACGACATTGACGCCGCCCTGGCACAGCTGAAGGCCCGCGGCGTGCGTTTGATCGACGACCGGCCGCGCGAGGGTGCCCACGGGTCGCGCGTGGCATTCATTCATCCGGCCAGCGCGCATGGCGTGCTCGTCGAGCTCAAGCAGGCGTCGCGTGAGTAACCTCACGGCCCTCGGGACTCGCGCCTCGGGCGCCGGTCAGTACCTCGTTCCCTCGGTCCTCGTGCGAAAGGGCACCGCGATCGAGGTCGCACCGGTACTCGCGCACGCTGTCCGCGGAACGAGGCACCGCCCTAGGAACAGGGCACGAGGCCCGAGGCACGCCAGGTAATGCGGTTTGGCGATCTGGAACTGATTTCTCTCAGTGACGGCTTTTTCAAGCTGGACGGCGGCGCGATGTTCGGCGTTGTGCCGAAACCACTCTGGGAGAAGCGCGCGCCCGCCGACGATCAGAACCGCATTCAGCTCGCGATGCGGCCGCTTCTCGTGCGGGGTGCGCGGGCGATGATCATCGACGCCGGCATCGGGGACAAGATGGACGAGAAGAGCGCCAGGATCTACGGCCTTGATCGCACGAGGCACCTGGATCACTCGCTCGCGGAGGCTGGTATCAGCCCCGACCAGATCGACATCGTGCTCGCGACGCACCTGCACTTCGATCATGCGGGCGGCTTCACGGAGTCACTCGATGGCAAGCCGCGGCCGCGTTTCCCCCGCGCGCAGTATGTGGTCCGGCGCGGCGAATGGGAGGACGCGACCCATCCCCACGAGCGGAATCGCGCAAGCTACCTGGCAGAAAACTTCCAGCCGCTCGCCGACGCGCGCGTCCTTCAACTGGTCGACGCGGACGTCACCGTGATGCCGGGCGTCTCGGTCCGGAAGAGCGGCGGGCACACGATGTATCACCAGGTCGTCATGATCGAATCGCGCGGAAAGACGGCGGTATTTACCGCGGACATGTTCCCGACGACCGCACACGTCGACGAGCCGTGGATCATGGGATACGACCTCTACCCGATGGACACGCTGGCGTTCAAGCGACAGTTCCTCCGTGAGGCGATCGAGCGCGAGTATCTAATCTTCTTCGAGCACGATCCGAACATTGCTGCCGGTTACATCCGGGAAAAGGACGGGAAGCGGTACGTGGAGCCGCTCGCATAGATCCCTCAAGGCTGGATGTCGGTGGCAGTACGCCGGGTTGGGGCCGGGTGCCGGAATCAGCGCGGCGAGCGGTAGCGAGCCGTGGCAGGCGGCGGGGGTGGGGCCCCGCCGCAAAGGAAAAGAATGACAGTTCAAATTGGCGTGATTGGTGGCAGCGGTCTTTACGACATGGGGGAGCTGACGGACCGTGAGGAGCGGCGCGTCGAGACGCCCTTCGGAGAGCCGTCCGGTCCTTATGTAATCGGCACTCTCCGGGGGCGGCGAGTGGCGTTTCTAGCGCGGCACGGCGCCGGGCACCGGTTGTTGCCGTCCGAGCTGAATTTCCGCGCGAACATCTTCGGGTTCAAGACACTCGGCGTGGAATGGATCCTGTCGGCGAGCGCGGTCGGATCGCTCCGGGAGGACTATGCTCCGCTGCACCTGGTCATCCCGGATCAGTTCTTCGATCGGACCAGGGGACGCATCAGCACGTTCTTCGGCCGCGGCCTTGCGGCCCACGTGGCCTTCGCGCACCCTGTGTGCCCGAAGCTCGCCTCTGTGGCGTTCGGCGCGGCGCAGAAGGCAGGCGCGACAGTGCACCAGGGCGGCACCTACGTCTGCATGGAAGGGCCGCAGTTTTCGACGCTGGCCGAGTCGAAGCTGTACCGATCCTGGGGCATGGACATCATCGGCATGACCAACCTGCAGGAGGCCAAGCTCGCCCGGGAGGCGGAAATCTGCTACACCACGATCGCCCTCGTGACCGACTATGACTGCTGGCATCCGGCGCACGATCAGGTCACCGTCGATATGGTGATTGCGACGCTGACCCAGAACGCGAAGACCGCGCAGCAGGTCATCGCCAACGCGGTGGAGCAGCTGCCGATCGAGCGCACGTGCGAGTGCGCGACCGCGCTGGCCACGGCGCTCATCACCCGGCCGGAAGCGGTGCCGGCCGCCACGAAGCGCGAGCTCGCGCCGATCATTGGTAAGTACCTCAAACCCGCCTGAAGGCGGGCGCCACCACATGAGAATCATCGTCACGGGCTCGATTGCGTTCGACTACCTGATGTCGTTTCCAGGCAGGTTTACGGAGCTGCTCCTGCAGGAGCACCTGTCCCGCGTCAGCCTCAGCTTTCTCGTGGACACGATGGACAAGCGGCGCGGCGGCTGCGCGCCGAACATCGCCTACACGCTGGCGCTCCTGGGCACCCGGCCGGTGCTGATGGCGACGGCAGGGCAGGACTTCACCGAGTACCGCCGCTGGCTCGAGGCGGCCGGCGTCGACACGAGCCTCGTGCGCGAAATCGACGGGAAGTTCACGGCATCGTTTTTTTGCAGCACCGATCAGGCAAACAATCAGATCGCGTCTTTCTACACAGGAGCGATGGAGAATGCCGCGGAGCTCTCGTTCCGAACGGCGGGGCGATGCGATCTCGCCATCGTGGCCCCCAACGATCCCCTGGCGATGCGGCAATACGCCGAGGAGTGCCGTGCCCTTGGCATCCGATACATGTACGACCCGAGCCAGCAGGTCGCGCGCGTAGATGGTGACGAATTGAAAGCGGGGCTCGTCGGCGCGTCGATCCTGATCTGCAACGACTACGAGTTCGAGATCATCCGGCAGAAGACCGGGATGGACGAACCGGCGGTCATCGCCGCCGTGCGTGAAGCCGTCGTCGTCACGCGGGGCGAAAAGGGTGCCGTCATCCACACCCACGACGGCCGGATCGAAGTGCCCGCCGTACCGCCTCACCGCATCGTCGATCCCACCGGCGTCGGGGATGCCTATCGCGGAGGGTTCCTGAGGGGGCTGGCGGCAGGCGCTGGGTACGAGACCTGCGCGCGGCTGGGAAGTGTCGCGGCGACCTACGCGCTGGAGCATCTCGGCGGTCAGAGCCACGCTTACACACGGGACGAGTTCCGCGCGCGCTACGAAGCGCACTTCGGCCCGTTGACGATTGATTGACGCACTTCGTGTGATGACGCCGGCAGTCGACTCGCCAGTTTTGTAACGTCCAGTGCCGTTCTTGAGCGAAGGAAATCCCGCAGGCTCATCCTGACGGCGTTCGCCCGGGTCGCGCCGGACGTTGTTCTCAGTGTCAGTACCTGGGAAACAGAAGACCCACCGCGCGCGACCTCATCGCGCGCGCTCCCATCTGCCCCAGCTAACGCGCTTCCACTGCGGGGAACACTCCTTGCACAACGCGGGAGTGGTGTGCGGTCGAGCAGGCCGCCCGCGGTCCTCAGTGGAGGCCAGGAGAAGCAGCCGGGGGCTGCTGAACTATGTGGAGTCGGCGATGAAGCAGTTCGCTCTCTTCTTGGTCATTCTTTCCGCCGCGGCCACGCCCGCGGCATACGCCCAAACATCCCCTTTCAAGACCAGCGTCGAGCTCGTTGCCCTCAACGTGACGGTCACCGACCAGGGGCAGAAGTACGTTGCCGGGCTCCACGAAACCGATTTCGCCGTGTTCGAGGACGGGGTCAAGCAGGACCTCGCGTTCTTCGCGGCGAGTGACGTGCCCATCGATCTGATCCTGTTGCTGGACACGAGCGCGAGCATGGTCGACAAGATGCCGATCGCGCGGGAGGCCGCGCTGGGCGTGCTGCGGAAGCTTCGCAGCGGCGATCGTGCGGCCGTTATTGGCTTCAACAACGGCGTCAAGGTGTTAAGGACCCTTACGAGCGATCACGCATCGCTCGAGACGGCGCTCGACGGACTCCAGCCAACCGGTGCCACCGCGTTGCACAACGCCATCTACGTCGCGCTGCGCGAGTTCGGCCAGTCGGCGAAGCAGGCTGGCGACGTCCGCCGACAGGCGATTGCCGTGTTCTCCGACGGCCAGGATACGGCCAGCCTGGTCCCGTTTGACGACGTGCTCGAGCAGGCCCGGCGGGCGGGGGTCAGCGTCTACACGATCTCGCTTCAATCGCCTGGGGCGGCCGCCCGGCGCGGCACCGCACGCCGGTACTTTTCGCAGTCGGACTATGCGATGAAGACAATTGCGCAGGAGACGGGCGCGCAGGCCTTCTTCCCGGAGCGCATTCAGGACCTGTCCGGCGTCTTCGGGCGGATAGCCGCCGAGCTCGGCGCTCAGTACTCACTCGCGTACGCACCGAAGAACGCGCGCAAGGACGGGCGCTTCCGCCGCGTCGTCGTTCAGGTTCTGTCGCGGCCGGATGTCCGGTCGCGCACTCGGACCGGCTACTTCGCCGAGATTCTCCGCGCCCCGCTGGCGGCGCTGGGCGTGAGGTAAGATCCGGCAATCCTCGTCCGTTTCCTCCTCTTCGGTTCCATAGTCTGGCTCGGGGCGATCGTCATCGCCCCCTTCGGCTTTGATCTCCCGTACGTCTTCGGCAGCTTCATCTGTCACCAGCGTCCTGAGCGCTCATTCTGGATAGCCGGCGCGCCGATGCCGGTCTGCGCGCGCTGCACCGGCTTGTACCTGTCAGCCGTCGCGGGCGGCGCGTTGGCGCTTTTCACTCAGGGTTCCTTGTCGCGCGCCTCGACCGCGCGTGCCGTGCTGATCGTTGCCGCGATCCCGACCGCCGCGACGCTCATGGTCGAGTGGCGAGGCCTGATGGATCCAGGGTCGGTCGTGCGGTTCCTTGCCGCCTTGCCGCTTGGCGGTGCAGCCGCCTGGGTGGTCACGGCCGCGGCTCGATCGGAAGGTGAGGTAGACTACGAAAGATGAACGGTCGGGCAACGACGGCGGAGAAGAGCAGGCCGCGCGAACGGGGAAGCGTGGCGTTGCTGGCCGTTACCGGATGGGCCGTTCCAGGTGCCGCCCACCTCTGGCTCGGGCGGCGACAGAAAGGCCTCGTCTTCCTCATCGCGCTGCCGCTGATGTTCGTCATCGGCCTGCTGCTTCACGGCCGATTGTTTCCTTTCGAGCCTTCGCAGCCACTCGTCGCGCTCGCCGCTATTGCAGATGTTGGCCTCGGCGTCCCGTACCTCATTGCCAAAGCCTTTGGTCTCGGCGCCGGCCGCGTGGTGGCGTCGTCGTACGAGTACGGGAACGCGTTCCTGATCGTCGCCGGGCTGCTCAATTCGCTCGTAGTCCTGGACGCCTACGACATCGCGCTGGGACGGAAATGACCCATTTCCTGCTCCTGTTGCTGTTCGCGTTCTTCGTCTCGCTCGTCTTTGCCGTGTTGATGCGCGACGAGCCTCGCGAGCAGCTTCGAACGGGTGGTCTGCTGTTCGGCGCGTTCGTCGGCGCGGCGCTCGTTCTGGGCTGGCTGATGTATCCGCTTCCGATATGACCTACCAGCATCTCCTGGTCGACCGCGACGGCGCGGTCGCCGTGATAACGATCAACCGGCCAGACAAGCGCAACGCCCTCAGCAACGAGACGATCGACGAACTCCGGCGCGCGGTTCTGGCGGTGAAGCATGACGATGGCGTGCGTGCGGTCATCATCACGGGGGCGGGCGACAAGGCCTTCATCGCCGGCGCCGACATCAACGAGCTCGCCGTGCAGACGCCCGTCGGCGGCCGCGAGCATTCGCATCGAGGCCAGCACGTCCTCGACCTGATCGAGACGATGGGGAAGCCGGTCGTCGCGGCGATCAACGGGATGGCGCTCGGTGGCGGATGCGAGCTGGCAATGGCCTGCACGATTCGGATTGCCGCGGACACGGCCCGGTTCGGTCAGCCGGAAATCAATCTCGGCCTGATGCCCGGGTATGCCGGGTCCCAGCGGCTGCCCAGGCTGGTTGGCAAAGGGCGGGCGCTCGAGCTGCTCCTCACCGGCGATGCCATCAGCGCGGCCGAGGCGCATCGGATCGGGCTCGTCAACCGAGTCGTGCCGGCGGCAGAGCTCGCGGCGGAAGCCAGACAGCTCGCGGCCGCGCTCGCGGAGAAGGCGCCGATCGCGTCGCACTACATCATCGACGCAGTCAATCGCGGGCTCGAGATGTCCAGCACGGAAGCGCAGCTGTACGAGGCGACGCTCTTCGGCCTCATCTCGACGACCGAGGACATGCGCGAGGGAACCCAGGCGTTCCTCGAGAAGCGCAAGCCGCAATTCAAAGGAAAGTAGTGAAGCAGGGATCTCCGGAGCCGGGCGCCGACCTGCGGGCCGACGGCCTGCGCTTCGCGCTCGTCGTGTCCCGGTTCAACGAGTTCGTCACGAGCCGGCTGATGGCCGCGGCGCTCGAGACACTCGTGAGCCTGGGCGCCTCGCGCGAGGCGATTGCGATCCACGATGTGCCCGGTTCGTTCGAAATCCCGCAAGCCGCGCGTCGAGTAGCGGAGACGGGCAAGGTGGACGCGATTGTCTGCCTCGGCTGCCTCATCCGCGGTGCGACGCCGCACTTCGAGTACATCGCGTCGGCGGTCGCGCACGGACTCATCGACGCGTCGGGAGAGACGGGCGTGCCGATGGCGTTCGGAGTGCTGACGACGAACACCGTCGACGAGGCCCTCGAGCGGGCAGGCGAGGGGCCGGAGAACAAGGGACGGGAAGCGGCGCTCGCCGCGATCGAGATGGCGCGGCTCTTCCGCGCGATTGGCTGACGGGATGGCGCTCGGCCTCGAGGACCGGCGTCGGGCGCGCGCGGCGGCGCTGCAGATGCTTTACCAGTGGGAGATCGGCCGGCTGTCGATCGACGACGCGGTCCGGACGTTCTGGAGCGTGCGTGACGGAGAGCCGCTGACCGACGAGGCACGCGCGCTCGCCGAACGTCTGGCGCGCGGCGCGAGCGCCAGCGCCGCCGAAGCGGATCCGATCATTGCCGCCAGCGCGGACAACTGGCGGCTCGACCGGATGTCGGTGGTCGACCGGCTGATCCTTCGGCTGGCGGTTCACGAGTTTCTCCACGCTCCGGATACTCCGCCGAAGGTCGTGATCAACGAAGCGGTCGAGCTTGCCCGCCTGTTCAGCACGGACGAGGCGCCGCGGTTCGTGAACGGCGTGCTGGATGGCATACGAAAGAAACTGGAGGAGAAGTCCTGACTCACGAGCGGGAGACCGATCAACTGGTCCAACGGCGCGCGAACTTCGAGGAGCTCGTGCGTCTTGGCGTCGATCCGTACCCGCATGCGTTCGCCCGCACCGACACCGTGCACCAGCTCGTGGAGGCGCACGGGGCGAAGAGCGCTGAGGAGGTCGAGGCGGCGCGGCCGGAGACGACGACGGCGGGTCGGGTGCTCGCGATTCGAAGCTTCGGCAAAGCGAACTTTCTCGTCATCACCGACGGTCAGGCCAGGATCCAGGTCTACATTCGCCAGGACTCGCTGTCCGAGCGGGACTTCCGAATCTTCAAGCTGCTGGATTTCGGGGACTGGGTCGGAGCCTCGGGCCGCGTGTTCCGAACGAAGACCAACGAGCTGACGATCTGGGCGTCGCGGCTCGAGTTTCTTGCGAAGTGTTTCATCCCGCTCCCCGAGAAGTGGCACGGCCTGACGGATGTCGAGACCCGTTACCGCCAGCGCTACCTCGATCTGGTCGTCAACCCGGACGTGCGCCGCGTATTCGAGGTCCGCAGCCGCGCGCTCGCCGCGATCCGGACGTTTCTGAACGCCCGGGGCTATCTCGAGGTGGAGACGCCCATGCTGCAGCCGATCGCCGGCGGGGCGCTGGCGCGGCCGTTCAAGACGCATCACAACGCGCTCGACATGGATCTCTTCCTGCGGATTGCGCCAGAGCTGTACCTGAAGCGGCTCACGGTTGGCGGGTTCGAGCGCGTCTACGAGATCAACCGGAACTTCCGGAACGAGGGCATTTCGACGCAGCACAACCCCGAGTTCACGATGCTCGAGTTCTATCAGGCCTACAGCGAGTACCGTGAGCTGATCACCATGACCGAAGAGCTGCTCTCGACGGTGGCCCGCGAGGCCATCGGAACGGAACAGGTCACCTTCAACGGCCGTCAGATCTCATTAATGCCGCCGTACCGGAAGGTCTCGCTCCGGCAGACGGCGGCAGAAGCGGCGGGCCGGCGGCTGCAGACCCCGGTCGATGAACGCGATCTTCGGCACCGGGACCCGGCGGCAACGATTGCATACCGCCTCGGCATCGAGCTGCAGCCCAGTTGGGGCGCCGGCAAGATCGCGACGGAGATTTTCGAGACGGTCATGGAGGACGCGCTCATCGACCCGACGTTCGTCTACGACTTTCCGACCGAGGTGTCGCCGCTCTCGAAGCAGCGGCCGGACGACCCGGATACCGTCGAGCGGTTCGAGCTGTACATCGGCGGGTTCGAGATCGCGAACGCCTTCAGCGAGCTGAACGATCCCGCCGAGCAGCGGCGCCGCTTCGAGCAGCAGATCGCGCAGCGCGCGGGCGGCGATGCCGAGGCGCACGTTATGGACGGGGACTACGTCCGCGCCCTCGAGTACGGGATGCCGCCGGCAGCGGGCGAAGGCGTTGGCATCGACCGCCTGGTGATGCTTCTAACGGGCAGTCCGTCGATTCGCGACGTCATTCTGTTTCCGCACATGCGGCCCAGGTAATGGACACTCCGTTCGAACTGTTCGTCGCGCTTCGCTACTTGCTGGCCGGCCGCAAGCAGGCCTTCATCTCGCTGATCTCGCTCATCTCGACGATCGGCGTCGCGGTGGGCGTCATGGCGCTCATCGTCGCGCTGGCGCTGATGACGGGGACGCAGCAGGAGCTGCGCACGCGCATCCTCGGGGCCACCGCGCACGTGTACGTCTACAAGGCGGGCGGGCTCGGCGACTATCACGAAGAGGCGCGCAAGGTCGAGACGATCGAGGGCGTCGAAGGCGCCGCGCCGATGATGCTCGGCAAAGCGCTCATCGATTCGAGTCAGGAGCGCGCGTTCATCTCGCTCAAGGGCATCGATCCTGGGCTCGAAAGCCGGGTGACCGATCTCCAACGCTCGATGTTGTCCGGACGGATCGAAGATCTTCAGCAGCCCGAGGGGAAGACCGAAGGGATCATCATAGGCAAGGGCCTGTCCGACCAGCTCGGGGCGTTCGTCGGCGATCAGGTTCAGGTCCTCACGCCGGAGGGAACCCTCACGCCGAACGGGATGATGCCGCGCGTGCGCGTGCTGCGCGTGGTCGGCATCTTTCAGCTGGGCCTCTACGAGTTCGACTCGCAGTACGGATTCGTGACCCTGCCCGTCGCGCAGCGGCTGCTGAACCGGACCCGGCCGGACTACATGCAGCTTCGCCTCCGGGACATCTACGAGGCGCCGGCGATCGCCGACTCGGTGGAAGAACGTCTGGGGAAGGAGTACGGCGCCCAGGACTGGACCGACATGAACCGGTCGTTCTTCTCGGCGCTGTGGATCGAGAAAATGGTGATCTCGATCACGATCGGGCTCATCGTCATGGTCGCGGCGCTCAACATCATCGCGTCGCTCGTCCTGCTCGTGATGGAGAAGAACCGCGACATCGCGATCCTGAAGACGATGGGGAGCCAGACGTCGAGCGTGCGGACGATCTTTATGCTGCAGGGGTTCGTCGTCGGCCTGGTCGGCACGGCGTTCGGCGCGGCCAGCGGTCTGGGGCTGTCGTACGTGCTCGATCGCTATCAGCTGATCCGCGTTCCCATGGACGTCTATCAGATCTCTCATGTCCCGTTCACAATTCAGACGCTCGACGTGGTCGTGGTCATCGTCTCGGCGATCGTGATCTGCTTCGCCGCGACGATCTATCCGTCACGGCTGGCGGCCCGGCTCGATCCCGCGCAAGCGTTGAGGTACTCGTAATTCAGCACTCAGCAATCAGCATTGATTGACATGTCGTTCATCGAAGTGTCCGGCCTGACGAAGTCTTACGCCCTGCCGGGTGGTGCGCTGACGGTGCTGCGCGATTTGGACTTGACGGTTCAGCGCGGCGAGATGGTGGCCGTCGTCGGCGCCTCGGGCGTGGGGAAGAGCACGCTCCTGCACGTGCTCGGCGGGCTGGACTCGGTCGACGCCGGATCGATTCGGATCGGCGATGCCGTGCTGACGGCGATGCGCGACAGCGAGCGCGTGGCGTTCCGAAACCGGCACGTCGGTTTCGTGTTCCAGTTCCATCACCTGTTGCCGGAGTTCAGTGCGCTCGAGAATACCGAGATGCCCCTGCGGATCGCGCGCCTCAACGGTGCCGTCCGCCGGCCGCGCGCCGAAGGTCTGCTCGGCCGTGTCGGGCTCGCCGCGCGGCTGACGCACCGGCCGGGCATGCTGTCGGGCGGAGAGCAGCAGCGCGTGGCCGTGGCACGCGCGCTCGTGATGCAGCCGTCGCTGCTGCTCGCTGACGAGCCGACCGGCGATCTGGACGAGCACACCGCGGACGCGCTGCACGACCTTCTGCGCGAGATGCACGGGGAGCAGAATCTGACCTCGCTCATCGCCACGCACAACATGCGGCTGGCCGGCTCGTGCGACCGCGTCCTCAGGCTGCATGAAGGGAAACTGATTCCCGGCTAGCCTTTCGTCCGATCAACTGCCTGCCGAGCTGGTGGTAAGCTACCCTTCTATGACCAGAGCCCTTCGGCTGTCGACGGCCGTTGCGCTCGCAGCGGTCATCCCACTGGCCGCGCAGACTCCGATCAAGCGGCCAAAAAACAATTACACGCCAGAGCAGGACGTCCAGTTAGGTCGACAGGCGGCCGCCGAGGTCCTCAAGCAGTACCCCGTCATCAAGGATCCGACCGTCGCGACGTACCTCGACCGGCTCGGGAAACGGCTGGTGGCGGCCACGCCCGCGGAGTTCCAGAATCCCGTCTTCGAGTATTCCTTCACGCCTGTCAACGTAAAGGAGATCAACGCGTTCGCGCTGCCAGGCGGTCCGATGTTCGTCAACCGTGGCATGTTCGACGCCGCGTCGAGCGAAGGGGAAGTGGTCGGCGTGATGGCGCACGAATTGAGTCACGTCCTCCTACGCCATGGCACGGCGAACGCCACCAAGGCGCAGGGGTTCCAGTGGGGACAGATGGCGGGCGCGATCGCCGGCGCCGTCGTTGGCGGCGGTTGGGGACAGATGATTTCGCAAGGCAGCCAGTTCGGTCTCGGCACCTGGCTGCTCAAGTACAGTCGTGATTACGAGAAGCAGGCGGACCTGCTTGGCGCGCAGATCATGGCGCGGGCCGGCAACGACCCCCGCGATCTCGGCCGCATGTTCGAGACGATCGCGAAGCAGGGTAGCGGCGGCGCGCCACAGTGGATGAGCAGCCACCCGGATCCCGGCAACCGCACCCAGTACATCGCGAAGGAAGCGGCGATGCTGCAAATCGCGCAGGTGCCGCCCGAAGCCACCGAGTTCAGTCGTGTGAAGAGCACGTTCGCGGTCCTTCCGCCGGCGAAGTCGATGGCCGAGGTTGCCAACGCCTCCACGACGGGCGGCGGTGGCGGTGGCGAAGCGCCCGAATCAGTCGGCACGGTCGGGGCGCCGGTTCCGGCCCCGTCGGCGCAGTTCACGAAGATTCAGGGCGGCAAGCTCTTCGAAGCCGACGTGCCCTCGAACTGGAAGGGCCTGTCGTCGAACAACGCGATCAAGGTCGTCCCGCCGAACGGCTACGGCGCCTACAACGGCCAGACCGTGTTCACGCACGGCGTCCAGTTCGGCGTCGCGCGCGCCTCCTCCCGCGATCTGCGGGAAGCGACGCAGTCGCTGCTGACCGCCTTCGCGCAAAACAATTCCGAGCTCAAAGAGGCGGGCCAACCGCAGGAGACGCGAATCGCGCAGCGCTCGGCGCTCGGCGTGCCGCTCGCGAACCGATCGGCCATCGGCAAGACGGAGCTGATCGGCGTCTTCACGACGTTCCTGGCCGACGGGAATCTCTTCTATTACCTGACGATCGCGCCCGAGGACGAGGCGCCCGCCTACGATCCGGTGTTCGAAAAAATCGGCCGCTCGATCAAGCTGAAGGACGTTCAGTAGCGCTGGGTCTTCGACATCTTGTCGATGTGCTTGATCAGGAGGACCTCATTCCCCGGCTCGTTATAGACGAGCTCGTCGGCGACCTGCCGCGCGATCAACATCCCGAACCCGCCCGGCCGCAGCGCGCGGGCCGCGCGCTCCTCCGCGCTCGCGGTGACATCATCCATCGCGGGCGTCTGCGCCGCATGCGTGAGCGATTCCTTGCTGAATCCGTTCCCGGGATCGCGGAAGTGATAGACGATGGCGCGCGCCGTTTTGGCGGCAGTGACTTCAACGACTTTGCGCGAGTCGAACCCGGCGCCGTGCTCCATTGCGTTGATCAGCATCTCTCGGAACGCCGCGATCAGAAGATCGCGCTCGTTGTCCGGCAGATCCGACCGCAGCTGCGTCATGAAGTTGATGAGCCGCTCGGCCGTCACGAGATGGCAGCTCACGCGCAGCGTGAACCAGTTGCTCAGGCCGGAGACGATCTGGATGCCGTTGTCCGCGTCCGGCTGATCGAGCGCCTGCACCACCATCCCCGCGATTTCGATGTAATCGAACGGCGCCGCGTAGCAGGCGAAGACCTGGGCGCGAATCGCGGCGATGACTTCCTCGGGAGCGGCGGAGGGACCGAGCACGATGATCCGCACGCCCGGACGCGTCTGCCGGACCTCCTCCGTGAACGCGAGGTCGGCGCGAACGCTCGTCTCCGGGTCGGTAACGAGCACGTCCACCGGCCCAGACCGCAGACGCTGGAGCGCATCCACGTCACCCTCGCAGGCTTCCACGCCGGCTTCGGCGGGCGTCCGGAATTGTCGAAGCTGAGAAAGAAGCGCATCCTGCCGGCCGACGAGGAGTATTCGGGCGGCGGAGAACGTAAGGATCCGGGCGGTCGACATGGGCCCTGCTTTGTTCAGCCTACCATCGCCCTATTGAAATGTCGCGCCGCCATCGTTATGGTGGGCGACGAATCACCGCGGATCACGGCGGATTGACGGGAGGAGGCTCGATGGCGCAGACGGCGCTTCCGATGACCCGCGCGGGTCTCGGCCGAACAGCGCGGCGCGACGCGTGGTGGCTGCAGCCGCTCGCGACGTTCGTCGGTCTCAGCGCGTTCCTCGTGTACTCGGGATGGGCCGCGTTCCAGGGGACGCACTACGAGTGCGGACCGTATCTCTCCCCCTTCTACTCCCCGCTCCTGTTCGGTGCCGGCGAACACAGCTGGTTTGGACCGAAGCCTGGCTGGTGGCCTGGCGCGATTCCGTTTTCGGCCGCGTTGCTGATCCTCTGGGCGCCCGGCGGATTCCGCGTCACCTGCTATTACTACCGCGGCGCGTACTACAAAGCCTTCTGGGCCGACCCGCCGTCCTGCACGGTCGGTGAGCCGCGCAAAACATACTGGGGCGAGCAGTCGTTTCCGCTCATCCTGCAGAACGTGCATCGGTACTTCCTGTATCTCGCGGTCGTGTTCATCGTGATCCTGTCCATCGACGTGTGGAATGCGCTGTGGTTCGTCGACGCCGCTACAGGGCAAAAGCGTTTTGGCGCCGGCGTCGGCACCCTCGTGCTCCTCGCGAACGTCATTCTGCTTGGCGGCTACACGGTCGGCTGCCACTCGCTGCGTCACCTGGCCGGCGGCCGACGCGACGAGTTGTCGCATCTGCGCGTCCAAAGCGCGGTGTACGACTGCGTCAGCTGCCTGAACCGGCGACACATGCGCTGGGCGTGGGCGAGCCTGTTCTCCGTGGCGTTCGCCGACCTCTATGTCCGGCTGTGCTCGATGGGCATCTGGTCGGACTGGAGGTTGTTCTGAGCTACGAGACGTTCGAGCACGATCTGCTCGTCATCGGCGCGGGAGGCGCGGGGCTCCGCGCCGCAATCGAGGCGTCGGCGGCCGGCGTTCGCGTCGGCCTCGTCTGCAAGTCGTTGCTCGGCAAGGCGCATACCGTGATGGCGGAAGGGGGAATCGCCGCCGCGCTCGCCAACGTCGACGAGCGCGACAGCTGGAAGGTGCACTTCGCCGACACGATGCGCGGCGGCCAGTACGTGAACAACTGGCGGATGGCCGAGCTGCACGCCAAAGAAGCGCCCGACCGCGTCCGCGAACTGGAAGCGTGGGGCGCGCTCTTCGATCGCACCAAAGACGGCCGCATCCTCCAGCGGAACTTCGGAGGCCACAAGTACCCGCGCCTCGCGCACGTCGGCGACCGCACGGGCCTCGAGATGATCCGTACTCTCCAGGATCACGGGGTCCATCGTGGCCTTGACGTCCACATGGAAGTCATTGTTCTCACGCTCCTCAAAGATGACGGGCGTGTCGTCGGGGCGTTCGGCTACGACCGGGAACGCGGACGCTTCAGGGTCTTCAAGGCGCGCGCCGTCGTTCTGGCGACCGGCGGCGTGGGACGCGCGTACCGCATCACGAGCAACAGCTGGGAATACACCGGCGACGGCCACGCGCTCGCGTACCACACCGGCGCCGACCTGATGGACATGGAGTTCGTGCAGTTCCATCCGACCGGGATGGTCTGGCCGCCCGGCGTGCAGGGCATTCTCGTCACTGAAGGCGTGCGCGGGGAAGGCGGCATCTTGAAAAACAAGGAAGGCCGCCGCTTCATGTTCGACGACATACCGGAGTTGTACCGCGCGCAAACCGCTGACACCCCCGAGGAGGGTTGGCGATACACGCAGGGCGACAAGTCGGCGCGCCGTCCGCCCGAGCTCTTGACCCGGGATCACATCGCGCGCGCCATCGTCCGCGAGATCAAGGCCGGGCGGGGAAGCCCGCACGGCGGCGTCTACCTCGACATCGCCTGGATCAAGGAGAAGCTGCCGAACGCCGGGGAACACATCAAGAAGAAGCTCCCGAGCATGTACCATCAGTTCAAGGAGCTGGCTGATATCGATATCACCCGCGAGGACATGGAAGTCGGCCCGACGACGCACTACATCATGGGTGGGATTGCCGTGGATGCCGAGACGCAGATGTCCACGGTACCCGGGCTCTTCGCCGCCGGCGAGTGCGCCGCCGGGATCAACGGTGCGAACCGGCTCGGCGGGAACTCGCTCTCCGACCTTCTCGTGTTCGGCAAGCGCGCCGGGGAGCATGCGGCCGTCTTTGCGAAGCAACAGCGGCCCGGGCGGGTCGACGATCGCCAGGTCGAGCAGGCGTCGCGAGACGCGGTCGCGCCGTTCGATCGCGGCGCGGCGGGCGAGAACCCGTACAAGGTGCAGCACGATCTTCAGGAGACGATGCAGGACATGGTGGGCATCGTTCGCGTCGAGACCGAAATGCGCCGGGCGCTGCAGTGCCTCGAATCGTTGGGGGCACGCGCCGCCCGCGTCGGGATCACGGGGCACCGTGAGTACAACACGGGCTGGCACACTGCGCTCGACCTGCCCAGTCTGTTGATCGCATCCGAGGCCATCGCACGGTCGGCGCTCGAGCGCAAAGAAAGCCGCGGCGCGCACTTTCGCGAGGACTATCCCGACAAAGATCCCGCGTTCGGCCGCTTCAACATCGTCGTGCGGAAGGGCCGCGACGGCGCGATGCAGGTGAGTCGTACTCCTATTCCGGAAATCCCGGCCGAACTGAAACAGATCATCGAGGAGAACAAATGATTTCAGGGCTTGGGGCCTGGGGCCTGGGGCTCAGGGTCGGCGCATGAAAGCCACCTTCAGAATCTGGCGAGGCGACGCCACGGGCGGCGCGTATCAGGATTACCCGACCGAGGTCTCGGAAGGGATGGTCGTGCTCGATGCGGTGCATCGCATCCAGGCGGAGCAGGCGCCCGACCTTGCGGTCCGCTGGAACTGCAAGGCGGGCAAGTGCGGCTCCTGTTCCGCGGAAGTCAACGGCAATCCGCGGCTGATGTGCATGGCCCGGCTGAGCACGCTGAACCTGGATGAGCCGGTCACCGTCCAGCCAATGAAGGCGTTTCCGCTGCTTCGGGATCTCGTCACCGACGTCTCATGGAACTTCGCCGTTAAGAAGCGCATCAAGCCGTTCAAGCCACGACCGCCCGACGCGCCCGATGGCACGTGGCGGATGGGGCAGCAGGACGTCGAGCGGGTGCAGGAGTTCAGGAAGTGCATCGAGTGCTTCCTGTGCCAGGACGTCTGTCACATCCTGCGCGACCATCATCTCCACGAGAGCTTCATCGGCCCGCGCTTTCTCGTCTACGCGGCGGCGCTCGAAATGCATCCGCTCGATACGGAGAATCGTCTCGCCGAACTGAAGGATGCGTTCGGCATCGGCTACTGCAACATCACTAGGTGCTGTACGAAGGTGTGCCCCGAGCACATCACGATCACGGAGAACGCCATCATCCCGCTCAAGGAGCGCGTGGTGGACGAGTACTACGACCCGTTGCGAAAGGTGCTGCGGCTTGTAAAGACGTAGCGCAGGCGGAAGGCCTGCCGGAGGGGACGATGTATCAGCTGAAACCGTTGTCGCGCGACGCCATTCAACCGGCGCTGGCGAAGGCGGAGCGCTACCGCTTCCTCAACGAGCCAGCCGAAGCGGAAAGCATCTGCCGGGACGTGCTGGATGTCGAGCCGAGCCACCAGCAGGCGCTGATCGTGCTCCTGCTCGCGCTCACCGATCAGTTCGGGGAGCATGCGACGGGGGCGGCGCAGGAGGCGGACGAGCTTCTGCGGCGTCTGGCCAACGACTACGAGCGTGCTTATTATTCGGGCATCGTGCGCGAACGGCGTGCGAAAGCGCTGCTCGATCGCGGCGGACCGGGATCAGCGTCGTCGGTGTTCGAATGGCTCCGCGAAGCCATGACCTGGTACGAACGAGCCGAGACGCTCCGTCCCGCGGGAAACGATGACGCGATCCTGAGATGGAATACCTGCGCGCGCATTCTGATGCGATACCCGCACCTGGAGCAGGCGGCCGAGGAGCGTCCCGAGCCGCAGTTTCTGGAGTAGCGCAGCCTTTAGGGCTGCTCACTTTACCATTACGTTCGCTTCGCCCTTGTCTTTGACGAGCTGCGCGATGATCTCGCGCATCTTGTCGCGGCGCTCGAGCATCGCCTTGATCTCGCGTTTCCCGATCCACTCACCAAGCGCCGCGTTCACGGACTCCTCGGTCAACGCCTCCATCTTCTCCCAGAGCTCGACGTCGATCCGTCCCATGTCCGCATGCGCCATCTTCTTTTCGGTGGTGAAGGACCGAGTGTGGTCAATCAGGATCAGGTTCCACGCGGGATCCACGAGCCAGTTCCCCAAGTTCGGGTCCATGTTGTAGATCAGGTTGTCGAACATCTTCGTACGGATAATCTGCTTGTTCCAGCGGGCGATCTGCTGCGGCGGGATGTTCTTCGGCGGGCCGCCCGTGTCCTTGAAGCTCTTGACCTCCGGACACCACATGATCGCGGCGCCGAGGTCTCCTTTGACCCGCTTCTCAACGGTCGGCGGAATCATGCCGAGCCCCAGCAGCTTGTCGAGCTCATACGCGGCGATCTCGGACTTGTAGCTCTCCCAGTAGCCCTGATACCGCTTTGGCGGAATATGTTTCCAGGCGATCGCAGCGACCAGCCCGCCAGGCGCCAGCTCCGCCTTCTGCGGCTTCGTGACCCCGATCGGGATGTCCTTCATGCTGACAATTTCGGCGGTCTTGATGTATTCCTCGAACTCCTTCTCACGGCCGATCCAGGTTTTTGAGCTCGCGGCGGCGCCTGTGGTCGCGGCTGGCTGCTCCGTCTGCGCGAAGGCGGAGGGTGCGAACCACGAACAGGCCACACAGAGCAGTGCAGCGCGCCGGAGAGCGGGGCGAAACGGCATACGACCTCCTGTAACGGGGCTGATAGGGGAAGCGTCATTCTACGCCAAGCGAGGCCGGACAGCTATGGTCTCAGTCGGCTGGGGTAGAATCGCGGTTCCACGGGCAGGGAGGAACATGTCGACCAGTCCAAGGTTGGCGCTTTCGGGCGCCGTCGTTCTCGCGGCGCTGACACTCGGTCCTGGCGCACACGTCACCGCGCAGGGGCAGCGCCCACGCGGGCCGGAAAGCGACCGTGAGGGACTGGTGGCCGCGCCGGCCCGCCGGTCGGACGAGGGCAAAGGCCCTTACAAGACGCTGGTCGTGCGCGGCGCGACGCTGATCGACGGCACCGGTGGTCCTCCGCGCGGTCCTGTCGACATCATCATCGAGAACAACCGAATCGCATCGATTCGCAGTGCCGGCACGCCGGGGCTGCCGTTGCGGACCAACCGCGCGCCCGACCGGCCCGACTTCGAGATCGACGCGACGGGTATGTACGTCCTCCCGGGCTTCGTCGATCTGCACGTCCATGCGGGCGGGCCACCGAAGAATGCCGAGGCCGAGTACGCCTACAAGCTCTGGCTCGCGCACGGGGTGACGACCGTCCGCGGCGTATCGCTGGCCGGCCAGGAGATCTCGTCGCGCGAGAAGGACCGCAGCGCACGGAACGAGATCGTGGCACCCCGCATCTTCAACTATCAGCGGCCGGGAGCCGGTTGGGATGGCGGTCAGATCGATTCGCCCGAGAAAGCTCGCGAGTACGTCCGCTGGGCGGCGAAGAACAACATCGACGGCCTGAAGCTCGGCTCGCACCGGCCGGAGATCATGGAAGCGCTCTGCGACGAAGCGAAGACGCTGGGGCTCGGCACGACCGCCCATCTCGCGCAGACCGGCGTCGCGCAGATGAACGCGATCAAGGCGGCCCGCGCGGGCCTCGACACCGTCACGCACTTCTACGGCCACTTCGAGTCGCTGCTGAAAGACTACGTGGTTCAGCCCTGGCCGGTCGACATGAACTATGACGACGAGCAGTGGCGTTTCGGGCAGGTCGCGCGCCTGTGGGACAAGATCCACACGCCCGGCGGCCCCGAGTGGAAGGCGTATCTCGAGGAGCATCTGAAGCTCGGGACCACTTTCGATCCGACGTTGACGATCTACTCCGCCGGCCGGGACACACAGAAGTTTCGCAACGCCGAGTGGCACGAGAAGTACACGCTGCCCTCGCTGTACGACTTCTATCAGCCGAGCCGCCGCAACCACGGCGCGTACTGGTTCGACTGGACGACCGAAGACGAAGTCGCCTGGAGGAACTTCTATCAGGTTTGGTTCAAGCTGGTGAACGACTACAAAAAGATGGGCGGTCGCGTCACGACCGGATCCGATTCAGGCTTCATTTATCAGACCTACGGCTTCGGCTACGTCAACGGGCTGGAGATGCTGCAGGAAGCCGGCTTCCATCCGCTCGAGGTCATTCAGTCGGCGACGATGAACGGCGCGCTGACGCTGCACGAGCCGAAAGGGAAGCCGATCGAGTTCGGCGTAATCCGGGAAGGGCTGCTGGCGGACATGGTCGTCGTGTCGCACAACCCGCTGCAGAATTTCAAAGTGCTGTACGCCACCGGCGCCGTGAAGCTCAACGATCAGACTGGGCAGGCCGAGCGGGTGATCGGGATCAAGTGGACGATCAAGGACGGCATCGCGTACAACGCCGATCAGCTTCGCGCCGATGTCGCGAAGATGGTCGACAAGCAGAAGGCGGAACGCGGGCGGAGAACGACAACGGCCGCGCTGCCATAACGGGCCCGTCGCTTGCACCTCTCTTGCAGTTTGAGAGAGAGGTGCAAACAGATGTGTAAAGCGACACAACTCATCCTTGCGCTTGCGCTCGTCATAAGCTCTACCGCCTGCGAGCGTCCCAGGGAAGATACCGCGCAGCCGGCCGGTACGACCCCGGCGGGCGAGCGCCCTACCGGCACGTCAGGAACGGACAGCGACAACGCGCAGAAGTTCGTGAACGATCTTGCGGCCGGCAACCTGAGCGAGATCGAGCTGGGCACGCTTGCACAGGAAGAGGCGTCATCGCCCGAGGTGAAGGCGTTTGGCGAGATGCTCGTCCGCGATCACACGAAGGCGCTCGACTCCCTGAAGCAGGCCGCCGCGGAGAAGACCCTCCAGGTGCCCACGATGGTGCCCGAGAAGAAGCGAGAGCTTCGCGATCGTCTCTCCATGCTGTCGGGCAACGAATTCGACCGCGAGTTCATGGACGCGATGGTCGAGGCGCACGAGCAGACCGTGAAGAAGCTCGAGGATCGGGCGGATGACAGTCCCGACCCGCTGCAGCAGTTTGCCGCGACGGTGCTGCCGACGGTGCAGCAGCACCTCGAGCAGGCCAAGGAGATTCGGGCGAAGCTGACGACCTAGGCCCAGATTCAACGCGGCAGGCAGAGGTCTGCCTGCCGCACCCCGCCGCCAAACGAAATCCAGGTAATAATCGGCGCGATGAAGAGCGCCCTCGGTTCCGGACAGACCATCGACCCGGAGAAGATCGAAGCGCACTACGAACGCTCTCCCTTCATCAAGGAAATCTGCGTTCTCGTCCTGACCGGTCCCAGACCTACCGGGTGGCTCCACGGCCTGGTCCGTCCGGATCTCGACGTGATCCGCGAGCGGCGCATCGTCAATATCCGGCAGCTGCTGCGGTTCGAGATCGAAGGGCTGTCGGTGGAGCTGCCACCGCACGAGCGCCTCGTGGGATACGACATCACGCTGGACGAGTTGCCGCGGACGACCACCGGGGAGCTGAAACGCTTGGAGGCGGAACAGACGTTAAGGGCGCGCCACGCGCGTGCGGGGGAGGCGAACGATCGGCTGTCTGCGGAGGATGCCGCCTGGGCGGCCCAGCCAGCCGTCTCGCGCATCCTGGATGCCGTGCGGACCGTCGTCAAGCCCGGCGGGTTGCTGTCGCCGGACGCGCACCTCGAGCTCGATCTGGGTCTGGATTCGATGGAACGCGTCGAATTGCTGATGCACGTCTCGCAGGCGCTCGGCGCGGATTTGATAGAAGAGGCGGGTCAGGGGATTTTCACGCTGCGCGATCTGGTCGAGCGCGTGTCCAGGTGCCAGGCCGACAACCCGCCGACCAGCGTGCAGCCGTGGCAGAGCCTTCTCGCACAAACGCCGGCTGACGATCCGTTCCTGCGTGAGCTCGACAAGCACAAGCGCGTGCGATCCGTCGTGTTCTTTGCGCTGATGAAGGCGATCTACCTGACTGCACGCGTGACGTGCGGGTTCTCCGTCCGCGAAGGCCGTCGCCTGCCGGCGCGCGGCCCGTACCTGATCAGCCCGAACCATCAGAGCTATATCGACTCGTTCCTCGTCGTGGCGGCGCTGCCGTTCCACGTGTTCAGGCAGCTCTTTTTCGTCGGGGCGAGCGAGTACTTCGAGACGCCCTTCATGCAGTGGATCGCGCGGATGGCGAACGTCGTCCCGGTCGATCCCGACGCGAATCTGGTGCGGGCGATGCAGGCTGGCGCGTACGGGCTGCGACGTGGCCGAGTGCTCGTGCTGTTTCCGGAAGGGGAGCGCTCGATCGATGGAACCGTCAGACCGTTCCGAAAAGGGGCGGCGATTCTGTCGCGCCACCTCGGTGTGTCGATTGTGCCGGCTGCGATCGACGGTGCATGGGACGTCTGGGCGCGCAACCGGCGGCCGAACTGGCGCGCGCTCCTGCCGTGGTCGCGGGCACGCGTCATCCTCGAGTTCGGCGAGCCGCGGCGTCCGGCCGGTGACGACTTCGCCGCCGAGACAGATCGGCTGCGCGAAGCAGTGCTCGCGATGTGGCAGCCGCTGCACGACGAACGCTGCTCGATTGGCGCCGCAACCACGTCGGCGAGTCCCGCTCGAGATCCTCAGTAATCGTCGCTAGTTCGTCCGCCTGACCGCGTTTAGCATGACCGGTGGGGCGGCGCAATTCTCCAGCTCGATGTGATGCGTCGATTAGCGTCGAGCTCCGCCGCCGCCGCGTACCAGCCGGATCCGTCCGCGATCCGCCTCAACCGTCAACGTCGGGCCGCCGCCGTTGACATCGGCGGTGAAGCGTCGCGTGTCGCCATGCCGCTTCTGAACTGCCAGGTTGTCGGCGTCGAAGTCGCTACGCCGGGTCAGATCGGCCTCGATCGTGAGGCCCTGGGATTGCGGCACTTCGATCCGGACGTCGCCACGGTCCGTTTCGATCGAAGATCGATCGTCGAGGCTGGTGAGCTCGATGTCGAAGTTGGTCCGATCGCCATCGATGCGCAGCGAGCCGCGAACGTTCTCCAGCCGCGACGATTCCCCGCGATCCACTTCGAGCGCGATCCGCCCCGTCAGATCGGTGAGATCGAGCTCGCTCCGGTCGCTGACGATGTCCACGCGCCCGTCGAAGCCGCGGACCGTCGTGTCGGAGCGGTCGATGTCCATCCGGATTTCTAACTTGCGCGGGGCGCGGATGTCGTAGTGAATTTCGGGGACGTCTTTCCACGAGCCGCCGCCGAACCAGGAACTCCGCGTCCCCGGCACCTTGTCGTAGTTCGATCGGATTCGCACGTCCCGCCCGCCGCTGGTGACGTCGACCGTCGTCGCGTCGACGCTCTCGCGGGCATAGTCCGCGTCGACGCGCGGCGCCGCCTGGATGCGGGCGTGGATCTCGACTTCGTTCCGGTCCCACGAGGTCAGCTTCACGCTGCCCCGGGTGGCGTTCAGACTCAGGTATCCGCCCGAGGGGAGCGGCACGGTCTTGTCGAATTGCTTCGTCTGAGCCAGCGCGGGGCTGGAGATCGCGACGCAGGCCACGACGGACAGGGCTTTGAACATGGACACTTAGACGGAAATGGGGTTCGAAAAGGTTCGAGGGGATCCACAATTTCGCGAAGGCTGAAACCTACGCATCCGGCCGCCGTGTGGCGGGCTTCGTTTCGCCGCGGTGGCACGTGTAGCAGGTCACTTTCATGGCGCCATCCGGCCGCGGCTCGCCCACATCCTTCAGATACTCGTTGTTGATCGCGAGCCCCATCCGAAGCATCGTTCGCGCGGTCTTCTTCGTCTCCTTCTCGTCGCTCGCGAAGTCGAACGTCGACAGGTCGTCGGGATCGTCGCCCTTGTAGACGTGGCAGTGCTGGCAGCGAACGCCCAATCCCTGTGTGAAGGCGCGCATCGTCTGGATCAACTGCTTCAGCGGGATGTCCTTCGGCAGCACCTGCAGGTTCGTCGGCGGCGACGGAGTCCATTGCGGCTTTTGCGCCTGAGTGCCCAGGCGCACGACAAAGGTGAACGCGAGGACCACGGCGAAGAGCAGGGACAGTCGTCTCGACGGTCGGGTCATTGGGCCGGCTCCTTGCGACGGGTAGAATACCTGTCCCATGGGACATGCACGCACTGTACTTGCTGTGACTGCCGCAGCGATCCTCATCGCCCTCGGACTTGGTGCGCAACCCGGGCAGCCTCGCGACCCGCTCGCGGAGCCGTTCAAGGGCGTCACCGCCAACGGCACCGTCGTCCCGGACCTGTTTCCCATTCGCGCGACTGGCGTGACGACTGGGCCCGTCCGGCAGGCGGCAGCGGCGTTCCTCGCGCAGCTGACGCCGGACGAGCGTAAGCGGACGGCGTTTGCCGTGGACGATGGTGAGTGGCGGCTGTGGAACAACATCCACCGCTACACGCGGCAGGGCGTCTCCTTCAAGGAAATGACCGACCCGCAGAAGGATCGGGCGTTCGCGCTGCTGCGCGCGTCGCTGAGCGCGCGCGGACTCGAAACCTCGCGCGCGATCATGCGGCTGAACGGCCATCTCGGCGAGCTCGTAAACAACTTCGAAGAGTACGGCGAGGGACTCTATTACCTGACGGTGATGGGGGAGCCGTCGGACACCGAGCCGTGGGGGTGGCAGCTCGACGGCCATCATCTGATCATCAATTACTTCGTGCTGCGCGACCAGGTGGTGATGACGCCGACCTTCATGGGATCGGAGCCGGTGACCGCGGAAACTGGCAAGTACGCCGGCACCACCGTGCTGCAGGAAGAGCAGAACGCCGGTCTCGCGCTCTTCAAATCGTTGACCGACGACCAGCGCAAGAAGGCGGTGATCGCTCCGGATAAGCCGGGCAACAATGCCCAGGCACAGGCATTCCGGGACAACCTGGTCCTCGACTATGCCGGCATCCGCGCGACCGATCTCACCCCCACCCAGCAGGCGCAGCTGGTCGACATCGTCTCCACGTTCGTCGGACACATGGACGACGGGCACGCGAAGATCCGGATGGACGAAGTTCGGGCGCGACTGAACGACACCTACTTCGCCTGGGTCGGTGGCACCGATGTCTTCTACTACCGGGTGCACAGCCCGGTGATCTTGATCGAGTTCGATCATCAGCTCCCCGTCGCACTTGGAGGTCCGCGCGTTCCAGGCCGGCGTCACATCCATACCGTCGTCCGCACGCCGAACGGCAACGATTACGGGAAGGACCTGCTGCGCCAGCACTATGAGGCGCACCGACACGATCCGGCTCACGGACATCAGTAGATGCGCGCCGACTTCAAGCCGCGCCACTGGTACGTCCTTCTTATCGTCCTGGGCCTTGTCTCCGGTCCGGGTGTGCCCCGTGTGGAATCGCGACGCGCAGGCACGTACGACGATCTCGTCACCCTGTTCAAGGAATGGCGGACCTTCCAGGCGCCGACGAAAGTTGACGGCGTCCCGGATTTCACGCCGAAGGCTGTTGCCGAGCAGAATCGCGGCCTGACCGAGCTTCAAGGGCGGCTGAAGGCGATCGACCCGTCCGGCTGGCCCGCTTCACAGCAGATCGACTATCACCTCGTTCGCGCCGAGATGAACGGGATGGAATTCGACCATCGCGTGCTGAAGCCGTGGGCGCGCAATCCCTGCTTCTACGAGGTGGTGCAGGCGAGCGACTCCGACGTGCCGGGACGCGAGGGTCCCGCGAGGCCGCTCGCGATTCGGCTGTGGACCTACCAGTCGCCGCTGAGCCCGCAGCAGGTGGCGCAGCTGAGTGCCGACCTTCGCGCCATCCCGGAATGGCTCGAGCAGGGCAGGCGCAACCTAGTCGAGAACGCAAGAGATCTGTTTTTCCTCGGCGCACGCGTCAAGCAGGAGGAGAGCGAGGTACTCGCGGCGCTCGCGACACGGCTGCAGACCGACCACCCAGCCCTCGTCCCGGACGTCGAGCGGGCTAAGAAAGCGGTGGAAGAGTTCGGCACCTGGCTCGCGCTTCGCAGCAAGGGCATGGCGAAACGATCCGGTGTGGGTGTCACCGAGTACGACTGGTACATGAAGAACGTCCACCTCGAGCCCTACACCTGGCGCGACCAGCTGGTGCTCGTCCGCCGCGAGCTCGAGCGTGCACGAACACACCTCGTGCTGGCCGCCAATCGCAACCGCGACCTGCCCCGGCTCGACATGATCGCCACCGAAGAGGAGTACCGCAAACGTTACAAAGAGGCAGTGCGCGAGTTCATCGCGTTCCTCCGCGACCGGCAGGTCTTCACCGTTCCCAACTATTACGAGCCGGCGCTCCTCGCACGCGAGGGAGGATTCATCCCGCCGACGCGGCTCCGGGATTTCTTTACCCAGATCGAGTATCGCGACCTGCGGCCGATGCGGGGACACGGGACCCACTGGTTCGACCTGGCGCGCATGGAGCGGGAGCCCCACGCGAGCCCGATCCGGCGGGTTCCGCTGCTGTACAACATCTGGGACACACGCGCCGAAGGATTCGCGACGGCATTCGAGGAGATCGCGACGACGGCCGGCTTTCTCGACGCCGCCGGACCGCGGGTGAAAGAGCTCATCTGGGTCATGCTCGCGCAACGCGGCGCGCGCGCGATGGGCGCGCTCATGATGCACAGCAACGAGTGGACCCTTGATCAGGCGGTCGATTACGCCGTCGCGAATACGCCCTACGGCTGGCTCCCGAAGGACGGAAACACCGTGTGGGGCGAGCAGCAGCTGTATCTCGAACAGCCCGGTTACGGCACGAGTTATCTCATCGGAAAGGTTCACATCGAGAAGCTGATGAGCGATCGCGCGCAGCAGCTCGGCGACAAGTTCGTCGTCCGCGATTTCTTCGACGCTTTTCACGCCGCCGGAATGATTCCCGTCTCGATGATCCGATGGGAGATGACCGGCCTGGACGACGAGATCAAGAGTTTGCGGTGATCAGATCCGTTACCACTATCCGCGTCGCCGCCGAGGAGGAGGCGCCGGCGATCGCCCGGCTGATCTCGCTGGCTTTTCAGGTCGAGGCGTTCTTCAAGGTCGGCGATCGCACCAATCCGGACGAGGTACGTGGCCTCATGAAGGAGGGGGAGTTTCTCGTCCTCGAGGATCCGGCGGGCATGCGGGCCGGATGCGTGCATCTGAAGATCGACGGCGATCGCGGGCACTTTGCGATGCTTTCGATCGATCCGGTCAAGCAGGGGAAGGGATTCGGCCGGGCGCTCGTCGACGAGGCCGAGGCACGCTGCCGAGCCGCCGGTTGCCGACAGATGGACATCGAAGTCGTGAACCTCCGCGAGGAGCTACCGCCGTTCTACCACCGTCTCGGTTACGTCGAAACCGGCACGGCGCCCTTCCCCGACATGGAGCACTCGACGAGGCCCTGTCACTTCATCCTCATGAGCAAGGCGCTTTGATGATCACCGGGTCTCATCTGCGTTCATCTGCGTAATCTGCGGCTGTCCACGAATGTAGTCGGCTCAGGCGCGCGCCGGGTCGCATCCCCCCTCGTTTCCCCCGTTTTTCCTGCGGTTTGCGATGGCATTTGCGTTGCTGTCATCGGCACAGCCAGCGCCAAGGGTGAACGAAGATGCGACCGAACCTCGCAACGGCCGCCACCGTGCCGGCGCTCGTGCTCTTCCTGTCCTCGGCGGCATCGCCATCCCGCTGACGGACAGCATTGAAATCGTGGCCGAGGGCGGCCGGCTGTCCAACCTCAATCCCGAGCTCCTCGACACGTTCCTGGCCTTCTCGCCGCTCGACTTCCGTCTCTCGGCCTGGTACGGTGAGACGGGCGTCCGGTTCCTCGTGCCGTCGCGCTCCGCGGTCACGCCGTACGCGGAGGCGACCGCAGGCTTCGCACATCTCAAGCCTGGTCTCGACGGGATTGGCGGGACCACCGGCGCTCTCATCGACGCCGCGTTCGCGTTTCTCGACCGCACGGAGCCGATGCTCGGCGTGGGCGACGGTGTGATCGGGCAGGGGGGCCGATCGTTCTTGACCTCGGCTACCGTTACAAGAAAATCATGGTCGACGGCACGGTCCAGTCGTTCCTCGGCGGCGGCGAGGCGCTCGACGTCAGCCAGGCGCGAATCGGGGTCGGCGTGCGCTTCTAGTAATGCGAGAAAGGGGCCCCGATGTTTCCGTTGATTCGTGGGCTCACATACGCTGCACTGTTCATTTCGTTCGTGCTCGTGTTCCTGCCGTCGCAGGTTCTGGCACGCGCGGGCGTCTCCATGCCGGTCGAGGTCGGCCCGGCCCAGGCGCTAGGCGCCGTCATGGTCGTCCTCGGCCTGTCTCTCTCAATCTGGTGCGTACTTGCGTTCGGGATCGTCGGAAAGGGCACGCCGGCACCGTTCGATCCACCGCGGCGCCTCGTCGTTCGCGGTCCGTATCGATACGTTCGCAATCCGATGTATATCGGCGCGATCGTCGCTCTCGCGGGCGCAACGATCTTCTACCGATCTCTCGCGCTCGCGGGGTTCACCGCGCTGTTCGCGTTGACCATGCACCTGTTCGTCCTGTTTTACGAGGAGCCGACGCTGACGCGGTTGTTCGGCGCCGACTACACCGAGTACCGCCGCCAGGTGCGGCGATGGCGCCCAATGTGACCGGGCGTTAACGGATCGACATCAGGACTAGGTCCTTGCCTCCGGCAGGCGCTTGCGCTGCAGATTGGCGCGATAGTTCTGTTCCAGGAATTCCACGCCTTCGGCCGTGATGATCAGCCGCGAGGAATCATCGCGCTGCAGGTACTTCTTCTGATTCAGATACCAGATGGTGAACTCCAGGTGCTCGCGCGGCCGGCCGATCAGGCCTTCGAGCTCCGTCGAGTAGATGCCGGAATCCGTCGGCTCCATCCGCCGCCGCGTGTAGAGCACTTCGAGCAACGTAAGACGAACGAGCTGCTCGGCCTCGAAGTCATTCTCGGACTCCGCCCCGCTCGAGATCAGACGCCATCGGTCCTGGCGCCGCTTCTCATACACGATGTCGTACTGCGCGCGCCGCTCGGGATCGCTGAGGACCGCGTAGGCCTCCGCGATTTCCTCGAAACGGCTCCGGTTGCCAGTCTCCTGATTGTCAGGGTGATAGCGCTGCGCATGGAGTCGATAGACTCGATGGATCGTCTCCGGCTCGGCGGTCGAGCTGACCTGGAGCACCTCGTAGTAATCGACCGGCTTGTCATCCGGCATGACCCCATGCACCTCCAGAAATGTAACGCGCGGAAAGAAATGTAACGCGCAGCCGCTCTTTGGGCAGCGGGCGATCAGCGGGCGCAAAGAATGCGCCAAGCGCCGCAGAGCTGGCCCGTTCTCCGATCGGAACGAAAGCCGGCGACTGATGTTGTAGCCTCAATGGAGTGACGCGCTTTCTCGCCTCGCTCGCGCTGACGGCCGCTGTCGCCGGTCTGGCGGGAACATCGGGCTCGCACGCGCCCTTTCAAGGGGCGCGGGCCGATCCCGCAACCGACGAGGCGCAACGACTGGCCGCACGCGTCCGCGACCGAATCACCGAATCACGCAATCATCTCGAACGCTATGGCTACTACGAGGAGGATATCGAGATTCAGCTCGGCCGCTCGGGCGCGGAGACGTCGCGCGAGGCGAGAGTCTACGCCGTGTCGCCGGCGGCGGCCGGCCGGGAACCGGACAGCCGCCTCATCTCGGTCGACGGGCGGCCGCCGACCGACGAGGATCGGGAAGAAGATGACGAGCGCCGCGCCGACGAACGCGACGAGTCCAGCAAAGAAGCGCTCAAAGGGCGCGAGCGCCGCCGCGAGGCGGTCGAGGACCTTCGCCGGGGACTGATCGTTCGCGTCGAAGGTCGCGAGACGATCGCCGGGCGTCAGCTGACCATACTCGCGTTCGAGCCGCGCGACGGCGCGAAGCTCCGCAGCCGCGCCGGCTTGTTCATCCGCGCGATGAAGGGTCGAATCTGGGTCACTCCGGCCGGAGACATCGCCAAAGCCGAGGCGGAGCTCGTCGATGACGTCTCAGTCGGGTGGGGACTCATCGCGCGCGTCTGGCGGGGAAGCTCGCTGCGCGCGCAGCAGCAGCCCCAGGGCGACTTCTGGCTTCCCCAGGACATGACCGCGGAGGCAAGCGGCCGCACGTTGCTCTTTCGCACGTTCCGGACGCGGTACGTCGTGCGCTTCTGGGGCTACAAGCTCGGCGCCGCCCCCGAGTAGCTTAGACTCGCGGAATGACGATCATCCTCGGCTTCGTCGCCTTCCTGGCGCTGCAGTCCGCTTCCTCGTCAGATGAACTGGCGCAGATCGAGCAGCGGCTGATCAAAACCTGGCTGGCGGGCGACCGCGAGGCATACAGCGCCCTCCTCGCCGACGACTGGACCACGACCGACATTTCCGGGCATGTGCTGACAAAAGCGGACGTCATTCAGCAGCAGTTCGGCCCGCCTGTGCCTGAGCGCCCGGCCGATGCCGGAATCGACGACGTCAAGGTGCGCCTCATTGAAGAGAGCGTGGCAATAGTCACGGGCCGCACGACCGTGACCCTCAAGAACGGCTCCAGCATCGCGCTGAGATTCACCGACGTCTTCCAGAAACGCGACGGCCGCTGGCAAGTCGTGGTTTCGCAGGGGACGAGAATCGCGAGTCAGCCCTAGCGTGGAATCGCGGCGACGCCAGGCTTGACCAGGTTGAACCGCTCGAACACGAGCGGATCGTGTCCCGGTATGACCAGGGAAGGGGCGGACGCGAGCGTGAGCATGCGCTTCTGCGCGCGCAGGTTCGCCGCGGAGTCGAGCGTCTGTGCGATCGGTACGCCGCGATCGAGGTTTTCGTACAAGTACATGTTGTCGGAGGCCAGAACGACCGTGCCGCGAGGCGTGCGGACGGTCACGTACTGTGACGCGAACGTGTGGCGGCCACCCGTGTGGACTCTGATGCCCGCGGTGATCTCCTTGTCATCTCCGTCCACGAGCTGCAGACGGCCCACGCGTTTGAATTGGGCGAGCATCCCGGCGTTATCGGAATCGATTCCCTGGGCTTTGGGCCGGCCTCGTTCATCGACGTAGTGCTCGTATTCTTCGCGTTGCAGCCAGACCGTCGCGGTGGGGAACAGGTCCACGCCGTCCAGGTGGTCCCAATGCACGTGCGTCATGATGATGTCGGTCACTTCCTCCGGCCGCACGTTCATCCAGCCGACCGCGGTCGACGGCAACACGAAGTCGCGAGGCTTCCACCGTTCACGAAAGCGGGCGTGGTAGAAACCGGCGTCGACGAGAACGTTTCGGCCATCGGTCGCCTCGAGCAGCCAGACGGTCATCGCGATGTCCATGCGCCGCGTCTTGTCGGCGCCCGCGACGAGGGAGACGACGGGAAAATCCGGGAGCGTGGCATACCGGATCGCGAACACATGCCACAGGTCCTGCGCGTTCATCTGAACGAGCAGCAGATAGACTGCCACGCCGAGGGCTGACTGACGAATGCTCATCGCTTGTCGACCACGACCACGCCGTCTTTCATCACCCACCTCATGCCGGTGAACAGCGTTTCAATCCTTTGCAGCCGATCGCCGTCGACGGCGACCAGATCGGCAACGAACCCCGGCGCGACACGGCCCAGCCGATCCTGCAGCCCGAGCAGATCCGCGCCGGTCTGCGTCGCGGCGACCAACGCCTGCTCGGGCGTCATGCCCGCTTTGACGAACCATCCCAGCTCTCTCGTGTTCTGTCCGAACATCGAGTAGACCGCGTCGGAACCCATCGCGAGCCGCACGCCCGCGTTGAGGGCGCGGCGCGCCGACTCGAGATTCCGCTCGATGTAGCTCTTCAGCGCACCCTCCGAGCCGGGCGCGAACCCGTACTCGTCCCTGGCATCGATGTAATAGCGGTTGTGGTCAATCGTCGGGACCCAGACCGTACCGCGCTTTGCCATCTGTGCGAACGTCTCAGAATCGATGTCAGCGCCGTGCTCGACGGAATCGGCGCCGGCGCGCACGGCGTCGCGCACGCCGGATGGGCCATAGGAGTGAATCGCGACCTTGCGGCCGAGCGCGTGTGCCGCTTCGACGACGGCCTGCATCTCTTCGAAGGATACCGTCTGCGTGCCGTCCATGTTCTCGAATCCGCCGCGCGACCCGAACACTTTCACCCAATCCGCACCCGCCTTGATTCGCTCCTCTGCCAGCCGGCGCATCGCCGCGGGGTCGGACGCGGCGTCCGGCCTGGCGCCCGAGGCCCTGTCCCGACACGAACATCCGCGGGCCGATCATCTTTCCCATCGCGATGAGATCCCTCATAGCGATGTCGGCATCACCGGACGCGTTCAGATCCCGGATCGTTGTGACGCCGCTTTCGAGCGTACGCCGCGCGTTCTCCTGCGCGAGAAATACGGTGACAGCCGGATGCCGTCGCTGTCCACGTGGACGCGTCCCTGGCTTGCCGTCCCAGTAGTAGGTGATGTGCGTGTGGACGTCGACGAGACCAGGAAGGCCCGTGTAGCGCCGGAGATCGATGACCCGCGCGCCCTGCGGCAAATTCTGCGCACTGCTTCCGACGCTCACGATGCGGCCGGCTTCGATGACGACGACGGCATCGTTGATGACGCGGGAGCCATCCCAGAGCCGGCCGAAGCGGATCACCTGACCCTGAGCGAGAAGGACAGCCGGCGCGGAGGCGATCGCGCCGATCGCGATCGCGCCGAAGATCACTGACCGCCGGATAGGGGAATGTCTCGCGCGCACGCCTGCTGCGGCGGCGAGTGTATACGATTCAGCCGGCGCGCCCTATTCGTACCGCAGCGCCGTCGTCGGATTGACGCGCGCGGCTCGATTCGACGGGACCAGACCCGCCACCACCGAGACGGTGATCAGGAGCACTATGGCGCCGATGACGGTGACCGCATCGGTCGGCTTGACGCCGAAGAGCTGACTCTCGACGTAGCGCGAGAGCCACCAGGCGGCGGGAAGCGCCAGGATTACACCGATCGCCGCGATGACCAGAACCTCGCGGGTGACCAGCCAGCCGATCGTGGACGCGCGCGCGCCGAGCGCCATTCGAATCCCGATTTCGCGCGTCCGCCGCGCGACGGTGTAGGCCATCACGCCGTAGAGCCCGACGACCGCAAGGAGCGTGGCGAGCGTGCCAAAGACCGATGTCATGGTTGCGACGAGCCGCTCGCGCTGCAACGACTGCTCGACCTGGCGTTCGAGCGTCCGCGTGCCGTGTACCGGCACGTTAGGATCGAGCTGCTGGACGATCTGACGAGCGGTGGTGAAGACCGTGTCCGGGGGCTGCGTGATCCGCATGTACACCGTGAAGTCGTCCATGACGTCGGTTTCGAGGAACGGGAAGAACAATCCGGGCCGCACGTCGTCTCTGACATCCGTGTATTTCGAATCTCGGACGACGCCGACAATCTCGATGGGGGTCGGCGTGCGGGGATTGGTGCCGAAGCCGATGTGCCCGCCGATGGGATTCCGCCCGGCGAAGTATTTCTTCGCGAACGATTCGTTTGCGATCGCCACCCGGAACGGCGGTCCGTCCTTCGGCGGCTCGGGCCGCTCGTCGCGATGGTCGAAGTCGCGTCCCATCAGCACCGGGATTCCCATGGCCTTGAAATAGCCTGGAGAGATTGCGTTGTTGAGCGTGACGGTCCGCTCTTCGGGACCCGGCGTGTAGCCCTCGATCGTTATCCCGCTGCTCCACTGGTTACCATCGAGTAGCCGCATCGTCGCCAGGCCGGCCGACTCGATGCCCGGTGTGCCGTTCAGCCGTTCGAGCAGGGTCCGGATGAACTGCTTCGTCCGCCCGGTCGTGTAGCCGTTGAGCGACGGATCAATGCTGAACGACACGAGCGAGCGCGTTTTGAACCCGATGTCGACCGCCAGCAGATTGTCGAGCGTCCGGAGGAACAGCCCCGCGCCGAGGAGCAGGAGGAGCGAGAGGCCGACTTGCGTGGCGACGAGCGCCTTGCGGAGCCGTGCCTGCCCTCCGAGGACGCTTCCTGCGTGGTCCTTGAGCGTGGGCGCGAGGCTCGGGCGCGTGGATTTGAGCGCGGGCGTCAACCCGAAGAGGATGCCGGTTAGCGTGGAGACAGCAAACGTGAACGCGAGAATTCTCAGGTCCGGCAACGTCGAAATGGGCTGCGGCGTTTCGGGGTTGACGAAGAAGCCCAGCACGAGCGGCGCGCCGACGAGCGACAACGCGACGCCGGCAGCGCCGCCGGCAAAGGCCAGGAGAAGGCTTTCGACGAGGAGCTGCCGGACGAGCGCGCCGCGCGTCGCGCCGAGCGCGAGCCGTACGGCCATCTCGCGCTGGCGCGCGGCGCCCCGCGCGAGCAGCAGGTTTGCGACGTTCGCGCACGCGATCAGCAGGACGCCGACCGCCGTCCCCATCAACACCCAGAGCGGCGTTGTCATATCCTGGCGGAAGCCGGAGCGCCCCTGGGAGGCCGGCATGATCGTCAGCTTGTTCTCGAGGAAGCGCTTGCGGCCGCGCTCCGGGACGTTCGCGAACGCCGGTTCCTTCACTTCCATCTCGAGCCGGCTGCGGTAGAAGGGTTCGAGCGAGGCTTGCGCCTGCTCGGCGGTCACGCCGGGCTTGAGCCGTGCGAACACACGGAGCCACTGCCAGCGGCGATCGTCGAGGCCGTTCCAGCCAGGCGTGAGCTGCGCTTTCATCATCAACGGCACGAAGACCTGCGTCGGCCGGCCGAGCTCCACGCCTTCGAACCCGCGCTGCGCGACGCCGATCACGGTGTACGGCCGGCCGTTGATCGTCATGGCGCTGCCGACGATGGACAGATCGCCGGCGAACTGGCTCGTCCAGTAGCCGTGGCTCAGCACGGCGACCGGATGCCCGCCCGGAGCCTTGTCATCGTCCGGTGTGAACACACGGCCGGCGGCAGCGTTGACGCCGAGCGTCTGAAAGTACGTTCCCGAGACGATCTCGCCGGCGACCCGCTCGGTTTTGCCGGCGACGCCGGTGTGGAGCGCGCGGCCGAACCTGGCCATCACGCCGTCGAAGACCTGATTGTTGTCGCGGAAATCGACGAACATTCCGTACGACAGCTCGCTTCCATCGCCCCAGTTGTTGCCGAACGCCGACCCGATATACGAGATCTGGACGATCGAGTCGGGATCCTTCACGGGCAGCGTCCGGAGCAGCACCTGATCGACGAGCGTGAAGATCGCCGCATTGGCGCCAATGCCGAGGGCAATCGAAGCGATGGCGATCGCCGTGAAGCCAGGGGACTTGCCCCAGGTGCGCAGGGCGAGGCGGAGGTCGGCGAGGATGTGACTCATACGGGCCGTTTGACGGAACCGGGCGGCGGACGGTTTGTTTTATGATTACGCGGTGCCGACCGCTCTCACGGCGCTGGGGCTAGCACTGGGTGCTCTTGGGGTACTTGAGGTCCAGACGTCCTCGCTGCCGCCGGGCATTTCGAGAACGGTCCAGGCCGATAACTCGACCGTCCTTGTTGCGCGGCTCAGCCTGGCGCCCGGCGGGCGCGAGACGCCGCATACCCATCCGTTTTCGGCCATCGTGGTCCAGATTGGCGCCGGCCAGGTCGAGATGACGCTCGGCGGCAGCAAGGTCAACGCGCGGCGCGAGACCGGGCACGTCCAGTTCATCCCGAAGCATGTCTTACACGCGGCAGGCAATGACGGGCCGAGCGCGTTCGACGTGGTCACCATTGCGATCAAGCCCGACCGCGTCCCCGCAGGCTCTGCGCCACCGACCGAGCCACCGCCCGGCATCACACGCCAGGGGATCCTCGACAACGACGAAGCGCGTGTGACGAACGTCCGGTTCACAGCCGGCGCGCGCGAGCCGATCCACTCGCACCCTTTCGACCTGGTCTTGGTCCAGCTCACGCCGGCGAAGATGGAAGTGCAGGTCGGCGACGAGAAGACCGTGAAAGACTACGACATCGGCGCGGTTATCTTCCTTCCACGCAACATTCCGCACGCCGTCTCGAGCGCGCACCCGTCGCCGTTCGAAATTCTGAGCGTAACGATTAAGTAGCGCAGGCCTTCAGGCCTGCCCCAGCGACAAGATCCGTAGCGCAGCCCTTTAGGGCTGCTCGACCTTACGGCTGCTTCGCCGCAGCATCGGTCGTCTTCGTCGTCTTCTCGGGTTGATTCCAGTCGGGCGGCGTCTGCCCGAGCAGGTTCTGCACGAAGAAGTCGTAGCGCTTCCGCTCGCCGTAGGCGCCGCCGTGTCCGTGACCCGCGCCTGGTATCACGAGCAGATCGAACGTCTTGTTGGCTTTGATCAGTGCGTTCACGACCTGCATGGTGGACGACGGATCGACGTTGTTGTCCAGTTCGCCGACGACGAGGAGCACCTTGCCCTGCAGCTTGTGCGCGTTGTCGACGTTTGACGAGGCCGAGTACTGCGGGCCGATCGGCCAACCCATCCATTGTTCGTTCCACCAGAGCTTATCCATGCGGTTGTCATGGCACCCGACCGAGGAGAGAGCAGCCTTGTAGAACTCCGGGTGGAAGAGCAGCGCGCCCATCGAGTTCTGCCCGCCGGCGGAGTTGCCGTAGATCCCGACGCGCGAGATGTCGTAATACGGGTACTTCGCTGCGACCGCCTTGTGCCAGAGGATTCGGTCCGGGAAGCCGGCGTCCGCGAGGTTATGCCACGCGACGTCGTGGAACGCCTTCGATCGGTTCGACGTACCCATGCCATCGATCTGCACGACGACGAAGCCCAGTTCGGCCAGCGTCTGCATCTGGGAGTACGCGGCGAACGTCTTGGGTACGAATGATCCCTGTGGACCGGCGTAGATGTTTTCGACGACGGGATACTTCTTCGACGGATCGAGATTCGCTGGACGGAAGATGACTCCCCAGATGTCGGTCTTGCCGTCGCGACCCTTCGCCACGAATACTTCGGGCGGCGCCCAGCCAGCGGCCTTGAGATCCGTGATGTCACCGCGCTCGAGCTCCATGACCAGCGAGCCGTCGCTCGTCCGGCGGAGCTCCGACACCGGCGCGGTATCGACCCGCGAGTAGGTGTCGACGTAGTAGCTCTGATCGGACGAGAACGCAGGGGAGTGGTCGGCGTCCTGTTTCGTCAGCGTGGTCAGGCCGGTCCCATCGAAGTTGATCCGGTAAAGATGAAGGAAGTACGGATCCTTGTCCTCGTACATTCCATTCGCAGTGAACCAGATCAGGCGCTTCTCCTCGTCCACCTTTTCGACGCTGCGGACGGCCCAGTTCCCCTTGGTGATCTGGCTCTTCATACGACCGGTGACGCCGTCATACAGATACAGATGATTCCAGCCGTCGCGTTCCGACATCCAGATCACTTCTTTGCCGTCGGCGACGTCGTGCCGAAACCGCTTGCCGGCGCTGCGGCTGGTGCCGGCCTGGTTGTAATAAAAGAACGTCTTCGGTTCCTCGGTGATGACGGCGCGGGCCGTGCCGGTCGAGGCGTTCACTTCGATGACCCTGAACAACTGGTGGCCGCGCTGGTTGTACTCGAACGTCACGGCGCGGCTGTCCTTGCGCCACACCAGATCTGAAAGGTTGAAAGGATTCTGGAACAGGTCGTTCTCAATTCCTACCTGCCTGGGTGGATCGACGCTGAAGAGTGCGGGTTGTTCCAGGTCGAGCATATCCCCGGGCTTGGCGTAGAGCATCGTCGTGTTCTTCGGTTGGAGCTGATCCTCAGGAGAGGATTCGACATAGTGCACGTACCGGTGATAACCGGGCCGGACGCGGTACGCGGCAATCTTCGTCGAGTCGGGCGACCACTCGATGGACCACGGGTCGTAGAAGTTTCCTTCGGATCCATCGGTGCTGAGCGTGATGAGCTTGCCGCCGCCGGCCGGCTGCACGGCGATGTTGAAGTTGTTGACCAGCGCCTCCCACTTGCCGTCAGGCGACTTGCGGGGACGGAATTCTTCGGTCGCTTGCGGATTACGGGTCGGCCCGCCGCGGCCGCGACGGAAGCCAGGGACAGGCGTCTCCGCTTTCTTGCACTCGTATTCGGCGAGCGTGCACCGCCACGTGGTGCCCTCGACGTTGAACTCGATCCCCTTCTCTTCGTCCACGAATCTGAAGGTGTTGAAGGGCAGCTTCAGCGGGGTGTACTCCTCCTTCGGCCGAACCAGTTTGTTCAACGTCTGCGCGAGACGTGCATGGTCGAACGCCGGCCGCTTCTCCTTCGTCTCGACGTCGACGAGCATGTGCTCGTTGCCGCCCTTGATCCACCGGCGATAGTGGAATCGAAGTTTCTTCTCGATCCACGTCGCCGGTTCGGGGACGTTGACCGTAAGCGCCTGGTATTCCTCGCGCAGACCGATGGCGCGTTCGTAGTCGGCTTTCGTGACCTGGGCCCGGGCGGGCGTGGACAGCAGGACGCCGGCGGCGGTGAGCAGGAGGATGCGCTTCATGCGCGGGATTCTAGCGCCGCCCGATTCCCGGTGCCAATCCATCGGAGTTATGGACCGATAATAGTGATGTGACACGTCTCGCGGCCGGCATAGTCGCCATCCTTCTGTCGCAATCCGGCAGCCAGTCGCTGCTGCTCAAACCGAACGACCCTGAATGGAGTCGCCAAGCGCCCGACCGATTCCGGGTCGATTTCGAAACGAACAAAGGCGGGATCGAGATCGAGGTCTACCGCGAGTGGAGTCCGCTTGGCGTGGATCGCTTCTACAACCTCGCCCGGCACGGCTACTACGACGGGGCGCGATTCTTCAGGGTCATCGCGGGTCAATGGGCGCAATTCGGGATCAACGGCGACCCGGCGATCTCGAAGATGTGGCGGACGCGGACGTTCCCGGACGAGCCCAGGATGACGCCGAACGTTCGCGGCACCATGGCGTACGCATTCAAGGATCCGAATAGTCGGACCACTCAGGTGTTCATCAACCTGCGGGACAACTCGCCGACGCACGATCCGGAACCGTTCGTCCCGTTCGCGCGAGTCGTGGAGGGGATGGACGTCGTCGATCGACTCAACGCAGAGTACGGCGAGCGCGCGGGCGGCGGGATCCGTCGCGGGCAGCAGGAGCCGCTGTTCGTCGGCGGCAACGAATACCTGCGCCGCGAGTTTCCACGGTTGGACTACATCTACAGGGCCCGGATCGTGGTTCCTGACGGAACCTCGATACGGTGACCACGGAGTCCAAGTGCCGTGAGAAGCGAACTCGCGCAGGGGGCGTGGCTGGTGTCCCCGTTGTTCGTGGGGTTCGTCCTGCACGGCGTTTCCATTCGCCACGGGCTTCTGAGGACGCTCGCCCGTCCGATCGATCGGGGCGCCCTCGTTCGACAGCGCCGGTTGTTCGGCGATAACAAGACGTATCGAGGTGTCGTGTGCGTGGCGCTCGGCACGATGCTGGGCTTCGTCGCTCTAACTGCCATGCGCGACCCAACCGAACAGTCAGCCTTGGCGGCGCTTCCCTCGGGTTCGTTCGCGGCGTTGCTGGGCCTCGGAGTTGGCGGAGCGGCCATGCTGGCCGAGCTGCCGAACAGCGCGCTGAAGCGGCAGTTGGACATCCAACCCGGTACTCAAGGCTCGGGTCTTTCAGCCCTTCTGTTCCATGTGCTCGATCAGATCGATGTCCTGGCAGGAGCGTGGCTGGTGCTGGCGATCTTCGTCTCGGCGACGCCCAGGCTGGTTCTGGGTTCAGCGCTCTTC
>DATAEE010000320.1:0-10821 GCA_036258175.1 Vicinamibacterales bacterium
TGCGGTCGATCCGCTCTTTCAGTCGGCGGCCCGCGCCTACGGATCGCGGGTGCTGGCGATCGTGCTGGGACCGGTGGCGGCGACGACGGAACGGCCGGTCTTGGCGAGGTCAAACGGGCGGGCGGCTTGACCGTCGCCCAGAATCCGGACGAAGCGCTCCACCCGGGATGCCTCAAAGCGCCATCGAGTTCGTCGACGTCGATCACATGATGCGGCTGACCCAGATCGCGGCGCTCATCCAGCACGAAGCCGGCAACGGACGTGCGCGGGCGTCGTACGAGACGTGGGAGGTTCGGATGGCCCACGACGAGAAACAGGGTCGCGTCTCCGCGCTGACATGCCCGGAATGCAACGGGGCGTTATGGGAGCTGGACGACGGGGGCTGCTGCGGTACCGATGCCGCAGCGGCCACATCTACTCGCCGGACAGCCTGCTCGAGCAGCAGGCGGACACAGTGGATCGCGCGCTGTGGGCGGCGCGGCGATCGCTGCAGGAACGGGCCGCGTCGTGCCGTAAGCTGTCGACGCAGGCGGTGGCACGCGGCCATCATGGAAGCGCGGAGCAGTTTCTGAAGCGGGCGGAGGAAATCGACGGCCATGCGGTCGTCCTGCGCGACGTCATCAGCAGCAGACTGCCGTCGCTCGAGACGCCAGACTCCGTCGCCGCCCCGTCGCCGCGCGAAGAAGAGGAAGAAGCGTCGTCGAAGTCGCGCTGATCTTCCATGATGAGGATGGCGCCGGTTACCTTGTGGTCGCCGCCAACCAAGGGACTGCATGTGACCCGGCAATGGAACCGCCGACCGCGGCGATTCGTCGCCTGAACGACGGCGACCCGGTTACCGTCCGCGCCGGTCAGCACTTCCCGGATCGTTGACGTCAGATCGGTCATCGGGAGTCCGATGTCGAGGTTCAGCAGGTGCATGCCGCGCGCCTCGTCGGCTCGCAGACGCCACAGATCCTCTGCCCGATCGTTCCAGACCTCAATCTGCAGCCCGCGATCGATCACCGCGACGCCGGCGCGGAAGGTGGTGAGGATTGACTTCAGGAACGTGTTCACTTCGTTCAGCTCGCCGCTCCGCGTCCGGAGCTCCTCGTTCATGGTCTGGAGCTCCTCGTTCGTCGACTGGAGCTCTTCGTTCATCGTCTCGAGCTCTTCGTTGGTCGACTGCAGCTCCTCCATCGCCGTCTCGAGCTCCTGCTTCGACTGCGCGAGCTCGTCCTGCAAACGCCGGAAGGACGTAACGTCGGCAAAGGCGACCTTCTGTCCGAGAACGATGCCCGCGCCATCGACGAGCGGAGTAATCAGAATGGCCATCACGCGACCGTCGTCCGGGCCGCCGCGCCACTCGACGTCTTTCATCGTGATCGGGCGGTTGTCGGCGATCGCCTGATCGATGCCGGACCGCAGCTCGGCCGGTCGATACGGCAGCTCGAGATCCTGCAGCAAACGTCCGAGGTCGCGGGTCGACAGGCCAAACTGGCGGCGGGCCTGATCGTTCGCCAGCACCAGCGTCCCCTCGGCATCCACGATGATCTGCGGCGTCGCATCGACGTCGAACGCGGCCTCGCGCATGCGGACGTGCGTCAGGGTGGGCGCCGCGAGCTCCTGGCCGCTCGCCTGAGAAGTCAGCAGCAGCCGCTGGCGCTGACTCATCTTCGGCGTCGTGCGGAAAATCCGCCGCTTCAGATCGAGCGGCACGAACATGGTGGCGTGATTGAAGAGAATCTCCGCCTTGCCGAGCAGCAGAATGCCGGTGTCCTTGAGGGCAAAGTACATGCGCGCGATGATGCGGGCTTGCGTCTCGGCGTTGAAGTACATCAGCGCGTTGCGGCAGGCCACCAAGTCGACGCGCGAGATCGGCGCGTCCTGTATGAGATCGTGGCGGCCGAAAATGACCGATCGCCGCAGCTCCCGGCTGAAGACGTAGTTGCCGTTGACGTGATCGAAGTATTTTTCGAGATGCTGGGGCGAGACACCGGCGACCTGCCGCGGGCTATACGTCGCCTGCCGCGCCTCGGCGAGCGACTGCTCGTCGACGTCGGTGGCGTAGATCTTCACCCGTTCGCGGAAGGCGTGTTCGCCCAGCGCATCGGCGAACAGCATCGCCAGCGTGTACGGCTCTTCCCCTGATGCGCAGGCGGCGGACCAGATGCGGATCGAATCGCCGCGATCCTTCGCCTTGATGAGCGCCGGCACGACGTCGGACGCCATGAACTCCCAGACCGGTTCGTCGCGGAAAAACGACGTGACGTTGATGAGAATGGAGTTAAACAGCGCGGCGAATTCGTCCTGACGGACCTCGAGGTGATCGAGATACGCATCGTAGGTCTTGATCCCGATGGACTCCATTCGCTTGTCGATGCGGCGTTTGAGGCTCGCCCGCTTGTACGCGCCGAAGTCGAAGCCGCGCGTCTGGCAGAGATGGTCCAGGAGGGCGTCGAAGACGTCTTCGCTCATGACGGCGGCGGCAGTGCAACCGCCGTGAGTGAAATCAGCTTGGGACCGATCTGATCCAGCGGGAGGATGAAGTCGACGTCGCCGGTCCGGATGGCCGCATGGGGCATCGCGAAGAACTCCGATGATGCTTCGTCCTGTGCGATCACCGTGCCGCCTCCACGCTTGATCGCCGACACGCCTGTGGCCCCGTCGAGCCCGGTGCCGGTCAGCACGACCGCGATCGTGCGCGCGCCGAATGCGAGCGCGGCCGACTCGAAGAGTCTGTCGGCCGACGGTCGCAAATAATGGACCGGAGCTTCGAGGGTCAGGCCCAGACGGTCGTCTATCCCGGCGACGAGGTGGCGGTTTGGCGGTGCGACGTAGATCACGCCCGGTTCGAGGTGGTCGCCGTCGCGCGCTTCCTGGACGTGGAGAGCGGTGTGCCGTCCGAGCAGTTGAGCCAGGACGCTCGAGTGGTCCCGGTGCAGATGCTGGACCACCATGACGGCGGCTGGAAATCCGAGTGGAAGATCGCCGAGGACCTGTCGGAGCGCGCGCAGGCCTCCAGCCGATGAGGCGAGCACCACGACCAGCAAATTGCTGGCACGTTCATCGAAGCGACGCCCAGCATCATTGGCCATGGAGTTGGAACCGAAAAATCGACTGTACCACACTACGACCGACCGAAGCGCCTGAGTAGGTACAGACGTTGCACCGTCCAACGCCGCCAAGGAGCCTTCTCATGCCCTCGCCGTCGAAATCGGTTCGGTACGCGGTGGTCGGATTGGGTCATATCGCTCAGGTCGCGGTCCTTCCGGCGTTCGCGCACGCGCGTGACTCGCGCCTCGCGGCGCTCGTCAGCGGCGACAAGCAGAAACGCACGCAGCTCTCGAAGAAGTACAAAGTTCCGGCGTTCTCCTATGACGAGTACGAAGAGTGCCTCGGTCAGGTGGACGCGGCGTACATCGCCCTGCCGAACTCGATGCACGCGGAATTCACGATTCGTGCGGCGAACGCCGGTGTCCACGTGCTGTGCGAGAAACCTCTCGCAGTGACCGTCCGGCAATGCGAGCAGATGATCGAGGCGTGCGAGAGCGCGGGCGTCAAGCTGATGACCGCGTACCGGTTGCACTTCGAGAAGATCAGCCTCGAGGCGATCGATCTGGTACGGCGCGGACGAATCGGCGATGCCAAGTTCTTCTCCTCCACGTTCTCGATGATCGTCAAGCCAGGCAACATCAGGACGGAAGAGGAACTGGGTGGCGGAACGCTGTACGACCTCGGCGTCTACTGCATCAACGCTGCGCGTCATCTGTTCGGCGGTGAGCCGATCGAGGTCTTCGGATATTCGGTGAATGCCGCCGGCGGAAAGATGCCGGAAATCGACGAATCGACGGCGGCGGTGCTCCGCTTCGAAGGGGACCGCGTCGCGACGTTCGTGACCAGCTTCAACGCAGCCGACACCGGGTTCTACGTAATCGCTGGAACGAAGGGCAGCCTGTGCCTGGATCCGGCGTACGAGTACGCAGAAGGGCTCGCATACGAGCTGACGGTGAGCGGCAAGACGAAGAGCAAGCAGGGGAAGAAGAGCGATCAGTTCGCGCCGGAGCTCGAGCACTTCTCCGAGTGCATCCTTCGCGATCGCGAGCCGGAGCCGTCAGGCCGGGAGGGCATGCAGGACGTTCGGATCGTGCAGGCGCTCTATGAATCGTCCCGCCGAGGCGAGCCGGTGCACATTCCGGCGTTCGAGGAAACGAAGCGGCCGACGAAACGGCAGGAGATGCGCAAGCCCGGCGTCCGCAAGCCGGAGCTCGTCAAAGCCGAACCGGCCCACGCCGAATAGCTCACGTTCACGCCACCAGAACGAAAAGAGCGGGTGGGGCGGGCCGGCCAGGAGTTTCCGGCCCGCCCCTTCTACACTAACGGCTTTCGCCGCAGCTTCCCGACATCTGACGCACCGACGAGACCTTCAGAACCTTGTCGGCCGATCCGCTCGCGGATGATCCGCTCGCCGTCGATCCGGTCGAAGATCCCGACATCTTATCGTCCAGCCGGCCGCGCACTTCGACGCGCTGTCCGACGAACTTCGCGAGGTCCTCCTCCTCGCCCTTCAACTTGTACGTGGTACCCGACGCCGAGCTTCCGGTCGATCCTGCCGTCGAGCCCGTCGTCCCCGTGGCGCCGCTCGTGCCCGAGCTCATGCTGGCGGACGTCAGGATGTACTTCGCGTCATCCGAGCCCGACGGCGCGCTCGTCGAGGGAGTGCCGCCGGGGCTAGTGCTGCCGGATGGGCTCGAGCTCGTCATGTCGGCCTTCTGCACGCAGCCCGTGAGCGTGATCTCTTTCTGCCGATCGTCCGACTGATACATCGTGTCCTTCGGACGGTCCGGCTGCGATGGTGGCGGCGGCGTCTGCGCCTGCGCAGTTAACCCGAGAGCGAGAACAGCCGCGGTTCCTGTCGACCAAACAAATCGTGTGTTCATGTCGCCTCCAAAAAGTTCCTCGTTGGCTCACACAGCGTGGCTGCAAGTTGGCCGCCATGAAAACCACTGGAAACCCGCGCCTGAGTGTCGGGTTCCCACACGCGGTTCATCGAATTCTTCCACCTGAGTATTGAAGGCCTTCAGGAGTTCAGCCGTTCGCGGCGGGACGCGCATTGCTATAGTAGCCGGATGGCCAACCGGCTGGCGGCCGAGCGCAGCCCCTATTTGCTTCAGCATGCCGAAAACCCCGTCGACTGGTATCCATGGGCTGACGAGGCGTTCGAAAAAGCTCGGCTCGAGGACAAGCCCATCTTTCTTTCCATCGGCTACTCGACGTGCCACTGGTGTCACGTCATGGAGCACGAATCGTTCGAGAGCCCGTCACTCGCCGAACAGCTGAACCGCGACTTCGTGTCGATCAAAGTCGATCGGGAAGAGCGGCCGGACGTCGATCGTGTCTACATGACCTTCGTGCAGGCCACGACCGGCTCGGGCGGCTGGCCGATGAGCGTATGGCTGACCCCGGCGCTCAAGCCGTTCTACGGCGGCACCTACTATCCGCCGAGCTCGCGGTGGGGCCGTCCCGGATTTGCCGAGGTGCTGCAGGAGATCGCGCGTGTCTGGAAGGATGAGCGCGAGAATGTGAATCGCGTGGCGGACGATCTGCTGGCGAGGATCACGGACGCGACCAGTGTTCCGCGGCAAAGCCCGGCTGAAGCCGGGCGCCACAAGGAAATTGCCGGACCCGACGCGCTCGCGCTCGGCGTCGAGCAGTTCCGGCGCGTCTTCGACGCGAGACGCGGCGGCTTTGGCGATGCGCCCAAGTTCCCGCGGCCGTCCGAGCTGCTGTTCCTGCTCCGCGCGGGCGCCACCGACATGGTCCTTCGGACGCTGCGCGCGATGGCGCTGGGCGGCATGCGCGACCACATCGGTGGCGGCTTTCACCGCTATTCCGTCGACGGTGCGTGGCGCGTGCCGCACTTTGAGAAGATGTTGTACGACCAGGCGCAGCTCGCGATCGCCTATCTCGAAGCGGCGCAGGCGAGCGGCGATGCGTTTTATGCGACGGTCGCGGAAGACACGCTGGACTACATGCTCCGCGACATGACCGACGAACGCGGCGGGTTCTACTCGGCCGAGGACGCCGATTCTCTCCCGCCGGAATCCGAGGGTCAGCCGAACGCGCACAAGTCGGAGGGTGCGTTCTATCTCTGGCGGGACGATGAAATCGGCACGCTGCTCGGAGACGATGCCGACGTCGCGCGGAAGCGATTCGGGATCGAGCCGGGCGGCAACGCGCCGCACGATCCGCAGCAGGAGTTCACGGGAAAGAACATCTTGTATGTGGATCAACCTGTCGAGGACATCGCGATCAGAACAGGACGTCCGGCTAACGAAGTGATGGACGTCCTTGTGCGCGCGCGAAAGGTGATGTTCGACGTTCGTGCCGGCCGTCCGCGTCCGCATCTCGACGACAAAATTCTCACCGCATGGAACGGCCTGATGATCGCCGCGCTCGCGCGCGCCGCGCGGGTGCTTCGGGGCCCCGAATCGTCCAGGTCAGGCGCGCGCTATCTTGATGCGGCCCGTCGAGCAGCCGGTTTCATCAGAGAGACGCTCTGGCGTGACGGCAGGCTGTTGCGGCGCTATCGTGCCGGCGACGCGGCGATCGATGGCTACTGCGAAGACTACGCATGCCTGGTGTGGGGGCTGATCGAGCTCTTCCAGGCCGACGGCGATCCCGCCTGGCTCGAGCGGGCAGTCGAAGTGCAGCAGGCGCAGGACGCCCGTTTCTGGGACGACGCCGATGCGGGCTGGTACTCGACGACGGGCGACGATCCGACCGTGCTTCTCCGGCTGAAGGAGGAATACGACGGCGCCGAGCCATCGCCCGGATCGATCGCAACCATGAACCTGATTTTCCTCGCGCATCTGACCGGCCGCCGGGAGTACTCGGAACGGGCAGAGCGCACGCTGGCGCGCTACGGCCCGAAGCTCGGCGAAGCGGCGCGCGCGCTTCCATTCATGCTCGCGGCGCTCGCGACCTGGCACGCCGGCATCGAGCAGATTGTCATCGTGGGGCAGGAGGGAACCCCGGACGCCGACGCGATGCACGCGGTCCTGGCGGGCCAGTACCGCCCGTTCGCGGTCGTCATTCCCGTCGCGCCAGGTGAGCGCCAGACCGCGCTCGCGCGCCTGATGCCGTTCATCGGCTCGATGACTATTCGGGACGGACGCGCGACCGCATATGTCTGCCGCGACTTCACGTGCCAGGCGCCGACGACCGAGCCGGAGCTCCTGGCGGCGCGATGACGGAGATCTTCCGGCTCGAGATTCCTCACTCGAAAGGCAACCTTGTCTCCGCTGCGGCTGTTGCGGCGCTCCGCGAGTCGCTCGACGGAGTGAAGGGCGACTCGCACATCAAGTTGATCGCGCTCGAGGGGCGCGGTCCGGATTTCAGCTTCGGCGCGAGCATTCCCGAACATGCGCCCGGCGAGATCGAGCGCGTCCTGCCGGACATGCACAAACTGGTGTTCGATCTGCTCGACGCACCGGCACCGACCGCAGCCATTGTCCGCGGTCAGTGCCTCGGCGGAGGATTCGAGCTGGCGCTGGCCTGCGATTTCATTTTCGCCGCGGAGGACGCCGTGCTCGGCCTCCCTGAGGTCAAGCTGGGGGTATTTCCGCCCGCTGGAGCGGCGTTGCTGCCGGCGCGCGTCGGCGCCGCGCGCGCCGCCCGAGCCGTGCTGACCGGCGAGACGCGTCCGGCCGCGGAATGGCACGCGGCGGGCCTGGTCGCGCTCGTCGCGCCGGCCGCGCGGCTGGCCAACGAGATCGAGCGCTGGTTCAACACGCACCTGAAGCCGCGCTCGGCGGCGGCGCTCCGCCACGCGGCGCTTGCCGCACGCTTCGCACTGCGCGAGCAGGTCGCGCGCACGCTCCCCGCGCTCGAACAGCTATACTTGAGCCGGCTCATGCGCACCGCAGACGCCGCCGAAGGCGTCGCGGCCTTCATGGAAAAACGCGCGCCGCGCTGGCGGGACGAGTAGCCCCGGGGCCCCACGGCAAAAAAACGAATGACATTCACTATCGAGATTGTTCTTCGTGAGAGTGATGACGCCGTCACCGAAAACCTGTCTCACCCGGCGACTCCGCGGGATTGGACGGTTGACGACGTGCGTGAGATCCTCAAGAAGATGTTGACCGCGATCGATCGCGCCAAGAACCCTGATGCCCCCCTGCGTGACGTGACGTTGCGCGGCTTTTCGTGGATCGTCGAGCCCAGTGGCGGGAAAGTCGTCATCGCCATCGAGATCCCGATGGGCGCGGCAGTCGCCGGGCCTTTCGATACCGACGAGCGGCGGCTGACGTCGCTAATTACGCAAGCGCTGGCCGCGCCGACCACGACTGTCCATTAGCTGGAGGCTTCGTGAAATTGATCGCGTTCGTCATCGCCGTGGTATTTCCAGTCAGTGCGGCCGCCCAGCAGCCGGACTTCAGCAAGGTCGAGGTCAAGACGACGAAGATCGGCGAAGGCGTTTACATGCTCGCGGGCGCCGGCGGAAACCTGGGTCTGTCGGTGGGCGAGGACGCCGTGTTTCTGGTGGACGACGAATTTGCGCCGCTGACTGAGAAGGTGAAGGCAGCGATCGCGGCGATCAGCGACAAGCCGGTCCGGTTCGTGCTCAACACCCACTGGCACTTCGATCATACCGGCGGCAACGAGAATCTTGGTCAGGGCGGCGCGCTCATCGTGGCGCACGACAACGTCCGCAAGCGGATGAGCGTCGATCACTTCATCACCGACCTCAACATGAAGATTCAGGCGTCGCCAAAGGTGGCGCTGCCGGTCGTCACGTTCGCCGAGAGCGCGACCTTCCACATCAACGGCGACGAGATCCAGGCGGTCCACGTTCCGCCCGCCCACACCGACGGCGACAGCTTCGTCCACTTCCGCAAGGCGAACGTGCTTCACATGGGGGACACCTTCTTCAACGGCTTCTATCCGTTCTTCGATATGTCGACGGGCGGGTCCTTTGACGGGATGATTGCCGCCGCGGAGAAGGCCCTGTCGATGTGCGACGCGTCGACAAAGATCATCCCCGGCCACGGACCGCTGGGCGACAAGAAGGCGCTCGAGACGTACCTCTCGATGCTGCGCACGGTCCGGGACCGCGTGAAGAAGCTGGTGGACGCGGGGAAGACGGTCGACGAGGCGATCAAGGCGAAACCACTCGCCGATTTCGACGCGACGTGGGGCAAGGGCTTCCTGCCGCCGGACGCGTTTCTCAAGCTGGTGCACGCCAGCTTGAGTGCGGTTCGCTAGCGAGTAACCTCTCGACAACGATCACATCGCGCCAGACCCCATCGAGCTGCGCGTGTTTCTCGTATCTGCCGACCTGACGGAAGCCGAGCCGATCGAGCAGCGCAAGGCTCGCCGCATTTTCGGGGAACACGCGGGAGACCAGCTTCCAGAAGCCGGCTTCGCGCGCGGCAGCCATCAACGCGTCGAGCGCCGCGCGGCCGACGCCGGTCCCGCGCGCGTGGCGTGCCACATAGATCGACGTTTCAGCGACGCCGGCATAGCACTCGCGGGGGCGGTACTCGAACGTCGCGCCGAAGCCGAGGATTGTTCCGTCGCGCTCGACGACGACGACCGGATGCCGGCCGTCGAACCAGGCTTCGATGTCCCCGGGCGTCCGCAGACGCGTCTCGAACGTGGCGACGCGGTCCTCGATCCCCTCGTTGTAGATGCGCGCGATCGCGGTGGCATCGGCAGGCGCCCCAGGCCGGACTGTCATGGAGCAAGGATAGCGGGGTGGCGCCGTATTTGCTCAGCTCTGATCCCGTGCTGCTCGTTTGCTGGCTCGCGTTTCAACTGCCGATGGGCATCCTCGTCGGCAAGTTACTGAAATCGCGCGTCCCGCCGGCGATCTGACGGCGCGGTCCAGCGTCTCCCAGCATGTAAATCCTGACGCCGCGTCAGCTTTCACTTCACCGGCTCGGCGTACGCGGCGTTGAACACGCCCAGTCGTCGTGTGTAACGTGGTGGCACGGTGGCCGACAACCCGCACAGACCACTACGCGACGACGTCAGGCTGCTTGGTGAGCTGCTCGGCGAGGAGTTGCGGGCCCGCGAAGGCGAGGCGCTCCTCGAGCGAGTGGAGGAAGTCCGCGCGCTCGCCAAGCGCGCACACGCCGGCGACGCGGCCGCGTTCGAGGATCTGGCCGGCCTTCTGAGCGGCCTTCCAATCGAGGCGACCGTGCCAATCGCGCGCGCGTTCGCACAGTTCCTCTCGCTCGCCAACATCGCCGAGCAACATCATCGCGTTCGCCGCAGGCGCGACTACGCGCGCGATCCAAGCCGGCGCCCGCAGCCTGGGTCGTGCGCCGATGCTTTCGCGCGCTGGCGCATACGAGGGCTGTCCGGCGACGCGCTGACGACGGCGGTCAGGGGATTGCGAATCGAGTTGGTCCTCACCGCGCATCCCACCGAGATCGTGCGCCGGACGCTGCTGCAGTCGCAGCGCCGCATTGCCGACAGGCTCGCGCTGCGAGACCGGCCGGACCTGACGCCCGAGGAACGGGATGCCGCACTGGCCGCGCTCCGCCGTGAGGTGGCGATCGTCTGGCAGACGGACGAAGTCCGCGACCGCGCCGTGTCACCGCTCGACGAGGTTCGTGGTGGACTCGCAGTCTTCGAACAGGTTCTCTGGGAGGCGCTGCCGCGCTACGTACGCCAGATCGATCGCGCGCTCGGAGTACCGCTCCCCGTCGACGCCGCCCCCCTGCGGTTCGGCTCCTGGATTGGCGGCGATCGGGATGGGAACCCCAACGTCACGCCCGAGATTACGCGCCGCGCAACCTGGATGGCTCGCTGGGTTGCGGCCGACCTGTACCT
>DATAEE010000321.1:0-19654 GCA_036258175.1 Vicinamibacterales bacterium
CAACCACCGGCGCCTACACTCGGCGCTGGGGTATCGTTCACCGGTTGACTATGAACGAGGAGCCGCGAACTTCGCGTGTCTACCGAATCGAGGGAAGATCCGCGGTCCGCTACGCGGCCCGCCGCTGAACCGGGACGTTAGACCGCCATCAAGTGCTGGAGATCTGGCACATGTTCTTCAGTCAGTGCATCGACGCGGGACACGGTCGGGCTGGAATAGGCTTGCTGGTTCTCGCGAGTTGCCTTTCTTGCTCTCGATCTTCGTCTTTGGAGGAATCACCGGGAAGTCCACCCCGGCCCCGGCTTGAACTGATCACCGACCAGCGCGGAGCACACAATTCTTGGTCCGAGTATCGCCTCAGCAGGCCTGGGCGAATGATCAGCCTACTTGTTGCTCACGACACGCGGCCGAAGCCTGTGGTCTTTCTCGTGCAGGGTTCAGCGTGCTATCCGTTGTTCACGATCGAAGCCGACGGCGTGTACCACCCAACAATCATCTTTCAGGACGTTGTTGCGGGCGACTTGGAGGGCGTCCATTTCGCGATGGTCGAGCAACGCGGAGTTGAACCACTTCGGTTCCAGACGGGCATGACACACCAGCAGAAGGTTGATGCGTTTGAACGTTCGGGGCGCGATTGCACGCTCGAGTACTTGAAGACCAAAACCAAACAGGCGCGCGTTGACGACATCGTCGCGGTCATTGAGGCGGTTTCGGCCGAGCCCTGGGCACAGCAAATCCTCCTGGCGGGCCACTCCGAAGGAACACACGTCGTAACGGGAGTAGTCAGGCAGGGTACGCCGGCTGGAATCGCGGCAGCAGGTCTCTTCGCCAGTGCGGGGCCGACGCCATTCTGGGGAGGCTACGTTTCGTCGGGCGCCGGGCAACGTGAAGTCTTTCAGAGAGGGTTCGAGCGGATGCGGATGCTCCAGAGTGCAACTGACGACTTCATGTATGAGGGACTTCCTGCGCGGCGCTGGAGGACCTTCTGGCTCGATACCACGCCTCTCGACGACATTCGGGATAGCACCGTCCCTCTGTTTATTGCGGCTGGTACGCGGGATGGCACGATCCTCGCGCCCGACCTCTTTGTCATGGAGGCAATTCGACAGCAACCCAATCGGACAGTTCGGTATGTCGTGGTGGATGGTGGTGATCACGCGTTCGAGACTCCTGATAGGAGGTCCCACATCCGGGAGCTATTCGACGACTTTCTCGCATGGGCGCTTGATGAGACTCGAACGACAGGCACGGCAGTAGTGAAGTGAATACGATCGGCGGTCTAACCCGGACTGGACCCGTCGGCGCCCGTGCCTCCCGAGGCCGCGGGTCAGTCCTGTCCGTTAGACAGCCAGAACGAACCTCCAGGTAGGTCAGAGATCTTCTGGGGTCAAGCCAGTCCGTTTGGCGATCCGCGCCAGCATCTTTGGCCCAATCTCCTCATCGTCGTGAAACGAGAACACGAAGTCGTTCCAGCTGGCGCGGCTGAGCGTTCGGTGTGAACCGGACTGCCGTTTCAGTTGCCAGCCGATCTTAAGGAGAGCAGCCAGGACGCGGGGAGCCTTCGTCGAGGGCCAGTGGCTCAAGCGGCCTGAAACGTGACGTTCAGGAATTCGGCAGGGGCCTCGCGGTGTTCGAGGCGTTCGGCAATCACACGGAGAGCTAGGGCTTGAACGCGGGCCACAGCTTCATCGCGGTCGGCCCCGTAGCACATGACGCCAGCCAGGGCCGGCACTTCAGCGAGCCAGCGGCCATCGTCCTCGCGTTCAATTTCGATCGAAAAGACCATGTCGGTACTGTACCATCCAGCCCGGCTGTCTAACAAGCGAATGGAGCCGACGCGCGCCCGCAGAGGCGCGCAACCTGTGGGAGCGGCGCGCGGCTCATCGCTAACGTTAGGTCCCGACAAACGCCGTAGCGTTCCCCGAACGCTGTCGTGGCTTCTAATGTGGTGCACGCGTCCGTCGATCGATGCCACGACACGAACGGTCGGAACGGTGGACCGACTGCCTTGCAGGCCCTGACGGTCGGTGCGCGCCACTGGAGTTCTGATACAGCCTCCGTGATCTCCTAGCGCGCGATCCGCCGTCCCGCTATCCACACCGACTCAATCGATCGCGTGTTGCGGATGTTCTCGAGCGGATTCTTCTCGAGCACGATGAAGTCCGCCCACGCGCCCGGCTCGAGCGCACCGATACCCTTGGCCTGAAGGCACGCGGCCGCGTCAGATGTCGCCGCCTTAATCGTCTGCGTCGGCGTGAGGCCCGCCTTCTCCACCATCAGCCTCAGCTCTTCGTGCTCGAAGAACCCCTGGAATCGCGCCGGCGGGCCGGTGTCGGTGCCAAACGCGATGCGGACGCCGGCGTCAGCGAGGCGCTTGAGATTGGCGGCCGCGACGTCGAGCGCCTTGGCGTACTCCTGCGCCGCGCGGCTCGTGCGGACGGTCTCCTGCCGCTTCGGATCACGGAGCTCCTCGAGCAGCTTCGGATCGGCCGATCTGAGGAAGAACGGATCCGAAAAAAACTGCGGCGTACTCCCGTAAACGAAGGTCGAGACCTCGCGCATCAGCGTCGGGCACACGCAGGCGTCGCGAGCCTTCAACAGTTTGATGAGCTCATCGTCCACCGGCTTGTCGCGCACGCTATGCGCGAGCATGTCGACCCCGGCACGTGCCAGCGCCTTGGCGTCTTCCAGATAGAAGATGTGCGCGGCGGCCCTGAGGCCGTGCTTGTGCGCCTGCTCGACGACAGCAATTGCGGCCGCCATCGGCATCTTCGTGGCGGTCCCGAGGTTGTCGTCCACGCGGATCTTGATGATGTCCGGCTTCGTTGCCGCAACCTTGTCGACTTCCGCGCGAGCCTCCTCTGGCGTCGTCGCGTTAATGACCGGACCCGCAACCAGGAGGCGCGCCAGATCGAATGACGCCGTTCGCTGCGCGTCGCGAAGTGCGAAACCGGCCTCGCGGTCGCCGCCAAGACTGGCGACGGTCGTGACACCGTACCTCGCGTAGAGCCCGAGCTGGGCGCGCACGTTCTCCTCGGTGTAGAACTCCGGCGCCGCTTTCAGTCCCCTGGTATCGCCCACGTGACCGTGCGCGTTGATGAAACCAGGGACGATGGTGCGTCCGGAGACGTCGATCTGCTCGGCGCCCGAGGGAACGGACGTCGACGCGCCCGGACCTGCCGCGGTCACGCGGCCGTTCTCGACGATGAGGGTCGCGTTCTCGATCGGCGGCGTGCCGCGGCCGTTGATGATGCGCGCTCCGACGAAAGCCTTCGCGGTGTTCGCGACGGCGACGGGCAGGTCGTCGCGATTTCCCCACTCGTCCCACGACCCCAAGTAGGTTCGAAGCTTGTCGTAGCCCAGGAGGTGCAGCGTGAAGAGATCATGTGAGGCGCGCATGCCGACCTGGCAGTACGCGATGACCTCGTGCTCCGGCTGCACGCCGCGGTCCAGATACAACTTGGCGAGCGCAGGCGCCGGCTTGAACGCCCGCGTGTTGGGATCCAGCGCATCTTCCCAGTAGACGGGGATCGCCGACGGGACGATGCCGCCGCGGCGGGCGCCGCGCAGCTCGCGTCCTTCGATCTCTCCCGTCGTACGAGCGTCCACGATCTTGACGCCCGGTTTTCCGATTCCGTCGACAACGTCCGGAGCGGTCGCGAGCCAGCGTGGCTGGGGACGCGCTACGAATCCTGCTGTGCCGGCGCTCGGGGCTTCCGGTTGGGGGCCTCCGGCGGCCGCCGATCGATCGACGGTTCGTCCTTCCAGCGTCCACTTCGTCCATCCGCCGTTCAGGAGCGCGACGTTCGAGTGCCCGTAGTAATTCAGGAGCCACCACAGCCGCGCCGCGTAGACGCCGCCGCGATCGTCGTAGGCGACGACCCGGGTCGCGTTCGTGATGCCGAGCGCCGTCATCGTCCGTTGGAAGTCCGCGGCCAGCGGCACGAACGACGGCGCTTGTGCCGCGTCGCGCGTTGCGGCGTTTGGCAGGTGAACCGCGCCGGGGATATGACCGTCCTCGTATCCTCGCGGCCGCAAGTCCACGACGCGGATCGCGGGGTCGCTCAAATGCGCGGCCAGCCAGTCGGTCTCGACGAGCAGCTCGGGCCGGGCGAATGTCGCCGCGTCTGAACCGGCCGATCCGGACCGTTGCGCAACGACAGGCCCGGCGACTGCGATGACCGCCAGACCAACAACAGTGAGGACACGTTGCATGTGCCGGATGATAGCGGCTGCCTGACTTATAATCCACACCTCTAATCGGCGCCTTTCGCCGACTGTTTCACCGAGGAGCCCGCTATGAGCACGCTCCGTCTTCCCCTCAACGTCGCGTTCGCGGTTCTCGTGATCGTGCTGTCCCCCGCCGCGCGCGATGCGTCGGGTGAACCGATCAAGTTCGCGCGCTATCCCCACACGGCGAATGGACGCCTGGCGTTCTCGTACCACGGCGACATCTGGATCGCGAACGCCGACGGGAGCCAGCCGGCGCGGCTCACCGCGCACATCGGCCGCGACGCGTTCCCGCGGTTCTCGCCCGACGGGAAGATGATCGCATTCACGAGCAACCGCATGGGAAACGACGACGTGTTCGTCGCCCGGCGAGCGGCGGCGAACCGCGGCAGGTCACGTTCAACACCGTGAACGATACGGTGCTCTACTGGTCGCCGGATGGCCGCCGCGTGATCTTCGCGACGCAGCGCGGCATTCGACCGTGGGGAAGCCCGCTCTACAGCGTTTCGGTGGACGGCGGGCTGCCGGAGCCGCTCGCGATGGACGCAGCGACAACCGGAATGATGAAGCAGGACGGCGCGCTCGTCGCCTTCAATCGCATGGGTGGCTCGTACTGGAGGAAGGGGTATCGCGGCAACCGCGCCGACGACATCTGGATCCAGGACGTCAAGACCCGGAAGGTCAGCCAGCTCACGGATACGAACCTGCAGGAATTCCGCGGCCACACGACGGACGTGTATCCGATGTGGGGCGCCGACGGCATGATCTACTTCTCGTCCGAGCGTGACGGCACGTTCAACATCTGGAAGATCGCCGCCGGCGGCGCGAGCCAGCCGCAGCAAGTGACATTCCATAAGGAGGATGGCGTCCAGTTCCCGTCGATCAGCCCGGACGGGAAGACGATCGTCTACGAGAACGAGTTCGACGTCTGGACGCTGTCGGTGCCGGGCGGCACGCCGACGCGGGTGCGTCTCGACCTCGACTTCGATCCGAAGGAAAACATGACGTCGTACGTGTCGACGACCAACAAGGCAGACACGTTCAGTCCGTCGCACGAAGGGGACTACCTCGCGGTCGACTTTCACGGCGAGGTCTTCCTCGTGGCGACCGACGCTGACGTCGGCGAAAAGGCCCAGGTCACGGCGTCCGGCTGGCGCGATCAGAACGGGCTGACTTCTCCCGACGGCCGGTGGGTCGCGTACGTATCCGACGAGTCGAAGGAATCGGAGATCTGGGCATTCGATCGAACCTCCGGGCAGCGCCGGAAGCTGAGCACGCACCCGTCGTTCAAAGAGATCGGCGCATGGTCTCCCGATTCGAAGCTGGTCGCCTACAGCGGCGCCAACCGGTTATTCGTGGCGGACGTCGCGGCGGGCTCGACGTCGGAAGTCGCGTATAACGAAGCGGGCGGCTATCAAACCGTGTCGTTTTCGCCCGATGGCAAGTGGCTCGTCTACGGACGGCGCGACCAGGAGATGAATGCCGACGTCCAGGTGCTCGACCTGACGGCGCGGCGCGAGCACAACGTGACCGCGAATCCCTTCAACGACACCCGCGGCGTCATTACGCCGGATGCGAAGCGCGTTGTCTTCCTGTCCGAGCGCGACGGAGGCATCGTCCACCTGTTCACGGTCCTGCTCGAACATCAGCGTGAGGATCCGGACGATCCGCTCGTCCGCGAACGGCTGAAAAAGGCGGCGCCGCCGGCCAAAGAACGGGGCGGAGACACCCAGGCAGCTCCGGGGGGCCCCGCACCCGCCCTGCGCGCAGACGCGACCGGCATCGACAAACGCGCGACGCAGCTCACGCGCGGCGAAGATGCGGTGACGAGCTTCTTCCTCTCGGCAGATGGAAAGCTCGTGTACTTCCTGTCCAGGGACGATAAAGGGCCGGGCCTTTTTCGATCGGCATCGACGGCAAGGATCGCAAGCGTGTCGCCGATGGGCAGTTCACGGGACGGCTGCCGTCCGGCGATCGCAAGAAGGTCTTCTACACGCTCGAGGGTGAGATCCAGCAGATGGAGCTCAGCGGCGACAAGAAAACGTCGACGGTCCCGTTCAACCTGACCGTGAAGGTGGATCACCGCGCCGAGTGGCAGCAGATCTTCGACGAGTGCTGGCGGGTGATGAAGTACCGCTTCTACGACGAGAAGATGCACGGGCGCGACTGGGCCGCCATCCGGGAGCGCTACGAGCCGCTGCTCAAGTACGTCGGCGAGAATCAGGATGTCTACGACCTCGCCAACGAAATGATCGGCGAGCTGAACGCCTCGCACACCGGCGTCAATGGTCCGCCGACGCGCGAAATGCCGGAGGCGTACAAGGCCCGGTATCTCGGCTTCGAGCTCGAGCCCGAGAACGGGCGGTATCGAATCAGCCACATCTATCGCGATGGACCGGCCGACAAGGAGTGGATCGACGTCAAGCTCGGCGACGTCGTCACCGCGATCGATGGTACGCCCCTCAAAGCCGGCGACAACTACTGGCAAGTGCTCAACCACACGCTGAACGACTACGTGACGGTCACGATTGCCGGCGCGGGCACGACGCCCGAACGGAAAGTGCGCATCAAGACCGTGCCGTCGCTCACCGACATCAAGTACGAGGAGTGGGTGGCGAAGAACCGGGAGTTCGTGGACCGCGAGTCGAAGGGCCAGATCGCGTACCTGCACATCCGCGCGATGAACCAGCCGTCGCTCCGGAAGTTCCAGAACGAGATCAACCAGTTCTGGAACAAGAATGGCGTCGTCGTGGACATCCGCTTCAACGGCGGCGGCAATATCGATCAGGAGCTGCTCGACATCCTCGAGCGCCGCCCGTACGAGTACTGGAACAACCGGTGGGGCGCGCGGACCTGGGGCAGGCGGCCGCGCCAGGCGATCGCCGGGCCAAAGGTGATGTTCATCAACCACCGATCCGGATCGGACAGCGAGGTCACGCCCATGGGCTTCCGCGATCTGGGTCTCGGCCGCATCGTGGGCAACCCGACGGCCGGCGGCGTCATCGCAACCGGCTCGTTCCGGCTGATCAATGGCGGGACGATCCGGACGCCCGGCTCGCTGGTCGTAACGTACGACCCGACGAAGCCGAACAACTACGGGATCAACCTGGAGAACTACGGCGTCGCGCCGGACGTGTGGGTGGAGAACACGCCCGAGGACGAGCTGAACGGCTTCGACCGTGAGCTGAAGACCGCGGTGGACGAAGCGCTTCGGATGATGAAGGAGCGCCGGTGGCAGTTCACCACGGAATCGGATGCGGGCGCGCCGAAGGGTGGTTCACGCTGATCGAGTCGCTGTGACCAGCCTGAAGGCTGGTGCCACATGGGCGGCGAAGGTGATCATGTCTTCGAGCCACGAAGCTTGCTGATCTCCTTCGCCGTCTCCTTGACGAGGTCGGTCACGAACTTCTGCAGCGTTTTGGGGTTCCTCGTCTCGCTCGCTGCTGCCCAGAGCAGCTTGTTCATCGGGACGCTGAAGATCAGCGTCTCGACGACAATCACCGTGTCTTCCCGGACCGAGCCGGGCGAATACATCGCGCCCCAGCCATACCCGTAATAGCCCCACAAGGAACCGTAGTACGGCGCGGCCCAGACGGTGGGTTCGGTGTACGTCCGCTCCTTCTCAGCGCTGACCGGCCGCAGCACCACAACGCCCTCGACCGCGGCGCGTTCGAACCAGCCTTTCGCCTTATCCGGGTTTTGCAGCTCTTCCTTGGGGATCATTCGGTACGCCGCGACACCCTGCATCCCACGGGCGGTCAGCTCGTGCGACAGCGCCTCTTCACCCGATACGCGCAGCGAGTCGTCCTGGCTCATGACGACGGCCGCGACTTTCTTACCGGCGAAGCTCACGCCACGTGCCTCCGGCGACGACCACTTCGATAGGAATTTCGGGCCCGCTGAGGCGAGCGTGGCGACGGCAATCACGGCGGAGGCAACGGCAAAGATTCGATGCATGAGCGCTCCAAGTGTCGGCGTTAGAATAGCGCGCCTCAGGAGAAGCTGCCATGAAGGACTTCGAAATCCACCTGACCCACCGGCCGGGCGAGCTCGCGCGCGTCGCGGAAGCCTTGTCCCGCTACGGCGTGAACATCAAGTCGCTCGCCGCGCTCGAAATCGACCATCACGCGATCGTGAGAATCATCGCCGATGAGGTCGAGCCGGCGCGCACGGCGCTCGAACAGGCGAACGTCCGGTTCGAGGAGGGAGAGGTCGTGACGGTCCTGCTCGAGAACCGCGCCGGGGAGCTGGCAAGAATCGCGAATACCCTCGCCGAAGGGAAGCTCAATCTGCGCGCGCTGTATGTAACCGGCCTGGTGGACAATCTGGTCGAGCTCGCGATCGTTGCTGACGATCCGAAGAAAGCGAAGCGGCTGCTGACATGATCCGATACTTTCTCGTCGCCGTCGTCCTCGGCTTGTGCGTCTTCGCGGCGCACGCGCAACAGCCTTCGCCGTCCCCTCAGCCGTGGACGCAATCGGAAAAACAGATTCGCGACACCGTCGAGCGCGTGCGGGCGGGCCGCGATCTCTCGCCGAAGGCCTGGCCCGGCGGCGCGCGTGTCGCGGTCGGCTTCTCGTTCGACCTCGACAACGAGACCGGCTCGCTGCGCGACGGCCGCGACAGCCCGTCGCTCCTGTCGCAGGGCGAATACGGCTCCCGCGCGGGGCTGCCGCGCGTGCTGGCGCTCCTCGAAAAGCATTCGATCCCGGCGTCGTTTTTCGTCCCGGCGGTGAGCGCCATCCTGTATCCCGAGTCGATGAAGGCCATCGTCAAGAGCGGGCGACATGAAGTCGGGTTGCACGGATGGATCCACGAGCGCAACTCGACTTTGGACGAGGCCACTGAGCGCGATCTCCTGACGAAAGCGGCGGAGACGCTGACGGCCGCGACCGGGAAACGTCCCGCGGGCATGCGCACGCCGTCGTGGGACTACAGCCCGTACACGATCGCGATCGCGCAGGAGTTGAAGCTGCTCTATGACAGCAGCCTCATGGCCGACGACCGCCCGTACGAGGTGATGTTTCGCGGGAAGCCGACAGGGATCGTGGAACTGCCGGTCGAATGGATCCTGGACGACTATCCGTACTTCTGGATGGACCGCTTCGCGACCATCCGGCCGACCATGACGCCGGACGAAGTGTTTTCAATCTGGAAGGGCGAGTTCGACGGCGCCTGGGAAGAGCGCGGCATGTTCATCCTGACGATGCATCCGCACGTGATTGGGCATCGGGGACGAATCGCGATGCTCGATCGGCTGGTGACCTACATGAAGTCGAAGCAGGGCGTGTGGTTCGCTACGCACGAGGAAATCGCGCGACACGTGAAGGAGGGTGCGCGACCGTCGCTGTAACTATTCGAGGGTGGGCTTTCTCAGGCCCGCCTTACCAGATCACCGCGGGCTGCTGCGCGCCGGTCGTCCGGACGTCGATCGAAATCCGCCACTGCCGGTCGGCGCCGCGCGTATAGATCGTGACGTATGCGCCGGTCACGACGGGGCCACCGTCCGCCGCCTCTTCGAACGTGCCTGACTCGGCCCCCAACTCGCCGGACGCGGCGATCTCGAACCGCTGCGGGGTCAACCGGACGCTCGCGGGTCGCACGCCTGATTGCAGCAGCCTCGTGAAATGGCTCTCGATCGCGCTCGCGCCGCTCAGGCGCTCGCCGTCGGAAAGCACGACGAGCGCGTCGGTCGTATACAAGGAGGAGACGCCGGCCACATCGCGGCCGTTGAGGAGCGCCGCATATTCACTGCGCGTGACCGTGAGCTCTCGATCGGCGCCGTCGGCGGGGCGCGCCTCCACGCGCATGACGACTTGGCCGTGAAGCCTCGCCGAAAACGCGACCAGCAGCAGGACGATAACCGCCAGCAGTCGCTTCATCGGACACCTCTGAAAAGACGTCAACGGCGCAAGCGTCGTGCCGCGAAACGCGCGAATTCAGGGCGGAAATCGGGCCCTTCCCTGGAGGCGCCGACAGAGGTGTAATGCGGCGACGAAAACCGTGGCCTCACCCGCCGACTTTCGACTTGCGCCGCGCTTCCAGTTCCTCGAGCGTACGCGGCCAGTCTTTCGCCAGCAGCCGCGACAGCGCCCGATCGGCGAGCAGCTTGCCGCCGGTCTGGCACGTCGGGCAGTAGTTCATCTCGTTGCGCGCGAAGACGACGCGCTGAACCGGAGTGCCGCACACCGGACACGGCTTGCCGTAGCGCCCGTGGACCGCCATGTCCGACCGGAACGCCGTCACCTTTTCCGGGAACGCTTCGCGCGCCTCCGCGGTCAGGCGATCCATCCACGTGCGGAGCGTCGCGATGGTCGCTTCGTGAAGCACACGAATCTCACGATCACTCAGCGCATCGGTCAGCTTGAGCGGTGACAGCTTCGCGGCGTGCAGGATCTCGTCGGAATACGCGTTGCCGATTCCGCTGAATACCGTCGGGTCGGTCAGCGTCCTTTTGACGGTGTGGATCTCGCGCCGCAGGGCCTCGGCGAACGTCGGCAGGTCGGCTCCAAGCACGTCGATGCCGCCGGGATCGTGCTCCACGAGCGCGGCGCCGCGAACGACGTGCAGTGATGCCTGCTTGCGCGAGCCTGCTTCCGTGATGAGCAGTGTCCCTTCCGGAAAATCGAACGTCGCCTGATCGACTTTACTCTTCGGCCGCGTCCCTGGGTCCCTCCATCGCAGCCGACCCGCGATCATCAGATGCAGCACGAGATAGAGGTCATCCTCGAGCTCGAAGACAATCCGTTTCCCGAGGAGCCTCAGACGCTTTACATGGCGGCCGATCGCCGCCTCGAGCGGCGGGTCGACGCTCCGAAGGAAGAACGGCCGGGCGAGCGTAACCCCCTGGAGCGGCTGGCCGACGACGCGCGGTTCGAGCGCGGTGAGATAAGCCGAAAGGTCAGGCAACTCCGGCATTCCTTCACAGTATAGAATCCGGCCGTATGGCTATTCCGGCCGCGCGGCCGCCGGAACCGCTCGAGCCCGGCGTCATCAACTGCGCCGCCTATTCAGGCGGGTGCCGGGTCGCGGACCTGTCGATCGACAAGATCAGCGACGCGCTGCGGCAGGAGGATCGGTTCGTCTGGATTGGCTTGTACGAGCCGAGCGCGGACGTCCTGGCGCGCGTGCAGCGGCAATTCGGCCTGCACGATCTGGCCGTCGAGGACGCGCACACGGCCCACCAGCGGCCCAAGATCGAGCAATACGACAACTCGCTGTTCGTCGTGCTTCGTACGGCGCAGCTCGCACCCGCACGGAATTCGGTCGAGTTCGGCGAAACCCACGTCTTCATCGGTCCCCGCTACGTCGTCTCGGTCCGCCACGGCTCGCTGCAGTCGCACGTGGGCCTTCGCGCCCGATGCGAGGCGACGCCCCAGCTCCTCGTCAAAGGGCCGGGATACGTGCTCTACGCGCTGATGGACTTCATCGTCGACCAGTACTTCCCGATCGTCGCGCAGCTCGAGGATGATCTCGAGGCCATCGAAGAAGAGATCTTCACCGACGACCGCCCGGGTCGCACCGCGACAGCGCGGATCTACGCCTTGAAGCGCGACCTGCTCCGCCTGAAGCGCGCCGTCTCGCCGCTGGTCGACGTCTGCAACCGGCTCGTGCGCTTCGAACACAATCTCATTCCAGCGGACACGCGGCCCTACTTCCGCGACGTGTACGACCATGTCGTCCGCATCAACGAGATGATTGACACCCAGCGCGAGCTGCTAACGATGGCGCTCGAAGCCAACCTGTCGCTCATCTCGTCGGAGCAGAACGAGCACACGAAGCGCCTCGCGGCCTGGGCCGCGATCATCGCGGTGCCGACCGCGATCGCTGGGATCTGGGGGATGAATTTCGACGCGATGCCGGAACTGAAGTGGCGGTACGGATACGTGCTCGCGCTCGCCACGATGATCGGCACGTGCGCGGCTCTTTATGCCGGCTTCAAGCGGTCCGGCTGGCTGTAGGGTTGATATGGCATTGATCGGCAAACGCTCCGAGCCCGAAGTCGGCGCGCCGGCGCCCGACTTCACGCTGCAGGCTTCCGACGGCAAGACGTACAGCTTGTCCGACTTCAAAGGCAAGAAAGCGGTCGTCATCGCCTGGTTTCCCAAAGCCTTCACGCGCGGCTGCACAATCGAGTGCAAATCGCTGGCTGAAAAAGGCCACCTGATCCGGAAATTCAACGTCGCGTACTTCATGGCGAGCACCGATCCGATCGCTGACAACACGGGCTTCGCGGTGAGAGAGCACGCGGACTTTCCGATCCTGAGCGACCCGAAGAAAGAGGTCGCCGGAAAGTACGGCGTGCTCGGGCTGGTGGGCTTCGCAAGCCGGTGGACGTATTACATCGGCAAGGACGGCACGCTCCTCGAGATCGACAAGTCGATCAAGCCGGCGACGTCGGCGGAAGATATCGCCGCAACGCTTGAAAGACTCGGTGTGGAACGTACATAACCAGACCGGAGCGGTTCAAGGTTCAAGGTTCAAGGTTCTAGGTGTGGTTCAAGGTTCGGGGTTCCAGGTGCGGTTCAAGGTTCGGGGCTCAAGGTGGGGTTCTGGGTTCCGTTCCGTTCCGTTCAGCGCTGAACCCTGAACCGCACCTTGAACCGCGAACCCTGAACCACACCTTGAACCCTGAACCTTGAACCCTGAACCGCGACCTATCGGTACCGTTTCCCATGCTTGATCACGATATCGACGCGCTGCAGGAGCGCGATGTAGCGGAGCACGTCACCCTTCACCACGATCACATCGGCGTACTTGCCGGGGCTGATCGTGCCGACGTCGCGATCGACCTTCATCGCGACTGACGGCCAGTACGTCGCGCCCCGAATCGCCGTCATCGGATCGACGCCCAGCAGATTTACCCACGCGTCGAGCTCCCGCCACGTCGAAGAGCTGTGAAACTTCATCGGGATACCACTGTCGGTGCCGATGAGCAGCGTGACGCCCGACTCCTGGAGCTGCTTGAACTTCCGGGGAAGCGTCGGACGACGGGACGGCGTGGCCTGAAAATACGACATCTGCCCGGGGTGCTGGATCGATCGCTTGATGTCCGCGACGATGTCCGGGGGCAGGCCGTCCTGCCACGCCGGATCATCGAGATGCTCCGGGTTGTCGCGGACGTACTCGTAGTTGAAGAGCCCTTCGATCGTCGGCGTCCAGAAAAGCGGGCCGCGCGCCATGTTGGCGGTGCGCTCGCGCAGCAGCGCGATGATGTCCTCGGGATACTCCGGCGAACTGGCCAGACCGGTGTGTTCGAAGCAGTCGACGCCGGCCGCCAGGCCTCGGCGGATCTCTTCCGGCCGGTGCGCGTGTGCGACGATCGGCTTGCCGCGGCGGTGCGCCTCGTCCACGACCGCCTGCACCTCATCGATCGTCATCTGGTCCTGATCGATGAGCTTGATCACGTCGACGCCGCCGTCGGCGAGCTTCTGCACCTTCGCCCGGGCATCGTCCGGGCCCTTCACGCCCCAGCGGAACAACTCCGTGCCAGGGTACGGCTCGTGCTGAATGAACGGTCCAGACATGTACATCGTCGGGCCTGGAATCTTGCCTTCGTTGATCCGGTTGCGGACGTGGATCGACGCCTCGAGCGGCGCGCCGAGGTCGCGGGCACTCGTCACGCCTGCCATCAGTAACTGCTTCGCCGAAGCCGGCATGATCACCGGCTCCCACTGCGCGGGGTACGTCTTGTCCCAGTGCGTGTAGTCGCTGTGGCCGTTAATCATGAGATGGACGTGCATGTCCCACAGGCCTGGCAGCACGCTCATCGCTTCGGTCGAGATCACCTCCGCGCCCGTCGGAACCGCCAGCGAGCCTACCTGCCCTACCGCTGTGATGCGCTCGCCTTCTATCAAGACGACGCTGTTCCGGAGCGGACGCCCTCCGTAGCCGTCGATCAGCGTGCCGCCCACGAGCGCCTTGATAGCCTTCGTCTGTCCCTCGATCGCGCCGCCGGCCGCGAGCGCGCCGGCCGCGACGACGGCAGCGGTGATGATTCGAATCCGCATCGAGATCCTCCATGCCCCTAGCGCAGGCGCCAACCGGCCCCGGCTACGGCGACGATACGATACGTGTACCCGTAATCTTTTTCGACGCGATGCACGCGAGCAGACGCCTCGAGCCGGACTTCGGGCGCGAGGCGAAACGTCCGGGTGAGGCCCGTCTCCGCATAGTCGCGAACCCCACGGTACCGCGATCCGTCGCGCCGGACAGCCTGGTAGTTCGGATCGCCTTCGGCTTTGACGAAGTCATCACCCCGCCAGAACAGAATGTGGCCGCGCCACCCGCGATCCTCGGCCGACAGCCGGCCGAAGAACGCCCCGCCATTCCGGTTTCGAGCCGGCACGCTTCGATCCGGGACGAAACGCGAGACCAGACCGTAAATCTCGATCGATGCACGATCGAATGGGCCCGTGCGGCCCCGGATGATGACGCCGGTCGCGAACGCCAGGCTGTCGTTCACGGGTCCTGACGCAAAGAGCTGCCCGCCTTCGTGGACGACGTGGAACTGAAACGGAACCGCGAACGGACCGCTGACGCCGAAGTCGCCAGCGACGCCGCCGTCGAGACGTTCCCGGTACTCCGCCGTGTTGACCCGCTGCCAGTTCAACCACATCTCGTGCCGCAGCCGCGATCCGCTGAAATTCCACTGCAGTCCGGCTTCGTACGGCCGATCGAAGGCGAGCGTCTCGCGCTGGACTGGCGGCAACAGGCCGTGAGGTCCGGTTCGATCGGGACCGGGGGGATCGCCAACGTGCGGACCCGGCAGCGTACCGAAGACAAACGACGAGCGGCGGCCACGGATTTCGAGCGCAACGATCGGCCGCACGAGCTCGAAGGCATCATCCCCGCCGAACCGGATGTTGCCGAATGCTCCAAGCGACAGCCGGACCCGATCGGTGATGTCGGCGACGAGGGCGACGCGGAGCGCCGCGCCGAAGATCGTCTCGCCTTCTCGAAACGGGTTGCGGAACTCGGTGTTGTCGCCGTAAAACAGAACGTCACTACGGAGCGTGACGCGCTCCTGCGCCCACGCCGGCCCAGAGGCGACTACGAGCGCGAGCATGGCTCCAGCCAGACCCGTATGCCAGCGCGGCATCCGCGTAACGATACTTCTGATCGTCCTCGTCTCGGTCCCGAACCGCGGCGCAGGCGGAACGACCGATTCGATGCCCGCCGACGATCCGTTCGCGCGGCACTCCTGGAACATCGAGCTCGCGGGCCAGGTCGAACTCGAGGCCTGGAACTACAACACGAACCACGAAGAACTGTACGGGCTCATAACGGCCCTGACGTACGGACTCGGGAAAGGCGTCGTGATCACCGCAACCGTGCCGATTACCTACGTGTCCCAGCGCGGCGTCGACGGCCTGCTGCTCGGTGGGACGATCGGCGTGCGAGGGCGCGTGTATCGCCGCGCCCGCCTATCGATCTACTGGGAGTTCAGCGTCGGCGCCTCCCAGGCGGATACGTTCGTGCCGCCGCGCGGCACGCGATTCAACTACATTGCGCAGGGGGGCGGCGGCGCGACGCTCCGCGTGGCGCGCGGCCTTCACGCGCTCGCCGCGGTGCGATGGATTCACCTGTCGAACAACGGCTTGGCGGGACGCGATCGGAATCCGGATATCGAGGCCATCGGCATGCACGTGGGTGTGTTGATGCCGTTCTGACATGTCACGTGTACATCGGCCGGCCGGCGCTGAGCGCCATCCAACCTCGAACGATCCGATAGATGAACCAGAGTCCCACCAGAGCCATTGGCAGCCACGCAATGAGGATGCCGATTCCCAAGGTCGCGATGATGAAGAGGACGCAGAGCGCGATCCAGAGCAACCCGAACCAGAACGTCCGGATCTGCCAGCGGAAGTGCGACTCCAGCCAGGTGCCGTGCGCCTCGGCTCGTTTCACGTAGTTCAGGATGACCGCGATGATCGACGGCCACCCCGTGAGAAACGCGCCGACGACGGTCGCAGCGCCGAGGATGCCAGTGAGGAGGCTGAACGCGTGAAGGGCGTAGATGACCTGCGTCCACGTCTTGAGTTCCATCTTCACCTCGACCGAGGGCCGTCGCTTCGTCTTACGGCGCCGCCGTCGCTGGCGTGCGCCCGCCCCTCAGCATCTGCACGACGACGTACAGGATTGGGATGATGATGATGTTGAGGAACGTCGCGAAAAACATCCCGCCCGCGACCGCGGTCCCGACCGAGTGCCGCGCTTCGCTGCCGGCGCCGGTCGCAAACACGAGGGGCAGCACGCCGAGGATGAACGCCAGCGACGTCATCAGGATCGGCCGCAACCGGATTCGCGCCGCTTCGATCGCCGCCTCGACGATCGACATGCCGCGCCCGCGGAGCTGCTCGGCGAACTCGACGATCAGGATCGAGTTCTTCGCGGCCAGGCCGACGAGCATGACCAGCCCGACCTGGCAAAAGACGTCATTGGCCAACCCGCGCACCCACTGCGCGCTGAGCGCCCCCAGGACCGCGAGCGGCACGCCGAGCAGAATGATGAAAGGCAGAACAAGGCTCTCGTACTGCGCCGCGAGCGTCAGATACACCAGCAGCATTGCAAGCGCGAAGATCAGCAGCGCCTGACGTCCCGCCTTGATTTCTTCCGCGGAAAGTCCTGACCAGGCGAAGCCCATCCCCTGCGGCAACGTCGTCCCAGCCAGCCGCTCCATTTCCAGCAGCGCCTGCCCCGAGCTCACGCCTGGCGCCGCCGATCCAGAGATCGACGCCGACCGAAACAGATTGAAGTGATTAATGACCTGCGGCCCTGTCGTCTCGCTGACGCGGACGACGTTCTGGAGCGGCAGCATCCGGCCATCCTCGGTCCGGACATAGTACTCGCCGAGTACTGCCGGATCGGATCGAAATTGCCGATCGGCCTGAACGTAGACGCGGTACGCCCGGTTGTTCAGATCGAAGTCGTTGACGTACTGCGACCCGAGGAAGACCTGCAGCGCACCGGTGACCTCGGACAACGGCACGCGCAGGCTGCGCGCCTTTTCACGATCGAGATCCACCTGCAGCAGCGGGTCGCTGGCCGTGAACGTACTGAACAGGCCACGCAGCGTCGGTGTCTGATTGCCCGCGCCGATCATCGCGCGGGCGGCGGCAGCCATGTCCTCGATCGGGCCGCCGCTCTGATCGAGCAGCTCGAACTGGAACCCGCCGAACTGCCCGAGTCCCCGGATCGGCGGCGGCGCCAGCGGCAGGACGATGGCCCCGGGAATGCCGAAGAGCGGACCGCGCAGCCGGGTGATGATGGCCTGCGCCGAGTGCTCATCACCCTTTCGCTCGTCGAATGGCTTGAGCGCCGAAAAGATCATCCCCTGGTTGGGCGCCGCGCCCGAGAAGCTGAAGCCCATGACCGAGAAGACACCCAGGACTTCGGGCGTCTTGATGAGAATCGCTTCCACCTGTCGTGCGATGCCCGACGTGTAGTCGAGCGACGCGCCGGCGGGCGCCTGCACGAGCGTCATGATGTAGCCGAGATCCTGCTCGGGGACAAAGGCTCGCGGGACCTTCACGTAGACCCACGCGGTCAACGCGAGCACAGCGACAAACGAGCCGACGACGGCCCAGCGGACCCGCATCAGCCGGCCGACGGTCGCGACATACCCGCGCGTCCCGGCGGCAATCAAGGCCTCGACCCGGCGGAAGAACGCGCCCTTGCCGTGAGCCGCCCCGCCCTTCAGGAGCAGGGCCGACAACGCGGGCGTCAGCGTCAGGGCGTTGAACGCTGAAAGCGCCACGGAGAACGCAATCGTCAGCGAGAACTGCGCGTAGAGCCGCCCGGTCGTTCCGGGGAAGAACGAGACCGGCACGAAGACCGCAATCAGCACGAGCGCGGTCGCGATGACCGCGCCGAGCACCTCGCCCATCGCGTCGGACGCAGCCTGCGTCGCCGTCTTCCCGTACTCCTGGATGTGCCGCTCGATGTTCTCGATGACGACGATCGCATCGTCCACGACGATGCCGGTCGCGAGGATGATGCCGAAGAGCGTCAACGTGTTGATCGAAAAGCCCGTCAGCTTGATGAACGCGAACGCGCCGACGAGCGAAACCGGGATGGTAATCGTCGGGATGAGCGTGCTGCGCCAGCTCTGCAGGAAGACGAACATCACGAGCACGACGAGGATGATCGCTTCGACGAGGGTCTTCAGCACTTCACGGATCGATTCCCGGACGACCGTCGTCGTGTTGAACGCAACTCGATACTCCATCCCGGGCGGGAAACGCTCGGCCAGTCGCTCGAGCTCGGCGACGACCGCCGCCTCGACGTCGAGTGCGTTCGCCGTCGGGAGCTGAATGACCGCCAAGCCGACGGCGTCGATTCCCTGAAAGCGAAGCTGCGTGGTGTACGCCTCGGCGCCGAGCTCCGTCCGCGCAACATCCTTGAGCCTGACGAGCGAGCCGTCTTCGCCGGCTTTGACGACGATGTTCTCGAAGTCCCGCGCTTCCTGGAGTCGACCGGCCGCGCGAACGCTGATTTGATAGCTCTGGTCCTCGCGCGCCGGTGCTTCGCCGATGCTGCCGGCCGCGACCTGCACGTTCTGCTCTCGCAGCGCGTTGACGACGTCCCCAGCCGTAATCCCGCGAGCCGCGAGTCGGCCGGGATCCAGCCACAGCCGCATGGAGTACTTGCGCTCACCGAAGATGATCACCTCGCCGACACCGGGCACGCGCTTGAGCTCATCTTTCATGTAGACGTCGATGTAGTTGCTCAGGAACAGCGAATCGTACTGACCGGTCCGGGAGAAGACACCTGCGCCCAACACGAAATCCGTTACAGCCTTCTGAACGGTGATCCCCGTGGTTCGCACCTCGAGCGGCAACCGGCCGAGCGCGCGATTTACGCGGTTCTGCACGTCGACGGCCGCGATGTCGGTGTTGCGCGTGACGTCGAACGTGACGTTGATCGTGCTGACGCCGCTGTTCGTGCTCGACGACGTCATGTACAGCATGCCCTCGACGCCGTTGATGGCCTGCTCGAGCGGCGTCGTGACGGCGGTCTCGACGGCCTGCGCGTTCGCGCCCGTGTAGATGGCGGTGACGCCGACGGACGGTGGCGCCAGTGCCGGATACTGCGCCACCGGCATCGTCGGGATCGCGACGGCGCCGGCAAGGATGAGGACGAGCGAGCACACCGACGCGAGAATCGGTCGGCGGATGAAAGTGTCGACAAACATGGGGTTACGCTTCGGGCTTGACCGGCACGCCGTCGCCGAGCTTCTGGATCCCGGAGACGATCAATCGTTCGCCCGGCTTGATGCCGCCGAGGACGATGTAGTCGTCCCCGACGATATCGCCAACTTTAATGGGACGCTGACGGGCAACGAACCCGCCGTCCTTGGGCTCGGCAATGAAGGCGAAGTGCTGCCCGCTGAGGCGCGTGACCGCGACTACCGGGGCCGACA
>DATAEE010000322.1:0-7196 GCA_036258175.1 Vicinamibacterales bacterium
GATGACACGCGCCCCGGCAGTCCTTGACGCTCAAGCGTTCGCGCTTGAATTCGCCGCCGACGTGGCGCGCGATCTCCGCAAGTCGCCCAAGGAGCTTCAGTCGAAATACCTCTACGATCAGCTGGGGTCGAGTCTCTTCGAAGCGATTTGCCGGCTGCCGTGGTACCGCATCACGCGGTCGGAGCTCGGGCTGCTCGTCAGGTACGCGCCGCAGGTCGTCTCTGTGCTCCGCGAACCGACGACGCTCGTAGAGCTGGGCTGCGGCAGCGGAGAGAAGATCTCCGTGGTGATCGACGCGATCGCTCAGGCCGACCAGACCGCCAGCCTTCACCTGATCGACATTTCTGAAGAGGCGCTTCGCCAGTCCGAGCGGATCATCGGATGCGCGGCGCACGTCTCCGTCGTCGGCCACCGGTCGACGTACGAGGAAGGCCTGCGTCGCGCCGCCGCGGCACGCGAGCCGGGCGGGACGATGCTCGTGCTGCTCCTGGGTTCGAACATCGGCAACTTCGACGAGCCCGCAGCCGGCGAATTCCTCGCGACGATCCGTCGCTGCTTGCGCGTGGGCGACGTTTTCCTGCTCGGCGCGGATCTCGTGAAACCCGAGGCCGAGCTGATCCTCGCGTACGACGATCCGCTCGGCGTGACTGCCGCGTTCAACAAGAACCTGCTGGCGCGAATCAACCACGAGCTCGACGGCACGTTCGACCTGGCCGCGTTCGATCATCGCGCGATCTGGAACGCCGGGCTCCGCCGGGTGGAGATGCACCTGGTGAGCCGGCGCGGGCAGGAGGTACGCATCGCGGCGGCAGACGTCACCGTGAGTTTTTCGGCTGGGGAGCCGATCTGGACGGAAAGCTCCTACAAGTACGAACCGGACGAGATCGTCGGCCTCGGGATTCGCGCAGGCTTCGAACCGATCCGCCAGTGGATCGATCCGTCGGCCCGCTTCGCGTTGACGCTGTTTACGGCTGCTTAGTCGCCCTCCGCGACCCTTGCGGCCTCGGCGCGCTCGGCGGTTAAAGAAACCGCATGTGCGGCCCGCTCCAGCCGTCCTCTTCCCATTGTGCGCCAAGCGCCTGGGCCCGCCGATTGAGCTCGTGCGAGGTCGTAAAGGATTCCAGCCGCTCGGTCCCGTCCGGCCCGGTAATGACCAGTTGGTAGCGATCGCCTTCGATATGCGTACGCACCTCGCAACGGAGGTGCGAGCCCGCCTTTGCAAAAAACCAAATCATGATGTGTGCTCCCTGGGGCCCCGCCTCACCAATGAGCAAAGCCCGGACCCCGGCCGTAAACATCTTGGTTTCTGCGAGATAGTGGCAGACGGCGGGACGATCTGACCCTGCAGATGTCCCGTTTTGTAACAATCTCCGCCAGAATCAGCGGCCGCGGTAAGAAAAATAGGATGCGACTTCGGCCGCAAGGCGCCCGATGGCTTCTTCGATGGTGTCGCCGCTACCGAAGTGGTTCGCCGTAAAGACGCTCAGCACGACGGTCGTGCCCTGCGTCTCGAGTACGCCGACATCGTTAGCGATATAGGGAAGGAAATCTCCGGTCTTGTGGGGAATGCGGAAGCCGCTCACGAGGCGCGGAATGCGCGAGCGGTAAATCTGCCCACGAAGAATCTGTAGCATCTGATCGGATGCCGCCTTGTCGACGAGCGTGCCGCGCTCCATTCGCTCGAGCAGAGTGCCGATCTCTCGGGGCGTAGACAGGCCGTACGGCGTCTTCGCAGCCCGATGGAAGTCCGCCGCGGAGGGGGCCGCGCGCAGCGCGTCGAACCAGGCGCGGGATGGCGCCGGTGCGCGCGTCTTCGGCAGGCCGAGCGCATCCATCCGCCGGTTCACTGCCTCCACACCGCCGACCATTCGATAGAGCACGTCGGTTGCGGTGTTGTCCGACACGATGATCATGAGCGTGATCAAATCCTTGACGGTCAGGACGGCGCCGGGATCGAGGCTGCGCATGATCCCGGTGCCCGGCAGGATGTCCTCTTTCGTCAGTGTGTACTTGTCGGCAAGCGTGAACTTCCCGTCCTTGATCTGCTGGAAGGCCTCCACCATCAGCGGAATCTTGATCACGCTCATGGTGTCCATTTGCCGGTCGGCGTCGATGGCAATTTCTTCGCCTGTCTCGATCGACTTGGCGTAGATGCCCCACGTCGCGTTCACGCTGCGAGTGATGCGCTCGATGGCCGAGTCGAGCCGTTGGCGCGGAGTCGCCGGCGGCGGTGCGGGTTGAGCGACCGCCGGAGTCGCAAGCAGGCCGAGCAGCACGATCGCGCCGGCCCCGACGGTCCGCGCCGCGCGAAGCCGCTCGACACGTGCGTGCGTTCGCATGCCCCACCAGCCGTGGAGCGGGCCCATGAGCGCATACCATGGTCCCGCGAGCCAGGACCAGCGCACCGGCAGCGTCAGCGCCAGAACAACCGACGCCAGGCCAATCGAGATGCTGATGACGTGATGGCCGAGCGACGACTTCAGCATGATGCGCTCTTCTTCCGTCAGGCCCAGAGCCTCCCGACGCCACCACGCGTGCCAGTACAGAAGCGCAAACGACATGAACAACACGACGAAACCGAGGCTGTACACCGCCATCAGCGTCGGAATCTCTTGATTGGTAATCTCGATCGAGACCGGCGCACTAATCCCGAACCGCGAGAACACCATCGTCGCCATGAACTTCAGCGGGTACACGAATATCAGCACGAGGAACAGGAGGATGCCGTTGATGAAGACCGTGAACGGATCCTCCATGCCGTACCGGCGGAAGAACTTGTTGTGCTCGTACCAGATCCACGTGACGAGCGCGAACGTGCACGCGAACGGGACGAAGCCGCGCAGGATGTTCATCAGCTCTGCGTAGCTCGACGGCACCTCGAGCGACACGACGAGCAGCGTCAGCGCAAACGCGAAGACCGCATCGCTGAAGGCTTCCAGCCGCGAAATTTCTTTCTGGTGTCTCACGGCTCGTTCGTGGTTCCCGACCCCAGCTTCGCAAGCTGTACGGCGTCGACGGCTGTGGACGGCCCGTGGAACATCGCGTTGAAGAGCAGCTTGAACGTTCCCCGCGGCTGCGTTCGGAAGTCTACCTGGCTCGCGAGGGTGACGACGTGCCCTTTGCCGACCTTGAACGAGACGACGTTCGCCTGGTCGCGGAGGAGGTCCTCACCGAGCAACCATCCGCTGGCGAGAATGGGCCCACTCTTCGGATACCGGGAGACGACCTCGGCGCGAATCGAGAAGCCCGGCGTCAACCGGTAGGCCTGGTCCGATTCAAAGAAAACTGGCCACGCAGCGGGCATGCCGAACCCGACCGGATGCGTGGTGTCGAACTCGTTGTTCAGGAGCGAGCCCGGACAATAGAAGAGCGACGTCGGTTCGATCACCCGATCGCGCAGCGTCGCGGCGAGCCGGGCCGGGCTCGTGAACGCGTCACGCAGCGCGCGATCGACCTCGCCGACGGGCACCTGCCGGTCCCGCGCGGGCTCCGCGCCGCCTCCGAACCGGCGCCGCGACGTTTCCGGCAGGACCTTCTCGATCGGCAGATCGAGCAGCTCGCGGGCAGTTTCGACGGCCGAACCGATGGCGACGAGCGTCCCGCCGTTTCTGACCCATTCGGCCAGCTTCGACCAGCCCTGGTCACCGACGCCGTACGCCCAGGCCCATTCCTTGTCGTGCGTCGCGGGGTCGAGGCCGCGAACGATCCGTTCGCGCGTGATTCCCGACGGCAGCACGATCGTGTCGTATTTCGCTGCGAGATCCCCGGCGAAGTCGGACGACGAGACGACCTGATGATTGAAGCCGTATTGTTCGAACAGCCACATGAGCCAGCCGCCGGGCATCACGTTGGCGCCGCGCCAGAGGCCGATCCGCGTGTCGGGCTTCAGACGGAAGGCATCGACACCAATCGGCCGGTCCGCTGAGTGCACCACGAGGCCTGTGGCGGCGGTGCTTTCCTCGAGCACTTTGACGGCTGACGGTGTGGGCGCCACGATCCACGTGCCGGCGGCGAACGACCGGCCGTTCTCAGCCTCGAAGCCGCGCGCCGCGCGGAAGACCGGCACACGCGCCTTCTGCAGTTTGGCGACTGCCAGGAAGGCAGCGTTTGATTCGGGGCCGATGAGGTACGCCCACCGCGGCTTCCCCGGCCCTGCACCCGAGCGGAGCTCGGCTTTTGTCACCTCGATCAGGTCTGCGGTGAACGGGGCGTCGATCTGAACCACGTCGACGCCCATCAGCATGCCCAGCGTGTGACCGGTCACGTCGTATGGCGGCTTCGGTGGACCGCCAGGGAACACCCTGAGGTCCGGGTACACCTGCTTTTCGAGCATCGTCTTCGCGAACGCGCCATATGGCTGCGCGACCTTGATCACATGCGAGCCCGGATCGAATGTCTTTCCGCCGGCGGTGAACGCGCCGTTCGCACGATGGATCTCGACCTGCGCGGTCCGCATGATGTTCAGCAACTCCATCGCCTCGAACGGATCGCGCTGGGCGGCGGGGATCACGAACGCGTACGGCCCCTCCTTCCGGTTCACCCAGTCGGCGTGGATGCGGTATGAATTCTCGAGGAATGCCGTGCGGTATTTCGCCATGTGCGCGAGGCCGGCAAAAACCGCGGTGACGCCGTAGTCCACGATCTGGCGTAGCCGCCACTCGGGTCGGCGGTAGGGGAGCGGGAAATTCCAGCGCGGCTCTTGCGGCCCGAGCGCCCGATCAGCCCCCGCCGGGTTCACGAACGGATCAGCCAGGTTCGCGCTTGCGATCTCGGTAAGGATCCGCGGCTGCCCGTGGTAGACCATGTATTGCCGCGCGGGCGTCCAGAGGTCGTACTGTTCCGCGAACGCGACGCCCCCCTTGCCCTCCGCGACCAGTGCCGCCGCCATCGCCTGGCCGACCTGCAGCTGCTGCTGCGCGATCAGCGGATGCACGTTCCGATCGTAGGGATCTTCGTAAGGCGGCACGAAGATCCGTGATCCCATCGGGCCCTGCTGGTGCATGTCATGGGTCAGATGCGGCTTCAGGCGGTTCTGCATCTCCACCGCCATCCGCGTCTCCTTCTGCGTGAACATGAACCAGTCGCGATTGTCGTCGTGTCCCGTGTACTTGTGATACAGGTCCGGAAACACACGAGCGAGCTTCGTCCCTTTCGTCTTGTACCAGTGATCGATCACCATCGCCTGACCGTCCGGGTTCTGGGAGGGAACGAGCAGCAGAACCACGTTGTCGAGGATCTCGCGGACGTCCGGATCGGCGCTCGTCGCGAGGCGGTGCGCGACCTCGATGATCGCCTGCATGTTGCCGACCTCGGTCGCGTGGATCGTCGTGAAGAGCAGGTAGAACGGACGGCCTTCGCGCGCCAGCTTGCGCGCTTCGGCCTCGCTCAAGCCGCGAGGGTCCGCAAGTCGCCGGTTGATGGCCACCAGGCGGTCCATGCGGGCGAGATTCTCTGGCGCGCTGATCGTGGCCAGCACGTACGGATGTCCCATCGTGGTCTTCCCGAGCTCCTCGTATTTGATCCGGTTGGTCGTCTTCGCGAGGTGCTGGAGGTACTCGAGGACTTTGGGGTAGCGCGCGAGCTCGCCGTCGGTCCCGATAGCGAAGCCGAAGAACTGCTGAGGCGGCTGGACCTGGGCCGCGGCCGGCGACGACACGAGCGCGGCGGTCATCAGAACGGCGGGGACGACGACGCGGCGCATAGACCCCCCTTTTTGGCGCAATCGCCGCGCATTCTACACGGTGGGGGTCCTGTTGGCGGCAGCCGTTTTTGCTAGGCTTTAGCGGCCCCACCAACTAAAATGTGCCCATTCCCCCTGGTCCAGGGCCGAGTGTAATGGTCTGCTCTCACTGCGGTCGCAGAACGTCGACGGCGTCCGGCCGCTGCACGTCATGCGGCGCGGTGCTCGACGGGACAGTTCTGTTCAAGGGCTCGACCCCGTCTGGCACTCCGATCCTGACCAGCGAGTCCGGTGGAACCCGTCTGTCGAGCGAGGAATTCTCGGACGAGACCCATCTGTCAAGCGCCGGCCCCCCCAGCGATTCGCATCCATCAAATGCGCCGGACTCCGACGAGACGCGCCTGGGGGTCGGGCCTGGCACCGGGCCTCGGACCAGCGCACGTCCGTCAGATTCACATCCATCAAATGCGTCGGACTCCGACGAGACGCGCCTGGGGGTCGGGCCTGGCACCGCACCCCGCGCCGGTACTTCCGCGGAACCGATCGCCGTAGGTTATCCCTTCGGGAGCCGTTACGAGATTATCCGGCAGCTCGGCGTCGGCGGGATGGGAGCCGTCTACCAGGCCTGGGACCAGGAGCTGAGCGTCGTCGTCGCGCTGAAAGTCATTCGGCCGGAAGTCGCCGGCGATCCTCAAGCCGCCCGCATGCTCGAGCGGCGCTTCAAGCAGGAGCTCCTGCTCGCCCGCCAGGTCACCCACAAGAATGTCGTCCGCATCCACGATCTGGGCGAGATCAACGGCGTCAAGTACATCACGATGCCGTACATCGAGGGCGAGGACCTCGCGACGATTCTGAAGCGTGAAGGCACGCTTCCCGTGCCGCGCGTCGTTCAGTTGGCGCGGACTTTGGCCTCAGGCCTCGCGGCCGCCCATGCAGCCGGCGTGGTCCACCGGGACCTGAAGCCGGCCAACATCATGATCGACGCCGACGGCGAAGCCATGATCATGGACTTCGGCGTCGCGCGTTCGACGGGCGCCGTAGCCAGGTCGGGGGACGCCGTGCCGCGGGGAGGCATGCCCAGCATCGCGGGCGGCCACACGCTTGTGGGCATGATCGTCGGGACCGTCGAGTACATGGCGCCCGAGCAGGCGAAGGCGCAGCCGGTGGATCACCGGGCGGACCTTTACGCCTACGGTCTCATCCTGTACGACCTCCTCGTCGGTCGCACTCGTCAGACCCGCGCAGAAAGTGCCCTTGCCGAGTTGACGAGCCGAACGATGGCCGCGCCGCCGTCGGCGCGCAGCATCGATCCCAAAATTCCCGAGCCGCTGGACAAAATCATCACGCGCTGCATGCAGCCGGATGCGGAGGCGCGCTATAAGACGACTTCCGAACTGGTTGCCGACCTGGATCGGCTCGACGCCGACGGCAAGCTGCTGCCTATCGTACGGCGCATCACGCGGCGGATGATCGCGGGCGTCGCCACGCTGTTCGTGGCCACGCTGGCCACTACGTG
>DATAEE010000323.1:0-14037 GCA_036258175.1 Vicinamibacterales bacterium
CCATATCGCCTGCTCGACGCCGTCGGGATCGCTCAGCGGATTCGGATACTCTCCCTGGCGGTTCGCTCCTCCACCACGCACGTACAAGATCGTTCGCGCGTCCGGCGGCCAGCTCAGGTCTCCGATCTCCTGACCGTCATCGCCGGTGTACTTGGTCAGCGGCCGCCCGCGGTAGTCGGGCGGCTGCGCAATCCAAACGTTCCGGCTCCCGCGGTCATTGAAGACCCAGGCGACCGCGCCTCCTGATGGTGCAGCGGTCAGATTCGTCGGAAACGGCGCCGAGAGCAGATCCGGAATCGAGACGGCCGCGGGTTGCCGCGCGGTTCCGGGATCCTGTAGCGACGCGGCGACGGCAACGCTGGTTGCAGAGAAGGCAACGGCGAGCATCAGGCGTTTCATGACGTGAACTATATAATCTGCCGGCTATGAACTCATCATGTTTCCGCGCGCGGCTCGCGTCGTGCGCGACGTTGATCATTCTCGTATCAGGCAATCCACACGGCCAGTCAACTCCCTCGAATCCGTACGCGCCCGACACGGCAGAAGCCGGCTCGGTCGAAGCGATCGCGAAGTACACGACGGATCCCAAGTTCCTGAGCTCCTGGGTTGCGTACGTACCCGCCTCCGCATCGGTGCCGTCCCCGACGCAGTACCTGGGCCGGCTCGTCGGCACGCCCGGCGAGTTGACGCGCACGGCGCAGATCTACGGATACCTGCGCGAGCTGGACAAGGCGTCGCCGCGCGTGCAGGTGACGACGATCGGAAAGACCGAAGAAGGGCGCGACATCCTGCTCGTGGCGATCGCCGACGAAACCGGGTTGCGCGACCTCGACAAGCTCAAGGCGGCGACCGCCGCGCTCGCCGATCCGCGCAAGACGACGCCCGAGCAGGCGGAACAGATCATCGCGACCGCACGGCCGATCTACTACTTCAACGCAGGGCTTCACTCCACGGAGCTGGGCAGTCCGGAGATGGTCATGGAGCTCGCCTACCGGCTGGCGGTCTCCGAACAGCCGATGATCCAGCGCATCCGGCGCAACCTCGTCGTTCTCATCAATCCTGCGTCTGAGCCGGATGGCCGCGACAAGGCGGTGGACTGGTTCTACCGCTATCAGAAGGGGAAGACCGATCCGGACAATCTGCCGCCTGGTTCGCCGTACTGGGGCCACTACGTCTATCACGACAATAATCGCGACACGCATCAGAAGGCGCTCGAAATCACCCGAGCCGTCCACCGGATGTTCTACGACTATCACCCGACCGTGGTGCACGACCTCCACGAGTCGATTCCCCTGCTGCAGACGTGGAACGGAACCGGGCCGTTCAACACGAATCTCGATCCCATCCTGATCAATGAATGGTTCGAAATGGCATTCGCCGAGATCCGCACGATGTCGTCGCTCGGCATGCCGGGTGTGTGGACGTGGGGGTTCGGCGAAGGGTGGGGACACCACTATCTGGATTCAGTCGCGGTCAACCACAACTCGATGGGCCGCGGCTACGAGACGTTTGGAAATGGCACCGCGGAGACGATCGAACAGACGCTGCGATCGAGTGAGGAGCGCGATGCCGCCGACAAACCGGTGACCTCACGCGAGTGGTACCGCCCGTGGCCGCCCGACCGGAAGTTCAAGTGGTCGATGCGCAATAACACGAACTACATGCAGACCGGCTGCCTCGCCATTCTCGATTACACCGCGCGCACGGCGCCGGAAATGCTGCGCGGTTTCTACCGCAAGAGCTACAACTCCTGGCAGAAAGGCGTGAAGGAGAAACCGTTCGCGTTCGCGATTCCGGCAGACCAGGGCGATCGCCGGCGGGTCGCGCAGATGATCGCGCTGCTGCAAAGTCACAAAATCGAGGTGGGCCGCGCGCGCGCAGCCTTCACGGTCACCGAAGGCTCCTACCCTGCCGGCACCTTCGTCGTCCGCCTGGACCAGCCGTACCGCAATTACGCCGTCGATCTGCTCGCGTCGCAGAAGTTCCCGTCCGACTCACCGTATACGCCGTATGACGACGTGTCGTGGGCGCTGCCGGCGCACTACGGCGTCGAAGCGAAGGCCATTGCCGACGAGAAGATCAAGAACGTCGTGCTCGATCAGGCTACCGCCGAGCCTGACGGAGGGCGTGTGCAGGGAGCCGGTCCGGTGTTCCTGCTTCGCGACACCGGCCAGGAAGCGATGCTCGCCGCTCGCGTCCGCCTCGCGCCGTTCCGCATCGAGGTTGCCGAGCGCTCTTTCAAGGACTACCCCGCCGGCTCATGGATCATCCCGGCGCAATCTGGCATCGCGGAAGCTCTCGGCAAGGTAGCGCGCGAGCTGTCGCTCGACTTCGAATCGGCTGCGGAAGCGCCGGATGTTCCCCGACACGAGGCCGCTTTGCCTCGTCTCGCGGTGTGGCACACGTGGGACGACACCGAGTCAGTCGGCTGGATCCGGTACACGCTGGATCAGGAAAAAATCCTGTTCGCCTACATCCGCGACGACGATATCAGGGAGGGAAAACTGCGCGAGAAGTACGACGTCATCTTGTTTGGGAACAACTATCTCAGCCTCCAGGGTCAGATCCACGGCATCGACAAGCGCTGGGGACCGATGCCTTACACGAAGACGGCGGAGTTCCCGAGCCACGGCGTTCCGGATTCGTCGGCGGACATCACCGGCGGTATCGGCTGGAGCGGCGTCGCCAACATCGCGCAGTTTCTGGAAGAGGGCGGGATGCTCGTGACGCTCGCGAACGGCTCCGCGCTCGCGCTCGAGGGCGGGCTCGTGCGTGGCGTCTTCCGGACAGGCGGTAACGTCTCCACGCCGGGTTCCGAGCTGCGGGTGACATTCACGCAGCCGGAGCATCCGGTTGCGTACGGCTACCCTAAGACGACATCGGCATTCCGATCCTCGTACACGCTGTATGACGTGCGGCGTGGCGATCGCGGGCGCGTGGTCCTTCAGTGGGGAACGAAGCTGCGGAAGGACGACCGCGAGGAGGAGACCAAGACCGACGGTCAGGGATCAGCGTCCGCCGCGAAGGAGGCGAGCAAGAAGGAAGAGGCCGACCTCGTCGTAAGCGGCGGCGCGAAGAACGGCGACGACCTCGAAGGGATGCCCGCCATCATCGATGCGAAGGTCGGTCGAGGACGCGTGATCGCGTACAACTTCAATCCGATGCACCGCGATCTCAACCGATCCGACTATCGATTCCTGTGGAACGCGATTCTGAACTGGAAGCACCTGGTGGAGAGAAAGTAGCTGGACGAGGTGGCTTTCTCGTGACCGGGTTTGCCCTAAGTGACTGCACGTGACTTCGCGTGCACGTGCCCAAACGTTTTAGGGGGGAGATCAGGAGGTCGGGAGGCGACTGCGCTGGCAAAACCCTTCTCACCTGGGCCGTCAGGCCGACGGCCCGTACGCACCCTAGCCAGTTTTTTCCACGCGTCGCATTCTGCGCGAGGCAATTGTTGCCCGTTCCGAACCTCGGACACGCTCTCGCGCCCATTCATCGGACGCAACTACGGACGTATCTGCGCCTCGCCGAGTGCCCGGTGGGGCCTGATCCTCAACTTCAACGTCCCGTTGTTGAAACACGGTATCCGGCGGATCGTGAACAAGCGCTGTTTGACAGCCGAGGGACTCGCGATGCTCGGGTCGGCCACTGACTGAGGATGTGGAGGAGAATGAAACGCGAGATGCGGCGGACCGCGCGCCAGACGAATGGCGTCAATCTCCCTTCCTCCCGGAACTCCCCCAAAAAAGATCGTGGGTACGTGAAGTCAGAAAAGTCAGTGGAGGTGTTAGACGAGGCTGAAGCCTCATACCACCGGATCAGAAGATAGACTGCGATCAGCATGCGCGACGGGTTCCTCGGCGCCCTCCAATCGAATTCAATCGCCGCACTTCCGGCGGATGAAATGGCGCGCGTCCGCGCGTTCTTCGCCGGCCGTCCCGATCTGCACCCGACCCCGCTTCGCCAGCTCCCGGATCTCGCCAGCGCGATCGGCATCGCGGAGCTCTTCCTCAAAGACGAATCGAACCGTTTCGGCCTCCCGGCCTTCAAAGTCGTCGGCGTCACCTACGCCATCCACCGGCTGTTCGAAACGGGCCAACTCCGCGCGGGCGCCGTCGTCGCGTGCGCCACGGCGGGCAACCATGGTCGCGCGGTCGCGCGGGTGGCGCGCGATCGCGGGCTCCGCGCTACGGTCTACGTGCCCGCCGGAACCGTCAGAGAACGGATCGACGCCATCGCCTCGGAAGGCGCGGACGTCATCGTCCACGATCGGGGCTACGACGATGCGGTGGCGACGATGGCGCGCGAAGCGAAACGAGGTGGCTGGACGATCGTGTCCGACACGTCGTATCCGGGATCCGAAAACGATGACGCGCCGCGGCTCATCATGTCGGGCTACACGCGGCTGTTCGACGAGGCGGCCGCTCAGTGGAACGCGCCACCCGACGCAATGTTCGTGCAGGCGGGAGTCGGAGGCCTGCTCGCGGCTGCCGCGTCATGGGCCAGCCCCAGGCCCCAAGCCCCAAGCCCCACACCGAGCGTGGTGTCCTGTGAGCCGGCCAATGCCGCGTGTGTCCTTGCTGCCGCGCGCGCCGGCCGGCCGAGCACGCTCGAAGGATCGCTCGACACGGTCATGGCCGGGCTGCGCTGCGCCGAAGTGTCGTACGCCGCCTGGCCGATCATCGCCGCGCACGTGCGCGCGTTCGTCACCGCAAGCGACCACGAAACGTTCGAGGCGATGCGAGCTGCAGCGCGCGAGCGAATCGTTTCGGGACCATCAGGCGCCTGCGGCCTGGCGTGTCTCGCGGCTGTCATGCGCGAACCGGATCTCGCGCCCATCCGCACTCACCTCGGCCTTGGCCCGCACTCACGCGTCCTCGTCATCAACACCGAAGGCAATACGGATCCGGCGGTGTACAATCGAGCGGTCGGATCAAGCTAGGTGCTGCGAAGCCGCGCGCGCCGAGCGCGAGCGAGGCGTGGCAGGCGCTGGGGGTGGGGCCCCAGCGCAAACAATAAAGAATGAAAAACTCACGCGACATCTCGGAGGACACCTGGGGCCGCTCGACGGTTGCCACCGCGTGTCCTCTCGATTGCCCTGACTCGTGCAGTCTGGACGTGACCGTTGAACGCGGACGCGTCGTCGAAATCGACGGCTCGCACGTCAACCCGGTCACCGGCGGATACATCTGCGCCAAGGTGAGGCGATTCGGCGAGCGCGTCTACGGCGACGACCGGCTGACATACCCCGCCGTCCGTACCGGTGCCAAAGGTCGCGGCGGTTTCTCGCGCGTCGGCTGGGACGAAGCGATGGATTTGATCGCAACGAAGTTCCGCGAAGCGCGCGATCGATGGGGCGGCGAGGCGATCCTTCCTTTTCATTACGGCGGGTCGAACGGTCTGATTACGCACGAATCGATCGACGCCGAGGTCTGGCGGCGGTTCGGGGTTTCACGCCTCGACCGCACGGTCTGCGCCGCGCCGACGGGCGCTGCCGCAGAGGCGATGTACGGCAAGATGACGGGCGTCGCGTACGCCGATTACGCTCAGGCGCGCCTGATTGTGATCTGGGGCGCCAATCCTTCCGCCTCCGGCATCCACCTCGTCCCGTACGTGCGTTCGGCCCAGCGTGCCGGCGCGAAGCTCGTCGTGATCGACCCTCGCAGGACGCCGCTCGCGCGGAAGGCGGATGTGCATCTCGCACTGCATCCCGGCACGGACCTTCCGGTCGCACTGGCCATCCATCGCTACCTGTTCGAAGGCGGCCACGCGGACGGTGCCTTTCTCGAGCGTCACACGCGGGGCGCCGACGCGCTGCGCGCGCGCGCCGCGGAGTGGACCATCGAGCGCGCCGCCGACGTCGCCCGAATCCCCGCGAAGGATCTGGAGCAGGTGGCATCCTGGTATGCGTCGATCTCCCCCGCCGTCGTCCGCTGCGGGTGGGGCCTCGAACGGAATAGGAACGGCGGAAACGCGGTGCTGGCGGTGCTTGCGCTGCCCGCGGTCGCCGGCAAGTTCGGCGTGCGTGGCGGTGGCTACACGATGAGCAGCTCCGCCGCGTTTGGCCTCAAGGCGAAGCAGTGGATCGATGCGGAGGAACCACCGACGCGACTCGTCAACATGAACCATCTCGGCCGTGCGCTGCTCGAATACGATCGGCCGCCGGTCAAGGTGCTGTTCGTTTACAACTGCAACCCGCTGGCGACGATGCCGGATCAGCGGCGGGTGCTCGCCGGCCTCGAGCGCGAGGACCTGTTCACCGTCGTCTACGAGCAGGTGATGACCGACACGGCGCGGTACGCCGACGTCATCCTGCCGGCGACGACGTTCCTCGAAAATTACGACATCGCGAAGGGCTACGGCAGCATCAGCCTGCAGCTGGTGCGGCCGGTGATCGACGTGGTCGGAGAAGCGCGGCCCAACCCCGAGGTTTTCGGCGAGCTCGCGCACCGGCTTGGCGTCTCGAACGGTCACGATCTCACGACCGAGGCCGAAACGCTGCTCCACGTCGTGTCGCGCATACCAGACTCGATCGGCCAGCCGCTCATGGAAAGCGGCGCCGCCGATCCGCCGCACGGCGGTCAGCCGATCCAGTTCGTGGATGTCTTTCCGAAGACCGCGGACGGCAAGATCGATCTCTTCCCGGAGTCGATCGCGCACGAAGCTCCGGCCGGTCTGTACGGATACCAGCCGGACCCGGCGACGACGGAGTTTCCGCTCGCGCTGATCTCGCCGGCGAGCGATCGCACGATCTCCTCCACGCTGGGCGAGCTCCGTCCGCGTCACGCGGCGCTGCAGATTCATCCAAGCGACGCTGCGCCCCGCGGCATCTCGGACGGCGACGCGGTGCGGGTGTTCAATGCGATCGGCGAAGTCCAGTGCCCGGCGGCGCTTTCACCGGATGTGCCGGCCGGGACGGTCTCGCTGCCCAAGGGGCTGTGGCGCAAGAGCACGTACAACGGCCTGACGGCGAACGCGCTCGCGCCGGATAGTCTGACGGATATCGGTCAGGGTGCCTGCTTCAACGACGCGCGGGTGCAGGTCGCGTTGCTGGGAAGGCACTAGTAACTGAAGAAGAAGATCAGATCGGCCGCGCCGCGTTCCACGCGGCGTGCGATCGTACGATTTGCCGTCGTGCCGCCGCCCGGCGCGACGGATCCCTGAAACCTGAGAAAGTGCGCGACCTGGTACTCGAGGATGAACTCGCTCGCGTCCTGCGGGCCGAAGTTCTGCCGGAACCGCACGAACAGCTGCTCGTTGATCTGCTGGCCGAGCGTGACCGACGCGCCGAAGCCGGCCGCCTCGCTGGTCGTCTCGATCTCGAAGAGATCCACGTCGAGCGCCCGCCCGATCGATTCCGCGAGCGGCGCGGCCACGAACCCTGCCGCGATCGCGCCGGCGCGCTGCGAGAGCGCAACGCGCTCGTCGGTCCCGAGGCTGTTGATCGGCGCGTTGAAGACGATGAGCGACAGGACGTCCGCTTCGTCCAGTGGCGGCGTGCTCGAGAGCCGCAGCTCAGGCTCGCGCGCGGTGCCGGTGACCTGGACGCGCGCTTCGACGCCGTCGATCACGCGGGTGGCCGTCACGTCGATGAGCGGATTGAAGTCCGGCAGGCCGACGAACCGGATCCGGCCCTCGCGCGTGACGTCGAACCGGCGTCCCTGAAACTGATAGAACCCGCGCACGGTGTTGACCGTTCCGGTGAGGGTGAGCGGTTTTCCCGTCTCTTTTCGCACGTGGAGATCGCCGCCGACGGTCAGGTTGATGTCGCCGAGCGCGAGGCCGCCGCGACCGCCGGGACGGAGGTCGGCCCCGCGGAGCACGAGGTCGTCGGGAATTTCGATGCGCAGGTCGAGCGCGAGCCGTTCAAATATGCCCGGCGTCGGTGCGGCCGGCAACGTCGGGACCGGCTCGAGGGGCTCGCGCGCCGCAGCGGCCTGATTCAGCGAGCGCGCCGTTGCCTCTCGTGCGCTCCCGCGGGCCGACACGGACCGCTGCCCTGCCTCGATGATAGGCGCCGGCGCCGATTCCGTCGCATACGGGCTCGGGCCGATCACGGCGAGCACCCGGTCGACTTCGATGCGGCTGCCCTCCAGCTTCACCGTGCCCTCGATGCGTGGCCGGCGGAAATCACCGGTCACCCGGATCATGCTGTCGACCTCGACGTCGCCAAGCTCGTTGTCGACGAGCTCGAAGCTGTCCGCCTGGAGGCTCAGATTCACGGCGCCGAGCGTGCGCTCGTGCATCGCGAGCTCGCCGCTGACCAGGAGCGGGTCGCCATGATCGTCGCGCAGCTCGAAGCCGGAGATGATCGCCTTGTCCGGCTGGAGATCGATCCGCGTGTCGAACCCGGTGTAACTGACGCCGCCGGCCGGCACCTTGAAGGCGCCGCCGCTGACCGTCACGGCGCCGTCGAGGTGCGGGTCATGTCCGGAGCCGGTGATGCGCACGTTGGCCTGCAGCGATCCCTTCACGTCCGTCACGAGCGGCGTGATGCCCTGAATCACACCGAGATCGATCGGACTGCTCTCGATTCGCAGATCCACGCGGTCGGCCGCGGTCGCCTCGACGTGCTCTGCGCGGCCGGGCGGCTCGAGCCGAAACAGCGTCATCGGCGCGAAGCCCTTCGCCGTCAGCCATTGCGTCGCGTTCTGCTGAAGCCGGGCATCGAGCTCCACGCCGGATCGCGTGTAGTCCAGCTTCGCGGTCAGGCTCTCGAACGTGAACTTGCGGAAATTCCCCTTCTGCACCGTCGCGGAGCCGGCGACCTGCGGAGCGTCGAGGGACCCGGTCACGTGCGCGTCTGCTGACAACAGACCGCCGAACCCGCGATCCTGCAGCGTGAGCTTCTGGAGCTGGGCGAGGTCGACGTTGGAGGCTTGAACGCGGAGATCACCCGTGGCGCCGTTCGCGCCGGCTTCGGGAGCCGCGCGCGCGATCGTGCCTTCGACGCCCAGCGATTGCTGGCCAGCGCCACCCGCGCCGGCGCTGACGAGCTGTATACCCTTCAGGCGAATCTCGCGCTGATCGAACTGCACGACCGCGTCCGTGCGCGTCAGCCGCCACTCCATACCCTGCGAGCGAAGCGCCAGCGAGGGCAGATGCAGCTCGTTGTGATCCGTGTGCACAATCAGCGTGCCGGTCGCCTGCAGCTCGCGATCGCGATCGTTGATCTTCGCGTCGAATTCGAGCGTGTTTTCCTTGTAAGTCGTCTTCGCGATGACCTCGCGCAGCTCGATTCCGGCCGCGGTCACAAACGTTGCGTTCGTCTCCGCACCAATCGTTGCTCGAGCAAAAAATAGATCCGGAACGGTCACCGCGTACTTTGCGTTCAGGTCGACCGCGCCGTGCTCTCCGTATTTCACGTTGCTGCCGTCGAGCGTGCCCTCGGTCTTCAGCTCGGCGCGGGAACCCGTCAACCGACCGTCGAGGCTGACCGCGCCGGCAAGAGGCTGGCCGAGAAGGTGCCCCAGTTTCTCGAGGCTCGGCGTGTCGATGTGATACGCGAGGTTGGTCCCAGAGCTCGGAGCGCTCGTCAGATCGATCGGGCCGGAGGCGGACACGCGGAGGTCGTGGCCTTTGATGTCGAGCGTCTTGATGCTCCCCGCGCCGCGATCGACCTGGCCCTCGACCGTGCCGGTGTCAATCGCGAGGCCTCCAATCGTCGAGTCCGCGAGCTCCACGCGGCCCGAAGCAATCACACGCTCGGGCACGATCGGCTCTCGGACATCGTCAAGCTGCAGTGTCACATCGAGCTGGCCAGCGACCGCGCCTTCGAGATTGGACCGGCCGGTCAGTTCGGCTGGATTGAACCCGCCAAAGCTCCCCTTAGCGGTCGCGGCGAGCCGACCGCGATCCAGGCGAGCCGTGTAAGCCAGCCGCGGCAGCTCACCGCCGAAGAGCCGCGAGCCCACCGCCTCGCCCGTGGCCTCGATCGTCATCGTATCGATCGGGCCCGCGCCGGAGTCGAGGCTCGCGCTTCCCTTGACGTCGAAGGGGCCGTTGATCGTCGACGCGTATCGATCGGAGCTCAGCGCCGCCACTTCGAGCGCGCGACCGAAGCGCTGCAGATCGAGACCGGTGACGGCACCCTTCGCGGAGTACTCGAGGCGCTTCCCGTCGAGCGTCACGCTCGCCGTCGTCCCGGATGCGAAGCTTGCATCCTCGATGGTGGATGCGCCGAGGACCGCCTCGCCGAACAGACAAGACGCCGTGTGGGCTGTTCCGTTGGCGCAGCCGGCGCCGCGGATCAGGTGCCAGTCAGCCGTCAGATCGCTCGCGAGGGACGGAACGTTCAAGTTCGCCGGCAGGCGGCGGAGATCCAGGCCAGTGGCAAAGCCGCGCAGATCGAGCGCGAGCGCCCGCTTCGGGGCCGGTGGAACGATCACGCCTTGCACTGTTGTCGCAGCGCCGTAGGCGCGCGCGCGGCCGCCAATCTCGATGCGCGGACCTGCGAGTCGTCCTTTGGCGTGCACGTCTTCAGCCTCGTAGCCGGCGACGGCAGCAACCGGTCCGTCGAAGCTGAACGGCCCGGACATCGTGTCGAGCCCACCCGGCGGCATCGACAGATCGAACGTGGTCTTGCCCGTGATGCGGCTGCGCAGCCCGGGCTGCCCGAACAGCTGTCCCAGATCGAGATTGCGCACGTTCAGCGTTCCCGCGACCGCGCGCCGCGGACCAACGAGGTCGAGCGTGGTCACGCCGCTGGCGGCGCCTGCCTTCGACTGCATCTTCAGATCGACCGCAAGGCGGTCGAGCGGTCCACGCGCGTCGATTTCGAACGCAGGCTGAAACGGGACGACACCCACGGCAGGCAGCACCCGCGCGATTTCCGGCAGCGACAACTTCTGGGACGTGGCGGTGAGCTTGAAGATCGGTTGCCGCAGGTAGCTCTCGACGACGCCGCTGGCGTGCAGATCGCTTTCAGCGGTTCGCAAGAACAGGTCCTCGACATACAGATTGTCGTCGCGGACGGCGATCTTCCCTCGCACCTGGTTCACCGACAGCGCCGGCGAGGTGGCACGAAACGACAGGTGGTCCATCACCAGCGAATAGTGCACCGGCGCGTACTCGAACGAGAGCTTCGCGTCCACCTTTTGCACGCGCTCGGGCGCGACGACGCCACCGACGGTTCCCACGCCCTCCAGCACGAAGTCGCCGCCGGAAATTCCAATCGATCCAACGGCAACCGGGCGGGCGGGCCCTTCCCGCTCTGCTTCGCGCGCCTGTTCTTTCACGAGCCGGCCCAGATTCCAGCCGTCGGCCGTGCGCCGGATCACGAACCGCGGCTCGTCCAGGCGGATGTCGTCGAGTACGATGCCCTTCGAGAGGAGATCGAAAATGCTGTAGTCGACGCCAATCTGCCGGATGAAGATGAGGCGCTCGCCGTTCACGTCGATCGCGACGTCGCTCAGCTCGGCGCCGAAGAACAGGTTTCCGCTCAGCCGGCCGATCGAGAGCTGGCCGTTCAGGTACTGATTCGCCTGCCGGACCATGTAGCGGCGCGTCCAGTCGCGGAACCACGCGGTCTGCGACACGATGAGCGCGAGGGCGATGATGCCCACCACGAGCGTGCCGATGAACGCGAAGATCTGGAGAGCGCGCCGCATCTTCCTTTTGTTTGCGCTGGGGGGTCCCATTCCCGGCTCAGAACGCCTGGCCTATCGAGAAATGGAACCGGAACGGGTATTTCTCGGGGACACCCTCGATCAGCAACCCGTCAATCCGCGTCAGCTGGTATCCGAAGTCGAACCGGATCGGCCCTATCGGCGTGAGATACCGCAGGCCGACGCCCGCGTCGGCGCGCAGATCATCGAAGTTGATCTGCCACGAGCGCTCGAACGCATTGCCCGCTTCGACGAAGACCACGCCGCCGAGCGAGCGCCAGAGCGGCACGCGCAGTTCGCTCGTCAACTCCATCATCGAAAAACCTCCGAGCGGCAGGCCGGACCCGCTCAGCGGCCCGACCTCGAACCGCCCCCAGCCGCGGAGGCTCGTGGATCCGCCAAGGAAATAGCGCTTGAAGAACGGAATGCACTCTCTGAAGAGATTGTCCTGCTGACACTTCAAGTCATCGATCGGATTGGGACCGTCGAGCGATCCCAGCCTTGCGCGGTTCGCGATGACGAAACGATCGCCGATCGTCAGATAGTGGCGAGCCTCGACGTTGACCTGGTAGTAGTTGAAGTCGCCGGACAGCCAGTGTCCTACTTTCTCGACGTGGAGTGCCGCCAGGTATCCACGTCTCGCATCCAGAATGTTGCCGGTCGTATTGCGCTGGAAGTCGAAGGCGACGCCGGCGAGGACGCCTTTCCCGCGCAGCGTGCGTGGATCGAGGCCAAGCGCGATGAGATCATCCCGAAACGTCAGGTCGAGGAGCGTCTCCGGCGGAATCGTGTAGGACTCCCGTTCGTGGATGAACGACCCTGACATCGTGGTAAGTGCCGGCCGCGACGATCGCGGTCCGGCACCGGCAAACTGGTAGGAAACCGTCGCCCGGCCACCAAGAGTATCCAGCGTGTACGACGGCTCGTTCGAAAACCAGCCCTGGCCGGAGGCGCTGAAGGACAGATTCGGAGAGAAAAAGTACGGTTGCACGAAGTTGAGCCGCACGCCCCGATCGAGCGACGACCACTTTGCCTCGACGCCCGCTGTCCGCGCGCCGCCATAGAAGTTCACATGGCGCCAGTCGATGGTGCCGCGCACCTTTTCTTCGGTCCCGTAACCAAAGCCAAACGTCAGCTTGCGGTGTTTGCCTTCCGTGATCGTGGCCCGCGTCGGGACCTCCGCGAGCTGTTGTCCACTCTCGACCGAATCGACGTTGACGAACTCGAAGAGCTGGAGGCCGTACAGCCGTCGCTGCGACTCCTGGAGCTGGCCGAGCCGGAACAATTCACCGGGCTTGTAGGTCAGCATCCGGCGGATCACGTTGTCGCCCACGCTGGTGTTGCCGACGATCTCGATGGGACCGTAGACCGCGGCTGGGCCGGGTTCTGCAGCGTAGGTGATGACGACCTGGCGCGGCTGCGTACCCGAGCCCTCAGTGACCTGCACGTGGGCGTACGGATGGCCGTGATCGCGCAACTCGTCAAGGGCGCGCTCGCGCGAGACCTGCACGAGCGCGAGGTCGCGCGATCGGCCTGGCTTCAGCGGGATCTGCTTGCGCAGCTGCTTCAGATGATCCTCGGGGATCTTCTCGAAACCGGTGAGCCGGACCTCCTCGACGACGATCGGCTGGCCCTCGTCGATCCGGATCCGCAGCTTGACCTCGTTCTGCTCTTTGTTCAGATCGACGTCGGTCGACACCACTCGCGCGTCGGGATACCCCCGATCCGCGTAGAACGCGGTGATCCGTTTCAGATCGGCGTCGAACTGCGCACGGTTGAAGTAACGCTTGGTGCCCCAGGGCAGCCAGTCGCTCTCGGCTGTGGCAAGCGCGTTTTTCAGCTGGGACGGTTGGACGGCCTTTACGCCTTCGAAGGTGAGGTCCGCGACCTTGATCCCACCCTCTTCGTGGCACGCGGCCGTGAGGACGATAGCGGCGATGAGAAAGACGGATCGGCGGGACATGACGGGAGCGGGGGGATCACGTCGCGTGCCAAGCGGTGCAGGCCCGGCCTGAAAACGCCGGGCCTGCACCGTTCCTAGGTTTCGGTCGTAATGTCGGGCTTACCGGCCGAGACGGCGAAGATGATTCCCAGGCCGAGGGCAATGATGAGCCCGATGACGACCCAGACCGCGCCAAGCTGCGCGAGGATCCCCGCCTGCCACAACGCCAGCACGCATCCGATCACCAGGATGAAATACCCGACCAGATAGATGTTGATGAATCGCATGTCATCTCCTATAGAGCCGACCTGCATCTATCTCTGCAATCTCACAACCATCGCGGCGCGACGATTGAGCCGGCGGGTCTCTTCGCGCGCGTTGTCGTGCTTCGGCCGTTCCTCGCCGTAGCTCACCGTGCGCAGCCGGTCGGTCCCGACGCCGCGGCTCTGCAGGTAATCCCGCACCGCCTGCGCCCGCCGCTCGCCCAGC
>DATAEE010000324.1:0-5514 GCA_036258175.1 Vicinamibacterales bacterium
GCTGGGCGAGCGGCGGGCGCAGGCGGTGCGGGATTACCTGCAGAGCCGCGGCGTCGGGACCGACCGGCTGCGCACGGTGAGCTACGGCGAGGAACGGCCGAAGCACGACAACGCGCGCGAAGAGACCCGCCGGCTCAATCGCCGCGCCGCGATGGTTGTGAGATTGCAGCAGCGATAGGGAAACCGAGGATGAGAATAGGCCCGGCCTGAACGGCCGGGCCTATTTTTTTTGTACGCCTTTGAACTCCAGGCTGTCCCCGACCTTCACGCCGTGCTTCTTCGCGAAGCCGGCGTTGACTTCCACGACATAGAGCGCCTCCCCTTCGTGGGGATAGCTCGGGCAGGGATCCGCTTTGCACGGCGGTACTGAGTGCGCGATGTGCACGACACGCCGGCCCTTGTCGAGCCAGATCATATCGAGTGGGATGAGCGTGTTCTTCATCCAGAACGGATAAGAGCCGGGCTCTTCGAAGAGAAAGATCATTCCTTCCTCGGCTCCCATCCGCTCACGGAACATCAGGCCACGGGCCCGCTCGTCGGGCGTGCGGGCAATCTCGACGGACACGCGCGTCTTGTCCGGAAAAACCACCTCGCCGCGCGGCGCGGCCCACTGGCCCGTCACGACCGCGCCGCCGCACGCCGTGAGCGCCACCGCGGCGCCAAGAACGATCGGTCTCATATAAGATCCTCACTCGGCACAAGCCGGACAGCACATCCGGTACAGACAGCCCTTATGGTAATCAAGTCTTCCGCGGCACGCGACATCAGTCGGCTGCTGAGCGAGCTGTCGAGTGAAGACGACATCCGTCGAGAGGCCGCGGTCGCGCGGCTCGCCGTCATCGGCGCACGCGCGGTCGGACACCTTCTCGAGGCGCTCGGTGCGGATCCGCCGGCGCCCACGCGCGTCGCGATTCTGCGGGCGCTCGAAGCGATCGGCGATCGTCGGGCGCTTCCCGCAGCGCTGGAACGGCTCACCGATTCCGATCCGCGCACCGCCCTCGCGGCCGTCGCGGTCGTACGCACATTTCTCACGTCCGACGATCGCGCCGCCGCCCGAACCGCCTTCGAGGGACTGACGGCGCTCGCGCTCGATCGAACGCGGCCTGCCGCCGCGAGAATGGCGGCCGTCGAAGCGCTCGACGAGGTGCCCGGCTCGAGCTCGAAAACATTGCGGGAGCAGCTGAGGAACGATCCTGCCTCAGGCGCCCGGCGGGTCGAACCCGCGCGTCAGGGCGGCAGGGCGAAGTCTACCGGCCGATCGCTGGAGGCGATGCTGGGCCGGCTGCCGGACGATCCCGATGCCGTGCGCGCGGCGCTGCACGCGGAAGGAGCATCAACGCCCCTCTCGACGCTGGGCCATCTCGTGGACGTCTTGCGGACGAGAGAAGAATCCTCGCAGCGAGCCGAGGAGCGCGCGGCCTGGCGCACCGCCCGCGGCGCCGTCCACCAGGCGCTCAGCGCGCGAAACAGCCGCGTGGCCCTCTACGATCTGCGCGAGACGCTCGCCGACGCGTCGGAACCGTTGCCCGTCGGCTTCGTGGCCGCCATCGAGGTCATCGGGGATCAGTCCTGTCTCGAGGCGGTGGCGCGGGCGTGGTCGAATACAAAGCCGGAGGCCGACGCGTGGTGGCGCGGCCATCTCGAGTCGGCGTTCCGGGCGATCATGAAGAGGGAGCGGCTCACACGCCGGAGCGCCGCGCTGAAACGGACGCTCGCGCGCTGGCCGCAATCATCGGCGCTGGTGGATGCGGTGGCTAGTACGCCTTCGCGAACCAGGCTTCGGCGACGGCCGGCCGCCCGCACTTGAGACAGGGGGGCCCGGTGGCGCGACCCTCGGCGTCGGACCAGCGAGCGGCGTCGAGCGGGATGTTCCGCAGGGTCGCCTGTGTCTCGGCCTTGATCTGCGCCTCGCACGCGGTATCGCCACACCAGGGCGACACGACGAACCCCGGCCGGCCGTCCATGACCTGCTTGAATCCCTCGTACGACGACTCGCGAATCGTATGCTCTTCGCGGAACTTCAGCGCGCGATCGAGGAGCGCTCGCTGGATGGTCTCGAGCTGTACTCCGACGTGCGCGGTAAGGCCGGCCATCGGAGCAACGGCTTTTTCGCGCGTGTCACGGCGCACGAGCACGACCTGGCCTTTCTCGATATCCTTCGGGCCAATCTCGAGTCGAAGCGGCACCCCGCGCATCTCCCACTCGGCAAACTTCCAGCCGGGCGTGTAGGCATCGCGGTCGTCCAGAAACACCCGGACACCGGACTTGACCAGCTCGTCGCGGATCGATTGCGCGCGGGGAAGCACGGTCTCCTGCCAGTTCCCCCGCTGAATTGGCACGATGACGACCTGGTACGGCGCCACGCGCGGCGGGAGGATCAAGCCGCTGTCGTCGCCGTGGGTCATGATCACGCCGCCGATGAGCCGTGTCGAAACGCCCCACGAGGTCGTCCAGGCATGCTGGAGCGACTTGTCGCGTCCCTGGAATTGAATCTCGAACGCCTTCGCGAAGTTCTGTCCGAGGTTATGGGACGTGCCCGCCTGCATCGCGCGGCCGTCGCCCATCAGCGCTTCAATCGAGTAGGTCCTTGAGGCACCAGCGAACTTCTCGCTCTCGCTCTTCTCGCCGGACACGACCGGCATCGCGAGTTCCGTCTCGGCGAACTCCCGATAGAGCTCGAGGATCTTCAGGGTTTCTTCCTGCGCCTCTTCCGCCGTCTCATGCGCAGTGTGCCCCTCCTGCCAGAGAAACTCGGTCGTGCGGAGGAACGGACGCGTCACCTTCTCCCACCGGACAACGTTCGCCCATTGGTTAATCAGAACGGGCAGATCGCGCCACGACTGAATCCACTTCGCGTACATCGTGCCGATCACGACTTCGGAAGTGGGCCGAATGGCGAGCGGCTCGGCGAGCTGCTCGTCGCCTCCCTTCGTCACCCAGGCCACCTGCGGCGCGAACCCTTCGACGTGCTCCTTTTCGCGAAGCAGCAGGCTCTGCGGAATGAAGAGCGGAAAGTACGCGTTGACGTGTCCGGTGGCCTTGAAGCGGCGGTCGAGCGCCTGCTGGATCAGCTCCCAGATCGCGTAGCCGTACGGCCGGATGACCATGCAGCCCTTGACCGGCGAGTAGTCGGCGAGCTCCGCGCGCCGCACGACGTCGAGGTACCACTGGGAGAAATCCTCCGTCTGCGGCGTGATCTCGGTTACGAGGGCGTCCTTCTTCTCCGTCATTCTCGGTCCAGATTGAGTCTGCGCGTCTAGCGTTCGGGCGCGGTGGCCTCGATCGTGTCGGATACGTGGCGCTTCCAGTGTATATCGTCGCGGGCCGGAAAGTCCGAGCGGAAGTGCGCGCCGCGGCTCTCCTCGCGGCGGCGGGCGGCGCGCGCGGTGAGCCGCGCAACCGTAAGAATCGTGAGCGTGCGCCATCCATCGGCGTCCAGGCGACGGCCATCCTCAAGCGGGGCGCGGAGCTCGATCCACGCGTCGTCGAGCCGTGCCACGGTCTGATCGAGCCCCGCCCGATCCCTGAACAGACCGACGAGCCGCCACATCATGTCTCTGATGTCTGCGGCGGGCAGCGGCGGCGTCATCACGGGTTCCGACCATGCGCTGGGGACCGACATGACGGGAGCGGTCTGGACGGGCCAGTCGGCTCCGCCTTCGACCCAACGTCGCATCGCGAGGCCGGCGCGTGCGCCGAACACCAGCCCCTCGAGGAGCGAGTTGCTCGCAAGGCGATTCGAGCCGTGGACGCCGGTGCACGCCGCTTCGCCCGCGGCGAACAGGCCGGGCACCGAGGTGCGGGCGTCGAGGTCGGTCCATACGCCGCCCATGACGTAATGCGCAGCCGGACCGACCGGTATGCGATCGCGCGCGAGGTCCAGCCCCGCGCGGCGGCAGGCATCCGCGATGAGCGGGAAACGAGCGTGCACGAACGCAGGATCCAGGTGCTGCAGCGAAAGGTAGACAGGAAGGCCGGTGCGCGCCGCTTCGCGCGAGATGGCGCGCGCGACCCGATCGCGCGGCGCAAGGTCGCCGAGCGGGTCTTCGCGCGCCATGAAGCGCTCGCCTGCGTCGTTGACGAGCTGCGCGCCCTCACCGCGCAGCGCCTCGGACAGGAGAAACCGGGGGGCACCTTCGACGTTGAGCGCGGTCGGGTGGAATTGGACGAACTCCAGGTCGGCGACACGCGCCCCGGCGCGGTACGCCATCGTGATGCCGTCGCCGCACGCGACCGCGGGGTTGGTCGTCTCGCGGAAGACCTGCCCGGCGCCGCCGGTCGCGATGAGAACGGCGCGCGCCCTCGCGGTCGCCGGCGAGCCGTCCGGACCCAGGAAGCGAACGCCGACCGCCTGGTCCGCGTCGCAAACAATTTCTACCGCTAGCGCGTGCGGAATGACCCGAACCGCGCCTTCACGCGACACACGATCCCAGAGCGTGTGGGCGATCTCACGACCCGTCGCGTCGCGGGCATGGAGCACGCGGCGCACGCTGTGGGCGCCCTCGCGTGCCAGCGACAGGGCGCCGCCGGGCTCGCGGTCGAAGCGCGCGCCCCAGTCAATGAGCTCCCGAACGTAGCGCGGCCCGTCCTCGACCAGCACACGCACGGCTGCCTCGTCGCACAGCCCGTCGCCAGCCTCGATCGTGTCCCGCGCGTGCAGATCGAAACTGTCATCCGGTCCGACGGCGGCGGCGATTCCGCCCTGCGCGTAGCCCGTGCTCCCCTCGCCGGGTTCGGCTTTCGTCAGGACGACCACGTCACCGGCGTTCGAAAGGGCGGCGGCGGCACGAAGCGCGGCAACACCGCTGCCGATGATCAGAAAGTCGCCCGCGAGGTCCACTGCTGCTATCCTACTCAGCCGGAATCGCCGATGGAAACCACCGCGGTTCACGCTCCGTCACGTGCGTACGACGTCCGCATCGGCCGTGGTCTGGCTGCGGGTCTCGATCCGCTGCTCGATTCTGCCGGCGTGGGTTCGCGGCGATTCCTCGTGTCGAGCCCGACGGTATGGCGCATTCATGGCGCGCGCATCGGCGGCCGCCTGTCGCCTGAAGACGAGCCGATTCTGATCCCCGACGGCGAGCGATTCAAGAATCTCCAGACGGTCGGCCGTATTTACGACGCGCTCGTGCGGGCGGAGGCGGATCGTGGCGCCGTCCTGGTCGCGGTAGGCGGGGGCGTGGTGGGCGATACTGCAGGTTTTGCAGCGGCAACCTACCTGCGCGGCATTGCGCTGGTGCACGTGCCCACCACGCTGCTCGCGCAGGTAGACAGCTCAATCGGCGGCAAGGTGGGGGTGAACCACACGCTGGGCAAGAACCTCATCGGCGCGTTCCATCAGCCTGTGCTGGTCGCCGTCGATCCCTCGCTGCTCGATACGCTGCCGCGGCGTGAGTTCCGTGCGGGTCTGTATGAGGTCGTCAAGTACGGCATGATCGCGGAGCGACCGCTCTTCGACCGCGTCGCGCGAGATCTGACCGCCCTCTTCGCGCGTGACCCGATCGCGCTCGAACC
>DATAEE010000325.1:0-43604 GCA_036258175.1 Vicinamibacterales bacterium
CGTCGGCCAGGATGCGCGAGTAGAGATCGACGCGGCGCGTTGTCGGACCGTATTTCGTGATCGGCAGCGGCGTTTGCACCGCGATCACGTTCGTCGGGTTGAAGCCCGGCTCGACTGACTGGACCCGCCAGAGCGCGCGAATGAGCAGACCGGCCGACACCAGCAGCACGACCGATGCGGCCACTTCCGAGGCGACAAGGATCGATCGCAGCCGCTCGGTGCGGCGGCCCGCTCCGGCGCGCGATCCCTCGCGCAGACCGGAGAGATCACGGTCGCTGACCACGCGCATGGCGGGCACCACGCCAAACCCGATCCCGGTCGCGACGGTCACGATCGCGGCGAACACCAGGACGCGCGGGTCGATGGCGGTTGCCTCACCAACCGGCAGCGTCGCAGGCACGAGCCGCGCGAGCAGCGGCACCGCGGCGATGGCGACTGCGACACCCAGTAGTCCACCGGCGGCCGACAGCAAAGGACTTTCCGTCAACAGCTGGCGCACGAGCCGCTCGCGTCCTGCGCCCATCGCTGTCCGCATCGCCAGTTCGTTCCGTCGCTTCAGAACCCGCGCGAGCAGGAGGCCGGCCAGGTTCGTGCACGCGATGAGCAGGACGCAGAGTGACGCTCCGGTCAGCCCAACGAGCAGCAGCCGGCTCTGCGCGGACACCTGATCGCGAAGCAGGTGAACGGTCGCGCGCGCGTCGCGATTTTCCTTCGGGAACTGACGCTCCAGCTGCTCGGCGATGACGTTCATCTCGGCTCGTGCCGCCTCGATGGCCACGCCGGGCCGGAGCCGCGCGAGTACTTGAAGATAGTTGTTGCCCCGATCGTCGTCTCCGTTTTCGTCGCTGAACTCGAGCGGCGTCCACAGTTGCGCCTCGCGGGTCGGGAACGTAAACGCCGGCGGCATCACTCCGATGACGACGTGCGCGACCTCGTCGAGCCGCACCGTTTTGCCGAGCACGTCCTGGCGCCCGCCGAACTCGGATCGCCACAACCCATAGCTCAGAATGACGGTGCACGGCGCGCCGAGCTCGTCCTCTTCGTCGTTGAAAATGCGTCCTAGCAGCGGTCTCACGCCGAGCATGCGGAGAACTTCCGCGCTCGTCGCCGCACCGTCGAGCCGCCGCGGCTCGGTTCCGCCGACCATGTTCGCCGCGAGGCCGGTGAAGGCCCCCATCGTCTCGAACGATTGGTTCATGCGCTGCCAATCGAGGTAATTGGGAGGCGAAGCCTCGACGTGCGTGTAACCGGGAGCGTTCTGCCACACCATCACCAGACGATCGGCGTCGGCGTAGGGCAGCGGCCGCAGGAATACCTGATCGGTTAGCGAAAAGACCGCCGTGTTGGCGCCGATGCCGAGCGCGGTCACGAGGATGGCCGTGACGGCGAAGCCGGGCGTGCGCGTCAGGCCGCGGCGCGCGTAGCGCAGGTCCTGGCGCAGGATGTCCCAGTGGACACGTGCCGCATTCGCGAGGGTGTCCAGGAGGATGCCGATCCAGAACGCCGCGACGGGGAGCACACCAGAGGTCCGGCGGCGGCGTTCGGCGACGACCGCGCACAGTTCGTCGCGGTACTCGCCGCGGAAGCTGGCGGGGTAGAGATGCAGAAGCGCGCGGTAGAAACGCATCAGATCCGCTCCGGCGCCAGTCCGCACGCGCGCGCGAGTCTGACCATTTGCGTCAGCCGCCGCGCCTCCGCGCGCGCCACCGCCAATCCGAACGGCGTGACGCGATAGTACCGCCGCCGCTCGTCGTCTTCCTCAGGGGCGGGGCGGTCCCGGGTCTCGACGATCAGGCCCTGTTCCTGCATCCGCTGAATCGATCGGTACAACGTCCCCGCGCTGAGCTGCGTCGCGCCGCCGGTCCGCGCAGCGACCTTGAGGATGATCGCGTAACCATGCCGATCCTCTTCCGCCAGCGCGATCAGGATGTGGAACGTCGCCGGCGGGAGGGGAAGGAGCTCGTCGATTTCTTCGGTCTTGAAGGTCATGTGTTTACTCGGAGCGGAGGACGGTTGCGGGATCGACGCGCACCGCGCGCAGCGCGGGCAGAAGACTCCCTGAGATCGTCATCAGCAGCGCGACGCCAGCGGCCGTCGAGAACGTGACGAGGTCGCCAGGCTGAATGCCAAAGAGGAGCCCTTGCATCCAGCGTCCCGCGGCGTAGGCGAGCGCCATCCCGATGATGGCTCCAGCGACGGCGAGCAGCAGCGTCTGCCCGAGGACGAGCGCGAGAACATCGCGGCCGCGCGCGCCGAGCGCCATCCGCAGGCTGATCTCGGGGACGCGCTGCGAAACCGCGAACGACAGCAGCCCGTGCAGGCCGATCCCCGCCAGAAGCAGCGAGAGAGCGGCGAACGCCGCCAGCACGCGAAGCTGGGTGACGCGCGACGCCGTGTCGGCGTCGACGACGTCCTGCAGCGTCCGGGCCGCGGAGATCGGAAGCTCAGGGTCCGTCTTTCGGATGATGGCGCGCACAGCCGGCAGCAGCGCGATGGCCTCGGTCGACGATCGCACGACCAGCTCCTTCGGGACGTAGAAGCGAATCGCGCCATCGGGGACCTGCTGATATGACAGGTAGACCTGGGGCTCGCTCTCCCGCTCGAGCCCACGGACGCGAATATCTCCCACGACGCCCACGACCGTCCGCGGCAGGAACGCGAATGTGAATCGTTTGCCCAAGGGGTCCTGTCCCGGCCAGTAGCGTCTGGCGAACGACTCGCTGATGACCGCGACGCCCGGCGCGTTCTGCGCGTCCGACTCGCTAATGTCGCGGCCCTGACCGAGCGGGATCTGCAGCGTCGAGAAGAACCCGGGCGTCACGTATCGAAGGCTCGCGGCGCGCTGGCCGCGCAGGTCGTCCGGGACGGTCGACGCGCCTTCGACCTCCACCGGCCAGATGCCCCCACGCAACACCATCGGGAGAGAACTGATGTACGCGGCGCTCGTCACGCCGGGCAGCGCGCGAACATCCGACAGGATGCGCGAATACAGATCGACGCGGCGGCCCGTCGCCGCGTACTTCTCCCTCGGCAGCGGCGTCTGGACGGCGGCGACGCCCGCCGTGTAAAAGCCGGGGTCGACGGCCTGGACGCGCCACAGCGCGCGAATCAGCAGACCCGCGGAGATGAGCAGCACGATCGACGCGGCCACTTCCGCCGACACGAGGAGAGCCCGCAACCGCTCGGTACGTCCACCAGCCCCGCCTCGCGATCCTTCGCGGAGGCCGGAGAGGTCGCGATCGCTCGCCACTCGTACCGCGGGCACGACGCCGAACCCGAGGCCCGTCGCGAGCGTGGCGATGGCGGCGAAGATCCAAACCCGCAAATCGACCGCGGTGGCCTCGGCAACGGGGAGCGTCGGCGGCACGAGGCGCGCGAGCAGGGGCACGGCGACGATGGCGACCGCGACGCCGAGCAGTCCGCCCAGGAGGGCGAGCACGAGGCTCTCGGTCAGCAGCTGGCGCACGAGCCGCTCGCGCCCCGCCCCCAGCGCCGTCCGCATCGCCAGCTCCTTGCGCCGCCTGAGGACACGCGTGAGGAGCAGGCTCGCGAGGTTCGTGCAGGCGATGAGCAGGACGCAGAACGAGGCGCCGGCAAGCCCCACGAGCATCAGGCGGTTCTGCGCAGGGACCTGGTCCCGCAGCGAGTGCACGGTCGCGCGGGTACGGAGATTTTCTTTCGGGTAGTCGCGCTCGAGCCGCTCGGTGACGATGTTCATCTCCGCCTGCGCCGCCTCGAGCGACATCTCCGGCTTGAGCCTGGCCAGGACGTGCAGATAGTTGTTGTCGCGATCCGTGTCCTCCGCCAGGTCGAGCTGGAGCGGCGTCCACATCTGGACGGTGCGAGTCGGGAACATGAACGCCGGCGGCATGACGCCGATGACGAGATGCTCGGTCCCGTCCAGGCGGAGTCGAGTGCCGAGGACGTCCGCGCGGCCGCTGAACTCCGACCGCCACAACGCGTAGCTGAGGACGACCGTCGCCGGCGCGCCTGGCCGGTCGTCCTCGTCCGTGAAGAGGCGGCCGAGCCGAGGGGGAACGCCGAGCATGCGAAGGACGTTCGCGTCGACGGTCGCGCCTTCGAGCAGCCGCGGTTCCGTCCCACCGACCAGGTTTCTCGAGAGACCTTGGAACGCCCCCATGGCCGTGAACGACCTGCTCATGCGCCGCCAGTCGACGAAGTTCGGAGCCGAGGTCTCCATCCGCGTATAGCCGGGAACGTTCTCCCAGACTTTCACCAGACGATCTGAGTCCGCGTACGGCAAAGGCCGGAGAAACACCTGATCGGTGAGCGAAAAGACTGCGCTGTTGGCGCCGATGCCGAGCGCGATGACGAGAACCGCGGTGAGGGCGAAGCCGGGTGTGCGCGTCAGGGAGCGCCGCGCGTAGCGCAGATCCTGGCGCAGGATGTCCGCGTGCACTCGCGCCGCGTTGACGAAGACGTCTCGGATCGCGTCGAGCCAGAGCACCGCGACAGGCCCGACTCCGCTGGTGCGGCGGCGGCGCTCGGCGAACACGGCGCACAGCTCGTCACGGTACTCGCCCCGGAAGCTGGCGGGATAGAGACGAAGGAGTGCGCGATAGAGTCCCATAGCTGCCCCGTGAGTATAGCCACAGTGGATATACTGTCAACGCACCAGGGAAGTTCCCGCCGGTCCGGGCATGAGCCTGCTTACACGCCTTTTTCGCATTCATGGATGAGGGGAGACACACGACGGTGATAGAGACGGTTATGCCCGGGGGAACACATACACGGGAACACACGAGCGTGTTCGCCGCGGCCGAGAAACGTGCATTGATCTGGATGGCGGAGCGGCTGCCACGGCGGGTGAATTCCGATCACCTGACCGCGCTCGGCGCGCTGGCGATGGTCGGCGCCGGTGGAGCGTTTGCGGCCGCCTCGCGCGCCCCGTACGCGCTCGCGCTCGTCCCGCTGTTCCTGGCCATCAACTGGTTCGGGGACAGTCTCGACGGCACCGTCGCCCGCGTCCGCAACGCCCAGCGCCCGCGCTACGGTTTCTATCTCGATCACGTCGTCGACATCATCAACACGACGTTTCTGTTCGGCGGGCTCGCGCTCTCGGGGTTGGTCAGCCCCTGGATTGCGTGGGCGCTCCTCGTGAGCTATCTGCTGCTGTGCGCCGAGTCCTTCCTCGCCACGCACACGCTCGGCGTCTTCCGGATCTCGTTCGCGGGGTTCGGGCCGACCGAGCTGCGGATCCTGCTCGCGATAGGCGCCATCACCGCGCTCGTGAGGCCGATGGTCCGGCCGTTCGGGTACGGGCCCTTTTATCTCTTTGACGTCGGCGGGCTCGTAGCCGTCGTGGCGATGGCGGTGGTGTTCGTCGCCTCCGCCATCCGGAACACGGTTGCGCTCTATCGCGCTGAACCGCTCCCGCCGGGCGCCGACGTCCGCGTGGGCTGAGCCCGCATGTAGCTCTCGATCTCCGCGATCGTTCGAGGCACGGGCGCGGACAGGCGGTCGAGCCCTGTCGGTGTGAGCAAAAAGGAATCCTCAATGCGGACGCCGGTGTTGAGATACTTCTTCATCACCGGCCGCACCTTCTCGATGAACGCCAGGTTTTCCTTCGTTGCGGGCAGCGTCTCGAGTGCCTGCTCCCGGATGTAGATGCCCGGCTCGATGACGAACGCCATGCCCGGGGCCAGGACGCTTGTGACCCCGACGTCGTGGACGTGAAGACCGATCCAATGAACCGGCCCATGCGTCGCCCAGATGCGGTACTGATCTCCTGACGTGTCGGTGATCAGCCCGAGCTTCAAGAGTCCTTTCTTGATCACCTCGGTGCACGCGGTCGTGATGTCCGACACCCGGTTGCCCGCTTTGACCGTTTTGATCCCGGCCTCCTGCGCGGCGAGCACGAGCTCGTAGATTTCGCGCTGCGCTGGCGTGAAGGTCCCGCTGACCGGATACGTTCGCGTGATGTCGCCGGTGTAGCCCTGATAGCTGCCGGCGGCGTCGACGAGCAGCAGATCTCCCCGTTCCATCTTGCGGCTCGAATCGCGGTAGTGCAAGACCATGCTGTTCGGTCCGCTGCCGACGATGGACTCGTAGCCGGGCTTCATCGCGCCGTTCTTGAGATAGACGGCTTCGATGGCCGACTCGACCTCGTACTCGTGGCGGCCGGGCGCCGCGGCCCGCATGCCGGCCATGTGCGCCTCGTTCGAGATCTCGAGGCTGCGGCGCAGGATTCCCTGCTCGAAGGTGGTCTTGATCTGGCGCAGGCCGTGGATGATCTCGCCGGCGTCGCGCAGCGTGAAGCCGTCGAACCGTTCGCGCAGCCGGTTCGCGAACTCCAGTGGCTTGCCGAGCGGCTCGGACAGCGACCGCTGTCCAAGAACGATCGCGAGGCGGGCGCGATTCTGGTCAAGCGCCGTGAAGAACGCCTCGTGCTCCACCGGTTTGTCGCTTGGCGCGCCGAACGGATCCTCCCGGCCGGGGCTGAACGGCCGTCGTGAGAACATCGCCTCGATGAACGGCTCGAACTGGTCGAGCGTGTAGACCGTCTCGACGCCAGTCAGCTCAGTCGCTTCCTTCGGTGTCAGCGAGTGACCGTCCCAGTGCTCGCGGCGTACGTTGAAGGGACGGACGAAGAGGACTTCCTTCTTCGTCGCATTGCCCGGCATCAGTACCAGGATGGAATCCGCCTGCGTCGTGCCGGTGAGGTAATACAGGTTCGGGGCGGCTGGATCGTTCTCGTCGCTCGAATCGCCCCAGACGATGAGGAGGGCCTCGGGTCCAAGGCGCTCCATCACGCGGCCGCGGCGCGCTTTCAGATCATCCTGCAGGGGTCCGGCTGAAACGGCGGCCGCCCATGCGCTCACGAGCAGGGCCGCGACGCCGACGCGCGTGTGGATTTTCATTTGGCGCTCCGCATGCCTTTCAGGTCCGGGGCCGCGCTCTGCACGATGCCCTTCTCCCGGACCAGCTGTTCCATGGCGTCCAGTTCCATCGGGAGAAAGTCGGTGAAGTTCTCGACGCCGGTCGCGGTCACGACCACCGTGTCCTCATACCGAAGATACAGGCTTTCCTCCGGCACGCGAAGCTGCGGGTCGACAGAAAACACGTGGCCGGGTTTCAAGCCGCTGCGGTACCCGCCCACGTCGTGCACGGCCATTCCGACGGTGTGCGAGAACACGCCGCCGCCCGTCTCGACCAGCCGCCGTGCGGCGGCCTCGTAGATCGGCTTGGAGAATTTCGTTCGCGCAAAGACCGGCTCCATCGCTTTTTTCGCTTCGTCCATGATCTGCGCGGGCGTCACGCCGGGCCGGATCCGCGCGAGCACCCCCTTGTGATACTCGAGCACGAACTGCAGCAGCTCCCGCTGCCACGCGTTGTATTTGCCGTTGACCGGCCACACCCGGCCGATGTCGCTGACGTAGTAGCGATAGTCGGGTGCGTAGTCCATCAGCACGAGATCGCCATCCTTGAGCGTCGCCGTGTTGCGGAAGTAGTGCATGTTGTTGATGTTCTCGTTGCCCGCCGCGGTGATGGACCGGTAGGCTTCGAGCCGCGCGCCGTTCACGAGGAACATGTACCGGGCGGCGGCGTCGAGCTGATACTCGGTGACGCCCGGCTCGGTGCTGCGCATCGCCTCGATCAGCCCCAGACCGGCGAGTTGCGACGCGCGGCGGACGAGCGCAATCTCGCGGGGGCTCTTGATCGCACGCAGCTCGTCAAGGATCGGATTGAGATCTTTGATCTCGGCGCGCGGGTTCCGCGTGCGGAGCAGCTCGACGAACCCTCGCTGGCGCGACGTTCCGCCATCCCAGAAGTCCATCGCCCGCGCCGTGTCAGCGGCGACGAGCTCGCCCCGGCTCTGACCCGCGGCCTCGGCAGGAGAGAACTCGGCATAGATGATCGCGGACCGGGGCGGTCCGGTCGTAGATGCGCCGGCCGGGACCGATCCGCGGGGATCCGTGGCTGCGATCACCGGCCACCCGTCGATCCGCATCGCGTCGAGCGGCTGCACGTCATCGACGCCGGTCAGCCGCTTCACGAGTTCGGCGTCTTCCGCCGAGAGCACCTTTCCTTCCGCACGCTCGAGCCGCTCGTTACGCGGCGGCAGATACAGCGTGGCCCGGCGCGCCGCACCGTCGAACCGCAGATACGCGCCCGGTGTTTCGATGCCGCTCAGGTAGTAGAAGGTGTTGTATTGCCGGGGGAAGGTGTACCCGTCGGTCAGCGGCATGCCCTGGACCACGGCAACACCGTCGCCGATGCGGTCGAAGAGCTTCGCCCACCGGGCCTGGAATTCTTCGGCAGGGAAGTCCGACTGATAGTGTTGCGCGCTTGCCGGTGATGCCGCAGTAGCAACAACGACGATAGACAAAAAGAAGTGGCGCATGCGAACTCCAGCAGGCCTAAAGGTCTGCGGTACAGGCGTGGTTTTGCTACGGGCGTGGCTTTGCCGTCGAAGAAAGTGACAGTCCCCCTTCATGCAGCAGCCAGGTATTCGGATCCAGGACGACCGCCGCCGGCTCGGCATCGGCCGCTATCTGGAACGTCGCGCGCTGCTCGTTAAACTCGAACCGCTCGATCCGGGGGAGATCGCCGGCCTTCGTCACGACGCCGATTTCAATCGGTAGACGGTACGGCGCGCCCGCGACGCTCTGCGACAGCTCGAGGTCGATCTGCTTGCGTGCCGCGTCGAAATGCCATGAGCCCTCGATCCGCGGTGTGCCGGGCCGCGTCAACCACTGATCGAAGAACCACCGGAGATCTCGCCCTGCTGCCCCTTCCATCACCGCGCGGAAGTCGTCGGTCGACGCGTTGCCGTTTCGATAGCGGCGATAGTACTCGCGTATGCCCTGCCAAAACGGTTCGGTGCCGATAAGCCCCCGAAGCATGTGAAGCACCCAGCCGCCCTTCTGGTAGACGAGCGAGTTGAGCACCTTGCTCATGTCGGACAGGTTTCGATGGATGACCGGCGTCTCCGGCGATTTGCGCTCGGTTTCGAGCACCGTCTCGCGGCTCGCGCGAAGGCTCCCGGCGAACGCATCGCGGCCGAACGCGTGCTCAGTGAAGAGCATCGTGAAGTAGGTCGCGAATCCCTCGCTGAGCCACACATCGTCCCAGTCGCGCTCGGTGACGGAATTTCCCCACCACTGGTGCGCGACTTCGTGGACGACGGGGCCGCGCCCTTTCGTCACGCCTTTCTCGCCGTAGAAAATCGCCGATGCGTGCTCCGTGCCGCCCGAAAGACCGGCGGCCTCGACGTTCGCGAGCTTCTCGTACGAGTACGGCCCAATCCGTTCGGCGAAGAACGCCATGGCCTGCCGCGACGTCTCTTCGAACAGCGTCAGACCCGGCTCGCGGTCCTGCGGAAACACCCACGTCTGGAGTGGGACGCCCTCGGTCAGGCCCGCGTGATGGACCGTAAATCGGGCAACGCCCAGTGCGTACAGCCAGGACGAAATCGGCACCGACTGCTTCCAGTGCGTTCGCCGCCGGCCGTCCGCGAGGTCGGTCTCCTCGACGAGGACGCCGTTCGAGACGACCTGATAGTGCGCCGGCGCCGTGATGACGAACTCGCAGGTCGCCTTGTCGTACGGGTGGTCGATCATCGGGAGCCAGTGGCGCGCGCGGTGCGGCCAGTTCTCGCTGAAGATGGTCCGCTCGCCGTGGATGTTCGGGATGAGGCGCAGCCCTTCCGCCGGCACGCCGCGATACTGAATCGTGAAGGCGACGTCCTGACCCTTCGTGACGCCCCGCGGAAGCCCGATCCGCAAGCGATTATCAGCGTGTGAAAACGTCGCGCGCTTGGCGCCGTTCGTCACCGACGAGACGGTCATTCCGCCTCGATCGCCGGCCGACGCGAGATCGAGCACCGCTTCGGTGACGTTGTCCTCGGCCACACGGAGCTGCACCGTCGCCTCGCCGGCGACCTCATTCGACGAATCGACGAGCGTCAACCGGAATACATAGTGGATCGCGTCGATGCCTGGCTGGCGCGGGTAGGTGTCAGCGAACGCCGCCCACGGCGCGAGCAGCATGAGGAGCGCGGCGAGGTACTTCATCGAGGAGCTGACAATTCCGGAATCGGGAGTTGCAATTGTAACCAGATCGCGGAGGACGCCAGGGTCAATTCGGCCGGAATCGGGCGTCGCGCCGGGTATGCCGTTTGCCTCAACGGTCGACGTGCTTCTCGCGGCCCGGATCGTTCTCTTCCTGGTTCCCTTGTCCGGGGCGATGGCCTGCCGTTCGGCCGCGCCCATTGACACCGTGCAGCAGATCAATCGCTGCCTCACTGCCGTCCGCGTCGCCGTCTCGCGCCGGCAGACCAATCAACCTTCGATGTGCCGTACGCATCGATCCCATGAGAAGTCTCTATGATCGCGCGCCGACTCGCGCGCGTATCATCGCCTCATGGTTCCCAGCATCGAGGCGGCCGAGTACGTAGATAGCCAGACAACCGAAGACATCCCTGCCAGCACGCGTGTGATCGCCGTCGTGTTGACCGAGGAAGAGTGGCGGGCGTTCCGCGCGATCGAGCCCGAGCCGCTCGCGTGGATCCAGCAGCAGATTCGCACCCGCGTCGAACGCGCCGCGTCGGCGGCCTACGAAGACGACGAGTGCTGAAGCGGCACGACCTTCTGCTCCGCGGCACGGCTGTTCGTCGGCGAGAGCCGGAGCTTCGGCAGCAGCTTCTCGAGCAGCTGCATCATCTCTTGTACCATCCGCGGCACGCGGTGTGACCGCGGATACACCCATCCCGTCTCCCGGACCAGTGTCTGCCCGGTGATCCGGGCGCAGGCCAGATGGCCGCTGCGCACCTCGCGCGACACGGCGTGGTACGGAATGATCGTCACCCCGAGGCCCACCCGCACCATCGCCTTGATGATCTCGACGTTCTCCGTCTCGCTGACGATGCGCGGATCGATGGCTTCCCGGAGGAAGAACTCGTCGAGGACGCGCCGCGTGTTGGAGCCGGCCTCGAACAGCACGAACGGCAGACCGATCAGGTCCTGCGGCGCGACGCGCCGCCGGGCCGCCAGCGCGTGGTTCGGCGCCATCACGAGGTGCAACTCCTCGCGCATCACCGGAGTTGTGATGAGATTCGGATCGTCGACTGGCAGCGTGAGTAGCGCCAGATCGGCCGCACCCGACTTGAACTTTCTCAACACCCGAGTCGCGGTCCCTGGCGTCACCTTGACTTCGATGCCGGGGTGCAGCCGCCGGTACTCCTTGACGAGCGCGGGAAAAACGTAGAGGCAGACGGTCATTCCGCCCATCAGCCGCAGCGTGCCGCTCAGCGCGTTCTGGCCCTCGCGGATCGCCGCGCGCGTCTCTTCCATGTCATTGAAGACGCGATAAGCGAGCCGGAGCAGCTGATCGCCGGCTGGTGTAATCCGGACTTTGCGGCCGATGCGGAGGAAGAGCGGCTCGTGCAGTTCCTCTTCGAGCAGCAGGATCTGCCGGCTGACGGCGGACTGCGACAGGTGCAGGTGGCGGCCGGCGCCGGTGAAGGAACCGCGCTCGGCGACAGCGCGGAGGATTTCGAGCTGGCGCAGATCCATGACTCTTGTCGCGACCATACGGCACGCGGCCCCCGCCGTCAATCATCATGACCAAAACTGATAGTCACGATGCCGGCGGGCTATGGAGTAAAATTGACGACGCTATGGCCCAATCCACATTCCGAGATTACGCGGCCGAGGCGCGACCGAGCGTCAAGACCTTCTACCAACTCAATCACCGCCACCAGACCTACGACTTCGTCCGGCAGAAAGAGGCGGAGTACCTGACGCTGAATCGCAAGACGATGGGCGCGTGGGAGACGCTGGAGTTCCTCAACACGCTCGTGGACGACAGCGACCCCGACCTCGATCTCACGCAGCTCGATCACGCGCTGCAGACCGCGGAATCGATCCGGCGCGCGAATCAGCCGCGATGGATGATCGTCACCGGGTTGATTCACGACCTCGGCAAGGTCCTGTGCCTGTGGGGCGAGCCGCAGTGGGCGGTGGTCGGCGACACGTTCCCGGTCGGATGCGCGTTCTCGGACAAGATCGTGTATCCCGAGTTCTTCCAAGAGAACGCCGATCGCCACGACCCGCGGTACTCGACCGCGTGCGGGATCTACGAGCGCAACTGCGGTCTCGAGCACGTCCACATGTCGTGGGGCCACGACGAGTACCTGTATCACGCGGTGAAGGATCGCCTGCCCGTCGAAGCGCACTACATGCTCCGTTACCATTCCTTCTATGCGGCGCACCGTGAAGGTGCGTACGGACACCTGATGAACGACCGCGATCGCGAGATGTTCAAGTGGGTCCGCGCGTTCAACCGGTACGATCTGTATTCGAAGGGTGACGGGAAGCCGGACGCGGAGGCACTCAAGCCGTATTATCAGGACCTGCTCGCGGAATATTTTCCGGACCCGATTCGATGGTAAGGAAACGGGGTCACAACGGAGAAACGGAGTTTCGGAGCCAGAACGGAGAGGCAAACTAGAAGGCCGACTCCGCTAGTTCCCCGTTCCCGCTGTTACTCCGTTGTATCTCCGTTCTCTCCGAACCCTCCGGTGGCCCGGTCATAGGTCGCTGAGCCTCCCGTGAAAATCACACGAGTCGAGTCCTTCCTCCTCTCCTGTCCGCTTCCTGAACCGCTCCGCCTCCCGTTCTGGGGAGGCGAACGGACGATCGTGAAGCGCGACGCGATGTTCATCCGCATCACCACGGATACCGGCCTGCGCGGCTTCGCGCCCGGGCCCGCCGACGAGCGCGCGCATCGCGTGATTCGCGGCGAAATTGGTCCGTTCCTCGAGGGCAAGGACCCGCGCCGGTGGAACGCGTTCGCGTTCACGGGCAGCGCCGCCAGCGAACGCGTCTATCGCGCCGTCGAGATCGCGCTCATGGATGCGGCGGCGCGGTACGAGGGCTGCGCGCTCTCGGAAGTGATCGGCGGGAGGGTTCGCGATCGCATCAAGCTGTACGGAAGCGCCGGGATGTACATGTCGCCGGAACGCTACGCGGATGAAGCTGCCGCGGTTCAGGCGATGGGATTCCTCGCGTACAAGATGCGCCCGGCGCTCGGCCCGGACCAGGACCTCGAGACCGTTCGGAGAATGCGCGCCGCGACCGGCCCGTGGTTCGGGTTGATGATCGACGCGCACTCCTGGTGGCGGATGGGGGAGAGGAACTACAGCTTCGACACCGTCGCCGGGCTCGCCGCCGCCATGGCGAGCTCCAACCCCGTCTGGCTGGAGGAGCCGCTTCCGCCGGAGGACCACGACAGCTACATCCATCTCCGTGCGCAGGGATCTCTCAAGATCGCGAGCGGAGAGCACGAGCCGGACGAGCGTGGCTTCCTCGATCTGATTCAGAAGCGCGCCGTCGACTTCGTCCAAATGGACGTGTGCTGCCAAGGCGGCTTCGCCATGGGCCGCCGCATCGTCGAGGCGGTCGGCGCCGCCGGACTCCGCTTCGCCTTTCACAGCTGGGGGACGACGCTAGAGGTGCTGGCGGCCGCGCAGTTCGGAGTCTGCTGGCCCGAAGACGTCGTGGAGTGGCTGGAGTATCCGTGCCACGCCAACTCGGGCCGCGCTGGAATGTATCCGTTTCAGCTGGCGGACGACATCCTCGCTCGGCCGCTAGAGATCAAGGATGGATATCTCGTCGTCCCAGATGGTCCCGGGCTCGGCGTCGAGATCGACGAGCGCGTCGTCGACCGTTATCCGTTCATTCCCGGTCCGTGGTCATTCTTCCGGATCGACGACCCGCCGCAGACGGTCGCGGTCACGGGGGATCACAGTACCAAATGGATATAGGCTGCGGTTCAGGGTTCAAGGTTCAGGGTTCAAGGTATGGTTCAGGGTTCACGGTGCAAGGTGCGGTTCGCGGTTCGGAACCCTGAACCGTTCCGGTTCAGACACCTTCAAGATATGCCGTGTAGGCGGCTAGCGCCCCGCGATTGTGCCGCCGCACCGTGTCTTCGAGGCGGCCCGTATCGCGTTTCGTGAGCGCCTCGAAGAGCGTGCGGTGCTCTTCCTGCGCGCGCTCGACGCGGTGCATGAGGACGCCGCTGAAGAAATACCGGCGCACGCGGTCCCACCGGTCGAGCACCTGCGCCATCATCTCTTCGAGGAGCGGCATGCCGGTGAGGCGGCTGAAGGCGAGATGGAATTTCGTGTTCAGGTCCGCCCAGTCGTCGAGCCGGTGCGCCGTCACGGCGCGATCCATCTCTTCGACGATCTCGCCGAGCTGTTCGACTTGATCGGGCGTGGCGCGCGCCGCCGCCTCTCGTGCCGCCACGATTTCGAGTCCTTCGAGCACCGTGAAAACTTCGAGAATGGAATCGCGTGAAATCGGCGCGACGGTCGCGCCGACGTGCGGGACGTTCATGACCAGCCGCTCCGACTGGAGCAGTTGCAGCGCCTCGCGTACGGGGATGGCACTGACTTCGAGGCGGCGCGCGAGATCGTCGATGACGAGACGCTCACCCGGCTGCAGGTCGCAGCGGATGATGGCGTCGCGCAGCGTGCGGTACACGAATTCCTGCTTGGTGCGGTGGCGCTGATCTTTCCCTAACGCCGGCGAGAAGGCGGTCGTCACGGGCGCCTCCGCAGGCCCCCGGGGGCGCCCGGGGGCGGGGTCTGAGATAAACGGCTCTAGCGACTGAAATATATGATATACAGCCTCCGTACACCAGCCCCTTTTGGGGTTCGCGTCGCCGGCGCCCAGGCGCCCAAGCGCGGAGGACAGCATGGAGAGATGTAGGGTGGCTCCGGCCGCCAGGGTCAGTCCGCTCGTCGCGCTCTGTCTCGCATTCGCCGTCGTCCTGGCCCTCATGCCGCGGACCGTCGCCGCGCAGGCCGTGACCGGCACTATTCTCGGCACCGTCACCGACTCCACCGGCGCGGTGGTGGCGGGTGCGACCGTCACGCTCACTCATACCGGGACCGGTAATTCCCGCACCGTCGTCACCGACACGCACGGTGAATACGCCGCGCCGTCGGTTCCGACGGGCGTCTACACTGTGACTGCGGAGCTGCAGGGCTTCCGCACCATCGCGCTCTCGAACATCGAGGTCGGCGTCGATCAGCGCGTACGCATCGACCTGAAGCTCGAAGTCGGCACGATGACCGAGACCGTCACGATCGAGGCCTCGTCGCCGCTCGTCTCGACGCAGACCTCCGAGCTCGGGACGACGATCGGCGAAGAGGCGATCGAGACGCTGCCGCTCAACGGCCGCAACTTCGTCAGCCTGACGCGAACCGTCCCCGGCGTGCTGCGCGGCATTCCGGGCGCCAATATCGACGGCGCGGGCAGCCTGGCCTGGCGCGCGTCGGCCGCCTTTTCGGCCAACGGCCAGCGGCCGCGCGACAACAACTACATGCTCGACGGCGTGGACAACAACGAGACCTGGCTTCAGACCGTCGTCATCTTCCCGAGCGTCGACGCGCTCGACGAGTTCAAGCTGCAGACGAGCACCTACTCGGCCGAGTTCGGCCGGTCGCTCGGCGGCGTCGTGAACATCCAGATCAAGTCGGGCGCGAACGCGATGAGAGGCAGCGTGTTCGAGTTCCACAGGAACGACGCGTTCGACGCGAACAACTTCTTCAACAACCGCGCGGGCCGGCCGAAGCCGGACTTCAAGCAGAACCAGTTCGGCGGCACGATCGGCGGCCCGATCTTCCGCGACAAGACGTTCTTCTTCGCCGACTACCAGGGCTTCCGCGTGACGCAGGGGCAGACGTATCTGTCAACCGTTCCGTCGGCCCTGATGCGTCAAGGCAACTTCTCGGAGATCAACCGCATCATCTACGATCCGGTCACCAACCAGCCGTTCCCCGGCAACATCATCCCGCAGAACCGATGGGACCCGGCCGCCAGAAACGTCCTTGAGCAGCTCATCCCCGAGGCCAATACCGGCGGTTCGCGCGGCGCGAACGGGCAGACGATCAACAACTACCTGATCAACCCGAACCTCGAGCGCCAGGACAACCAGGGAGACTTCAAGCTCGATCACAACCTGAGCGCGAACAACCGATTCTTCGTGCGCTACAGCCACCAGAAGACCCATCGGCTGCTGCCGGCCACGTTGCCGCACGGCGACGCCGGGTTCACCTTCGGCGCCGGCGATGGGAACATCGCGGCGCAAAGCATCGCGTTCAACGACACGCACACGTTCGGCAGTGGATGGCTCAACGAGTTCCGGTTCGGTTGGAGCTCGATTGAGTTCCTGATGACGCCGATCGACTACGGCACGAACCTCGCGCGGCAGATGGGCATCCCCGGCGTCAACCTGGAAAATAGTAACGTGACCTCGGCAATGAGCCAGATCACGTTCCAGAATGGCGGGTCGCGCAACCTCGGATCGAACGGCAACCAGCCGCTCATCACGAACCAGAACGACTTCCAGATCTTCGACAACGTCACCTGGATCAAGGGACGACACCTGATCAAGGCCGGGGGCAGTCTGACGCTGCGGTCGCGCGAGATCCTCAACGCCGACCTCATCGTTGGGCAGTTCCGGTTCAATCAGAACCAGACCTCCAACTGCGGCGGTCGCCCGACCGGATGCGTAACGCTGGCGAACACCGGTATGGACTTCGCCAGCTTCCTGCTCGGCTATTCGGATCTCAAGGACCGGCGGCTGTTCGACGCCGGCACCTACACCGAGAAGCGTCCGGAGATTGCGGCTTATATCCAGGACGATTTCCGTCTCTCGCAGAAGCTCACGCTGAACATGGGCCTGCGATGGGACGTCTTCGTGCCCTGGGTCGAGATTGAGGACAGGCAGTCGAACTTCGACCCCTCGATCGGCAAGTTCGTCGTCGCGTCGGAGGACGCCGTCATCGACGGAGTGAAAGTGGGCCGGTACCTGCAGACATACTCGAAGAAGAACTTCGGGCCGCGGTTCGGGTTCGCCTACGATCTCGACGGCAGCGGACGCACGGTCGTGCGCGGCGGCTGGGGCATGTTCTGGAACTTCACGCCGGGCGGCACGTCGTCGTCCAAGGCGCAGAACCCGCCGTTCCTCCAGGCGACGACGTTGACGAGCACGCTCGGGATCAATCTCCGCCTGCAGGACGGGTTCCCGCCGCCTCCGGGCGTCGACCCGAACCGTCCGCCGGCCGGGACGACCCGATCGATCTTCGACATCAACGCGCGCGACGCGTACGCGCAGAACTACAACGTCAACGTGCAGCGCCAGCTGGGTACCAATTACCTCGTCGAGGTGGCGTACGCCGGATCGCAGGGCCGTCAGCTGACCCTCAAGGGCGACCCGAACCAGGCGCGGCCGACCGTAGGCGTCTCGAACTCGGACGTCAACCGGCCGTTCATCACTATCTCTCCGGCGCTTCGGACGCTCGGTCGGGTCCAGAGCGAGGGGGAAATCAGCCACAACGCTCTGCTTTTGAAGTTCAACCGCCGGTTGGCCAACCGGTTCTCGTTCGCCAACTCGTACACGCTCGGAAGGACGTACGATTACAACTCCGACAACGACGGCACCGTCACACTCCTCAACGTGTACGATCAGGAGTACGACTGGGGTCCGGCGCAGTATGACGTCAGGCACAACTTCAGCTCGAGCTGGATCTACGAGCTGCCGGTCGCGCGCGACCAGTGGTATGGCGGCTGGAACCTGAGCGGCATCCTGTACCTCCGATCGGGTCTGCCGTTTACGGTGACGCAGACGCAGGGCGTTCAGTCGACGGGCACCGGGAACCGGCCGAATCAGGTCTGCGATGGCAGCATCTCGAACCCGACGATCGATCGCTGGTTCGACACGAGCTGCTTCGTAGCCGTTCCGGACCCGACCGGGACCTACGGCAATACCCCGCGGAACAACATGCGGGGGCCGGGGCAGTTCAACATCGACGCGTCGCTGATCAAGCTGACGCGGATCGGCCGCGTCGAGACCGAGTTCCGAATCGAGGCGTTCAACCTGCTGAACCATCCGCAGTTCGTGAACCCGAACGGGACGCTTGGCAACGCCGCGTTCGGCACGATCTCGCAGATGCTGTCGAACCCCGCCTGCTCGCTGTGCGGGACGACGGAACGGCAGATCCAGATTGGCGTGAAGGCGAAATTCTAGCCGCAGATTCACGCAGATTGCCGCAGATCGGGCGTCGAGACTTCCTCAAGGCGACCGCCACCGTGGCGGTCGCCCCTGTGTCACTCACACCAGCCGCGTCCGCGGATGCGGCTGGTGCCGTTCAGCCCGCCGGAGAGGCAGATCGCACCCGCTGGGTCGCGATTGCCCGTCGCCTCGCCGACCCCGTACTCAACAACCTCGCGAACCGCACGCTCAAGGCGCGGATGCCGGTCGAAGAGGCCAGCGGCGCCAACCGGCGCGGGGTGACGCATCTCGAGGCGTTTGGCCGGCTGATCGCAGGCCTCGCGCCCTGGCTCGACGTGCCAGCCGACGGGACGGCCGAAGGAACCGCGCGCGGCCAGTACGCGACGCTCGCGCGGCGCGCGCTGGCGAGCGCCGTCGATCCCGCGTCGCCGGACTTCATGAACTTCACGCGCGACCGCCAGCCGCTCGTCGATGCCGCTTTTCTCGCGCACGGCCTGCTCCGCGCACCGCGCGCGCTCGTCGAACCGCTCGAGCCGGCGACGAAGCGTCAGCTCATCGCCGCGCTCGAGTCGACGCGCGCGATCGTGCCCGGCTTCAACAACTGGCTGTTGTTCTCCGCTATGGTCGAAGCGGGCCTCGCGAAGCTCGGCGCGTGGTGGGATCGGCTGCGCGTCGACTACGCGCTGCGCCAGCACGAGCAGTGGTACAAGGGCGACGGCGTCTACGGCGACGGCCCGCAGTTCCACTGGGACTACTACAACAGCTTCGTCATCCAGCCGATGATGCTCGACGTGCTCGACGCCTGTGGCGACGAAGTGCCCGCGTGGAAGGAGATGAGCGCGCGCGTCCGCGACCGCGCGCGACGCCACGCGGCGATCCTCGAACGCCTCGTCGCGCCGGACGGCAGCTTCCCGGCGGTCGGCCGATCGATCGCGTATCGCTGCGGCGCGTTTCAGCTCCTCGCGCAGATGGCGCTGCGCCGCGATCTGCCGGCCGACGTGTCGCCGGCGCAGGTGCGCGGCGCGCTCACCGCGGTGATTCGCCGCACGCTCGAGGCCGCGGACACGTTCGACGCAGACGGATGGCTCCGGATCGGCCTCGCCGGCCATCAGCCGGGCGTCGGCGAGCGTTACATTTCGACCGGCAGCCTGTATCTGTGTGCCGTGGCCTTGCTGCCGCTCGGCCTGCCGGCCGCAGATCCGTTCTGGTCGTCGCCGGCAGCGCCGTGGACCGCGGTCAAAGCCTGGTCAGGGCAGCCGTTTCCGATCGACCATGCACTGTGAGCCGCGGATTTCGCGGATGATTCACAAGCCACCGGCCCGAGCGTGCGTCACGCAGATACAATCTGCGTTTATCTGCGCTCATTTGCGGCTTGATTAGAATCCGTTCAATCCGTGTCATCCGTGGTTGTTTGTGATCCGTTGAATCAGTGTTGACGAGGAGCCGTGGAATCCGTGGCACATGATCCCAAGTCCGTGGCGTCGTCACGTGAGCTGGACGCCAAAGCAGAACGCGTCGTGCAGCTTGCGCGCGAGTCGAACCTCGCCGGCATTCTGATCGCCACGCAGCACAACTTCGCGTGGCTGACCGGCGGGCGGTCGAACCGCGTGGACGGATCCCGCGAGCGCGGGAACGGCGAGCTGCTGATTGCCGCCGACGGGCGGCGGTTCGTCCTGGCGAACTCGATCGAGAGCGGTCGTGTGTCGGGCGAGGCGCTGGACGGCCTCGACTACCAGCTGATCGAGTACTCGTGGACCGACGAGCGCGCGGACCCATCACTATCGATCCGTCTCGCGCAGCAGACGCTCGGCGGCGGCGAGATCGGCGCCGACGTCGTCGGGTCGCCCGCGGCATTCGTCGAATCCCAGATCGCGCGGCTGCGGGTCCCGCTGCTTGCGGAAGAAATAGAGCGTTTACGCAGGCTCGGGCGTGAAACCGGCGTCGTCGTTGGCAGCGCGGTGCGGACCCTCGAGCCTGGCATGACGGAGAACCAGGTCGCCGCGGTTGTCGGCAGCGCGCTCGTCGCGCATGGCATTCGTCCGGTCGTGCTGCTCGTAGGCGCCGACGATCGCATCGCACGCTACCGGCATCCGGTTGCGACCAATCGGGTCTGGCGCGCGCGCTTGCTCGTCGCGTGCTGCGCGGAGCGCGACGGGCTCATCGTCGCGCTGTCGCGGATGGTGAGCGCAACGCCAGTCAACGGCGATCTCGGGGCGCGCACGCGAGCCACGGCTGACGTCTTCGCGGCATTGCTCGACGCGACCCGCGCCAACGCCACGGGCGCGCAGCTGTTCCAGACCGCTGCCTCCGCGTACGAGCGCGCCGGCTTTCCCGGCGAAGAGCGGTTGCACCATCAGGGCGGCGCGATCGGCTACCGCGCGCGCGAGTGGGTCGCGCATCCCGCATCGCAGGACGTCGTCCGGCCCGCGCAGGCGTTCGCGTGGAATCCATCCATCACGGGAACGAAAGTCGAAGATACCTGCCTGATCGACGAGGATGACCGGATCGAAGTCATCACGACGAGCCCCGAGTGGCCGTCGTCTGTCCGGTACGTGCGCGGCTCGCAGGTGCGGATCCCGGACGTGCTGGAGTTGGGATAATCTTTCGGGGACATCCATGTTGAGCGAAACCTTGTTCCGGAAACCTCGCACCGCCGGCGTGCAGGTGTTGCAGCGCCGCGGCGATGCCGGTGCGCGCGAGCTGTCGACGCGCCGGCTGATGCTCGACGCCGGCGGGTCGGCTGAGTTCCATCTCGACGATGAGGAGACGGTCGTCGTGCTGCAGCACGGACGCGGCACGTTCGCCGTCGGATCCGAACGCTGGAACGTGTCACGCGAGAGCGTGTTCACCGAGCGGGCGACCGCACTGTACCTGCCGCCGGCCGCATCGTTGTCAGTCGCGGCGGAGACGCCGGTCGAAGCCGTTCTTTTCTCGACGCCCGCACCCGCCGGTGGCCGCGCCGCCCTGACGACGCCGGATGGCGTGAATCCGGCGGCGCGCGGCCGCGGACATTACGCGCGCGAGGTGCACAATCTGTTCGTCGACGACCCGCACGCGCAGCGGCTGATGGTCGGCGAAACGTTCAACCCGCCGGGCAACTGGAGCAGCTATCCGCCGCACAAGCACGACGGCCGCGACGGCGAGCCGACGCTGGAGGAGGTCTACTACTTCCGCGTCGATCCGCCGCAGGGGTTCGGGCAGCAGATGCTGTACACGGCGGACGGCGAGTCGGTGACGCACGCCGTGCGGGACGGGGATGCCGTGCTGCTGCCGTACGGCTACCATCCGGTCTCCGCGCCGCCGGGCTATCGGTTGTATTACCTCTGGGGGATGGCAGGCGCTCAACGCAAGCTGGCGCTCCACGAAGATCCCATGCACCGCTGGATTCACGACGCTCCCAATGCCTGACGTGAGCACGCAACGGTCCGCAGTGACCGCGGCGATCGAGCAGGCGGGTGTCGTCGCGATCATCCGGATGAAAGAGCCTGAGAAGGTTCGCGCGGTCGCCGAGGCGATCGCCGCCGGAGGCGCGCGTGCGCTCGAAGTCACGATGACGGTGCCGCGAGCCGTCGAGCTGATCGCGGAACTGGCGCCGACGATGCCGTCTGGCTTCCTGCTGGGAGCCGGCACCGTCGTCGATGCCGCCACCGCGAAACGCGTCATCGACGCGGGCGCGCAGTTCGTCGTCGGGCCCGTCTTCCGGCGCGAGGTGATCACCGCGTGTCACGAGCGGGATGTGCCCGTGCTGCCCGGCTGTTTCACGCCGACTGAAATCCTCGAGGCCTGGGACGCCGGCGCGGACATCGTCAAGGTCTTTCCCGCGACGGCGCTGGGGCCGGGCTTCATCAAGGACGTGCGCGCGCCGCTCCCGCACGTGAAGCTGATGCCGACGGGTGGCGTCACCCTCGACAACGCCGGTGAGTGGATAAAGGCCGGCGCCGTGGCGGTTGGCGTAGGGACGGCCCTGCTCGACGCGAAAGCCATCGCCGCCGGCGATTACGCGACGTTGCGCGCGAACGCGGAGCGCATCGTCGCGAACGTGCGCACCGCCAGAACTGCAAGCTGATGAAAGTCGTTACCTTCGGCGAGATCATGCTCCGGCTGAGCCCGCCCGGGTTCGAGCGGCTGCTGCAGTCCCCGATGCTGTCGGCGACGTTCGGCGGTGGAGAGGCGAACGTGGCGGTCAGCCTGGCGCAGTTCGGTCTCGAGAGCGTGTACGTTACGCGAGTTCCGCCGCACGCCGTTGGCGACGCTGTGATCAGGGCGCTGCGCGCGGAAGGCGTCCGGACCGACCACATTCTGAAGGGTGGCGAGCGCCTCGGGATTTACTTCACGGAAGCGGGCGCGAGCCAGCGCGCGTCGACGGTCATCTACGATCGCGCGCGCTCGGCGATTGCGGAAATGGCGCCCGACGCCGTCGACTGGCCGAAGGTGCTCGACGGCGCGGCCTGGTTTCACGTCACCGGCATCACGCCGGCGCTCGGCGCGAACGCGGCGGCCGCCACCGCCCGCGCGCTCGAAGCGGCACGCGCCGCGGGGATCCGGGTCAGCGTGGATCTCAACTACCGCAAGAAGCTCTGGACCACGGCGCAGGCGCAGCAGACGATGAAGCCGCTGATGCGACTGGTAGACGTCGTCATCGCGAACGAAGAGGATCTCCAGTGTGTGCTCGGCGTCGACGTCCCCGGCGCCGACGTAACGGCCGGCCAGCTCAATCTCGACGGCTACCGGCGGGCGGCAGAACGTGTCACGCGTGACTTCGGGCCGAAGATGGTCGCGGTGACGCTCCGCGAGAGCGTCTCTGCCAGCGACAATGGCTGGAGCGCCGTCTTGTGGGACGCAGCCACGAAGACGTTGCATCAGAGCCAGCGCTACGACGTGCGGCTCGTCGATCGGATCGGCGGCGGCGACAGCTTCGCTGCGGGACTCATCTACGGCGTCATCACCAATCGAACGCCTGAACAGGCGCTGCGCTTCGCCGTCGCGGCGAGCGCGCTGAAGCAGACGATCCCTGGCGACTTCAACCGCGTCTCGGTCGCGGAAGTTGATCTACTCGCTGCGGGAGACGCATCGGGGCGGGTGCAGCGGTAGCTGGACGCTCGACCTCTTCCAGCGGTAATTCCCAGGCGTGAACGTTCACGTATACTACGCTCGGCGATGCGAGCTCGCGGGCCGTCGCAGCCGCGGCACCGGGCCGCGGGACCCGCCCGGCGCAACACCGAAGCGGCGGGAGACCGTACGGTCAGGGGGCATCGGCGCGGCGCCGTCGAGATCGACCGGGAGCCGTTCGAGAAAGAGATCGAGATTGCTCCGCATCACCAGGTGTGGCACGACATGCATACGCGCCGTCGGGCAGGTCCCGTCCAGGAGAAACTGATACAACGCCTGCAGCGCGAGGCGGCCCTGGCTGAGCGGCCGCTGGTACACCGTCGCGGCGATCGTGCCCGCGCGAATCCGTTCCACCAACTCGGGGAACAGGTCGGTCGTGACCAGGGTGAGAGCGGGAAGCCGCCCCTCCTGTTCCGCCGCGCGCAACACGGGGAGCGAGTTGACGGTGCTCACATAGATGGATGTCAGATCCGGATGCGCGCGAAGCACCGCCAACGCGCGGCGATGTCCTTCGCGCTCGTCGTCGTGCGCCTCGACGACCGGACCGAGCCTGAGCGTACCGCCGCTCGCGTGCAGGCTCGACTCGAACCCGCGAAGCTTCTCCGCGTGCTCCTGCATCGACAGCCAGCCCGTGAAGAACGCGACCTTCCCTCCGGCAGGTTGGTACCTGCTCAACAACTCACCGGCAACGGCCCCGACCGTGAACGGGTCTGCGCTCACCGACATCAGTCGCTGCGTCTCTGGCGCGTCCGTCACAACGCATACGACCGGCACGTCCTTGCGCGCCGCCTTCAGGATGTGCGGCTTCAACGCGTTCGGGTTGCCCGGCGCGATGATCAAGCCATTCGTGCCGTCGCGGAGCGCCTCCTCGAACAGCGGGATATCCCCCTCGCCGAGGCTCGGGTAGCTTCGGAAATCAACGTGCAGCGCCGGTGCGAACGGCGCCGCCGCCTCGCGGATGCCTTCGCGCAACGAGTCCCAGAAGAGCGCAATTTCCTGGGGCAGATGGACCGAGATGCGCAGCTGCCGCCGCGATTTCAGGTAGCGGGCGGCAAGATTCGGCCGGTAGCCGAGCGACTCGGCCATGCTGAGCACGCGGGCGCGCGTCATCGCATTCACGCCCGGCTTGGCGTGCAGCGCGCGGTCGACGGTGCCCGTCGAAATCCCCAGCGCACGGGCGATGTCCTTGATGCCGACTGGCTGCGCCGGGGCAGGCGGCTTTCGGGCATTCGAGGACATGTGCTCTTCATCTTACCGCCGAGCCATTACCGGGCGTAAGGGCGCGAGCGAGGATCTTGCCGATGCCGGCCGCCTTGTGGGACCTCGACGGGACGCTGATCGATTCGGGCGAGTACCACTGGACGTCGTGGCTGATGGCGCTCGAGACCGAGGGGTTTACGCCGACGCGCGGGCAGTTCGAAGCATCGTTCGGCCAACGGAACGACCGCATTCTCCGTGGCTGGCTGGGACCCGACGCCGCCGACGATCGGATCCGCCGGATCGGCGACGCGAAGGAGGCCGCCTACCGCGGCCTGATGCGGGAACGTGGCCTCGCCGGTCTGCCCGGGGCCGAGGAGTGGATCGAGCGGCTGGCGGCACGCGGTTGGCGGCAGGCGATCGCCTCGTCCGCTCCGCGGCTGAACGTCGACGCAGTGCTCGACGTGCTCGCCTGGCATGGCAGGTTCGAGGCGGTCGTCGCGGCCGAGGACGTTCGTCGAGGGAAGCCCGACCCGGAAGTATTTCTTACGGCGGCTGAACGGCTGCGCACCGATCCGTCGGCGTGCGTCGTCATCGAGGATGCGGCCGCGGGCGTCGAGGCTGCACGCGCTGCCGGGATGCGCGTGATCGGCCTGGGGCCGCTGACCGCGGGCGCCGATCTGCAGGCGCCGTCGCTGACGGCGCTCCCGCCCGACGCATTCGAGCGTTTGTTATGACGACAGCATTCACGATTGGCATCGATTTCGGCACCACCTCGGCGCGGGCGGTGGTGGTCTCCTGCGCGGACGGCGGGATTCGCGGCGTCCATGTCTTCGACTATCCATCGGGCGAAGACGGTGTCCTGCTCGACGCGCGCGACCCGCACCTCGCTCGGCAGAATCCAGCGGACTATGTCGAAGCCCTGAAGGTCGCCGTTCCGGGCGCGCTCGCTGCCGCGGAGCGCACCCCCGGCTTCTCGCGCGACCGCGTCATCGGCATCGGCGTCGACACGACTGGATCGACGCCGTTGCCCGTGGACGCGAGCAACAGTCCGCTGGCGATGGATCCGCGATGGCGCGGCAACCTCGCGGCGCACGCGTGGCTCTGGAAGGATCACACCGCAGCGCGGGAAGCCGAAGCGATCACGCGTGCGGCGCGTGAGCACGCGCCGCATCTCATCGCGCCCATCGGCGGCACGTACTCGTCGGAATGGTTCTGGGCGAAGATCTGGCGCTGCCTCACTGTCGCGCCGGAGGTCTTCGACGCGGCGGCGAGCTGGGTGGAGCTCGCCGACTTCGTCCCGGCCGTTCTGGCCGGCGTGGAATCTCCTTCAGCGATTCAGCGCTGCATCTGCGCGGCGGGGCACAAGGCCCTGTACTCCGACGCGTGGGGCGGGCTGCCTGCGGCGACGTTCCTCGACCGGCTCCACCCGAAGCTCGCGGCGTTGCGCGGGCGCTTGTACGAGAGCGCCCATCCGCCGGATCACCCAGCCGGCCGCCTGGCGCCGGCATGGGCGCAGGTATTCGGCGTGCGCGAGCGCATTCCGATCGCGATGGGCGGATTCGACGCGCACTATGGCGCGGTTGGTTCCGGGATCCGAAGCGGCACCCTCGTCAAGATTATTGGGACGTCGACCTGCGACTGCGCGGTCGCGCCGGCCGCGGAGCGCATCGCCGACATCCCGGGGATCTGCGGGATCGTCAAAGGGTCGATCATGCCGGGGTACTACGGGATCGAGGCGGGGCAGTCGGCTGTTGGCGACCTCCTCGGGTGGTGGGCGGAGACCGTCTGCCGCGGCGACGCCGGGCTCCATGCGGATCTTTCGGCCGAGGCCGCAGGAGTCCGGCCGGGCCAGTCCGGGCTGGTTGCGCTCGACTGGAACAATGGCAACCGCACCGTTCTCGTGGATCCGCGGTTGACCGGCCTCATCGTCGGCCAGACGCTCCATACGACGCGTGCCGAGATCTATCGCGCGATCATCGAAGGCACCGCCTTCGGCGCGCGCGCGATCGTCGAGCGGCTCACGGAATTCGGCGTTCCGATCGAGCGGGTCGTCTGCTGCGGCGGCATCGCGGAAAAGAACCGGCTGTTCATGCAGATCTATGCGGACGTGCTCGGCTGCCCGATGTACGTGGCCGGCTCGCCGCAGACGCCGGCGCTTGGCGCCGCCATCTCCGCCGCCATCGCGGCGGGGGCGGGGGCGGGCGGATACGATCGATTCGAGGATGCGCAAGCGCGAATGACGTCGGTTCGGCCGGAGGCGTTTCACCCTGATCCCGCCGCGCGCGCGATCTACGACGAGCTGTATCGCATCTACCGGGAGCTGCACGACGGCTTCGGCGGCGTGCCCGGTGCGAAAGGTGACATGGCGACGATCATGAAACGCCTCCTGGCGCTTCGCGAGCGGGTCGTCTCGGCGACCGGCGCCGAGGTCGCGCGCGCATGATCGCCGCCGCGCTGCGTGAGCGAGTGCTGAAGGCTAACCAGGCGCTCGCGAGGACCGGGCTCGTGCTCGGCACGTTCGGGAACGTGTCGGGGGCGGATCATGACGCGCGCATCTGCGCCATCAAGCCGAGCGGCGTGGCGTACGACGAACTGACCCCGGCCCACATGGTGCCGGTCTCGCTCGACACCGGCGAGCCCCTCGAGCATGCCTACCGCCCGTCGTCGGACACGCCGACGCACGTCGAGCTCTATCGCGCGTTCGGCTGCGGCGGAATCGTGCACACCCATTCCGAGTGCGCCACGAGTCTGGCGCAGTGCCGCCTGCCGCTGCGCTGCATGGGGACGACGCATGCCGATTATTTCCGCGGCGACGTGCCGGTGACGCGGGCGATGCGGCCCGAGGAGGTCGATTCGGATTACGAGCGCAACACCGGACTCGTGATCGTCGAGACGTTCCGCGCGGCCGGACTGTCGCCCGACGAGGTGGCGGCAGCCCTCGTCGCGAATCACGGGCCGTTCGTGTGGGCCGCTGATCCGGCCGAGGCGGTCGAACGCGCGACGGTGCTCGAGTTTCTGGCCAGGATGGAAATCCAGGCCCGGACGATCGCGCCGGAGGCGCCGCGGCCCGGTTCACATCTGATCGACAAGCATTACTTCCGCAAGCACGGGGCAACCGCCTATTACGGTCAGCCACGCCGCAGATCATGACTGCGGTCGACGGGGCCGCCATCGTCGCGTCGATTTTTGCGTCCAACATCGGCTCGGCTGAAATGGACGTCGTGCGAGGCAGTCAGCTCCCTAGTCGCCTGCTCGCCGCCTTCGCCGCGCTGGTCATGGCGGGGTCGAATCCCTCTGTCGTGGAGGATCGGGTGGCGATCCGCGTCGATGCCGGCGCCCGGTTGCAGCCGATGGCCCCTATCTGGGCGTACTTCGGGTACGACGAACCGAACTACACCTACATGAAGGATGGCCGGAAGCTGCTGTCCGAGCTCGCTGCGCTGAGCCCGGTGCCCGTGTTCGTGCGCACCCACAACCTTCTGACGAGCGGCGACGGCACGCCCGCCCTCAAATGGGGATCCACGAACGCGTACACGGAAGATGCGGCAGGACGGCCGCGTTACGACTGGACCATCGTGGATCGCATCTTCGACACCTACGTCGAGCGCGGCATGAAGCCACTCGTGCAGATCGGTTTCATGCCGGAAGCGCTCTCGGTCAAGCCCGCGCCGTATCGGCATGCCTGGGCGCCAGGACAGGAGTACAAGACCATCTTTACAGGCTGGGCGTACCCGCCGAGGGACTATGACAGGTGGCGTGACCTCGTGACGGAATGGGTACGGCACTCGGTCGCGAAGTACGGGCGGGCGGAGGTCGAGACGTGGTGGTGGGAGGTGTGGAACGAGCCGGACATCGGTTACTGGCAGGGCACACCGGAGGAGTACTTCAAGCTTTACGACTACGCCGCGGATGGATTGAAACGCGCGCTGCCGAGCGCACGCATCGGCGGTCCGCACGTCACGGGACCGCTCGGCCCGCGGACCCAGAAGTTCCTGCGTGACTTCCTCGAGCACTGCCTCCGGGGACGCAACCACGCGACGGGCCGGACGGGATCACCGCTCGAGTACGTCGGGTTCCACGCCAAGGGCGCGCCGCGCGTGACTGCGGGCGGCCATGTCCAGATGGGCCTCAACACGCACTTGAACGCCATCGCGAACGGTTTCGAGATCGTGTCGTCGTACCCCGAGTTCCGCCGGGTGCCGATCATCATCGGTGAGTCGGATCCGGAAGGGTGCGCGGCGTGTCCGGTCCGGACGAGCCCGCAGAACGCATATCGCAACGGGACGATGTACTCCAGTTACACCGCTGCACAACTCGCGCGGACGTACGAGCTTGCCACGCTGTACAAGGTGAATCTGGCAGGGTCCGTGACCTGGGCGTTCGAGTTCGAGGACCAGCCGTACTTCGATGGTTTCCGCGACCTCGCGACGAACGGCCTCGCGAAGCCGGTGCTGAACGTCTTCCGGATGCTGGGCCGCATGCGGGGCGATTTCGTGAAGGTGGAGAGCTCGGGTGCCCTTCCGCTCGACGTCGTTCGCGAGACCGGAGTGCGCGAGCGCCCCGACATCAACGCGATCGCCACGCGGCAGGGCCGGTCGGTCGCGATCCTCGTCTGGAACTATCACGACGATGACCTGGCGGCAGGGCCGGCGCACGTCGAGCTCTCGGTCGAAGGTCTTTCCGAACGGCGGGTAACGGTGGAGCACAATCGAATCGACGCCGATCACAGCAACGCGTACGAGGCGTGGAAGCGCATGGGCTCACCGCAGACGCCGACGCCGGCGCAGTACGCACAGTTGGAGAAATCCGGACAGCTGGCACAGATCGCCCCGCCGCAGACGCTCGACGTCGAAGGCGGGCGTGTGCGGCTGACGTATGCGCTGCCGCGCCAGGGCGTGTCCCTCTTCCTGCTTCGCTGAGCCGACCATGATGACGTACCGCACCTGTCTACTGCTCATAATCGTTGCATTTTCGACGACTCAGCTCACGTCCGCCCCGGCGCGCTGGACGCCCGAACGCGCCGCGGCCTGGCAGAAGGAGAAAGGCTGGCTGATTGGCTCGAACTTCATCCCGAGCACCGCGATCAACCAGCTCGAGATGTGGCAAGCAGACACGTTCGACGAAGCCACGATCGATCGTGAGCTGGGATGGGCGAAGGGCCTCGGTTTCAACAGCATGCGCGTATTTCTCCACGACTTGCTGTGGAACCAGGATTCGGATGGGTTTCTCCGGCGAATCGATCGATTCCTCGAGATCGCGAATCGGCACCAGATCGGCGTCATGCTCGTTCTGTTCGATGGCGTCTGGGATCCGAACCCTCAGCTGGGCAAGCAACGCGCGCCGAAGCCGCACGTTCACAACTCCGGCTGGGTCCAGAGTCCTGGCGCGGCCATTCTCCGAAATCCGCAGCGCCACGCGGACCTCCGGCCGTATGTCCAAGGCGTCATGCGCCGCTTTCGGAACGACAAACGCGTGCACGCATGGGATGTCTTCAACGAGCCGGACAACCTGAACACCGACGCGTACGGAAAGCAGGAGATCCCGAACAAAGCGGAGATGGCACTCACTCTGCTTCGGAGCGCGCTCGGCTGGGCCCGCGAAGTCAATCCCGACCAGCCGCTGACGGTAGGGCTCTGGCTCGAGGAGGATTTTTCAGAAGCCGGGCCGAAGACCGCCGTCGGCCGCGTGGCGCTGGAAGAGTCGGATGTGGTCTCGTTTCACGCCTACACGGATGGGAAGACCCTTGAGAGCCGAATCGCGGCTCTTCGTCGCCACGGGCGGCCGCTCCTCTGTACGGAGTTCCTCGCGCGCTCGTTCGGCAGCACGATCCAGGCCGCCCTGCCGGTGCTCAAAGCGAACAACGTGGGCGCATACATCTGGGGCCTCGTGGACGGAAAGAGCCAGACGATCTATCCCTGGAGCTCGTGGACCAAGCCGTTCACTGCCGAGCCGCCAGTCTGGCATCACGATCTGTTTCGAAGGAGTGGCACGCCGTTCGACGAGGAAGAGATCCGACTCATTCGTTCGCTGACGGGCAAGCCATAGCGTTGACGCGGGCCGGCCGATCCCGAAGCGGTTACCGCCGAACGGTGAGCGTGACGACCGACACGGAGTGTCGGGGAAGTTCGAGCGAGAAACTGTTTCCCGCCCTCAGAGGGTTCTGCGTGACTCTGACGGCTTCGGGTGTGGCGAAGCCGTTCACCGCAGAGAGTGAATCGGCCACCACGCGTTTGACGATCGCGTCGGGAGATACCTGCGCGCCCCGCAGCTCGACCCGTGCGCTCAACGGCCAGTGGAGGTCCGTATTGACGGCTTTCACGAAAATCCTGCGACCGTCTGCCGACCGGCTCGCCGTGAAGTCCAGCACCGGGATCTCGTTGCCCTCGCGGGTCGTGGCGAGCGTCGGGCCGTCTACGCGAGTGGCCAGCCGCTCCGCGCCGAGGTGGGTCGCGTACAGGCGGTTGACCAGATAGATCGGCGTCACGAACACACCGTGACGGCCGGCCTGGATGATGCCGCCCGGCCATCCGTTGACGAGATCCGACACCGCGCTCATCGCGACGAGGTCGCTTTGCCGTTCGAAGACGTTCATCAGCCGCGCTCCATACAGCGCTGCGACGATCGAGTACTGTTGCGACTCGGGGATATCGAGACCCCACTCGTTGATCGCGAGCTTGGGCCGTCGATCCAGCGGCAGCTCCCGCCAGGCAGCTTCGACGTCGCGGTAGAAGCGCTCGTAGTGGAGCGGACGCGCCAACAGGTTGCGCAAATCGCCGCCCATCTCACGGCGGCCGTAGTAATGATGAACCGCCAGATAGTCGACCCGCTCGCCCGTGCCGGTCAACACGGTGCGGTTCCAGGTCATGTCGTTGTCGCCGACCGCGATCACCTGGATTGACGAATCGACCGCGCGCATGCGGGCGACGTAGCTGGTGAGGTTGCGCGCGTAGGTGACCGCGTCCGAGTGGCCGCGCACCCAGTCGCCCCATATCTCGTTACCGATCTCCCAGTACTTGACGCGGTACGGTTCCGAATGCCCGTTCCTGGCGCGCATCATCCCGTATCGCGAAGTCGCCGGGCCGTTGCAGTATTCGACCCACGCCGCGGCCTCGTCCACGGTCGCGCCGCGCCCCTCGACGTTCACGGTGATCGAAGGCTCGGCTCCAGCCAGCCGCGCGAATCGGACGAACTCGTCGGTGCCGAAATCAGCCGGCTCGACCTCGTTGTTCCAGGACGGGTTCACCCAGCTCGGTCGCTCGTCTCGTGGACCGATTCCCCATTGCCAGCGATAGTCCTGGGCGACGTTCCCGCCAGGCCAGCGGATGAACGAAGGGGCGAGCGCCTTCACTTTGTCGAGAACCTCCGCGCGTACTCCGTCGACGGCGTCGCCCGGCAGGAGCGACACCTGATCCACCCACAGCTTGCCCACGCCGCTGACGAGGATCGCGAAGCGCGCGTTCGGATCGCTCGCTGCCGGCCGGAGCGCGAACGCATACCTCTTCCAATCGCCGCCGACGTCCGCAATCGGTGCTTCGTCGTAGATCCGGCCGCCGTTGACGTCCGCTTCGAGCGACACGCTCACGCCGCCGGTGAACGCGTCACTCTTGATCCACAGATAGCCGGGATAGTCGAGCCCCTCCCTGACCGGCACGCGCGGCTGAAAGACGCCATGGCGCGCGACGACGCCGGGACGGAGCTGAATGCGCAGCGAATGCCCGCCAGTTGCCTCGGCCGGGTGCACGCCCGACCCGTACGCGACGGTCTCGTCCCAGCCGAACGAGATGGCGTAATCGTCGTTGCGGTCGTCAGGGTAGCGCTCCCAGTGGTGGGAAAGGCCAATTGCACTTGGCCGGTCTTCGAAGCCGCGGTTTCGAATCAGCTCGGCAGACAGACCGCCCTTGATTCCTTCGAACATGAACTCGGCGAACTGCCCGTAGAGCAGGGGACTAATTCGGCCCGCGACCGTGCCGGCGTCGATTTCGATTCGAGCTGTCGGCGCCGGTTGTGGAAGTCGGCTCGTCGCCGCGGCCGAGGCGGCCGCGATGAGCAAAGCACCGAAAAGCGGTGCCGCAGCCCACGCTCGATGCATCGGGCGATCCTATTATCATGAGCACCTCGATGCCACGGAGAGCCAAAGAAGGACGAGACGACGTGAGCGACACAGTTCGATGGGGTGTGCTCGGCGTGGCCCGGATCGCGACGGCGAAAGTGATCCCGGCCATGCAGGGCGGGCGGTGGACCACCGTGACAGCTATCGCGTCTCGGGATCTCGAGCGGGCGCGGCGCGCGGCCGCGTCGCTCGGCATTCCCAAGGCGTATGGCTCCTACGAGGAGCTGGTGAAGGATCCGGAGATCGACGCCATCTACAATCCGCTGCCGAACCAGCTTCACGTCCCGTGGTCGATCCGGGCCGCGGAGGCGGGGAAGCACGTCCTCTGCGAGAAGCCGATCGGACTGAGCGCGGACGAGGCGCGCACGCTGCTGGCGGCGCGCGACCGTACGGGCGTGAAGATTCAGGAGGCGTTCATGGTCCGGGCGCACCCGCAGTGGATCGGAGCGCGAGAGCTCGTGCGCTCGGGCCGCATCGGACCGGCGCACTCGATGCTCGGTTATTTCTCATACTTCAATCGCGACGCCACGAACATTCGCAACGTCCCCGAGTACGGCGGTGGCGCCCTCATGGACATCGGCTGCTATCTCGTCCACACGTCGCGGTTCATCTTCGACGAGGAGCCGCGCCGGGTCATCGCCGCGACCGAACGCGACCCAGATTTCGGTGTGGATCGTTTGACGTCGATGCTGCTCGAATACCCATCCGGGCACGCTGCGGGCACTTGTAGCACGCAGATGGTGGCCTATCAGCGCGTCAATATCCTTGGTGCGCGGGGCCGGATCGAGATCGAGATCCCGTTCAACGCGCCGCCCGATCGCCCCTGTCGCCTGCTCGTCGACGACGGGTCCAATCTGTCCGGCGCCGGGGCCGAGCGGATCGAGTTCGAGACGTGCGACCAGTACCGCCTGCAGGGCGATCTGTTCTCGCGAGCGATCCGCGACAGCGCGCCCACGCCCTACCCGCTGGAGGACTCGGTGAAGAACATGGCGGTGATCGACGCGCTGTTTCGATCCGCGGACTCCGGGCGATGGGAGAGACCGGATCAAACGTAACCACGGATGTCACCGATCACGATCCGTGGTTCCGTTACCCGAATTTCTGCCTGCGGATGATCCCCGCTCCCTCGCGGATGACGACCAGCTGGCCGGCCTCGACGTTCGGAATGTTCTCGGCGCCGCCGTTCGGCCAGCGGATCGTCAGATCAGCGGTGGTTGCGGCACCGAGACCGAAGTGCAGGCGGCGATCGTTGGCGGAGTAGAAACTTGACTGCGCCGTCACTTCCTGCGCCTGCGTGCGGCCCCCGTAGCGTGCCGTCACACGTGCGCTGATCGCGCTGCGGTTCGACTTCACGCCGTTCAGAAGCACCTTCAGCCAGTGACCGTTACCCGACACGTCGTTGCGCAGGAGCGACGGCGGCTCGTTCATGTTCATCACCAGCACGTCGACGTCGCCGTCGTTGTCGAAATCGCCGAAGGCGCATCCACGGCTGGAGTGGGTCGCGGCAACGCCGGGTCCCGCCTCGTCGATCAACTCCTCGAATCGGCCGTCGCCGAGGTTTCGAAACACCAGACGGGGTGTTCGCGCCGGATAGGCCGGGAGCGCTCGCTCCACCTCGGGATACACGCTTCCGGTGACGAGGAACAGGTCAGGGAAGCCGTCATTATCTAGGTCCACCATCCCGGCTCCCCATCCGATGTACCTCGTCTCGACGCCGATGCCGGCTCGAATCGTGAAGTCGTCGAAGTAGCCTTTGCCGTCGTTCCGGTACAGGACGTTCGTATCGTCGGCGAAATGGGTCTTGAAGATATCCGGGTGACCGTCGAGATCGAAGTCGCCGATTCCCAGGCCCATGCCCGCCTGTTCCATCCCGTCTTCGCTGAGCGCCACCCCGCGCTCCAACCCCTCCTCGCGAAAGGTGCCATCCTTCTGATTGCGGAACAGCCAGCTCGGCGTGGAGTCGCACGCGACATAGACGTCGGGCCAGCCGTCGTTGTCGACGTCCACGACGACAGCGGTCATCGGATACGCACCCGACGCTGCCGCGACGCCCGACTCGCGGCTCACGTCCCTGAACGTGCCGTCGCCGTTGTTGTGAAACAGCTGTACGAATCCGGTCGGCAGTCCTCGAGGCCCGCAGTTGACCGGCACGCCTTTCCAGCGACAGTCGGCGTTCTCGCCGGGCTTCGGCAGTTTCTCGATCGTCGTGTTCAGGTAGTTCGCGACGAACAGATCGAGGTGTCCATCCCGGTCGTAGTCCACCCATGTGCAGCCGGACCCGTATCGGACCGCGCTCTGACGCAGGCCCGCCCGTTCAGTCACGTCCGTGAACGTTCCATCGCCGTTATTGCGATAGAGCACGTTCTGACCGTAGTAGGTGATGAACAGGTCGTCGAAGCCGTCGTTGTCGTAATCGGCGACGGTCACCGCCGAGGCCCAACCAGTACGGAGCAGGCCCGCCTTCTCCGTGACGTCCGTGAACGTGCCGTTGCGGTTGTTCTTGTACAGGCGATTCGTCGTCCCCGAAGGCGGGCCGTCGAGTCGAGTCCCGCTCAGGACGAACACGTCGAGCCAGCCGTCGTTGTCGTAGTCGAGGAACGCGACCCCGCAGCCAACGACTTCGACGATGTACGTCTTCTTGTCGACGCCGCCATACACGACGGGGTGCACGAGACCGGCCTGCTTCGCGACGTCGGTGAAGCGCGCCGGAAACGGGCGGCCAGACGGCTTCCCGCGCGGATGCGGTTTGACGCCCCGCGATGAGATCCCCTGCCCGAAGGCGGGACGAGCGGAGCAGGCGAGGAGAACGAGCAGCTCGCGTCGACTGATCATCGACCGTCCGGCTCCCTGGCGACGATCGTCTGGCCGGCCTTGACGTTTTCCATCTTCTGGACGGTTCCTGATGGCCATCGGATCTCGACGAGCCTGGCCATGGTCTCGTCACCGAGACCGACGATGAGCCGCTTGTCGCTCGCCGAGAGATAGCCGACAGCCGTGTTGATGGTGAAGAACTGCGTGAGCCCTGATGGGGACACGACCTTGATGCGGCATCCGATGCAGTCCCGATTGGAACGCGTCCCGACGGTCGCGATGCCAAGCCAGTTCTTGCGATTGCCGCCGTCGTTGCGGAGCACGAACGCCTTCTGGCCGACGTTACTCACGACCACGTCGACATCCCCGTCGTTGTCGAGGTCGCCGAACGCAGCGCCGCGCCCGGCCCAGTCGTACTTGAACGGCTCGCCGGCGGCGACGCGCACGAATCGTCCCGACTCGTTGCGCAGCAGCAGCGGCGGTTGGAGGTATCTCAAGTTTGGCGCGGTCTTCTCGATCGTATCCATGACGTGTCCCTGCGCGACGAAGATGTCCTTCCAGCCGTCGTTGTCGTAGTCGAAGAAGCGTGTGCTCCAGCCGGCGAACGGCAACGTGGCGCCTCCGACGCCGGATGCGTTGGTCACGTCTCGAAAGCTCCCGTCGCCGTTGTGGCGGAACAGCCGGTACCGTTCGTTTGACAGGTCCGTGACGAAGACATCGGGACGGCCGTCGTTGTCGTAGTCGGAGAAGTCGACGCCCATTCCGGCAAACGTCTTCCCATCTTCGTTGAACCCGACCCCCGCCAGCAGTCCGACTTCGTCGAACGTGCCACCGCCTTTGTTGTGATAGAGAAATGACTGAACGGAGTCGTTCGCGACATACACGTCGATGAACCCGTCGTCATCGTAGTCGGCAAACGCGAGCCCAAGACCCTTGCCGCTCGGATCGGCGATCCCGGCTTTGGCCGACACGTCGGTGAACGTGCCGTTGCCGTCGTTGTGATAGAGCACGTTCGCAATCCCGTCGAAGTTGTCGGGATGGCAGTAGGCGCGGTATCCGGGCTTCTTCTCGCCGCAATAGCGGTTCTTGTCGAACGCCCAGGTCAGATAGCGCGTGACGAAGAGGTCGAGCCGGCCGTCGTTGTCGTAGTCGAAGAAGCCGGCGCTCGCGCTCCAGCCGCTCGAAGCCACGCCGGCCCGGGCGGTCACGTCGGTAAACGTGCCGTTGCCGTTGTTGCGATACAGGGTGTTGGCGCCGAAGTTCGTGACGTAGATGTCCTGAAACCCGTCGTTGTCGTAGTCGCCAACGGCGACCCCCATCCCGTACCGGTTCTGCCCCATCCCAGACAGGCCGGCCTTGTCCGTCACGTCGACGAAGGCACCCTCCTGTGTCTGTCGGTACATCCGGTTCCAGAATCTTGGGTCGGCTTTGTCCGGAAGCGTGCCGGCGGGCATCGGATCGGCGATCTTCGCGCCGTTCGTGAAGAACACGTCGAGCCGGCCATCGTTGTCGTAATCGAAGAGCGCGACGCCGCCGCCCATCGTCTCGACGAGGTACTTGCTCGGGGTCGCCGAGTTTTCGTGCCTGAACTCGATGCGCGCCGGCTGCGTGATGTCGGTGAACTGCACGGGAGCGTCAGCCGACACGGCGGCGAGCAGTGCGAATAGGCCGCATCCTGCGGTTCGAGATCCACTCATGATCAGCGTGACGGAAGCCGGCGGCTGCTCACGATGCCCTTTGATTCCTGGATGACGACGAGGTGCTTCGCCGGGAGATCCCGAAACGTCTCTTTCGCTCCCGAGGGCCACGCGATCTCCACCCGATCTGCCTTGGCCGCACGCCCGAGACCGAAGTGAAGCCGGAGGTCGTTCTGCGAGTAATAGCTCGAACCGCTCATGACCTCGTCGATCTGGCTGTGCCCGCCCGTGGTCACCCGCACGCGGGTCCCAATCGCGGAGCGGTTCGACCGCGTGCCGACGCACTTGATGAAGATCCAGTTGTTCGTGTTGCCCCCGTCGTTGCGGAGGAGCGTCGGCGGCCCATCGAGGTTGTTCACGACGATGTCCACGTCGCCGTCATTGTCGAAGTCTCCGAAGGCGCAGCCACGGCCCAGGTTCTCGGCACGAAACGGGGCACCCGCTTTCGCGGAGGCGTCTTCGAAGCGCCCGTTGCCAAGGTTTCTATAGAGAAGGTTCGGCTGCTTGTAGGTGACGTGCAGCTTCTTGTTGGCAATCTGCGCGTAGACGTGGCCGTTCGCGATGAAGATGTCGCTCCAGCCGTCATTGTCGAAGTCGAAGAAGTCGACGCCGAAGCCCAGATACTTTCGATTGACGCCGAGGCCGGCCCTGACGCTTGCGACCTCGAATGCGCCGCCGTAGTTCCGGTAGAGCGTCGTCAGCTGCTCCGAGAAGTTCGTTCGGACAATGTCCAGCCAGCCGTCGGCGTCGTAGTCGGCGACGCCAACCCCCATTCCGGCGAGGGCGGCCCCGTGCTCGTCGAAGGCGCAACCGGCCGGTACCGCGATCTCGCGGAACGTGCCGTCGTGGTTGTTGCGATAGAGGAGGCTCGGCGCCGTGTCACAGGCCACGTAGATGTCCGGCCAGCCGTCGTTGTCGAAATCGGCTGCGGCGGCGCCCATGCCGTAGGAGCCCGCCGGCCGCCAGTTGCTGGTGACGAAGACCATGGAGGACGGCCCGCGCGGCCGGGCGATTCCGGATTCTTCCGAAACGTCGACAAACGTGCCGTCGCCGCGATTGCGATAGAGGACGTTCGTGCCTCCCGCGAACCCGAGAGGACCGCAGGGCACGGCAATCTCGTTGTAGCGGCAATACGCCGAATCGCCCGGCAGCGGCGCCCTGGCCGGGTCGAAGTTCAAGTAGTTGGCGACGAACAGATCGAGCCGGCCGTCCCGGTCGTAGTCGAGAAAGCAGCAGCCTGCACCCCATCGGGTCGGCGAGCCCGCGACGCCGGCGCGTTCGGAGACGTCGGTGAACGTGCCGTCGCCGTTGTTGCGGTACAGCACGTTCTGTCCCCAGTAACTCACAAACAGGTCGTCGAAGCCATCGTTGTCGTAGTCGCCGACGCAACACGCCTGTCCCCAGCCGGAGCGGGTGAGCCCGGCCTTTGCGGTGGCGTCGGAAAATGTACCGTCGCGGTTGTTGTGAAACAAATAGCTCGTGGGTTTGCGGTCGCGCGCGTCGGCGTCGAGGCTCGTTCCGTTCACGAGAAAGATGTCGAGCCAGCCATCGTTGTCGTAGTCGAAGAAGGCGGCACCGCCTCCCATTTCCTCCAGCAGGAACCGCTTGTCGTCGGGCCGGCCTGAGACGTTGAGCGCTCGAGCGAGGCCAGCGGCTTCGGTCACGTCGGTGAAGACAACCGGACGGCCCGCGTCGGCCGCCTGCCTCGGAAGCATTCGCAGGCCGGGCGTGAACGCCGCGGCTCCGAGACAGCCGAACGTCCGCAGGAACCGGCGGCGCGAGTACAGGCTGATGGACCCGCTACGGACGGCTCTCACGGCGGCGCTTTTTCTCCAGCTCGCTGCTCTCGCGCTCGAGACGGCGGAAGACTTCCAGGGCCTTCTGGCTCTCGTCCATCCAGCCGAGACGCCGGTAGACGCCGGCGAGGACGTAGTAATACGACGAGGCGCGGGGGTTGATCGAGATCGCTTCGTTCAGCGCGTTGGCCGCCTGGCTCAGGTTGCCAAGACGCTCCTCGGCCCTGGCCTTCTGAAACAGCGCCCGGTCTGAGTTGCGATCGAGCTGGAGCGCCGCGCGCGCGTAGTCGAGGGCTTTCTGCGGGTCGCCCGTGCGGTTGAAATAGGCACTCAGATTGATGTGGGCCGACGCGAAGCGGCCCTGGCGCGACTCGTTCAGCGCGACCGCTTTCTCGTAGCTCGCCACCGCCGCGGCGTCCTCGCCCAGCGATTCCTGGGCAAGCCCGAGCGCGTCGAGCGCCTCGACGTAACCGGGATCGATCTTGAGGGCCCCTTCGAACGCGCGGCATGCAGGCTCCCAGTTATCCTGAATGGAAAACAGCTTGCCGAGGTTGTAGTAGCTCTCGGCCGAGTCCGGCTTGTAGCGGATCGCCTGCTCGAACTCGACCTGCGCTGCATCGAATCGCCCGATGATCATCAGATTGCGACCGAGGATCTTGTGAGCCTCCGCGTTCTTGATGTCGAGCTCGAGAGACTTCGCGAGCGCCTTGATCGAGTCGCCGATCTTCTGCTGGGCGAACAGACTGTAGCCGAGCGCGTACCAGCCCCATGAAGAGTTCGGGTGTTCTTTCACGTAGTCGGTGAGAAGCGGTTCGACCTCCTGGAACTTCTCTTCACGAATGTAGCGTTCGAACTCGGCGCGCCGTTCGGCCTCTTCGCCGCCCGCGGACGGCTTCGTCAGCTTGTCCAGGCGTTCCTTCGCGGCAGCATCCGCCGGGTTCAACTCCAGGGCCTTCCGGTAGGCGGCAGCGGCGCCTTCGATGTTCCCTTGCTTCTCGCGAACCGTGCCGAGATAGCGCTGGGCCTCGGAAGAATTGGGCTGGAGCTCGATCGCGCGGCGGAATCGGCCGGCCGCGCGCTCCGTGTCCCCGCTCTCGAGCGCCGCCTGGCCTTCGGCGATGTCCAGACTGGCATTCTGGCTGCGGTTGGCGGCGGCGATCAGCTCGCGGCCTTTCTGCAGTTCGGCTGTGGCTTCGTCTTTCCGCCCGGCACGCGCCAGCGCGAGACCGAGCTGATAGTGGGCTTCGCCGCTCGTAGGTTCGAGCCGGGCCGCTTCCTGAAGCGCCTTGACCGCGTCGGCGACCTGACCGTCGCGAAGCAGCGCCTTGCCGAGGCCGAGTTGCGCCCGCGCGAAGGTCGGGGCCTGTTCGATGACCCGTCGCAGCAGCTCGATTTCCTTCGCCGGCCCATGACTCGGACTCGATCCGTAGGCGACGGCCAGGTTGAAGAGCGCCCTGATCGAGTTCGGTGCCAGCGCGACGGCCTTCTCGAGCTCACGGATGGCGGCCTCGGCGTCGGTCGGCGTCAGCGCGGCGCCGAGATTGACACGCGCATCAGCGTAGTCGGGACTCAGGCGCACGGCCTCGCGCAGCGCCGCGATGCCGCCCTGATCGTCGCCGGCCTGGATGAGGACGAGGCCGAGATTGTTGTGGGCCTGAGCGAAATCCGGCTGGAGTCGAATCGCTTCTCGAAACGCGGCCGCGACGTCGCCGCTTCCGGCGCCGGCCCGCCCCAGCAGGAGACCGAGAATGTTCTGCGCCTCCGGTCGGCCGGGACCCGTCGTGAGAGCCTTGTGAAGGTCGGCTGCGGCGACCTTCCACTCGGGCGCCGGGGTCGACGGCGAGGGAAGGTTCAGCCCGGCTTCCAGCTGCCCGAGCGCCTTGTCGAGATCGCCGGCCCGAAGATACGTGATTCCGAGATCGACGTACACGGCGGCGGTCGTCGGCAGCAGGGCGATGGCCCGCTGCAGATGCACGCGTGCGCCCGTGAAGTCGCCGCGTTCGCGGAGGGCCATTCCCAGGAAGGCATGGCTGGGGCCCGCCGCCGGATCGAGCTTGACGCTCTCCTGCAGTTCGCTGATGCCGCGATCTCGAGAACCGCCGTACCACAGAGCGGCGCCGAGATTGTATCGAGCGTCGGAAGACTGTGGCCGGAGCTTGACCGCTCGCTCGAGATGCGAGAGTCCGGATGACAGATCGCCCTGCTGGCCCAATGTGAAGCCGAGAAGGGCGTGCGCGTCAGCGTGATTCTCGTCGAGGCGAATGGCTTCCGTGAGGCGGTCGCGGGCCGACTTGAAGTCACCCCGCTCGATGGCCTCCTGACCTTGCCTGTACAAGGAGTCTGCCCGGCTCGCCGATGCAGGTTGTGGTTTTCGCAACGCGGCGCTCTGCTGCTTCAGCGCGACGCCGAGCGCATAGTAGGCTTCGCGCAGCTCGGGCTGAATCTCCAGCGCTTTCTCGAACGCTGCGACGGCGCCGGAAAGGTCGCCGCTCTGCCGCAGCGTCTGTCCAAGCTCGTACTGGAGGCTGGCGTTGTTTGGATCGGCGGCCGCCACCGATCGCAGGTGTTCCAATGCGGCGTCGAGGTTGCCCGTCTCCCTCAGGGCCATCCCGAGGTTCATCCGGGCGCCGAGGCTGTTCGGCTCGAGCGTCAGCGCTTTCTGAAAGATCTTGACGGCCTCGGCGTAGTCGCCGCTCTGGGCCAGCACGGAGCCCAGGTTCGTGTACGCGCGTCCATACTGCGGATCCAGCTCCACAGCTTTTCTGAGCTCGGCGGCTGCGCCAGGGAGGTCCGCCTTTTCAGCGAGCGCGACGCCGAGCCAGTTGTGCGCTTCCGCGGACTGCGGTCCGACCTTGACGGCGCGCTCGAAGGCGTCGAGCGCGCGCGGGTCGTCGTTCTGGTCCAGGTAACCGAGACCGAGCAGGACCCACAGCTTCGGATCGTTCGGATTGCGCGCGACGGCCGCCTCGAGCTCGCGGATCGGAACGGCGGGACTCGTCGCGCCTTGCGGTCCGGGCGGCGGCGCCGATGTCTGCTGCGCTGCAGCCTGCGCCGCGCCTCCGATCAGAAGGAGAACGAAGACCACCTTCATTGGCCGGGATCCAATAGGCGAAGTTGCAGACGCGAGTTGGCTTCGTCTTCGGCGCGCAGCGACTTCGCATACTCGAGTTGTTTGTCCGCTTCTGCCTTCCTTCCCATTCGCGCCAGCAGGAGGCCCAGCTGGTAGTTCGCTTTGACCGATTTCGGATTCAGACGCACGGCGTTCCGCAGGTTGGTTTCCGCTTCGGTATAGCGCTGCGCGCTCATGAGCAGTCCGCCGAGGGCTTCACTCGATGCGGCATGTTCGGGAAAGCGCCGGAGCAACTTCTCCAGCATCTGAATCGCTTCCGCTTCGTTCCCTTGATCCCGCGCGACGAGCGCGAGGTAATAGTTCGACGCCAGCTGGTCGGGCTGCAGGCGGATGCTCTCGCGGAGATGCGCCGCGGCCTCCGGGAGATGGCCCTGGATATACAGAATCGATCCCAGCGCGTACTGCAGCTGCGAATCGTCCGGGCGCTGCTCGACGAGCGCCTCGATCAGCTGCTGGGCCGCCTCGAACTGGCGCTTGCCGACTTTTGCCGCTGCGAGGGCGTACTGATACGCGGGCTCGCGCGGCTTCAGCTCGGCCGCCTTGAGCAACGCCGGCTCGGCATCCTCCAGCAGATCCATCCGGAGGCACACGCGGCCGAACCCGAGCAGGATCTCAGGATCGTCCGGTTGGACCTTCTTCGCCCGGATCCAGTACGAGAGCGATCGTTCGAGTTCGCCCTGGCGCTCCGCAATCGTGGCCGCCTGGCGCAGCGCGGGCAGAGAGTCAGGTTTGAGTGCGAGCGCACGGTCGTAGGCCTCGAGCGCGCGCGTCGGCTCGTTGTTCAGGAGATAGGCGCCGGCGAGATTGAAGGCCAGCTCGAACGAGGGCGCACCGGTCCGGCCGGCACGCTCGAGGAGGTCGATCGCTTCCGTGGCGCGCCCCTCGGTCGCGAGAAGGACGCCAAACGCGATGGACGACGCGCGGTTCTCGGCCTCGGAACGCGCGAGCGCCACTTTCGCGGCTTTATTGGTGGGATCCAGCTTCAGGACGCGCCGGAACATCGGAAGCGCCATTTCTGGCTTGCCTTGAAGGGTGTAGATCTGTGCGAGGTTGAGGTGCGCACCCACCAGCCTGGGCTCCAGCTCGATTGCTTTCTCCAGGAAGCCCACGCTGTCGGCGAGCCGCTTCTGCTGGAACCTGATCGTGCCGAGAACCGAGTAGGCGACGGCTTGGGCGTGCGGATCGGCAAGAGCGCTCCGCGCGAGCCGCTCGGCCTCGTCCAGCTGTCCCTTATGGACAAGAGTCGCCGCCTGCTGCAGCGCCGCTTGCGCGTCAACCTGGCCGAAGGCGCCTGCAGCAGAGCTGAGGAGCAGGAATGTGCACAGCCGCAGCACGCCCGCAGTGTACTTCCTGTTTCCTAGAGCAGTCCCAATGGAAAGAAAAGGGGCGCCGGCTATGCCGTTCGCCCCGTCCGTGTCAGAAATCGAGCCTCACCGCGATCTGCTGTGATCGCGGCGTGTTGCATTGCGTGTTGACGGTGCCGAACGCAGTCGAGCTCCAATTCTGGTTCGGATCGCAGTACACAACCCGGTTGAACAGGTTTCCGATGCTGTACTCGAAGCGCAGCCTCATCGGCTCGCGCAGGCGGAACACCTTGAAGATGTTGAGATCCTCACTGTAGTTCGGGAAGCCGCGTACCGTCTCATCACGCTTCGGGGCGTTCCCGAACTGAAGCGCCCCGGGATCCGTCCATGCGGCCCGGT
>DATAEE010000326.1:0-2457 GCA_036258175.1 Vicinamibacterales bacterium
GGAGCTCGCGCGACTAATGAGATGAGGCGCACGCCTCGATGCCGACCAGGCATGCCGGCAGCTTCCGGAAAAACGCTATGACCTGGCGACGCTTCAACTGCCGGCGCACAATCACTTGGCCGGCAGCATCAACGCCATGCACCTGAAAGACTGACTTGGCGATGTCGAAACCGATCGTCGTAATCGCTTGCATGCTTTGCTCCTCCGAATCGTGGGAGCCTCAAACAGCACCCACATCTTTGGCACTTACGTGCCGGTGGAGGAGCCGTCCACAGCATCAAGAGCGGACTCATGCACCGCAGCAAAACGACGTGCGGCATACCGTCATTATGGCGCTACGCTGAATACTGATGACTGTCTGACCTGCCCCGATTCTTCGGACCACGGCTAGCTTGAGACGGCGTCCCTTGCTTCCTGCACGTGCCCCGCGTGGGGCGGTTGGTGCAACGGGTCAGGGCGCGAAGGCCCACATACCGCAGCGCCCTGGCCCGTTGCATGACGGGACGCTGCGTCGTTCTGTCGAGCCACGAACTCGTTCGGCGTGAGGTAGTCGAGGCTCGAATGCGGACGCACTTCGTTGTAGTGCCGCCGCCATGCTTCGATGATCACCTTCGCCTCGGCACGTGACCGAAACCATTCAAGGCTCAGGCACTCGTCGCGGAACTTGCCGTTGAAGCTCTCCGTGACGCCATTCTGCCAAGGCTTGCCGGGCTCGATCAACGCGGTGCCGATGCCCTGCGCGACGATCCAGGACAACAACGCCTTCGATACGAACTCGGGTCCGTTGTCGCTGCGCAGGAACATCGGCGCGCCGCGTGCGCTCACCAGGCGCGACAGCACCTCGATCACGCGCGGCGAGCGGATGCGACCATCCACGTCGATCGCCAGACCCTCCTTGGGGAACTCGTCCGTGACGGTGAGACACTTGAGCTGCTGCCCGTTGGCACAATGATCGAATATGAAGTCGTACGACCAAACCTGGTTCGATCCGCACGGCGCTTGTGGGCGCGACCGCACGGCCGCCACCCGCTTCCTCGGCCGCCTGCGGGGCAGTTGCAACCCAGCCGCCCGCCACAGGCGATAGCTCCGGCCCGGGCTCATGCGGTGGCCGTCGCGGCCGAGAAAGATGCGGATGCGGCGGTAGCCGTAGCGGGGATACTGCGCCGACAGCTCTCGCATCCGCTCGATCACGGTTGCGTCTTTCGCCGCCTTGCGGCCCTGGTAGCCCAACGCCGATCGCGCCACCGAGAACAGCGTGCAGGCCCGTCGTGCCGAGAGACCGCGCTCCCGACCATACGCAACTTGACGCCGACGAGCCGGCACGCTCACCAGTTTTTTGCCGCGACTTCCTTCATGACCTCGATCTCGAGATCACGCTCGGCAACCAGCTTCTTCAGCCGCGCATTCTCGGCCTCGAGCTGCTTCAGGCGCCGGACGTCGTTCGCCTGAAAGCCGCCGAAACGCTTGCGCCACGTGTAGATCGTCTGTTCGCTGATCCCGTGCCGTTTGGCCACACCCGACACCGGCTCGCGATCCGCCTCGCGGATGATCGCGACCATCTGCTCTTCCGTAAAACGCGCTTTGCGCATCGCTCCCTCCGAATCGGGAGCCAGTCTCTCACGTAATCGCTGGTCCGAAATCCCGGGAGCAGGTCAGTTCACGTCGCGCTGTCCAGGGATGGCCAGCTTGACGTTGAGGCGTTCGAGCGCTGACAGCGCTTGGCGACGACCAGCAACTGACTGCGAACACACCGACCGTAAAGCACACCCCTTGGGGATACCCTCAGCGACGCTGAGAATAACACGCGGGCTGGCCCAAGAAATTATCCTCGATGAACATGAACCGGGATGACGGACTTGTAGTTAAAGAACAGGACGAAACGTAATCATCGGCCGTGTGCTTCTGGGAGAGCACGATGGACATTGCGAGTATTTTCGATTGGTTCGCGCAAGATAGCAGGCGTGCCGCCGAGCACACTGACGACCCAAGGGAGCGTGAGATACTGCTGAAACTAGCATTGCAATGGGAGGACGCTGCGCAACGGAGCCGTGACAAGAGAGCGACATCACCGGCGATGCAGTCTACCTCAACATCGCGTTGATGGACGCCGCCGAAACTGGCCTGCCCTGCGCAAGCTCCGCTGCAAGGCGCTGAAGGGCGCACCGACGCGGGCTGCCATCAAAGGTCACCCGGTGTTCGCAACCAGCGGCGTGACCGGTGGCTACGCTCGACTGATTGACGGGGGAAAGATCAGCACGTCGCGCTCCTGCATCGCAGCGGCCATCCACTCGCGGGCCAGTGCGAAAAGCTGATCTCGAATTTCCGGCTCGTCGGTCAGTCCAGCCAGCCGCACGCATTCGCGCGCGTAATACCAATCCTCAGGAAGTCTGACTCGCTTGGGATTCCCGAATCACCTGCGAAATGATTCAAGGTGGCAAACGGAGGGTCGTTTGCCAT
>DATAEE010000327.1:0-33094 GCA_036258175.1 Vicinamibacterales bacterium
GGACCCACGAGAGTGAAAGCGATTGCCTATCACGACTACGGCCCTCCCGATGTGCTCGCATACGAGGACGTTGAAAAGCCAGCCCCTGGTGACGACGACGTTCTGATACGAGTTCGGGCTGCGTCCGTCAATCCACGCGACTGGCACTTCATGCGGGGCGAACCCTACTTCGTTCGCATGATGACCGGGCTGAGCAAGTCAACGGCCGCACGACTCGGCACCGATGTGGCGGGTCACGTGGAAGCGGTTGGCCGAAACGTCACGCAGTTCAAGCCCGGAGAGGACGTTTTCGGCTGGTGCCGCGGCGCTTTCGCGGAGTATGCGCTCGCGTCGCAGTCAGCATTGGCCACGAAGCCGCATGCCGTGCCGTTCGAGCAAGCGGCCTCGGTCGCGACGGCTGGACTCACCGCATTGCAGGGTCTCCGCGACAAAGGGCGGATTCAGCCGGGGCACAAGGCCTTGATCAACGGCGCGGCAGGAGGCGTGGGCACCTTCGCCGTGCAGATTGCGCGATCGTTCGGCGCCGATGTGACCGGCGTCTGCGGTACACGAAATGCGGACATGGTCCGTTCGATCGGCGCGCATCGCGTCGTCGATTACACGCAAGAAGATTTCACCAGGAGCGGGCAACGCTACGACCTGATTCTCGACTGCATTGGGAATCATTCGCTGTTGGCGTGCCAGCGCGCCTTGAATCCGAAGGGGACCTACGTTGTCGTTGGAGGGCCGGGCGGCCGCTGGATGATCGGTCCGATGTCCCGAGTGATCACGGCGCCTGTGCTGTCACGGATCGTCGGGCGGAACCTGGTCATGCATCTGACGAGGCCGAGCCAGGCGGATCTGGGCACCATCCGCGAGCTCATGGAGGCGGGAAAGATCACGCCCGTCATCGACAAGCGGTATCGGTTGAGTGACGTTCGTGAGGCTGTCCGATATCTGGAACAAGGACACGCGCGGGGAAAGGTCGTCATTACGGTGGAGTAGTGCGATGTCGATCCTGGCCTGGCTCAGGCGGCTGAAGCGGCGGCGTCCGGACGATGACGACCTTCAGGAAGAAATTCGCGCGCACCTGACGATCGCCGCCAATGAAAAGATCGCTGACGGCGCCGATCCGGAGACGGCGCGTTATGCGGCGCTGCGGGAGTTCGGCAACGTCACGCTGACCACTGAAGATGCGCGGCGCGTGTGGATTCCATGGTGGCTCGAAGCGCTCCAGGTGCAAGCGAGCGACGTCCGGTACGCGATTCGTGCCCTCGCCAAGAACCGGCTTTTCGCGGCAACGGTCGTCGCCGTTCTCAGCGTCGGCATCGGGCTGAATGCCGCCGTCTTCACCATGCTGAAGGGCATCGCCTTCAGCCCTATCGCCGGGGTTGAGGGGTCGGCACGGCTCGCGGTCATCTTCGCCGAGACGAGCGCCGGCCGGCCCGTCCGCATCTCCTACCCGGATTACCAGCACCTCCGCGATCACGACCGCGCCTTCATGGGACTTTTCGGATCCGCGTTCGCCAAGGTCAATCTGGGGCGCGGCCGGAACGCCCGGCAAATCTGGGGCGAGCTCGTCACCGGGAACTACTTTCAGATTCTCGGCGTTCGCGCCGCTCTCGGTCGTACGCTTTTTCCAGCCGACGAGATGGCTCCCGGCAGCTTTCCGGTCGTTGTGATCAGCCACGGCTTGTGGCAGCGGGACTTCAGCGCCGATCCCGACATCGTCGGGCGGACGCTCGAGATCAACAACAACCAGCTGACCGTCGTCGGCGTGGCCGATCCCTCCTTCCATGGCACCACCGTGGTTTACGACGTCGAGGTGTTCATCCCGGTGACGATGGCGCCGCCGCTCGGTTTCACGTTTGGAAGCCGGCAGACCACGCCGTCGGCGATCCTCGCGGATCGGCGAGCCGCCATGTTCTATCCGCAGGGCTATCTGCGGCCGGGCACGGCGCTGGCGAACGCCGCCGCACAGACCGACGCGCTCTGGTCCACGCTTGCGCGCGACCGGGCGATCGAGGATGCCGCCGAGCGGGTGAGGGTCGTCCCGTTCTGGCAGATGCCGAGCGGCGCGCCATCGATCGTGCTGCCGACTCTGATCGTCCTGACCGCCATGGGCCTGCTGGTGCTGTTGATTGCGTGCGCGAACATCGCTGGGCTGGTGATGGTGCGGGGTCTGTCGCGTCGCGCCGAGATCGCAGTACGTCTGGCGCTCGGCGCGACGAGGACGCGGATCGTGCGGCTGCTGCTCGTCGAAAACCTGGTCCTCGCACTCCCCGGCGCGTTTCTCGGCGCCCTCCTGGTGGAGGAGCTGCTCCCGGTGCTGGTGGGGTACGCCGAGTGGCTCGCGGCGCCCGAGCGGGCGTTCTTCAACGTCGAGGTCGATCGCCTCGTGGTCGGCTTCACCGTCCTGGTGGCATGCGGCAGCGCGCTCGCCTTCGGATTCCTGCCGGCGCTTCAGAGCTCGCGGGTCGACCTCGTGTCGGTCATCAACGCCGACGCGTCGCCCCGCAGCGCCGCGCGCGCACGGTTTCGGGCCGCTCTGGTCATCGCACAAGTAGCGGTCTCCTTCCTGCTGCTGGTCGCGGCCGGGCTGGTGACGCGCAGCCTCGAAGCGGCGCGTCGTGCATATCCGGGATTCGATCAGACCCAGGTGACATCGGTTGCCGTCGACGTGAGGCTGAATGGATACGATGAGCCGCGCGGCCGCGCATTCTACCGGGAGCTGCTCGAGACCGCCAGGGTGGATCCAGGCGTCGAATCGGCGACGCTCGCGGCATTCAATCCTTTGGGGTTCCTCGACACGCGTACCGAGCGCGTCGCAATAGAGGACTACCAGCCGCGCCGCGGCGAAGATCTGGCGTTCATGTCGAACACCATCGCGTCCGACTACTTCCGCACGCTCCGGATCACAGTCGTCGCCGGGCGGGCGTTCGCCGATCAGGACGACGAAAAGAGTACGCCGGTCGTGATGGTGAACAACACGTTCGCCGAGCGTTTCTGGGGTCGCGCGGCGGACGCCCTCGGTAAGCGGCTCCGCGTTGCCGATGGGGACTGGCGAACGGTCGTCGGCGTCGTCGCGGATGTGAAGTACTTTCGCATCAACGAAGCGCCGCAGCCGTACTTCTATCACCCGTTTCGGCAGGCCTACCGGTCGAGCATGGTCCTGCACACGCGGGGATTCGGATCCATTGATCGTCTCGTGGAACAGGCCCGCGCGCGCGTCGCCGCGCTCGACGCGGATCTTCCGATTTTGTACTCGAGGCCGTTGGCAGAGCAGACGCGCGGCGCGCTGATCCTTTTCGACCTGGCCGCGGCGATGCTGTTCGTGTTTGGCGTGGCCGGGATGGCGCTGGCCGCGATGGGCACGTACGGGCTCGTGTCGTACACGGTCACGCAGAGCACGCACGAAATCGGCATTCGCATGGCGCTCGGCGCGCCGAGCCGGTCGGTCGTGCTCGCGTTTCTGACCCGCGGCTTGAAACTTGGCGTCATCGGCGCCGCTCTCGGCGTGACGGCAGCGTTCGGCGCCAGCCGGCTGATCCGCAACGTGCTCTTTGGTGTCAGTGCGACCGACGCTGCCGCTTTTGGGATCGCGCTGGCCGTTGTCCTCGGCGGCGTGATCGTCGCGACGGTCGTTCCCGCGGCGCGCGCCGCCCGGATCGATCCGCTGATCGCGCTGCGCCATCAGTAGCGGGCGGGCCCTTAGCGAACCACGTCCACCCTCTCAAAAGTGCCGGCTGACGTTACAAATCCGTTGCGCGCAACGAGATAGATAGAGCGGAGTGCGACGTTTGCGCAATTGTCGTACCGGCGAGGGGCCTCTGTTGTACGACTTAAGCCTAATGGCGCCGATGCTGAGCCGGTCATAGATTACTGAAGACCTCGGAGGGTTTCGCATGTCTACGAAAGCCGACTACAGCGTTGAGGAGTGGAAAGCGATCGCGGGCGCGCCTGTCGCCGCTGGCCTGTTGATGACGTTATCCGACGTCAGCGGACCGGCGGGCATCGCCAAAGAAGCGCTGGCCGTAGGAAACGCGATCGCTCACTCAGCCTCCGGCGATGCGCCCGAAATCGTGAAAGCGCTCGCCGAAAACGTGAAAAGTAGCGGTGGACGGCCGGTGATGCCAGATGTTCCCACCGGCAACCAGACGCAAACGAAGACGGCGCTGATCGGCATCATCAAGACCGCCGTTCGCGCGGTGGAAACGAAATCTCCGGGCGAGGTCGAAGGGTACAAGGCACTGCTGGCGTCCGTGGCAGCGCACGCTGCGCAGGCGTCGAAGGGAGGCGGCTTCTTCGGCATCGGCGGAACGTGCGTCAGCGCCGACGAACAGGAAGCGCTCATGCAACTGGCCGATATCCTCGCAGTGAGCGCGGCAGCGCCGCGGTATCGCCTGACGCGTCCAGGTCGATAACCTCTCACCCACAGCTGAGGCGCATCAGGACTCCTGCCAAGGTGGCGGATCGTGGATCATCGTCTGTATCATTGATCTATGTTCCGGAAATCGCTCGGCTCGGTGGCGGTTATCGTGGTGGGCGTCGTTGTCGTAGCCGCGGGCCGTGGATTGATGACGGCCCGGACCGAACGAGCGCGTGTCGTACCGGCGCCCGCGCTCGATGCGCCGGCCGGCACGACGTCCGAGGTCGCCGTCCTTGCCGGAGGATGCTTCTGGGGCGTGCAGGCCGTCTATCAGCACGTCAAGGGCGTCACGAAGGCCGTCTCCGGCTACGCCGGCGGCGAAAAAGGTGCCGCCCAGTACGAGCAGGTAGGTACTGGACAGACCGGCCACGCCGAGTCAGTGCGGATCACCTTCAATTCTCGCGAGATTACCTTCGGGCGTCTGCTTCAGATCTACTTTTCCGTCGCGCACGATCCGACCGAGCTCAATCGCCAGGGTCCGGACGTCGGCACGCAGTACCGGTCCGCGATTTTTCCGCAGACCACCGAGCAGGCACACATCGCCAAGGCATACATCGACCAGCTCAGTCGGGCCCGCATCTTCGACGGTGCCATCGTCACCACGATCGAAGCTCACCAAAGCTTCTATCCGGCCGAGGCGTATCACCAGGACTACCTGGTACTGAATCCGTCCAATCCGTACATCGTCATCAACGACCTGCCGAAGATCGAGGCCCTCAAGCGACTGTTCCCTGAGGTCTATCGGGCGGCTCCAGTGCTCGTCGCCGATGGACGATAGCAGCCGAATGCAGACCACGACACCGTGTCTCGGCGCTTCAAGGACGATATTGCCGGTCGCTCTCGCGATCCTCGCGGTCGGCACGACTGCCGCGATGGCGCAGACAATCAAAGGTACGGCGACATATCGAGAACGCATGGCGCTGCCGCCAGGCGCGGTGTTCGAGGCCGTGATCGAGGACGTATCTCGCGCCGACGCGAAGGCCGAGACAATCGCTCAGACCCGCGTCCCCTCACCGGGCAATCCGCCGATCACGTTCACGATCGTCTACGACCCCGCAAAAATCCTGCCTGACCGCCGGTACGCTGTCCGCGCGACGATCCTTGTCGACGAGAAACTGTTGTTCACTACCGATACCGCCGCCCCGGCCCTCACCGGCGGAAACCCGAACACCGTCAAGCTGGTGATGCGCAGAGTCGGCGCGGGTCCGACGCCACCGCCTCAGCCCGCAGGCGGTAAGCCGGCCGAGGGAACCGCGCAACCACCGGCGGCTGCCAGTTCACCGCTGACCGGGACATCGTGGCAGCTCGTCAAGTTCCAGGGCAGCGACGACAAGACGCTGACGCCGGACGATGGGTCGAAGTACACGCTCGAATTTGCCGCGGGCTGGCAGCTGAACGCCCGCATCGACTGCAACCGTGGACGCGGAAGCTGGAAGTCGAGCGGTCCGAACCATCTTCAGTTCGGTCCGCTTGCGCTGACGCGCGCGATGTGTCCGTCCGGGTCGATGCATGACCAGATCGTGAAGCAGTTGCCCAACATCCGTTCGTATGTGATCAAGGACGGCCACCTCTTCCTGTCGCTGATGGCCGACGGTGGGATTTACGAGTTCCAGCCGGTCGCGAAGACCAAGCCGTAAACTGGCGATCCCACGCCCCTTGATTTCATCCCGAGGCCTCTGTATGCTCTCTCCTGTCAGTTACTGATAGGAGCCCGCATGAGCAAGCCAACCGACCTCGTTCAGGGCACCCTCGACCTGCTGATCCTTCGCGTGCTGGCGCTCGAGCCCTTGCACGGCTGGGCCATCGCGCAACGCATCCGACAGATGTCGAGCGAGCAGCTGCGGGTGGGCCAGAGCGCGCTGTATCCCGCGCTGCACAAGCTCGAACAGCAGGGTTGGATTTCGGCCGCGTGGGCACTCAGCGAAAACAACCGGCGCGCCAAGTACTACAAGCTGACGGCGTCCGGTCGGAAGGCGCTGAAGGTCGAAACGGCCGAGTGGGAACGTCTGTCGGCTGCGATCTCATTGGTCGTGAAGCCAATCTGAAGGACGAGTATGCGCTGGATTCAGAAGCTTCGTCTTCGTCTCCGGTCGCTCTTGAGAAGCCGCCGCGTCGAGCAGGAGCTCGACGAGGAGCTTCAGTACCATCTCGATCACCTCGTCGATGACTACGTCGCACGAGGCATGACCCGCAAGGAAGCCTGGTACGCGGCGCGTCGCGAGATGGGCGCGATTGAGCCCCGGAAAGAGGAGTGCCGCGATGCACGCGGCCTGGCGCTCGTCGACAGCATTCGTCAGGACGTCACGTACGCGGTGCGCACGCTGCGGAAGTCGCCCGGCTTTGCTGGCGTCGCCATCCTCTCGCTCGCGCTCGGCATTGGAGCCAACACCGCGATATTCAGCCTGTGGAACGGCCTGCTGCGCTCCTCGCTGCCGGGCGTGGAAAAGCCCGAGGAGCTGGTCATGCTCTCCAATCCAGACGACTCGGGGAGTTGGACCGGCAATCTCGAAGGCCCCCGCTCGTGGCTCACCTACGGAGAATTCGAGCAGATGCGGGACCACGTCGAGGGCTTTTCGGTGGTCATGGCCTCGCAGAGCAGCCTGGGGACGTGGCAGGTCCGCCTCGAAGGCAGCGACTGGGAACAGGCGAACGGACGGTTCGTCTCAGGCGGATTCTTCCAGGTTCTCGGCGTCCGTCCCGCGATCGGCCGGCTCTTCACGCCCGCCGAGGACCGCACCGAGACGCCCCACGCGGTCCTGAGCCACAGCTACTGGCAGCGGCGCTTCGGCGGCCGACCAGACGTGCTCGGCAAGGCGCTCACGATCCGCAAGGTCACATTGACCGTCGTCGGCGTGGCGCCGCGCGGCTTCATCGGTGAGACCGCCGGACAGCAGCCGGACCTCTGGCTCCCGTTACGGATGCAACCCGCCCTGACACCAGGCCGCGATCGCCTGCACGATACGCCCCCCCAGAAGTCGATGTGGCTCCACCTGTTCGCGAGGCTGAAACCGGGAGTGACGTACGCTCAAGCCGAAGCTCAGTCCAACGCGGTCTTCCACGCCGGGTTGGAGTCCTTCTATGGTGCGGCCCTGGCGTCAGCTGAACGCCGGCGCGAACTTCTCGATCAACGTCTCGTCATTCGTTCAGGCGCGCGTGGGGCCTCGCCCACACGGTCCGAATTCTCCAGCTCACTGACCGCGCTCCTGGCGGCCGTCGGCGTGCTCCTTCTGATCGCCTGCGCGAACATCGCCAATCTTCTGCTCGCGCGCGGCGCGGCGCGCAGGCCGGAAATCGCACTGCGGATGTCGCTTGGCGCGAGCCGCGGGCGCGTCATTCGGCAGCTCGTCACCGAGAGCCTGGCGCTGGCGGCGATGGGCGCGGTCGCCGCCGCCGCGGTCGCCTACGTGCTCCACCCGGTACTGGTTCGGATGATCGTGGAATCCGACGAGGATTTCTTCATGACGTTCGCGCTGGACCCGGTGATGCTGCTGTTCCTCGTCGGGACGACCGTCGTTGCCGCGCTGTTGTTCGGCCTGTTTCCGGCATGGCAGGTCACACGGACCGACCCGGGAGCAAGTCTCAAGGAAGAGAGTCGCGGCGCGGTTGGCACACGCACCCAGACGCGTTCGGGCCGGCTGCTGGTCAGCCTGCAGCTCGCGCTTTCGCTGCCGTTGCTGGTCGGCGCCGGCCTGATGGTGCGAACCGTCTACAACCTGCAGCGCGCAGACGTCGGATTCGCCGCCGAACGTCTGCTGCTGGTTCGGGTCGATTTGCGGGAGCCTGGCTATGAGGCCGCGCGTCGCGAGAGCGTGCTGCGGGAGCTCGTCGCGGAGATCGGCCGGATCCCAGGCGTGCGTGCGACGAGTTTTTCCCAGCTCGGTCTCTTCAGCGGCGGGGACTCGGTGGCGACGATCGACGTCGAGGGTTACACGGCCAGAGGAGACGATGACCGCGACGCCGCGTTCGATCGCGTCGGTCCGAAGTACTTCTCGACGCTGGGTGTGGCGGTCATCCTGGGACGCGAGATTCTGGAGAGCGATCGCGGCGAGGCCCCCAGGGTCTGCGTGATCAACGAAGCCTTCGCCCAACAGTATTTCGACCGGCGGAACCCTCTCGGCTTTCGCATAACTCTGGTCAACGACGACTCACGAGAGTCGTATCAGGTGGTGGGTGTTGCCAGGAACGTTCGCATGCAGGGGCTGCGAGGTGAGGTCGAGCCGCGGTTCTATGTGCCGGAGTCGGAACTTAGTCCGACCTTTCTGATTCGAACCGCGACAGATGCTGCCCCGTTGATGGAGGCCGTGCGAAGGACGATCCAGAGAGTGGACGCCGCCCTGCCCATCATCTCCGCGAGGTCGATCGAAGAGCAGATGGCGCCGTTGACGGCGCAGGACCGCAGCACGGCACAGCTCGCCGCGGCCTTCGGAGGCGTTGCGCTGATGCTCGCGGCCATCGGCTTGTATGGCGTCCTTTCGTATGGCGTCGCGCGGCGCACGGCCGAAATCGCGGTCCGGATCGCGCTGGGAGCCCGGCCGGGGCGCGTGACCTCCATGATCCTCCGCGAGACCACCAGCCTCGTCGTCGTGGGTCTCGCGTTCGGCGGCGTCCTCGCGTACGCAGCGTCGCGTTTAATCAACAGTCGGCTATACGGCGTGACGCCGCAGGACCCGGCGACCCTCGTTATCGCCACCGTCGTGCTGTTGCTCGTGGCGCTCGGCGCCGCCTACGTGCCGGCGCATCGTGCGTCGAAACTCGATCCGATCGCGGCGCTGCGCGGCTAGTCGGCTCGGGCTAAGTTGGCCACGCGGTTTCCGCTCAACGACCTGCCGTTGAAAAAGTGCGCGCGCGCGCAGGCGAAGTAAGTCCAGCCCACATCAAGTGAGGCAGATGTGCGGACCCACGCAGATCGGCCACACCTATGGACCCAACCACTGGAAAGCCAGGACGGTGCGATCGTCCGACCAGCCTTCGATACCGGGCGGCCCATCGGCCTCGCGCGCGAAGGCCATGATCGCGTCGCAGACGGTCCCGGGCGCCTTCGGCGGTGGCACCTGATCGACGACGCTCGCCAGCAGGGCTTTCGAACATGCCGACCGGCGGTCCGCCGCTATCCAGCACCTGCACTCCCTGCGGCCCGAAGATGACTCCCGGCGGGTGTCCAGCGTTCGCGTACGTCAGCGTGCCGCGTTGAGTATCCACCCGCGACACGAGACACGTCGCATAGGGCGTACCCTCGTTGTCCTCGTACAACGCGTCTGAAAGTGCCGTGAGCAGTTCGGCTGGATCGGTCGTCCGCGCCGCGGCGACGCGCAGCGCCGTTCGCACGAACGCCAGCAGGATAGCGGCGGGAATCCCCTTGCCCGAAATGTCACCGATGACGACCAGCATCGCGTCTTGCGCGATCGGCAGAAAGTCGTAAAAGTCTCCGCCGATCTCCCACGCGGATTCGAATCCTACCGCGCACGCGATCCCGTTGACCGTTCGTGGCTGGGACGGCAGCAGGCGGCGCTGGATCTCGGCCGCGGCCGCCAGCTGCGTGCTGACGACGATTTGTTCACGCTCGAGCCGGTGGAGATCTGTGCGCGTTGTCCGCAAGTGCAGCCAGAGGTACGCCGTGACGCCCACCGCAGCCGCGAGGATCAGATCGGAGGCCTCGACGAGCTCCGGAACGGACGGTTTCATCCAACGCACGATGACCAGCTCGAAGGCGTTCGCCACCACGTACGAGCCGAGAGCAACGCCGAGCGCCCATCCAGCCTCGACGACACACAACCGCCTTCGAGTTGGCCTCTCGACTCCCTTCACCCCAAGTGGTTGAGCACGCCTTGTGCCACTCCGCCTGGCCGGCAGCGACGGCGCGTTCTGGGGATTCAGGCCTCGTACGTTGATCGAGGGTGGCGGATTTGCTGCTGGGTCGCGACCATCGCCGATGCGCTTACAGGCGGTCGCTGGATCGCTCGACCGGTGCGAGTCCGGTCCAGTACCTGTACGACGTTCCGATCGTCGCCGCCGGCGCGAGGTTTGGGATGGTCGGCGGACTGCTCGCTGCATTCACAGCGGTCCTGCTCTATCACTGGGCCAATCCTCACCTGCTGGCGTTTCGATACGAGCAGCTGGATCTCCTGCAGATTGCGGTGTTGATCGCCGCCGGAGTCCTCACGGCGAAGCTCACGGACGACGCCCGCCGCAAGCACGTCCTGGCGATGACCGACGACCTGACCGGACTGCACAACCTGCGTTCGTTCGAGAACAGGCTGAGCGCGATGGTTCGTGCCTCACGCGACGCCCGAACTCACCTTGCGATGCTGGTGCTCGATCTGGACCGGCTGAAGTCCCTCAATGACGTCTACGGGCATCTGACTGGCGCGGAGGCGGTCCGCACCGTGGGTCGCATTCTTGCCGATCGGCTGCCACCCGATGCGTCGTGTGTCGATACGGAGGCGACGAGTTCGTGATCGCGCTTCCTCGCTGCGGTCCGTCCCGCGCCAAAGGGTTCGCAGAGGAGGTGAGGCGGCACGTGAATGAAACGACGCCAGTCCTCGCGGGCGTCTCCTTCGCCGCTGGTACCCTCTCGGTCAGCATCGGCGTAGCCTGCGCAGCGTTCCCCGCTGGCGCGCTCGATCAAACTGATGCCGAGGCCGGCGAAACGCTCTTTCGGCTGGCGGATGCCGCCTTATATCGCGCCAAGCGAGGCGGCCGGAACCACGTTCACATCTCTGCCTCGTGACCGCTATTGCGATCGAGGCGCGACAGTCGCGCCCCATTCTTCCGGCGGCACGTCCGCTACGTGCTGCGAGAACGTCCAGCGGTGACCCTCCGGATCCTCAACGCTGTACTGCCGCTCACCGAACGGCATGTTGTGCGGTGTGCTGACGACTCGCGCGCCGGCGGCCTTCGCGCGCTCGAAATGCTGGTCGACGTTCTCGACGCTGACGTGCACGTATTGCGAAACCTCGCCGGCGCGCGGCGGACGGTACTCCGCCCCCTGCCGTCCGAGCATCAGGGCACCGTCGCCGACGATGAGCTGGGCATGGAACACGACGCCCTTCTGCTCCACGCGCAGGCGCTCGACGAAGCCGAAAGCCTGGCAGAGCCACTCGACCGCCTTGGCGACGTCGGCGTAGACGAGTATGGGAACGACGGAGGCGGCGGGCGCCGATGGATTCTCAGTCACCTCACGCCGTATTGTCCACGGTCCGTTCAGCGCTTGCTTGTAGAAAAGTGACCTCCTATCCTGATGATGGCGTGCGTCTCATCCGACACGAGTCGCCGGGCATGCGGTTCGAGCTGGCGTTCGCGGCGCCGGTCAGCACGCTCAGGAAGTACGTCCGGGAATACGTGGGCTGGGTCGACTGTTCGGGCACGCCGGTCAGCCGACGTGAGCTGCCCTCCGGCATCGTGCCGCTCATCATCAATTTCGGCGCGACGGTACGTGAGCGGAAGGCGGGCTCTGATCGATGGAACGCGTACGGCACGTTTACCGCGGGTCTTCATGAAGCGTTCACGATTGTCGAGTCCGCCGGGCCGAATGTGGGCATACAGGTGAACTTCACCGCGATCGGGGCGCGTCTCTTCTACGATCGGCCGCTCGCCGAGCTCACGAATCGCACCGTCGAGCTCACCGACGTCTTCGGACGATCCGCCGATCGGTTGATGTCGCAGCTCAACGAGGCGCCATCCTGGGAGGAACGATTCGCCATTCTCGATCGCGAGATCGGGTCGCGGACTGCATCTGCGCGGCGACCCGCACGCGTCATCGAGTGGGCGTGGGAAGAACTGTCGCGCACGCGTGGCCGCGTTCGAATCTCGGACCTAGTTCGCGAAGTGGGCTGGAGCGAGCGCCACTTTGCTGTTCAGTTTCGGGATCAGATCGGGCTCGCACCGAAGGCCCTCGCACGCCTCATGCGAATTGCGCACGCCGTTCGATCGTTGACGACCGATCCTTCACCCAACCTCGCCGACGTCGCGCAGATCTGCGGGTACTACGACCAGGCCCACTTCACGCGCGACTTCCGCTCGTTCGCCGGCACGACACCGACCGCGCTCCTCGCCAGCCGGTTTCCCGAACAGGCAGGATTTCGCGCCGATCGTCGGTGATTGCTCCGAGCGCCTGAGCCCCGGGCCCTCATGGCACCCACGCGCCAACTGGAGTCATGGTCACAACATCCGGAAGATCGATCCTTCCGGACGTCGGCGCTTGAACTCCCCATACCATCGGCACAGCCAGTAGAGCAGGACGAGGCCAATCAGCCAGAACACGTACATTCGCGGCAGCGTCGTCCCCGCCGGAAAGAAGCGGCCGATGGCGGCGTAAAGCCACAGATGTGCGAAGAAGAAGAACAACGGCACGCTCCCGAAGACCAGCAGCGGCCGGGCCCACGCCTGCTCGCCGACGCGCCAGCGCTCGAAGGCGGCAAGCACCAGAAGATCGACGCCGAGAGTGAACAGAAGGAAAGTCAGGCTCGGCGGATATTTCACGAGATTGAAGAACCCGATCCATCCGGGCCGCGGCGGCAGCACGTTGCCGATTTCGGCAAGCGCGCGAATGATGCCGAACAGTCCCAGGAACAGAATGCCGGCGAGGGCGGCACGCCGGAACGCCGCCTCGCGATCGTCGAGCAGCCATCGTGCGAACGCCATCCCGAGGATCGTGCACGGCAGCCACGCGACCGCGGGATAGACGACAAGCAGAGAACCGGTCTGGCCCGGGATGAAGAGCAGCCGCAACAGTGGATGGAATGGGACGTCCGCCTGTGCGGGCGACGGCGTGATCCACTGGGCGACGAACGCGCCCGCGGCGGCCACGCCGACGAGCGCAGCCGGACGCAGCCGAACGAGCACACTCGCGAGGACGAGAGCCGCACCCAGGGCGTAGAGGACCCCAAGAATCAGGGACGGTACCGACCCGCCCCCGCCGGGTACGCGAACCCCATAGAACTCGACCCGCGTGGCATTTGCGAACGCGAACGAGGATGCGGGGATTTCGAGCACCTGACCCAGCAGGATGAGCACGAGACCCCGCCTGACGAAGTGCCGGACGATGCGGCCGGTCGACCGGTTGGCTTCGGCGCGGGCGGCGGCGAGCAGGGCCATGCCGGCGCCCATCAGGAAGAAAAACCCGGGCGCGCAGGGATGAGTGACCAGGCGCGTCAGGAACGCGAGCGCATCGCCGCCGTAGTCGGGCAACGGCCGTCCCCAGAACTCGCCAGGGTGATTCTTGGCGATGAACCCACGCGCGTGGTCGATCGCCATCAGGGCGATGATCAGACCGCGGGTCGCATCAATCGATGGCAGACGCAGCCCACCGACTTTCGGGAGCTCTGCAATGGTCTGCCGTGATCGGGCGGTCATCTGCGTATCTGCGTTTATCTGCGTTGATCTGCGGCTTTGTCCTGAAGCCGCGTTGAAGCTGCTCTGAAGATCGCGTGAAGAAACTGTAGATGGGTCAGAGCGAGCGCAGCGCGATGAGTGGATCCACCCGCGACGCCCGCAGCGCCGGGCCGATGCACGCGGCGATGACAACCACGCATTCGAGCAGCGCGACTGCGAGATAGGTCATCGGGTTCAGGACGTCGACCCCGATGAAGGCAACCCGAGCCAGGCGCGCGACCCCCGCCGCGAGCACGGTGCCTCCGATCAGTCCCGGCAGCAGCATGGCCACGCTGCTTTTGAGGACATCGACAACGAGATTGCGTGGGGTGGCGCCCATCGAGACCCGGACGCCGAACTCCTTCAGCCGCCGGTTCACGCCGTGAACGACCACCCCGGCGAGTCCGACCGTTGCAAGGACGAGCGCGAGCACGCCGCAAATGGAGAAAAGCCAGCTCACCGTGCGGAACGGCCACAACTGGACGGCCATTCGCTCTCGCATCGTCTTGACCGCTACCATCGACACGTTCGGATCGAGATCCTGCGCTGTTTCGGCGAGCGGTCGAACGACCGCCTCAGGGGCGCCCGTCGTTCGAGCCACGACGCTCAACATGCCTTCGAGCCGCTCCCGGTCCAGCGGAACGTAGAGCGTCGGCGCTTCCCGATCGAGGCCCCGCGTGTGCGTCTTTGCGGTGATGCCGATTATCGTGACCGTGGCGCCGCGTTCGCCGATCGTCAGCGTCTCACCGAGCCCGCGCCCCTCGGGCCAGTGCTGCCGCGCGAGCGGCTGGTTGATGATCACTTCGTTCGGCGCGCCGCCCGGTTCGAATTCGCGCCCGGCGATCATCGCGATTCCCATCGTCTTGAAATACCCGGGCCCGACAGCCATCGTCGCGTACTTCGGACAGGCGTCCGGCTCGCATCGCGCGCCGCCCGACGACACGACGGTGAGTTGTTCGAATCCGATGAAGAACGGAACGCGGTCGGCTACGGCGGCGGTCGTCACGCCGGGCAGTGCCCGTACGCGTGCGACGAGCGCGTCGAGGTAGCGCTCGGTTCGGTCAGAGTCGTATCCGTGAGACGCTGGCTCGAAGTCAGCGATGACGAGGTGGTCCTTGTCGAAGCCCAGGTCTGCGAGCGAGAGGCTGCCATACGTCTGCGCAAGCAGGATTGCCAGCGCGAGAAACGCGGTCGAACCGGCGACCTGAGCTCCCACCAGTCTCCGCGGAACGCGTGATGGCTTCGCACCGGTCACGCTGCCGCCCTGCGATCCGAGCACGCGTGCGAGGTCCACGCGCGCGGCGGAAATAGCCGGCCATAGTCCCGGAAGCACGCCCGCGATCAAGACGAGGACGAGAAGAAAGCCCACGATTGTTGCGTCCGGCGTGAGATCGATGTGCTGCGGCTGTTCGATCGGGATGGCGAACGAGCCGACGAATACCTGGCTCCACTGCGCGACCACGAGGGCGGCGACGCCAGCCAGCACGGCGATCAGAAATCCTTCAGTCAGGGCCAGCCGGACCAATCGCCCGGTGCCGGCGCCGAGCGCGGCGCGGATGCCCATGTCGCGCTCGCGCTCGACCGCGCGCGCGAGCAGCAGAGTGGCGACGTTGAAGCAGGCGAGCAGCAGAACGAGCCCGATGATTCCCATCGCGAGCGCCGAGGCGGTCGTCAGGCCCCGGAGCTCGCTGTTGCCTTCGCGGAAGAGACGGAACCGCGCGCTGCGACGGCGATGGGTGTCCGGCCAGTCGCGCGCCATTGAGGCTACCGCGCTGTCCATGCGGCCTTGCACCTCGGGAACGCTGACGCCCGGTTTCAATCGTCCCAACAGAAACAGCCACCGTGCATCGCGCTTCCGCAGCGCCGGCGACGTGTTGAAGAGCGAGAGATCGTCGAGCGGCAGCCAGACGTCGGGCGAATAAATCCCCGCGGGGCCGGTGAACGAGTCGGCGATCACGCCAGCGACGCTCGCGTCGACGTTGTTGAGCCGCAGCGTGAGGCCGGCGAGCGACGCGGCGTCGAGCTTCCGCCGCCAGAACCGTTCGCCGATGACGACGGTCGGCCGTCCATCGCGCGCGGGCGCGACGTCGACGCGCCCCGCGACAGCGGGCGCGTCCACCATCGAAAAGTAACCAGACGACACGAACAGGACCCATGCGGTTTCCGTCGTCTCGCCGTGACGCCACGCGACCGACAGCCGCCCCTCGGCAGCGAGATCCAGCGCGCCGCCCGTCGCGTCGATAAACCGCCGATACTCCTCGACCGACGCGTACCCGCTTTCGTCTCCCCCGGGGATCGTCGCGATGCGGCCGAGATCGGCGCTCGAGCGAATCTCCGAGTCCTTGAAGAGCAGCCCGTTCACGACCGTGAACGCGACGGCGTTGACGCCGATGCCGATGGCGAGCGTCAGCACGGCAGTGAGCGTGAAGACGGGCCGCCGCCACAACTGCCGGATGGAGTGCTTCAGGTCGCGCACATTTCCTCGAAGCGTGGGTGTGATTCTAGATCGTATACTCCGATATCGAGATGGCAGAAGATCCCGTCATCGGCGCATCGCTCGGCCATTACCGCGTGCTGTCGCAAGTCGGCGAAGGCGGGATGGGCACGGTCTACCGCGCGCACGACGAAGTCCTCCATCGTGACGTCGCGCTGAAAGCGCTCTCCGACGAGGTCATCGAGCGGCTCGGGAAGGATCACCTTCTGCAGGAAGCGCGGGCTTCCTCCGCCCTCAATCACCCCAACATCTGTACCGTCTACGAAATCGTCGAAGTCGGCGACGCGTTGTACATTGCGATGGAGCTCGTTGAAGGGAAAACCTTGAGCGAGCTGATCGGCGGCGCCGGCCTGCCGATCGAATCGGTCCTGCGGTACGGCGCGCAGATCGCCTCCGCGCTCGGTCACGCGCACGGCCGCCGCATCGTTCATCACGATCTCAAAAGCTCGAACGTCGTGGTCACTCCTGACGGCCTGGTCAAGGTCCTCGACTTCGGTCTCGCGCGGCGCATGCCGGCCGATGTGCCGGACGCGCAGACGATGACGTTTTCGACGCCGTCGGGTCCTCGCGAGGTGAGCGGCACGTTGTCCTACATGGCGCCCGAAGTGCTGCGCGGCGAGGAGGGGGATGCCCGCAGCGATCTCTGGGCGCTCGGCGTCGTGCTCTACGAGGCCGCCGCGGGCCAGCTCCCGTTCCGCGGGAAAACGGGCTTCGAAACGACTTCCGCCATCCTCAAGGACATGCCGGCGCCGTTGCCGCCACACGTGCCGCCGGGAGTTTGGTCAATCGTTCAGAAGTGCCTCGCGAAAGAACCCGGGCAGCGATATCAGCAGGTCAGCGAGGTGAAGGCGGCGCTCGAAGCGGTCGAATCAGGTGCGATGACGGGCGCGCAGCCGACGGGCCAGCCCGCCGGCATCACAGTCACCGTGATTCGCGGCATGCGCCACCTCCGGGTCGGCCAGGGCGACGTGCTGCTGCTCGTCGGGACGATGAAGGGCGCCTTCCTGCTGCGTTCGACACGCCGGCGTTCGGGCTGGGACGTGGCCGGCCCGTACTTCCACGGGAACACTGTGTACGCGATGGGGTATGACGGCCGCGCCGGCCGCCATCGGCTGTGGGTGTCGACCAGCACCTTCTGGGGCACGCTGCTTCGTTCGAGCGACGATTTCGGCCGGAGCTGGACGAACCCGCTGGAAGCGAATGTGAAGTTCCCCCTGGATTGCGGGACGTCGCTGAAAAACATCTGGCAGATCGGAATGAGCCGTCATGACGACCAGTTGATCTACTGCGGCGTCGAGCCGGCGGCGCTGTTCGAGTCCCGCAACGCAGGGGAGACGTGGTCGCTCGTCCGCGGGCTGTTCGATCATCCGCATCGTCCGCGCTGGGTGCCCGGCAACGGTGGGCTGACGTTGCACACAATCATCGAAGACGCCGTCAATCCGCAGCGGCTCTACGTCGCCATCTCGGCGGGCGGCGTCTACCGGACCGACGATGGCGGCGGAACGTGGAAGGCGGCGAACCGCGGGATCCGGGTCACGTTCCAGCCGGAGCAATATCCCGAATTCGGCCAGTGCGTCCACAAGGTGGTCGCGCATCCAGGCCGTCCCGAGCGTCTCTTCCTGCAGCACCACTGGGGGGTGTATCGATCTGACGATTGCGCCGAGAGCTGGCAGGACATCGGCGCCGGCCTGCCGTCCGATTTCGGGTTTCCGATCGTCATGCACCCGCACGATTCCGACTGCGTGTACGTCGTGCCGATCGAATCGGACGAGTTTCGGTGCGCGCCGGAAGGACGCCTCAGAGTCTTCAGGACGCGCAATGCGGGTCGTTCGTGGGAGCCGCTGTCGAAAGGGCTGCCGCAGAAGGGCGCGTACGAGACCGTTGTGAGAGACGCGATGTCGGCCGACACGCTCGACCCGGTCGGAATCTATTTCGGCACCCGGAGTGGACAGTTGTTCGGCTCGAACGACGGCGGCAAGTCCTGGAAACGGATTCTCGGCGGGCTGCCATCGATCGTGTGCGTGAAGACGGCGTTCGTTGGCGATCCGCCCTCCAAGGCGAAGGCGGGGAAGCGGAAGAACAAGCGGGCGACTCGGGGTCGGTAATGCCGGTCACGTTTTACGTTACGGCCGCATTGCGTCCCTTGACCGGAGGACGCGAGCAGATCGAGATCGCAGGTTGTCCGGCGACGGTGGGCGCCGCGCTCGAGGCGCTCTGGACGGTATGTCCCGGGCTTCGCGATCGCGTCGCCACGGAGCAGGGCGAGATCCGCGAGCACGTCAACGTGTTCGTCGGTGATGAGAACGTCCGGTTCACCGGCGGCCTTACCACGCCCGTGCCGGATGGCGCCGAGATCTCCATCTTCCACGCCGTCTCCGGCGGGTGATCGTCACGAGAGGAGTCGCAGCCATGTGGTCCGCCGTTTCGCACGCGCCGCGCTCGGCGCGGTTCGTGGAGACATCTTCCGCATGGTGATCGGCGGCGGACTGAAGATGGCGATGGTCGGGATCGCTCTGGGCGCGGTCGCGGTCGTCACCTCGGTGTGGTTTCTGGCACGAGCCTTCCGCTTCCCTGAGCTCGGTTGGTCCCCGTTCGTCACCGCGACGGCGATCGTGGCCGGCATCGCCGGGCTCGCTTCATTCTTTCCCGCGTGGCGCCTACCTGATCTAATAATCGGGATACCCCGTCAGCACGGAGGAGGTTTTGCTCTATGACCCTTCAAATAGGAGATTCAGCGCCGGATTTCGAGGCGGAGACCACCGAAGGCCCCATCCGGTTTCACGAGTGGCTGGGCAACTCGTGGGGCGTGCTCTTCTCGCATCCGAAAGACTTCACGCCGGTGTGCACCACCGAGCTCGGCTACATGGCCAAGCTCAAGCCCGAGTTCGACAAGCGCAACACGAAGATCATCGGACTCAGCGTTGATCCGGTCGACAACCACAAGCGCTGGTCGGCCGACATCAAGGAGACGCAGGGCCACGCGCCGAACTATCCGATGATCGGTGACACGCAGCTGAAAGTGTCGAAGGCGTGGGGCATGCTGCCGGCGTCGCTCGAGGGATCGTGCGACGGCAGGACGCCCGCCGACAATCAGACCGTGCGGAACGTCTTCGTCATCGGACCGGACAAGAAGATCAAATTGATCATCGCGTACCCGATGACGACCGGCCGCAACTTCGACGAGGTGCTTCGCGTCATCGACTCGCTGCAGCTCACGGCAAAGCACAAGGTCGCGACGCCGGTGAACTGGAAGCAGGGAGAGGACGTCATCATCGCCGGATCGGTTTCTGACGATGAGGCGAAGACGACGTATCCGCAGGGATGGAAGTCGCCGAAACCTTACATCCGGATCGTTCCGCAGCCCAAAGCGTAGTTCGGCTTACGGCGATCGCGTCAACCCGACTCCGCCGATCGGTGTCGTGATGATGCGATCGCCGAACCCCGCGATCATCGGCCGGCCTTTGGCGATCGCCTCCTTCACGGACGGCAACGACAGCGAGGCCTCGTGGCTCGCTTTGTCCTTCCAGACTTCGGTAATCCACAGCGCGTTCTCGTCGGCCGGATCCTTGGCGACGACATAACTGAGACAGCCCGGCATCTCCGTCGTGCCGTGAAGCAGGATGTCGACAAAGGCGTCCCGCTGTCCGGGCACCGTCATCATCTTTCCGATCAGTCCGTACATCTCGCCGCTCCCCTGCGCTCGGGACGCACCGAGCAGCCGGCTGTCGGCGATCGCCGCGCCTGCGCCCGCCAGAAATTCGCGTCGTCTGATCCGCATCCGGGGATGCTAGCAAGGCATGAATCTGTTCCGCAAATGCGAACGATGCGCGAACGATATTTCCTGGTCGTTACACCCAGCTGCTAGGCTGGTTGACATGACGGTTCCCAAGCACTTTCTCGTCGCGTCCGATTTCGACCAGACGCTCAGCTTCAACGATTCCGGGTCCATCCTGAGCGAGCTGATCGGCGCGTCCCGGTTCCAGGACAAGGTCGACGGCCTCGCCGGCACCAATCTCGTTCAGCAGGGCGGCGAGCTGGCCTATCTCATTCGCCACGATCCGGAGTTCCGCGGCGTTCGGCGCGAGCATCTCGAAGAGACCGGACGTCGCGTGCGCCTGCGGAACAACATTCCCGCGCTCGTCGAGTTCCTCGAGCGCGGCCTCGACGGCTACCGGTTCTCGTTCTTCGTCATCTCCGCTGCGCCGCGTGAAGTCATTCAGTCGGCGCTCGAAGGGATCGTCGCGCCCGATCATGTGTTCGGGACAGAGCTCGAATACGACGCGTCAGGCGAGGTGCGGTCCATCGTGCGTGTGCCGGCCGGGTACGGCAAGGTGAGAGTCGTCGAGGAGCTGGAGAGCCGGCTCGGCACGGCGCCGGATCGGACGATTTACATCGGCGACGGCAGCTCCGACGTGCACGTGATGCTCCACGTCAACAACCGGAACGGGTTCACGGTTGCCGTGTCGGAGAACACTCAACTTGCGCGTATCGCGAAACGGACAGTGCTGAGCGACAACGCGTTCAGCATCATGGTCCCGATACTCGAACAGGTCCTCGGGTGGGGCATTGGCGACATCCGCTCGCTGTTCGAGTCGAACGGCCTGGCGCTGCACGAGTGGGAAAAGGCGCGGACCGATCGCGTGACCGTGCGGGCGGTTCGCGGAACGTCGGGGGAGGCTGTCGCCTGACCGGCACAGGGTGAAAAGTAACGACGCATTGCTGATTGAGGATTGGGGATTGGGGAATCTCCAATCGTCAATCGCCAACCCTCAATCAATCGCCAATCGCCAATCCCCAATCGTCAATGCTGAGTTCGTGCGTGGCCGTGCCCTTCGGCGGATGGCTCTGCCAGAGAATCTGTACGATCTTCCAGCGTCCGTCGTACTTTCCGAGCAGCATGTAGTCGATACCCCACATTGCTGTCACTTTGGCGACGGCAGTCTGGTCGAGGACTTCGAGCACGGCGACCTCTTTGATCGTCGTGTCGCGCTTGCCGTCCTTGTTCCAGCTGGCCGTCAGCTTGACAAGCTGCTCGTACGTCATCGGCGTCTCGGCGTATGGCGTGGCCGCATCCTTCTTGTAGAACCCCCGCTTGACGAGCGAGGGGTGAACGCTTCGCTCGATGCGATCCGGTTTGGCCTCGTAGATGCCTTCCACGTAGTCGAGCGCGGCCTGCCGGACCGCCTCCCGGTCGTTAGCCGCGGATTGCGCGGAGGGAATGGCCGGCGCGGCCGCCATTGCGAGGGCGATCGCCGCCGCGGTGAGCACGCGTGTCATGGACGTCTCCTTTCCGGAGCCCAATCATACGCGGACCGCGGCTCAAAGGCAGCCGCGGGTTTTGCTGATCAAAATAGCCACGGATAACACGGATTTCACGGATCAAGATAGCCACGGATGGCACGGATTTCACGGATGGGTGATTGTTCTCGTTCTTCACGGCCGCAGATTCACGCAGATAAACGCAGATGAAGAAGTCGACGGGAGTCAGGATCTGCGTGCCGAGCATCGCGCCTGGCGGCGCGACTGAGCGTGCGTCCTCCGTTGATCTGCGGTTGTTTTTGTCCGTGTCATCCGCGTAATCCGTGGTTCGTGGTGATCCGCGCAATCCGTGGCTATAATCCGCAGCACCCCCTTCTTTACCCAGGAGTGTCCGTGGCCGAATCCGATGTGATGGCGCGCCTTGCCGAGATTGAGGCCCAGATCCAGGAGCTCAAGGCGATCCAGGATCTGTTGCTCCGCCTGGCCTCGACGACCAGGCCGCTCGCGGGGCTACTCGAGTACTACGGCGCGAACGAAACCAAAGAGCACGCGCTCTACAAGTTTCTCGACGAGCTCGTCGAGCTGACGCGAGCGCCGAAACACCGGCACCCGACCTTTGCGGTGTTCAAGGTCCGTCTCGGCGAGCTCTTTCCGGAGCTGCGCGGGGACAAGCAGTTCGTGCAACTCATCATCGATACGCTCAGGGTTGAGCGTCCCGCGTACCGGGAGCTGCACCGCTACATGACCAGTCACGGATGGCCGGTGTGGGACTGAGAATTGCGCGGAATATCGCCGCCGCGCTCGCCCCGAGTTGGGCGAGACGCGGCGGCAATGAGAAAGGCAGGCGCTATTTCACGTACCAGTGACCCGAGACCGAGATGCCGATCCGGTCGCGTTCGAAACCGGTGAATGACTCGGGGCGCCAGTAGTAGCCGACATCTGCGCTCAGCGTGAACTTCGGCACGCTGGGGAACGTGAACTCGGCCCCGCCGAATCCCTGCCAGCCGAATCCGTTCTTCGTCGAATCGGTGACGCCCGGAGTGATGTTGCGGAGGCTGTCGCGAACGAACGTGACACCTCCACCGAAATACGGCCGCAACCAGAGATAGTCGGTCAGACGATCGCGCAGCGAGTAGAGCAGGCTGGGCGCGATCTGCAGCGACGCCACTTCGCCCGGCGCCGTCAGGCTCGTCTGCGAGGAATGCGAGACCGTCATCTGGAAACTCGGTTGACCGCGAGACCACGTTCGCACCGTCCCGCCGAAGCCGACCGGCGAGGCGCCCATCAGGTTGCCGCCGAGCCCGATGAAGTGCGAAGGCGGCTGAACGTACTGGGGCGGCATCGGTGTCACCTGCGCGTTGAGCGGCGCGCCTTGGTCGCCGTTTGAAGCCGAAGCCGTCGCGGGTGCGGCGGGAGCGGGTGCCGGTGCCGACGAGCGCGGCGCGGACAATGCTGCGATGCGCCGCGCTTCCTTCGCACTCTGCGGCTTCGCCGCCGCGGGCTGCGGCTTTGCCGCCGCTGGCGCTGGCTGCGGCTTTGCCGCCGGCTGCGGCCTTGCCGCCGCGGGCTGCGGCTGTATCGCCGCGGGCTCGGGCTGTGCCGCCGCTGGTTGCTCCTTCGTCGACTTGCGAGCGACCGCGCCCACGCTATCGCGGATGTATGCGCTGGACGTCATCGTCCCCGCGCTGAGATGCACGTAGCCGACGCCATCCTCGCCCTCCGGCCACGACACCCTTACCCAGTCACCGAGCTCTCGTGTGACGTCGAGGATCGCGCCGCGCTCGGCCGTGCCGATGACGGGGCTACCGACGCTCGGGAACTTGTGAACGTTAGCCGACGCGACGCTCACCTTGATCGCCATCGTCTGCGCCGAGAGCCACGCGGGGCTCAGGCAGAACGCAACGGCGAACGCCGCAGCCGCAACATGACGAACCATTTCGATACCTCCTGACGACGCTGTTTCCGGCGCCGCTCACGCCGAAATACGAACCGAGGGCCCGGATGACGCTTCTGTCATCCGCCGAATAGCGTCCGGGCGCTGAATCCGGCCCGTATCTCGCGGTGCCAGTGATCAAAGCAAATGGCGTGCTTTCCCGCCGCACGCCGGCGTCAGTTACCGTTCCGAATTTGCGGAGTGAGGATCGTGATCGGCGGGAGTCGAGCGAACGTACCCTCGGCACTCGAGTACGGGAAGACGGGGATATCTGGGGAAGCTCGGATCGACCTCGGAGAGCTTGCAGAGATAGAACGTCGATCCGTGAGACGACACGACCATTCGCGCGTGCCGGCAATCGTCGCAGAGTCCCGCGCGCGCCCCGGATGGAGCGTCGTCCATCGGACTATTGTGCGTGATTAGCCGCCGAAGTAGCCGTTCCGCGCTTTGACGACGGCCGATGGGTGTTTGACGCGGACGTCGAGCCGCCGCCATTCGGGGGAGTTGGCCGCCTCGATGGCGAGGACGTACTGCTGGCGCAGTTCGCCGACGAGGCTCGTCGCCACGAAGACGGTTTCGGTGAACGTACTAGCGAATACGAGCTGGCCGCCGGTCCACTCCGCCAGATCCCGGAGGTCCGCCGCTTCGGAGGGCGTACTGCGCTCGGTCGCTTCCAGCATCGCGCGATGATCGACCGACGGAACGGTGGCGACGATGTAGACCGGCACATCGATCGAGCTTGCGAGCCCGGATACCTCGGACGCCGTCAGCCTGCTGCTGGTGTCGGTACCGTCGGTGAGGACGATGATGGCCTTGTGAGTGGCGGACCGGGCGGCGAGCTTCCGCGCCGTCTCGGCGGTGGCGTCATAGAGAGACGTCGAACCGAAAGGCTCGAAGGTGCTCAACGCTCCGCGGAGCTGCGACAGGTCGCTGGTGAACTCCTGCCGCACGTGGAGTTCCGAGTCGAACGCGAACAGGGCCACTTCATCCCCGGTACGCAGCTGGGACAAGATCGAGTCATACGCCTGGCGGGCCATGTCGATCTTGTAGGCGATGCTCATGCTGCCGCTCATGTCGACGAGGATCGCCAGACTGATCGGCGACCGGAGATCCGCGCGCAGCGAAAGGATTGGCCGGACCTGGCCGTTGTCCCGCACTTCGAAATCGACCGGGCGGAGGCCTTTCATGGGTCGGCCCTTGTTGTCGCGAACGGAGGCCTGGATCGTGACGAGATCCACCGAGCTGCGGAATAGCTTTTGAGATTCGCCGGACACCGGCTGCGCAGACTGCGCCGCCAGTCCCACGGGAATGAGGACGAGCACCGCTATCAAGAACCGGCCGAGTACTCGGGCCATGATCGTTCCCTCGTGTATCGGACGCGCACGCCCCGCGCGACAGCGCCCGCCTGGCGAAGACACGAGCCGCCTATTTCAGTGCCAGCCAGCTGAGTTGTGGGGGACGACCTATGATAGCAGAGTTTAGTCTCCCGCCGTCAACCGGCGGCGCGCGAGCAGCACGTCGCTTTCATCGCCCAGCAGGTACAAAACGGTACCTTCGTCGACGCGCAGGTCTGCGGGAGGCGAAGGCCGATGACGCGTCCCCTGGCGGATCGCTATGACCAGCGCGCCGGTCGTCGCGCGAAGATTGATGTCCGCGAGAGTTCGTCCGATGGCCCAGTCTCCGGCCTGAAGCTGATGGCTTGCGATCGGCGTGTGCCTGATCTCCGGCGGGAGCGCCTCGAGGGGGCTCGTCGGGGCGCGGACCCGTCGAATCGCGGTGGAGTCCCGGCGGAACCCGTCGAGCAGCACTTCGATCGCGTTGCCGGGGACGTCGAGCCGGGCAAGAAGCTGCGCCAGCACTTCCAGCGACGCCTCCAGTTCCTCGGCGACCGCCACGGTCGTCCCCATCCTCACCAGCGAATCCGCTTCGGCGCGGTAGCGGGTTCGCACCACGATCGGAACGGTCGGCGACAGGGCTCGCGCGGCGATCACGAGATGGGCTGACGCGTGCGGGTCGCTGATGACGGCGACAATCGCTCGCGCGCGTTCGACGCCTGCGCCGCGCAGGGCATCCGGGCTCGTCGCATCTCCGAAGAAAATGGCCTCCCCGTCGCGGCGTCCGCGCCTGACCGTCGCGCCGTTCAACTCAAGGATCAGATACGGTACGCCAAGGTCTCGAAGCGCCTGGGCCACGAGCTGCCCGCCGAGGCCGAACCCGACGATGATCACGTGGTCCGAGAGGTGCGGCATTTCAGATTGCAGATCCGCCGACGCGACGTGCCTCGCGGCGCCGGCGACCCACGCGGCGACGCGCGGCGCGATCGCCAGCATCGTCGGCGTCAGCACCATCGTCGCAATGCTGGCGGCAAGCAGGATCTGCCACTCGTCCGGTGACAACAGGCCGAGATCCAGACCGGCTCGACCCAGGATGAAGGAGAACTCGCCGATCTGCGAGAGACCGATGCCCGCTGTCACGGCGACGCGTAGCGGCGTCGCGACGACCCAGAGCGCGCCCGTTGCGACGACGGCCTTCACGAGCACGATGGTCATCGTCACGGCCAGCACTATCGGCAGCATCCGGAAGACGAGAGTGACGTCGACCAGCATGCCGAGCGAGATGAAGAAGAGCCCGGACAGGATGTCCCGCAGCGGTCGGATGTCGGCGAACGCCTGATGGCTGAACTCGCTTTCGGCGAGCACGAGGCCGCCGAGAAATGCGCCCAGCGCCATCGAGATTCCCAACAGCGAGCTGATCCAGGCGGTGCCGATGCTGGCGAGAACCACCGCCAGCGTGAACGCTTCCTGCCGTCCGCTGCGCGACACGATCCCGAGCAGCTTCGGGAGGACGAAACGGCTGACGCCGGCCACCGCGCCAATCACCACGAGAGCGCGGAGCAGCACCATTGGGATCGCGCTGATCGGCGTTCGGCCCGAGAGAATGGGCACCAGGAGCAGGAGTCCGACGATGCACAGGTCCTGAAAGAGCAGGATGCCGACCATCAACCGACCGTGCGGGGCATCGAGCTGGTTCCGGGCGCTCAACTCGTTCAGGACGATCGCCGTGCTCGAGAGCCCGACGAAGAAGCCCACGAACAGTCCGACGCGCCACGACTCCATGGGCGCGAGCAGGAGGACGAACGCGATCGCCGTGCCGACGATCTGCAGCGTGCCGCCACTGAGGACGGTCTTCCAGATTCGGCGGATCTCTCCGAGTGAGAAATCGAGTCCCACCGTGAAGAGCAGCAGCACGATACCGATTTCAGACAGGGTGTTGACGTCTTCCGGCGTGCGCACGAACCGGAACCCGAACGGGCCCGCCACGACGCCCGCGGCAATGAGCGCCACGATCTGCGGAATGCGCACCCGCGCGAGCACGACGATGAAGAGCAGCGCCAGCGCGTAGGTGAGGACCAGGGCCGGGAGCAGCGGGTGCGCGGGCATGCGTTAGTGTAGTCGTATAATCCGGCCGGTTTCCCTCATGCCGCTCAGCTCAGGCACTCGTGTCGGTCCCTACGAGATTGTCGGCGTCCTCGGCGCCGGCGGCATGGGAGAGGTCTATCGCGGCCGGGACGTCCGCCTGGGACGTGACGTCGCGATCAAGATCCTGCCGATCGAGTTTCGCAGCGATCGCGACCGACTGCTTCGGTTCGAGCAGGAGGCGCGTGCGACGGCCGCTCTGAACCATCCGCACATCCTCGCCCTGCACGACATCGGCGAGCACAACGGTCTCAACTATCTGGTCTCGGAGCTCCTCGAAGGGGAGACGCTCCGCGAGCAGCTGACCGGGCCGTCGCCGCGGCGGCTGCCGATGCGCAAAGCGATCGAGTACGCCACGCAGATTGCGCGCGGGCTGGCGGCGGCGCACGACAAAGGCATCGTCCACCGCGATCTGAAGCCTGACAACATCTTTGTGACGCCGAGCGGACAGGTGAAGATCCTCGATTTCGGCATCGCGAAGCTCGCACAGCCCCAATCGGCCGCCGCCGCCGTCACCGGCACGCTCGACACCAACCCGGGCGAGGTGCTCGGGACCGTCGGCTACATGTCGCCTGAACAGGTGCGCGGCCAGCAGACCGATCATCGGACCGACATCTTTTCATTCGGCGCGCTGCTGTACGAGATGCTCTCGGGCCGCCACGCCTTCGAGGGTGAGTCGCGCGCCGACACGATCACGGCGGTTCTCAACGAGCATCCTCCGCCGCTGCCGGCGACCGACGCGCAGCTGGCGCCGGGTCTGCGGCGGATCGTCGATCGCTGCCTCGAGAAGAATCCCGGAGCGAGGTTTCAGTCAGCCCACGATCTGGGGTTTGCGCTGGAAGGACTGTCGTCGCAGTCCGATGCGATCGCGGCAATGCCGGCGCGTGGTCCCCGGCTGGCGGCGTGGCTGCCGTGGACCGTCGCGGCAGTCGCGACGCTCGGATTGCTCGTCGCTGCGGCGGTTGCCTACCGATCCTCACGCCGTGCACCCGAGACGGCGACGCCGATACGGTTTCAGGTCACGCCGCCGGGGACGGCGACCACGTTTTCAGCGACCGCGAACTTCCTTTCGGTGTCGCCGGACGGGCGCCACATCGCGTTCGTGTCTGCAAACGATGCCGGGACACCCATTCTGTGGCTCCGGTCGCTCGATTCGCTCGAGGCCCGTCCGATCGCCGGCACCGACGGCGCGCGGCAGCCGTTCTGGTCGCCGGACAGTCAGTCCATTGCGTACTTCGCGTTCGGTACGCTGCGACGGGTGGCCGTGAGCGGGGGTCCCACACAGACACAGACGTTGGCTGATGCGTCGGCGGTGCCGACCGGGGGCTCGTGGAGCCCCGAGGGTGTAATTGTGTTCTCGAGCCTGTCCGCATCGGTCATGCGCGTCGCGGCAGCCGGCGGCGAGCGGTCCAGACCGGTCACGACGATCAGCGCGGCCGAGCGGGGCGATACCCATTCGTATCCAGAGTTCCTGCCCGATGGCCGACGATTCCTGTACTACGTCCGCAGCGCGAACCCCGATCGCGCCGGTATCTACGTGAAGTCGCTCGACGCCGACGATGCGCGCCGGATCATCGATACCGCGTCGAATGTCAGGTACGTCCCGCCCGGATACCTGATCTACGCGCGCAGCGGCGTGCTGATGGCGCAGCCGTTTGATCCGGACCGTGCGGTCGCAACTGCCAGTGCTATTCCAATCGCCGACCGTGTCGATCAATTTCCCGAGACAGGCCTTGCCGCGTTCAGCGTATCCGCGGCCGGCGTCCTTGCCTACCGCGGATCGGCGGACACGGCGTTGAGCCGTCTGGTCTGGTTCGATCGGACAGGCAATCGTCTTGGAGAAATCGGCGAGCCGCGCCCCTACCGGAATCCGCGTCTGTCGCCGGACGGCGCGCGGGTCGCCGTCGAGCTCGTCGACCGGGTCGGGAATCGCGATATCTGGTTGATGGATGTCGCGCGCGGCGTGCCAGCGCGGTTCACGTTCGACACCGGCCGCGACGCGGCGCCGGTCTGGTCAGCCGACGGGAAGACGATCGCCTGGCAGGGAAACATCGCGATGTTGATGAAGGATTCGAGCGGCACGCGACCCGAGGAGCGCGTGAAGGACGAGCCCTGGATTCCGGACGACTGGCTGCCGGACGGCAGCGGTCTCATCTGTCATCCGAACGCGCCGCTCCAGATCGTGACCATCCCGATGGCGGGGACCGACCGCACGCCACAAGTCGTCGTCGAGGGCCGGACCATTACGACACAGGGGCGCATGTCGCCGGACGGGCGCTGGATTGCGTTCGCCAGCAGCGATTCGGGTCGATTCGAGGTCTACGTCCAGAACTTTCCGAAACCGGCCGGACGGTGGCAGGTCTCGACCGATGGAGGCCTGCAGCCAAAGTGGCGATCCGACGGCAAGGAGCTGTACTACCTGGGCCTCGACAGCCGCTTAATGGCTGTCCCCGTCGCGCTTGGCGCGCTCGCCGAGGTCGGGAAGCCGGCGCCGCTCTTCACAACCCGCGTCGAACCGACGACCGGCCTGGTGTGGCACCAGTATGACGTCACCCGCGACGGGCAGCGGTTCCTGATCAACACACCGGAGATCACCAAGTCGGCGGTGACGGTTGTGCTGAACTGGCCGGCGCTCCTGAAGGAGTAGACGAGTGGCGTATCACGAAGCGATCGACACGCTCCGCGAGCTGCGCCGTGAGCGGCGCCTGATTCCATTCATCGGCGCGGGGCTGTCGATCCCGCTCCGCCTCCCGTCCTGGTCGCGGCTGATCGACACGATCGCCAAGCAGCTTGGCTACGACCCCGAGGTCTACAAACTCAACGGGACGAAGCTGCAGCTCGCCGAATACTATGTCGCGGTCAAAGGCAGCATCGGGCCGCTCCGCAGCGAGATGGATCGCCTATTCAACCCGCCAGACGACGCCATCATCGCGTCCGAGACGCATTCGCTGCTGGTCGATCTGCGCCTGCCGGTGATCTACACGACCAATTACGATCGCATCATCGAGCGAGCGTTCGAGCTGAAAGGCGTCCCGTGCCACACGGTCGCCAACATCGACGACATGGCGGCCGCCCCTCCCGAAACGGAGGCGACGCAGGTCGTAAAATTTCACGGCACGTTCAGCGACGATGCGAGCCTGGTGCTGACCGAGTCGAGCTACTTCGACCGGCTGGAGTTCGAATCGGCGATCGATATCCGCCTGCGCTCCGACACGCTCGGACGCACCCTGCTGTTTCTCGGTTACTCTCTCGACGACGTCAACATCCGCTATCTGTTGTATCGATTGCACAAGCTCCGTAACGCGGCGAAGCGCGATCCGGATCGCGCCCCGAGCGCGTACCTGACGGCCTTCGGCGCCGGCGAAGTGCAGCGAACGCTACTGGCGCAATGGGACGTCAAGGTGATCGAACTGGATCCGCTGGACAAGACCCGCAGCGTCGCCGACTTCCTGAAGTCGCTGTCATGAAACTGTATTTCCTGACCACGAATCCATTCAAGATGGGCGAGGCGAAAGATTACTTCGCCTTCCGGAAGATCAACGACCTCGAACTCTGCGTCGTTGAGCGCGATGTGCAGGAGATTCTGCATCCCGATGTAGGGGTCATCGTGCGTCAGAAAGCCATCGACGCGTACGAATACATGCGCCACCCCTGCGTCGTGGAGCACGGCGGCCTGTTCATGGACGCGCTGCCGGGACTGCCAGGCGGCGTCGGCAAGATCGTCTGGAATGCCGTCGGCGATCGAATGTGCAGTTTTCTGCGCGAGGGAGATGCCCGATCGGCGACGGTCCGGGCGTTTCTCGGGTACTGCGACGGAAAGCGTGTCAGCGTGCACGTAGGAGAAACGCGGGGAACGATTGCCGACCGCGCCCGGGGTGCCTATCAGTTCGCGTGGGATCCAATTTTTATCCCCGAGCAGAGCGCGGAGACGTACGGCGAGATGGGACGGGAAAAGAAGCGGGCGTCGTCCCCCGTGTTCAGAGCCTGGGACGAATTCCTGAAGACGATCTCGGTCGAGGCCGGGCGCGCGAGTCCGTGAGCGCAGCGCGGACATGGAGTATTACAACCTCGATCTGACCATCGAGCGCCGAGTCGAGGGCCGCTACGCCGTCAAGGGCCGATCGCAGACACAGGGAGAAGCAGACGGCTTCCTGGCGCTGGATCCTGCGTCTGCAGAGATCGACGCGGCGTGCGCTCGCGTAGCCGCGGACCCGGCCGGCGTCGATCCGTCCAGCGATTTCCTCAAGCAGTTCGGCGCGCAGCTCTGGGACGGGCTCTTCAACGCGAACATCCGCGATCTCTATCGCAGCAGTCTCGGCGAAACGCAGCGAGACGATGCGACAGGGGTTCGAATCCGGCTCTGCATCGACGCGCTCGAGGCGGCTGTCCTGCCCTGGGAGCTGCTCTACGATCGATCGCGCGACGCGTTCCTTGCGACCTCCACCGAGACACCGCTGACGCGCTACATCAGCCTGCAGGAGCCGATCCGGAATCTGCAGACGACCCCGCCCGTCAAGATGCTGATCGCGATTCCCGAGGCGAGCGGGCTCGACGTGCAGCCGGAGCGCGAAAGCATCGAGCGTGCGCTGCGCGATCTCGGCGACGCGGTGTCGCCGACGTTTCTCGAAGGACGGGTCACGCGATCCACGATTCGAGCGGCGCTCGTCTCCGGCGGGTTTCACGTCTTCCACTTCATCGGGCACGGGGAGTTCGAGCAGGACGAAGGCCTGCTCCTGCTCAATTCCGAAGACGATCCGGCAGGGGTCGACCGTATGTCCGGACGCGCATTCGGCGGTTTCTTCCAGGATTACCCGTCGATGAAGCTGGTCGTGCTGAACGCCTGTCAGGGCGCGCAGGTGTCGGCGACGCGGCCCCTCGCCGGAGTCGCGCCACAGATCGTCCGGCGCGGTGTGCCGGCCGTCGTCGCGATGCAGTACCCGATCGAAGACCGCGCGGCGGTGCTGTTCGCGCGGGAGTTCTACCGCAAGCTGTGCACGGGATCGGATCGCGGCCGCGTCGATGCGGCGGTTTCGCACGCGCGCAACTGCCTCGACACCGATCATCCGGGCACGCCCGCCTTCGCGACGCCCGTCCTGTTCATGCGGTCGTCCGCGGGTGTCGTCTTCGATCTCGGCCGGCAGGACGGGAAGCGGGCGTTCATCCCGTCCGCCCGCGAGGTCGGACGGCTCAAGGACATCAAGGCGACGTACGCGGCAGATACAAAGCTCCTGACCGCGATCGGCGATCCGGCCGCTCTCGCGGCGATCCCGGCCAACGACCAGCGCGTCGCCGACATCAATCGGCAGATCCGGACGCGCCATCTTCTCGTCGCCGCATTGGTATCGCTGCCCGTGCTCCTGGCGTCGTGGTTGAGCCTGTTCAACGCGCCATTCGTTCTGCGGCTCGACGATCGACTCGAGTACCTGTTCGTCCGCGCGATGGATTCACTCGTGCCGGCCGACTTCAACGACAGAATCGTGCTGGTCCTCGCCGACACCGACGCCACTGGCGGTGAGCCGTCGATGGCGCGACGCTGCGATCACGCCGATCTGATCGACGGCCTCGCGACCGCCGGCGCGGCGGCGGTCGGCTTCGATCTGCTGTTCGAGCAGGGCTTCTCGCAGTGCGACGCGAAGCTGGCGGGTGCGATCGACCGGGCCCGCAAGTCGGGCACGGCGGTCGTGATTGGCGTCCAACATCTCGAGTGGGTGGAGCGAACGCCCCGACCGAGAATCGCCGACAGCCTCAGAGCCGCTATCGGTGACGGATGGGGCATGGTCGCTGGCGCTCCGGGGGAACGAAAACTGCCGCTCGCGTGGCCGCCGCCTGCCATGCGGTCCGGCCCGATCCAGGAAACGGAAGTCGGCGTCGTTCCGTCATTCAGCTTGAAAGTCGCGATGCATGCGAAGGCCGCGCGGCAGGGATTGCTCGTCGCTTCGCTCGACCCGCGCGCCCGGCGGATCAGGCTGCGCGACCAAGACCGTGCCGTCGTCGAATCGATTCCCGTCGTCGACCGGTTTCTCAGCACGATCGTCCACGTGCCCGATGCCGGGCAGTTGATCGGACGTGAACATCCGTACAGCGAGGTTTTGTCAGGCGCTGCCGAGACCGGGTCGCTGGCAGCGTTCAAGAACAGCGTCGTGATCGTTGGGTAC
>DATAEE010000328.1:0-4406 GCA_036258175.1 Vicinamibacterales bacterium
TCGGCCTCGCGGAGGAGCGCCGCCAGGTCGGCGCCGCCCGCGACGCTTGTCACCGGTACGGGCTCCTCGACGCTCACGTCGCGCGTGACCGGCGCGCCGGTAAGGCGGTTCAACTCGGCGCGGGCGATCGCCGCGTCGCCCGACGCCTGAATGGCTCGCTGACGGACGTCACCGAGGTGCACCGCGAGCGACAACACGTCCGCATCGGTCGCGACGCCTGCGTCGCGCCGGCGCTCGGCGCGGGCAAGATCCTCCTGGGCGGCCGCGACCGCCGCCTGCGCCGCCCGATGTCCGCTTTCGGCCCTGAGCAGACGACCGTAGGTCTCCGTGACACGCGTCACGACCGCGAGCGCCAGCTCGCTCGCGCCCGCGTCCGCCATGTCGCGCCGGCTCTCCGCGGTGCCGACGGCGGCGCGTGTTCGCCCGCCGTCGAACACCAGCTGCTCGACCGAGAACACGCCGTGGAAGAACGCGAGCGGGTCCGGATGGTTCAGCGCGTCGATGGCGAAGTTGCTGGCCTCGAATTGCCTCGCCGACAGGAGCGAGCTGAAGACGAACACCGGCTGATCGCCGCGCTGCCAGCTTTCCGTGAACGACACGCGCGGGAAGAACGCGGCGCGGGCTTCGGTTTCCCTCTCGGCGGCTTCGTCCGCGCCCGCCCGCGCGGCCGAGAGGGTGCGGTTCCGGGTCAGCGCCTGCTGGATGGCATCGTCCAGCGTCAGCCTCTCGCCTGCCGCGGCGAGCGGGGGGATGCAAGAGAACCAGAGTGCCGCAAGCGCGGCGCGAACCGCCATGTGGGATAGATTCAAGGCAGGGGCCCGTGGTGACACGGCCGTGACCAAACACCAGAATCTGCATCTCTCATCACATGGGGGCGAGGAGCCTCCCTCCGAGTACGCCCCCCTCGTCCGGCGCGCGGCCACAGGGGACCGCGAAGCGATGGAGCGTCTGCTGATGCGCGCGCAGGAGGTTGCGTTCCGTTTCAGCTTCCTCGTGTGCGGTCATCCCGAGGATGCGGAAGACGTCATGCAGGACGCGTTGCTCAAGACGTATCGCTACGTGGACCGCATCCGCGACCCGGAAGCCTTCCGCACGTGGCTGTACCGCACGGTCCGGAACGCCTGTCTGATGAAACGCCGGCGCCGGGTGGGGGAGCCGGCCCACTTCGCCTCGATCGAACAGGGAGAAACCGGGCAGGACGGCGAGCGCGTCGAGATCGACGTCGAAGACGCGTCGAAGCGGCCGGACGACCTCGCCCTCAACGAATGGGTGGGGGGGCGGCTGCGAGCCGCGTTGCTGTCGCTGCCGCCTTCCTACCGGATCATCGTGGTGCTCCGGGAAATGGAGGGGCTCTCCACTCGAGAGGTCGCGACCGTGACGGGAATCTCAGAAGCCAACGTGAAGGCGCGCCTTCACCGCGCGCGCGTGCTGCTGCGCCCGCAATTGGAGGGTCTGTAATGCGCAACGCCGACTGCGCGGCGCTCCTCGAGCGCGTCTCCGCCTACCTGGACCAGGAGCTCGACGAGGCGACCTGCCGCGCCATTGACGAACACTGCCAGGGCTGCACGGATTGCGCGGGCGTCATCGCGGGGCTGCGCGCTACGATTGGCCTCTGCCGGGCGACGGGCGAACGGCCGCTGCCGCCCGCCGTCAGGGCCAGGGCGCGCGCACAGATCGAACGCCTGCTGGCCTCATTCCCCGACAAAACGTAGCGCCGCGGCCGTTATCGATGATAGGCCCTCGCCCAGAGGGGTCGGCCGTATGCGTCACGAAGCGTCCAGACGGTCTTGTCCTTGTGGATCTCGCGCGCGAGAAGCGCGTCGGTCTCGCCGATCTTCCGTCGCGCACCGATGACTTCCACCGTGTCGCCTTTCGCGATCTCGACGTTCTTCTCTTTCAGAAACCACGACGGACCGAGATGGACCTCGATCGTCTCGCCGCCGGCGTTCAGCATGAGATGTGTTCCCTGCATGCCCCGGCCGTCCATCATGCCGCTCACGGTCTTCACCTCTTCGACCGTTCCCTGAAGCGTCGCCTCCGCCTTCGTGTCGTACATCGGCATCTGCTGATGGTGGTGACACGCGCAGGGCGGCTGAGCGGACGCGGGCGACAGCATCGCCAGCCCGGATGCGACGAGCATCATGGAGCCAACCGCAAAGAGTCGTTTCTTGAGTGTCATGGCGTCTCTCCCTCTGTCCCGCCGGACCCAGGGCCAGCCGGTGCCGGATTTCCGGCACCGCACGCACAGCCCAGGTCCTACTGAAGGAGATTCAGCGGTGTGGAATTCGGTGACAGCTCGGCTCAATCAACCAGATCGAACATCCGCGAGAACTTGACGACGACCGACCGGTCGGTGCGCTGCGGCGTCGGATAGAGATGGGCCGGGAACAGACGCGACTGACGTGGAGCTCGTAGCGGGGTATTTGATCGGGTTACCGCGGCTATCGCGATACCGAGGCATCGGCGATATCCCGCCATCCCGATCTCGTCGATGACGCCGAAAGCCCGATAGGGCGATCACTTGACTCGATAGACAGATTTGCCGATGACGCAATGACATCGCCCGATCATCCGATCACCCATGGCTCGATCTCATCGTCATATCGTCAATCAATCAGATCGAACATCCGCGAGAACTTGACGACCAACGACCGGTCGGTGCGCAGCGGCGTCGGATAGAGATGGGCCGTGAACAGACGTGACTGACGTGGAGCTGTGATGGGGTCAATCGGGCGATGGGTGATCGGCCGATCGGGCGATGTCATCTGATCATCGGGGATCTCGGTATCGGGGTATTTGATCGGGTTACCGCGGCTATCGCGATACCGAGGCATCGGCGATATCCCGACATCCCGATCTCGTCGATGACGCCGATAGCCCGATAGGGCGATCCTTTGACTCGATAGACAGATTCGCCGATGACGCAATGACATCGCTCGATCACCCGATCACCTATGGCTCGATCTCATCGTCATACCGTCAATCAATCAGATCGAACATCCGAGGCGTCCCGGGTTTCGAGCAGCCGCCCCTCTCTTACCGACCCTCATTCGCGCGTTCGTAAACACTGCGGCGTTTTTGCGGACCTCACGCGATCGCGACGGCCGGCAAGGACGGCGCACTGATGATCAATGGCGGGCCTTGCGGCCAATGCCGAAGCCCTGCTTGCGGCCGTCAGGCTGGTTGGCGTCTCTCTGCGTTCCCTTCTGAGGCACGCATTCGGCCCTACTCTCGATTTGTGCGCGATGGCGTCATTGCCGCTATCCCGCTCCAGGCTGCGTGCCAGTGATTGCGGCGAGTGTAGAAATATATCGCCATGAGAAAGTCATATGTGGCGCAAAAGAAGCCGTAGGCCAGTGGCACGGATGTGGTCTGTCGAGGCCCCAGTAGAGAGCCAGCATGAGCGTTAAACTCATGGACCCCGTCCCATAGGCCATGGAGCAGGTATCCGACTATGAGAGCAAATGGAACTCGGACTCCCACGAGGCCGAAAACAGTAAACACCGCCACTGCGCTCGCTTCTAACTGCCACGCATCCTTGTCTCCAAAGTGCGCCGTGAAGGCCAAGTAAAAGCCGGCGATTGGGATAAGAAACAATCCGAAGAATATCTGCTCTGCCTTTGCGCCAAGAAGTATCTTCGATATGTACACCGACCCAGCGGCCGACATAACCCCAATAACGATGTAGAGTGCCACGATCACTATGAGCCCGATTGCACTCGACGTCGGTTCCATTGTCGTTCTCCTGATTAGTAACGGTTCCAGGCGGCACACGTTTGACGCCCGACGTTGCACGAGTGGACGACGTCATTTCACGGCCAATGGTCACGGGCATGCCACGACCGACGACCAAGCAACGTGAAGGTCGGCGTCATTATCTCTGCTACTTGCGCCGGATTACTCTCGAAGTGGTCGCGAAGGATTGACCAATCGGCACCACATTCCCGACCCTCAGTTTTGGGGGCAAATCGAGGGCTAAACTCACTTTCCAAAATTGCGCGAAGACGCGGTGCGGGGTGCAGGCCGTCGTTCGGTAAACACAGCGGCGTTTGTCGTTACCTAACCCATTAGTCGCTCATCCGCGACTGTCTTCTTCAGGCAATGGGCCGAGTATGTCAACGCCGTAGGTGGCTGCCACCGCCACGAGCTTCGCAAGGTCCGGCGGCGAGGGGGGCATACCAGCTGGCTCGCTGAGATCTTTCGTAAATCGCTCGAAGCCGCCGGGCGACACCAGCAGCAGCAGCTGAGCGGGCGTCGTGCCTGTCACCTTGAAGCCGTGCGGAATATTCTTGGGACCGAACACGAAGTCGCCCGGTCCGGCGGTGAGCCACTTGCCGTCGCACACGAATGCCACGCGTCCCTGGAGCACATAAAAAGATTCGTCTTCACGGTGATGAACATGGTAG
>DATAEE010000329.1:0-38538 GCA_036258175.1 Vicinamibacterales bacterium
CGCGATCGCCGTAAAGATGTCCTGGACCTCGAGGCCGGCCGCCGTCACAGCCGCCACCGCGACGAGCGCGATGAGCGCGACGAGCAACGCGTACTCGAGCAGGTCCTGGCCCTCTTCGTTACGAGCCAGCGACTTCACGAACCCAACTAGACGATCCATGAGGCCCTCCCTCAATTGCATCGCTGCTTTTTCAGCGATGCCGTGCGCGGCGTGTCGGCCGCTTACTGGGGTTGACGAACCGAACGCGGCACAACGCCGCGTCACGGGCTCGACAAAGGCAACGGCCATGCCCGGCCGTCACTCCCAGGGCCCGCTCACACGGTAAAGAGCTGAATTCGTGGCGGTTGGGGGCGCGGGGATAGCGGCAAATCCGGCGTGTGCGACGTGCCGCCGGGCACAGAACTGCGCTGTTTTCGTAACGGCGACATCGAAATCCGCATGGGGCGTGTGGCGGTGAGAATTTCGTAATCGAACTACGCGATCCGTCAGATCACTAATGACGCGAGAGCGCCCGCGCGCAATTTGCTCCGTGCTGGCGGGAGACACTGCGCGGCACGCCGCTTGCCTTGGTGGTTTGCGGCGAAGACTCGAATGAAGCTGGGGACGAAGGAAACGATCGGCTCGCTCCTGTGCGTCGCGGTCATCCTCGTCGTGCTCGTCTCAATCGATCCGAACGTGCGGATGAAAGCGAGCTCGATGCTCTCCGATCCGGTTGGCGGAGCTGTGACACCGTTCGGCGATAAGGTCACCGACCTGGGCCGCGCCCTCGTCGATGCGCTGAAAACTCAGAGCATCGACAACGCGCCGATGCTCTTCTTCGCGGTCGTGGGTGGGGTGCTGTTCCTGTTCATGTTGAAGACATAGGGGCCTGCGGGACAATTCTGTAACCCACCGCCTCGGGATAGACCCTGCGTCGCCCCGCCCCTTTCCGGCCCCGTACGCCAAACCCCTGAAAACATACGGGTTTTCTGTCGTCCGGCATAGAACCGAAGCGGCATGCGCCTTGCGCGGTCGTGACCGGATATCTCCGTGTCGTACATCCTCGCAATCGAATCGGATCCACGGCAGGCAGCCGCCCTCTCCCACGTGGTCAAGGACCGCGTGCCGGGTGCGCAGCTCACGGTCGTCGACTCGAAAGATGGCGCGCTCGCGTCGATCAAGAAGAAAGCGCCGGACCTGATTCTCGTCACCGCTCTCTTCTCGCCGCGCGAGGAAGAGGAACTCATCGCACACCTGAGGACGCTCGAAGGCGCCGAGCACCTTCAGACGCTGACGATCCCGCTGCTCGCTGCGTCAGACGGCGGAAAGTCCAGGCGTGGGCTGTTCGGATTCAAAAAGAAGACAGCGGACGACGTTCCGACGCAAGGCTGCGACCCTGTCGTCTTCGCCGACCAGATCGCCGGGTACCTCAAGACCGCCACGGAGATGAAAGCGAACATCGAGGCGGCGAAGCTTGCCGCCGAGCGTGCCGCTCGACGCGCTGCTTCCGGAGCGGCCGCCAGCACTGACGCGGAGCCTGAGGTCCAGCGAGTCGAATTACCGGCGGACGTGTCGAGCGAAGCGATACTCACAGCGGCGGCCGAACCCGTAATCGCCGCGGATCCTCAGCCCGTCGTGGCGTACGCGGCGGAGCCGATCAGTGCACTCGCTCACGAACCTCTCACGCCCCCCGCACCCTCGCCCGAGCCGGTCCTGGTGGAAGCGCGCGAACGTCCGCTCGTCAGCTCGGTCAGTTCGCTGGGCGAACTGCTGTCGAAGGAAGCGGCGGTCGAGTCTGCGCCACGGCCCGATCCAGCGCCGGTAGCCGAGCCGCAGATCTTCGGTTCGGTGCTCTTTGCGAAGGTCAGGCCGAAGAGAGAAATCAAGCCTTTTACCGAAGCGCCGCCGGTTACCGAGATCAAACCTGTCACTTCCGACCCGCCAGCCATCGACGAGATTCCGATCGCGGCGGAAACTCCCGTGACGATCGTGCCGCCGGTCGAGGCGCCGCCGCCGATCGAACCGCCGCCATACGTGGAGCCGGCGTACGACCCGGCGGTGGCCGCGGCCTCGATCGAGAAGGTTCGCGTCTACGAACCCGAACCGGCATTCCAGTCGCCACTACTTGTCAGCGCTTCGCTCGAACCGCTCGCACGATTCTCGCGTCCCGAGCCTCCACCACCGCCAGAGCCCGCCAGACCCGTGCGCCTCGTGGAGCGCCTCCCGCCTCTCGCGATGTGGGCGCGCCGCCTGCAGGACGCAGAGGCGATCCACGTAGGGAACAACGGACATTCGTCGAATGGAAACGATGAGGGTCCGCTCGGAGTCCTTCGGATTCCACCAGCGATTGCGACGATCACGTATCCGACCGGGTGCCGGATCCGCCGCGTGATCGCGAAGTCTCTCGGCTAGACGATACGCGGTCGCTACCTTTCCCAACCGGTCCAATCCAGTCTGTAGCGTCGTCTGATGTCGCGCCGGACGCCTGGATACACTTCCGCGCGGCGGGCAAGCTCGTCAGCCGTGATCATGGCGGAACGGAACTGATTGGCGGCCTGAATAATGTCGTCGAGCCACACGGCGCAGTTGCCTGCAGGTGCGATCAGAACACCGCGGTCATCCCAGACGCCGAACCACTCGCGATCGCCCGACGCGGCGCGCGCGCGCGGCGAGCAGCGCATCCGGAATGTCGCCCAGGCATTATCGATGTCGTCCGCTCGTTGACCTGCCACCTGCATCGCCCGGTCGAAAGCCTGGACTCCCTCTTCACGCGCGTCCTCGACCTGTGACGGCGCGCTCGGGCGCAGCGGCGGCGGCGCCAACAAGGGCGCGGACGACGTGGACGGCTGCGGCTGCTTGCCTTCGATCAGTGGAAGGGCGTGATCGATCGCAACGGCGAACCCAATCGATTCCGCGGCCTGCCCAACCTTCATCGTCGTCACGCCAATAACGAGACCGGATCGATCGAGCAATGGTCCGCCGCTGTTTCCGGGGTTGATGGCCGCGTCGGTCTGCAGCAGGACGACCGTTCCGGCCCGGCGCACGGCGCTGATGATGCCGCGCGTGACGGTGTTCTGCAGCACGCCGAGCGCCGATCCGATCGCGATCACTTCCTGGCCGACGCGTATGTCATGTACCGTCCGCGGGCGCAAAACTGTCTGGTCGGCCGGGGCAGGATCGAGGCGGACGAGCGCGAGATCGTATTCCGGCGACACAGTGGCTACGCGTCCGTTGAGCAGCTTGCCGGAAGTAAGCCGAAGACTCACGGACCTGTTGGTCTCGACGACGTGCGCGTTAGTGACGACGAGGCCGGGGGAGATGAAAAAGCCGGTGCCGCGAGCGGTGGCCGTTTCGATCGAAACCACTGCGGGCATCGCCTGGCTTATTACTTCTTCAAGGGTTCCAGGGGTTCCAGGGGTTCTCGGTTCTCCGACTCCCGTGAGTGTCGGTGAAGGCGGCGCAACGCTGAGCGGCTGTGGGGCCGGTTTGCCTGCCTGAACGTCCGCCTTTGCCCCGGCAGGCCGTGGAGCGGCTGTGGGAACGGAGCTGTCCTGCGACTGTGCGCGGCGCTGCGAGGTATACCAGATGCCCGCGCCCGCCAGCGCGAGGCCGGCCGTGATCAGGACGATTGGGACCCATGGGCGGGATCGTGCTACCGGCTCGTCGACCGCCATGGCGGCTTCGGCGTCGGCACCGGACAAAGCGCCAAGGTGGAAGCCGCACCGGCACACCGGGATCCTTCGCGGAACGCGACGGTTGCACCCCGGGCAGATCACCGCCTGATTCGAAGCGTCAGCTACGCTCATCACAAATGCACGATATTTCGCAGTCGGTGGGAACCGCGCGGAGTCCGGGGAATGTGATCCATGCTGCGCCGCGCGCCGGCTCTAGTCAAGAGATCAGCGTTCACGCGAAAGCGGGCGGTCAGCGTTTCGCGAGAGACGCGAGGAACGACGGTACCTGAGAATTGAAGGCCTCGGGTTGCTCGAGCCACGGGAAGTGGCCGGCGCCTTCGATCAGCAGAAGCTTCGAGTTCGGCAGGCTCAAATGCAGTCGCCTGGCGGCCGCCGGCGAGCAGATGAAGTCGTCGTCTCCGACGACGATCAGCGCTGGCGCCATCACCTGCCGAAGCTGGGCTCTCACATCGAACGGATAGCGCCTCGACGCGCTTTGTCCCGCCGCAGCCTGGACGGACATCGAAGTCGCCTCGAAATGCTCACGATGCTTGTCGATGCGCGACGGATCGGACCAATAGAGAGGAAGGAACGCGCGAACGTTGGCTGCCATTTCCGCGTCGGTGCCGGCGGACGCCCTCAGCGCCTTCACCGCGTCCGGGAACCAGGCCTGACCCCGACGGCGCATCATGCGCGCTTCCGTATCCGCCTCCGACTCGGCATCAGCCACCGCCGTGGTACTCAGGAGTACGAGTCCGCGTACACGGTCGGGAAATCGCGTCGCGTAGTGGAGGACCTGGGTGCCGCCTTCGGAGTGTCCCATCAGCCAGATCGAATCCAGCCTCAAGTAAGCGCGCAGCGCGTCCAGATCTGAGACGAGATGATCCCACGTGTACTGCGCCGGCGACTTGGCCCGCGCGGACCGTCCTGTGCCACGCGAGTCGAGGTACACGACAGTGAAGATGTCTTCGAGCCGTTGAAGCGTCCTGAAATACAGGTCTGAGCTTGGCCCCCACGCGGGCGTCGGCATCAGACACACAGGGCCGCGTCCCGAAACCTTGAACCACAGCTTGAGCCCGTTCAACTCGACGGTGAATTCGCCTGGTTCGAGGCGGATATCGGGCGCAGGCGTACGGTCGCGGCCGCACGCGCAGCAGATGACGAGCACAATCGGCAGAACGAAACGCACAAGTCGAGCGCGTCCAGGACTCATTGGTTGAATGCGGCTGAAGGTGCCCCGGGTCCAGATGGGAAGCCTAAGCACTGTACCGCGAAGCGCGACTCTCGGGGAGGTCGATCGCATCGGCCACGATGGCATCGCACTTGCCGATCGACTACGCCACGGCGCGTTCCCGGCGGGAACGTGGCACAAAGTGCACTCCACGAGCGTGGAACATGTGGCAGGAATTGCACGCGGGCCAGCGAGTCCTGGCGCGCGACGAACCGTGGCGCGTCGTCGCTCTCAAAGCCTGGAACGACTGCGCCGAGGTTCAACTCGCAAGCATCTCGCCCGGTAACGATGGGCAGGAGCGCGTGCTGCTCCTGCCGTTCGATCGCCTCGAACCTCTGGACAAGGGCCGGACGGCGGTTGGCGCCGTCAATCGTTCCGAACTCGCCTGGCGGCGCGTGTCGCGTCGAAAGTGGATGCGCCTCCTTGCAGCCGCGGCCGGCGCCACGCGGCCGGCGTGCGGGCTCCAGGCAACGCACCGGGCGGCGATCGATCTGTTGCCGTGGCAGCTCGAGCCCGCCATGGCGCTGGCGAGCGGCGCGGCGTCGCGGGTTCTCATCGCGGACGCGGTGGGAGCAGGCAAGACCGTGCAGGCATCGGCGGCGCTCGTGGAGCTGCAGTCGCGCGGCGAAGCCGATCGCGTGCTCATCGTGACGCCCGCCGGCCTTCGCGATCAGTGGGCCGGTGAGCTCGCTACGCGATTCGGGCAGACCTGCCTCCTGGCAGATGCGGCGTTTCTCGCGAGCGCGGTGCAGGAGCTCCCGTCCGATGTCAATCCCTGGTCGCTGCCTGGCGTCTACGTCGTCTCGTTCGACTTCCTGAAGCGTCCTGAGGTGCTGCATGGCATCGAAGGACTCTGGTGGGACCTCGTGATTGCAGACGAGGCGCACCTGGCCGCGCCGGGAACGGACCGCGGCGCCGCGCTCGATCGTGCGGCCGGACGCGCGGCGCGCGTCATCCTGCTGACGGCAACCCCGTACGCATCGGATCGTGAGGGTTACGCTGCCCTCCTTGCGACCGGACGCGGCCGATCATCGCCGCCGCTCGAGCAGGAGCTGATCGTTTTCCGTCGCGCGCGAGCCTCGCTCGCGATTGGCGTGCCGGATCGGCGAACGCGCCTGCTCAGGATTCGGCTGACCGCGGAAGAACGCCACCTGCACCGGCTGCTCGACCGCTATACGTCGCGAGTCTGGCGCGAAAACGCCTCCGCGGCGGCACGGCTCGCCATGATCGTGCTCAGGAAGCGAGCGCTGTCGAGCGCGTGGGCGGTCGGCCGGACGATTGAACGGCGGCTGGCCCTCCTCGAGCAGTCTGACAACCACCTCGATACCCAAGTCGCACTTCCATTCGATCACGATCAAGAAGGAGAAGCGTCGACCGACGATACCGTCAGCGATGTCGTGATTGGCGCGCCCGGTCTCACCGACAGCAGGTCCGAACGAGACATCCTCACGACCCTGGCAGCGGCGGCGGCCGCATGCGCCGGCCGGGAAAGCAAGGTGCGATCGTTGAATCGCATGCTGAGCCGCACAGGCGACCCGGCAATCGTCTTTACCGAGTATCGCGACACGCTCGACTACCTCTCGCGCCAGCTTGCCTCTACTCGGCCGCACGCACTTCTTTACGGTGGCCTGTCTCGCGAGGAACGGCGCACGGCATGTGCCGCTCTGAATGACAAGTCGATCTCGCTCCTGCTTGCCACGGACGCCGCTGGCGAGGGTTTGAATCTTCATTTCGCCTGCCGGTGGGTAGTCAATTTCGAGCTGCCCTGGAACCCTGCACGCCTCGAGCAGCGCGCGGGCCGCGTGGATCGGTATGGTCAGCGCCGCCGGCCGCACGTCGTCCATCTCGTCGCCCGCGGCACGGCGGAATCGATTGTTCTCTCCCGTCTCGAAGCTCGCCTGCGGCGCGCCAGGTGCGCAGGGTGGTTCGAAGGTGTCTGGCCGACGGAACCCGTCGTGGCTGCGGCAGTCATGGGCGACGCGGAACTCCCTGAAGTCGAAGTGGCGCCCACCGCTGAAGCGCTCGCGGCGCCGCGCGATGTCGCCGCACTAGCCGAGCGGGCATGTTCGGAAGCGGTAGCAGTCAAATCGGTCCGAGTCGTTCCGCCGCGGCCCGCCGACGATATCAACGGATCGCTCTCGCGTGGACCCCTGCTGCTCGAAGTGAGACCGTCGAGGCTCGCGCGACCGCGAAATGGCTTCGATCGCCTGGTGGCGGGCAGTCGCTCGTTGTTTATTTTCAGATCGACGATCAGCGACGGCGCAGGGCGTGTCGTCGATTCGACGATCGCTGGTGCCGGAAATCAGGACGTCGCTGAAACCTGCTTCGCTTCTCGGCTGCGCGAGGTTCAGAAATTCAGGCAGCTTGCGGCAGGTCGGCTCGCCGCACGCTGGCGAACCGTCGGCTCGACGAACATTCCAGAGCGTTGCGAGGTACAGCCTGCGCTTTTCGATCGACGCGCGATCAATCTGGCTCAGGCGTACGACACGGCTCGAACGGCGCTCGAACGCGATCTCACCTCTCGTATCGATCGCCTCCAACGTTCCCAAACGCTGATACAGGAGCCGCCCGAGCTGCTGCTCGTCGCGCGTGCCGGATCGCGAACCGGGCATCGAACCGGTCGGAGGCCATCGGAAGAAAGGCGGTGAGAGGACTCTCGGGATCGCTGTTCTCCCTTCAGTTTCTTCAGGAGCGGCTCTCCTCCGCGCTCGCCGGCGAGCTCGGGGAATCAGAGCGGGAATCCGCGAGGCGTCGCGCGCGGTCGATCGTCTCCGGTCTGACCGCGATCGGGCCCGCCTCCTCCGTCCGCGCCATATTCGATCTGGTAGCCGCGCCGCTCCTCGATCTGCTCGGCTTCAAAGCGACAGCCGTCGATTCGCTCGAGTCTGGTCTCCTTTCTTCACCGCTCAGGCCTGCGGCGTACACAGGTGGGCTGCCTGCGCCGCTCGTCCTCGTCGTCGCTCCATGGAATGCCTCGCTCGACGGCGCCTGGCGTGACGCTGTCCGAGCCGGGATCTCCGCAGGCGCCGAGTGGGCGCTCTGTCAGAACGGCCAGGACATTCGAATCGTTGACGCGCGCCGCACCTACGCACGTCGGTATCTCGAGTTCAATCTCGCTCTTTCGCTCCGCGATGCCGAGGCATTCTGCGTGTTGTGGGGCTTGCTGCGCGTCGGGGCGTTCAGGCGGAGGGGGGGCTCGGTGATCGACCGCGCGCTTGCGCTGTCGAACGCCCACCAGGTGTCAGTGGGCGCGGCGCTCGAACGCGGCGTGCGAGCGTCCGTAACAGCGGTGAGCGGGGCGCTCGGAGCACGGGCGGCCGATCAGGCGCTCACCATCGTGTATCGAATCCTCTTTCTCCTGTTCGCCGAGGCGCGCGGGCTGGTCCCGATGTGGCACCCGACGTACCGCAAAGCGTACGCAATCGGCACGTTAACCGAGCAGGCGCTGGCAGGTTCCAGCCGCGGACTGTGGGCTGCGCTTCAGGCGACGTCGCGGCTGGCACATGCCGGGTGCCACGCGGGGGAACTGGTCGTGACGCCGTTCAACGGGCGGCTGTTCGAGCCGGCGCGCACCCCGCTCGCCGAGTCGCGCCGCGTCAACGACGCGACGGTCCGCGAAGTGCTTCTCGCCTTATCGACAACATCCGGCGACGGCGGAAGACGGCGCGTGTCATACCGGGATCTGGACGTCGAACAACTCGGCGCCGTCTACGAGAGCGTGCTCGATCTGACGACGGTCAGCACGACACACACGAACCGATCGGTAAGAAAGCAGACGGGGTCTTTCTACACTCCGCGTTCGATCACGGAATATCTCGTAAGGCGAACGCTGCACCCGCTCGTCGAGAGACGCTCGGCGCGCGAGATCCTCTCGCTGCGGGTCCTCGATCTCGCGATGGGGAGCGGCGCTTTTCTCGTAGCCGCCTGCCGCTACCTCGCCACCGCGTGCGAGCGCGCGATGATCCGCGACGGGCAGGAACTTGAGGATGTTCTCGATCAGACTTGCCGGGATGGAGCGGCCAACCCACCGGATCCGAGCGAGACGGGCGATCTGCGTAATCTGCGTGTATCTGCGATTCTCAGACGCGCAGTCGCACAACGCTGCCTGTTCGGCGTCGACCTGAACCCGACGGCGGTGCAGCTCGGCCGGCTCTCGCTGTGGCTAGCGACGCTGGCCGCCGATCGTCCCCTCACGTTTCTGGACCATCGGCTTCGGGATGGAGACAGCCTGGTCGGCGCATCGATCTTCGATCTGCTTCGCCAGCCGCCCGGACTGGGCGCTCGAAGAGGGCCGCGTGCGGCGCAAAACGCCCGCACGTCTCTGTTCGATCTTTCCGAGGACTTCGAACGCTCGCTCGGTGAAACGGCATCCGGTCGAATGCGAATTGCGGAGGAGCCTGGCGACACGCTCGCCGCGGTGCGCGGCAAGGAACGCGCGCTCGCCGCACTCGGCGGCCGTGAGGGACCACTGGCGCGCTGGCGAGAGCTGGCGAATCTGTGGTGCGCCGCCTGGTTCTGGCCAGATCTATCCGACGCTCCCGACAGGCGCGAGTACGTCGCGCTCGCAGCAGAGATCGGCGGTGGGACCGGTGTGCTTCCGTCTCAGCATGCGAACCGGCGCCTGGCGGTTGCGGCGGCCACGTCCCGCGAGCGGCGCTTCCTGCACTGGACGCTGGAGTTCCCAGAGGTCTTCTTCGACGCCGTGGGCTCCCCTCTTGGAGCAGCCGGATTCGACGCGATCCTCGGTAACCCGCCGTGGGAGATGCTGCGCGGCGACCATCGCGACGCCGCCGCGCTCGTGCGGTTCGCGCGCGGCGGCGGAATGTACCGCCTCCAGGGTCGCGGGCATGCCAACCTGTATCAACTCTTTCTCGAGCGCGCAATGACGCTATTGGCGCCTGGCGGCCGCGTCGGGCTCGTCCTCCCCTCCAGCCTGGCGCTCGATCACGGGTCTGCGGCTCTGCGCCGCCACCTCCTCGACCGGTGCGCAGTCGATTCGATCGTCGGCTTCGAGAACCGCGACGCGGTCTTTCCAATTCACCGCAGTCTGCGCTTTCTCCTGGTCACCGCGACGCGCGGCGAATCGAGCGGCGCGATCGCGTGCCGCTTCGGCGAGCGCGATCCGCGGGTCCTAGATCGAATTCCGGATGGCGGTACACCACGCGAGGCGTTCCCCGTGACGCTCACCACGCACCTGATCGCCCGTTTGTCGGGCGATCAACTGGTCATCCCGGAAATCCGTTCGCCGATTGACCTGGCAATCGCGGAGAAGGCGGCCGCCGCGCCGCCGCTCGGATCCGACACAGGTTGGGGTGCCCGCTTCGGCCGCGAGCTGAACGCCACCGACGATGCCGAGGTCTTTCGGCCACCGCGGCAGGGACTTCCGATCATCGAGGGCAAGCAATTGACGCCATTCGCCGTCAATCCGCGTGCGGCGCGGTTCAGCATCCGGACGAGCGACGCGCGGGCGCGGCTTCGGAACGAACCGTTCAGCCGGGCGCGACTCGCCTATCGCGACGTCGCGTCCGCGAGCAACCGGCTATCCCTCATCGCCGCGATCGTCCCATCAGGGTGCGTCACCACGCATACGGTCTTCTGTCTGAAGGACGCGAGGCCGATCAAGGACCAGCGCGTCCTCTGCGCACTGCTGAACAGCTACGTCGCGAACTTTCTGGTTCGCCAGCGGATCGGCACGCACCTCTCCACCGCCATCGTCGAACAGCTGCCGGTCCCGCGTCCCGAACGAGGATCGATGGCCTACGAGGACCTGGCCAGGCTTTCGACTCATCTCGAAATGGATCCTGAGGACCGAGACGCAGCCGCCGCGTCGCACGCACGGGCCGCGCGGCTCTACGGGCTCGACACGGACGAGCTCTGTCACGTGCTCGACACATTTCCTCTCGTGCCGCGCGACCGCCGCGCAGCCGTCCTCAGCGCATGGGCTAGAATCTAGAATTCAGGATCCAGAATGGCCACGTACGGGTTCGCGATCGACCTGCGCAAATGCATCGGGTGCCACGCGTGCACGATTGCGTGCAAGGCAGAACACGACATTCCGATCGGCGTGAATCGATGTTGGGTCAAGACGGTTGAAAAGGGCGTCTTTCCGGACACACGCCGGTTCTTCTTCCCCGTTCTCTGCAACCAATGCACCGACGCTCCGTGCGTGCGCATCTGTCCCACGAATGCGCTCTTCAAACGCCGCGACGGCATCGTCGATCTCCAGGGCGAGTCCTGCATCGGGTGCCGCGCATGCATGGAAGCGTGTCCGTACGATCAACTCTTCATCGATCCCAACACGCGCACCGCGGAAAAGTGCAACTTCTGCGCGAACCGCGTGGAGAACCGGCTGCTGCCTGCCTGCGTGAGCGTCTGCCCGACCGAATGCCGGATCTTCGGCGACCTCGACGATCCCGCGAGCGAGGTCTCGCGAATCTACCAGCGCGAAGCTTTCATGGTCCGGAAGCCGGAGAAAGGAACCGGTCCGAAAGTCCTGTACCTGGGCGCCGAGGAGAGTGTCATCCGGCCCGAGATCTCTTCGCGCCCGCTGATCTATAAGGAAGGGCAGGTCCATCTCCGCCCGCTGGGCGCTCCGGCCGAGCGTGACGATGCGCCCGGGCTTCCGCGCGTCGATTACGACGTTCCCCACGAGAAGCCCTGGGGCTTCGACATGGCGGTGTACCTGCTGACCAAGGGCATCGCGGCCGGTGCGCTCTTCCTGTCGGCGATGCTCTGGTGGCTTGGCTGGCGCGACCCGATCACGAACGTCGTCGGTCCAGCGATCGCGGTGGTGTTCGGGACTGTGACCGCCGTCGTGCTCATCGCCGATCTCGAGCGCCCCGAGCGCTTCTACTACATCCTCATCCGGCCGAACTGGCGATCGTGGATGGTCTGGGGCGCCTATTTTCTGACGGCGCACGGGGCGATCGCGGCGCTTTGGCTGCTGGCGGCCTGGCTCGGCGCCGACGCGCTGCTCTCTTGGCTCGTCGTGCCGGCGATCGTTGCGTCAATCCTCGCGACGTCGTACACCGGGTTCCTCTTCGCGCAAGGGTTGGCCCGCGATCTCTGGCAGGGACCGTACGCGGCAGTCGATCTTCTGGCTCAGGCTGCCGCGGCGGGAGCGGCAACGCTCATCATCGCGACGCGGTTCGTCGACGGAATAGATCCGGCGGCGACGATGTTTCTCGTGCGCGTCCTCGCGGTGGCCGTCGCCGCACATCTCGTATTTCTCGCGTTCGAGACGCTGCTCGCGCCCAGTCCGAGCGTGCATCACGAGCTGGCGGTCAGCACGATCCGCCGCGGCGCCTATGCGCGCCTCTTCTGGGGACTTGCCGTCGCCGCCGGCGGGCTCCTTCCGCTCGCGCTGCTCCTGATGAGTCCGGCGGTCGCGGTTGCGACGACCGTTGCCGCCATGCTCGCGCTCGCAGGCGGGTTCGCCTGGGAGTACATCTGGGTTGAAGCGGGCCAGAGCGTTCCACTCTCATAGCCGCAGATTCACGCAAATGAGCCCTGATTTCCGTTCGCACCCCGACCCGACCGAGTGGGACGATTACACCGACTACGAGTCCAAAGCGTGGCCGCGGAAGGAGCGGCGGCGCTACTGGATCATCCCGAGCATCTGTTTCAACTGCGAGTCGGCGTGCGGGATCATCAGCTACGTCGACAAGGAGACGCTCGAAGTCCGAAAGATCGAAGGCAACCCCGTCCACCCGGGCAGCCGCGGGCGGACCTGCGCGAAAGGGGTGGTGACGCCAAATCAGTTGGAGGATCCCGATCGCATCCTCTATCCGATGCGGCGCGAGGGAAAGCGCGGTTCGGGAACGTGGCGCCGCGTCACGTGGGACGAAGCGCTCACGGACATAGGCGGCCGGATCCGGCGTGCGATTCAGGAAGGCCGCCGGCGAGAGCTCATGTACCACGTCGGGCGCCCGGGCGAGGATGGCTACGCCAACCGCGTCCTTCAATGCTGGGGCATCGACGGCCACAACAGCCACACGAACGTCTGTTCCTCGTCGGCGCGGCTCGGACACTTCCTGTGGACCGGTGCGGACCGTCCGTCGCCCGACTACGCCAACGCACGGACCATCCTGCTCCTTTCATCGCACCTCGAGTCCGGTCACTACTTCAACCCGCACGCCCAGCGCATCATGGAAGGCAAGGCGAGCGGCGCGACCCTCATCGTGATCGACCCGCGGCTGTCGAACTCGTCCGCGAAAGCGGATCTCTGGCTGCCCGCCTACTCCGGCACCGAGGGCGCCCTCTTGCTGGCCATCGCGAAGATCCTGCTCGACGACAACCTGTTCGACCGTGAGTTCGTCCGAACGTGGGTCAACTGGCGTGAATATCTCGCGGCGGAGCACGCCGGCGTCGAGCCGACGTTCGACAATTTCATCGCGGCGCTCCGGCAGGAGTACGCCGAATTCACGCCGGAGTTCGCCGAGCGGGAAACAGGCGTCGCGGCCGCGAAGATCGTGGAAGCGGCCCGAGCGATCGCACGCGCGGGTGATCGCTTCGCGACCCACAGCTGGCGTGCCGCCGCGGCCGGCAACCTCTGGGGTTGGCAGATTACCCGCTGCCTCTACCTCCTCGTCGTCCTGACCGGGTCGGTCGGATCCGTCGGGGGCGTGAACCTGCACGTGACGAACAAGTTCGTCCCCAAGCATCCGAACCCGCCGCCGGCGCCGGGCTACTGGAACGAGCTGCTGTTCCCGCGTGAGTTTCCGCTCGCATTCTTCGAGATGAGCTTCCTCCTGCCCCACTTCCTCAAGGAAGGACGCGGGCGGCTGGACACGTACTTCACGCGCGTCTACAACCCGCTCTGGACCAATCCCGACGGCTTCACATGGATGGAGGTCCTCCAGGACGAGTCGTTGATCGGCTGCCACGTCGCGCTGACGCCGATCTGGAGCGAGACCGCGTGGTTCGCCGACTACGTTCTGCCGATGGGGCTCGGCACCGAGCGGCACGACGTCATGAGCCAGGAGACCCACGCCGCGAAATGGATCGGCTTCCGTCAGCCGGTTCTGCGAGTCGCGCGGGAAAAGCGCGGCGAGCAGACGTCGGCCACGTGGCAGGCGAATCCGGGTGAAGTCTGGGAGGAGAACGAATTCTGGATCGCGCTCAGCTGGGCCATCGATCCGGACGGCTCGCTCGGCATCCGGCGGTACTTCGAGTCCCCCTATCGGCCGGGCGAGCGGATCACCGTTGACGAGTACTATCGCTGGATCTTCGAAAACGCCGTACCGGGCCTGCCGGAAGCGGCCGCGCGCGAGAAGCTCACGCCGCTCGCGTACATGCGCAAGTACGGCGTCTTCCAGGTCGAAGAAAAATCCTACAGCCGCGCGCACGAACGGGCGCTCGGCGGCGACGAGCTGACCGGCACAGACGCGGACGATGGCCGTCAGGTCGTCACGCGCGACGGCGCCGTCGTCGGCGCGCTCGTCGACGGGGTTGCGCGTGCGGGCTTTACGACACCCACACGGCGGCTCGAGCTGTACTCGAAGACGCTCACCGACTGGGGTTGGCCCGAACACGCGCTGCCACGGTACGTCCCGGGCCATGTGCACTGGCGCGAACTGAAAAGAGATGAGCGCGAGTTCGATCTGCTTCCGAACTTCCGGCTCCCGACGCTGATCCACACGCGATCGCCGGTCAAGTGGCTGTACGAGATCTCGCACAGCAATCCGCTGTGGATCTCGACGCCGGATGCGCGGCGGCTGGCGATCGCGACGGGCGACCTCGTCAAGGTCTCAACGCAGATCGGGTACTTCGTGACCCGGGCGTGGGTGACGGAAGGGATCCGCCCGGGCATCCTCGCGATGTCGCACCATCTCGGACGCTGGCGGCTGCACGAGGATCAAGGCGGCGCCCGCGCCGCTTCGTCGCTCGTCCGCATCGCGCGCGACGAGCAGGGGCGCTACGTCATGCACCAGGTGCACGGCGCGCAGCCGTTCGAGAGTGCCGATCCCGACTCTGGCCGCATCTGGTGGACCGAGGTCGGCGTCCATCAGAACCTGACGTTCCCGGTACAGCCGGACCCGGTCAGCGGCATGCACTGCTGGCACCAGCGGGTCAGACTGGAAAAGGCCGCGCCGTCAGACAGTTACGGGGATATCATGGTGGACACGGCACGATCGCACGAGATCTATAAAGAATGGATGGCGCGAACGCGACCGGCCCCGGGCCCAGGCGGGCTGCGCCGGCCGCTCTGGTTCGATCGCCCGCTGCGGCCGGTGCCCTCGACCTATAACCTGGCGAAAGAATAGTGAATGCATGTCGATCCTGGAGGGGCCGGTCTTAAGACCGGCCCCTCCCTGATTAAAGTGCGATGACCCCCCGGCGCGAGGCCTCGTCGCGAACCATCTGGACCTGCGTCGCCGCGGCGGCTGTGATCCAGTTCGGTGTGTCGGCGCTGGTCGGCGGCGAGGTTCTGGGACACACCGCCGGCCTCTTCATCCAGCTGGCCACCGTCTGGGCGGTCATTATCTGGCTGGGGCTGATCGCCACGCGGCAGATCGGCGGACTCGCGAGCAGCCTCGCGCGGCGCGAGACCGCGCACCGGGTGACGCTCACGCAGATGGAACAGCTGGAGGCGCAGAACGACGTGCTGCAGGTCATCGCGCGCGCACCGGACGTCACGCTGGCGTTTCAAGCGCTCGCGCGCCGCATCGCGCGGATGGTGCCGTGCGATCGCATGGGCCTCGCACTGCTGCGAGAAGACGGACAGAATTTCCAGACGTTCACGGCGCGCGTCACCGAGGAAGAGCGGCGCAACCGCCCGCGGCCGGAGCTGGAGTTCGGCGTCGGGCAAACGCTCATCGGCGCCGTGGTCCGGAGCCGCGAGCCGATGACGATTCCCGACATCTCGCAGGTGGCGGCCGACTATCTCGACGCGAACGTGCTCCACAGCGCGGGCTTCGGCTCAGCGATCGTGCTGCCGCTCATCTCCAAAGGACGCGCGGTGGGCACGATCAACGTGGTCTCGCGTGCTCGAAACGCATTCACCGAACTGCATTCGAAGACGTTGTGGCCGATCGCCGAGATTCTGGCGGTCGCCTACGTCGCGCAGCAGCTCCAGCTCTCGCTCGGCCGGTACCGGATAATGGAGGCCATGGCGGAGTTGACGATCTCGACCGCCAACGACATCAATAGCGCGCTGCAGACCATCATCGGCCACTGCGATCTGCTCGAGCGCGAGCACCCGGACCCCGCTCTGCAGCGCGATCTCGCGACGATCATCCGCCAGGCGCAGCGGATCGCCGACCTGCTCAACCGGATGCGGCAGGCGGCGAATGAACGCCTCAAGGAAACTGCGGCGAGCGTCGGCAGCGAAGGCATACCAGGCAGCCCGGAGGCCCTCCCGATTCGCGATCAGACCACCTAGCTGCGCCCACGGATCTCCGCACCACGGATACCGGATTCCGCGCATTTCAAACCACGGATGACACGGAGTTCACGGATTCTTGGCTCTCCTTTCCTAACCACGGATGACACGGATGACAGGGATGCATGAGCCTGCGGCGCCGAACGGCTTGGCCTAATCGGACTCGAATTTCATGGATCGAAGCAAGAGCTTGGATTTCACCGATTCTTACCGGTGTCCTAGTTACTAGGCTGATCACATGGAAGGATACTCTGGCGCATCCCAACGTTGTTCGCAGTGATGGCGTGCTCCGCATTCTGCTTTTTGCGGCAGGCGTAACGGGGTCGTTCATTCGACGTCGGCGTCCGTCCACAAGCCTCAGTATTACCTTCGGCGGGATTCTCGTGCTCCTCGGGATAGGCGGAGCCATCGGTGTCAGGGCCGCGGTCACGCTGGTCGCCGAATCGCTCGGGATCGACGTGACGCACCACGTCAGGGTCATTCCGCATGACGTTGAAGCACAGCAGTGGAACGACGACAAAACATCCGTGTAATCCGCGTCATCCGTGGTTGTGTGATCCGCGTAATCAGTGGTTCAAGCCGCGCGCATCGCCGTCCACAGCGTCACGCACAGCACTGCGATGACGATCAACGTCATCGACGCGAAAAACCAGTTGTGGTCGCGAATCTCTTCAGACAAGGAGACGAGAACGCGGACGAACGGCGTCACCATGAGGATGATCAGCCCCGCGTCGAGAAGAGGGTGCGGCCCGTTTGGCAGGCCGCGCGCGCGGTCGATGTATGCGAGGATGAGACCGACGCCCAGACAAGTCGCGCTCAGTGCGATACCCGCCGTCAGCAAGCGGCCGAGCAGCTCGTGGGACTGTTTCATTTGAAGAAGTAGATCAGCGCGACCCCGCCCAGCACGAGGGCCATCAGCGCTTTCAGGCCCTTCGCGCGCGCGCGGTCGCCGATCCAGAAACCCGCGCGTGAGCCGGCCAGGACGCCGAGCACGGCGGCAGCAGCGAGTTCAGGCCGGATGTCACCGCGAACGTAGTACTTGAGAGCGCCGGCGAGCGCCGTCACGCCAATCATGAACGCGCTCGTTGCCGCCGCGGCACGCATCGGCACGCCGCACAACGCGTTGAGCGCCGGCACTTTCAGGATGCCTCCGCCGATGCCGAGCAGGATCGACAGCACGCCCGCGACGAACGAGACGCCAAGGCCGAGCGGGAGCCGGCGTATCCGGTACGTCACCTCCCCGCCGCTTTCCTGCTCGTGGTAGCGTCCGCCGAGCGCGCCGGGGTCAACTGTCGGGTCGAGGATCACGTTGCGGCGATCGAGGCGCGTCAACATCAGGAGCGCGATGCCCGCGGTCACGATCGCGAAGAGCCGCTGGAGCTGCCGATCGGCGAGCATCCCGACGGTGAGGCTGCCGGCGAACGCGCCGGTGACGGTTGCGACTCCCAGGACCATGCCCAGGCGGAGATTGATCAACTGTCGTCCCGAGCTGCGCGCTGAGACCGCGCTCGAGGTCGCGAGGACGGTCATGAGGCTGATCCCGGCCGCGGAGAGAAACGGCAGACCAACGACGAGATTGAGGAACGGAACGAGAAAGACGCCGCCACCAATCCCGAGGAGCGCGCCAAGGCCCCCTGCGGCGGCGCCGGCGGCCATCACGATGAGGACCACGGCGGGTGATGCTATGATCCGCATTGTATGCGAGTTATCGGGCGCGAGACGTTGTGCGCGCGGCTCGACGAAGCCGTTCGCGCCGGCGATGTCGCGACCATCACGCAGCAGGTGAAGACCGCGCTGCAGGCGATGCTCCGTGACGGCCCGCTGCCGCTCGACGAGCAGTTCCGCGAACCGCGCGCCGACACCTACGCGCGGCGGCTGTTCCATCGCGATCCTGACGGCCAGTACACCGTCGTCGCTATGACGTGGGGGCCGGGCCAAGGTACCGCGCTGCACGATCACGCCGGCATCTGGTGTGTGGAGTGCGTCGTGGACGGCCGGATGGAAGTCGCCCAGTACGATCTGGTGGCGCGTACCGGCGATTCCTACCGGTTCGAGGAGCGCACGCGCGTGACCGCCGGCGTCGGATCGGCGGGTTGTCTCATCCCGCCGTTCGAGTATCACACGCTGTCCAACGCCCGTCCGGACGGTCCATCCATCACGCTTCACGTCTACGGCGGCGAGATGGATCACTGTCACGTCTTCGAGCCGGCAGGAGACGGCACCTGGGCGAAGCGGCGCCGGGAACTGAAGTACCACGAATAGCCCATTGCTGAATGTGGAGTGCTGAATGCTGAGTGAATTCAGCAATCAGCATTCAGCAATCAGCATTGGGCTGATTGTCGAGAACTTGTCCGTACAGTCAGGCACGATCCTTCGTCAGTAACAGATCGTCGAGCCCCTGGGCGCCGGGAGCATGGGTGTGGTTTACCGCGCCCTCGACACGCGGCTGGGGCGGCACGTCGCCATCAAGATGCTCCCGGAACGGCTTTCCTCGGACGCCGAGGCGCGCGAGCGGTTCGAGCGCGAGGCGCGCGCAATCGCGGCGCTGTCGCATCCGGGCATCGTCACCATCTACGAGTTCACGCGAGCGGAAGACACGCTCTTCGCCGTGATGGAGCTGCTCGAAGGGGAAACGCTGCGATCACGCCTGCTGCGCGGACCGATGCCGTGGCGTACGGCGGTCGAGATCGCCGCGTCGGTCTCGGATGGCCTCGCCGCGGCGCACGGCAAGGAGGTCATCCATCGCGACCTCAAGCCGGAAAACATCTTCCTGCCGATCGGCCAGGGTCCCAAGATCCTCGACTTCGGCCTTGCGCGGCAGTCGGCCGTCCTCCCGTCCTCCGCCGACGATTCCGCGACGTATCAGGGGACGGTGCCCGGCATCGTGCTCGGGACGATCGGCTACATGTCACCGGAGCAGGTCCAGGGCCTGCCTGCCGATGCGCGCAGCGATTTGTTCGCGCTTGGGTGCGTCCTCTACGAGATGCTGACTGCCAGGCGGCCCTTCGCAGGGCAGACGCCGCAGGAAATCATGGCGGCGACGCTGCGCGATCCGACACCGCGACTGCCGATCCTCGATCCGCCGGCGCCTTCCGAACTCGCGCGCGTCATCGATCACTGCCTCGCGAAGGAACCCGAACGCCGGTTCAGCACCGCGCGCGACACGGCGTTTGCGCTTCGCGCGTTGCTCACCGGTTCCGGCGCGGCGGCTGTCGCTGGCAAGCGACGCGTTCCGCGCGGCAAATCGATCGCAGTGCTCCCGTTCCAGCACACGGGAAGCGGCGATGATCTCGAGTATCTGGGCGATGGCCTGGCCGAAAGCATCATCAACAGCCTGTCGCAGCTTCCGGGATTGCGCGTCGTTCCGCGCGGTTCGTTGTTCCGGTACAAAGGCGTGCAGGCCGATCCGGGCGCGGTCGGGCTGGCGCTCAACGCCCGGACGCTGCTCACGGGGCGGATCGCACAACGTGGAGATCTGCTGAACGTCCAGGCGGAGCTCGTGGATACGACTACCGAGTCGCAGCTCTGGGGCGAGCAGTATCGTCGTCCGCTGGCGGAGCTGCAGGGCGTGCAGGAAGAGATCGCCTGGCACATCACGGAAGCGCTGCGCATTCGTCTGACTGGTGAGCAGAAAAAGCGACTCACACGCAAGAAGACTGGCAGCGGCGATGCGTATCAGGAACATCTGCGCGGCCGGTATCACTGGAACCGCTGGACGCCGGAGGGCTTTCGCTCGGCCGCCGAGCACTTCGAGCGAGCCCTCGCGCTCGATCCATCCTATGCCCCGGCATGGGCCGGTCTCGGCGATACGTACGGCGCGCTCGCGTTCTATCACCTCGTGGACGCCAGCGAAGGTTGGCCGCGGGCGCGCGACGCGGCGATCCGGGCCGTACAGCTCGACGAGAACCTGCCGGACGCGCACGCGACGCTCGCCCTGGGCCACATGTTCCATTCGTGGAGCTGGATCGAGGCGGAGCAGGAGTTCAAACGCGCGATCGAGCTCAACCCGTCGCATGGGTTGGCCCGCTCGTTCTACGGGATGCTTCTCGGTGTGCTGCTGCGGCGGGAGGCGGGCCTCGAAGAGAGCCGTCGCGCGGTCGAGCTCGAGCCGCTGTCGCTCCTGTTCAACATGAACGTGGGATGGTCGCTCTACCAGGCGCGCCAGTTCTCCGAGGCCATCCGCCAGGCGCACCACATCCTGGAGCTCGACCCGGGATTCCACGAGGCGCACGCGATCGCCGCAACCGCTTGCGAGCGGCTCGGCGATTTCCCGAGAGCGGCGCGTTACGTGACGGGCGCGATGCAGAATCTCGGCGCCCGCATCGACCAGGCGGCGACGCTCGCCATGCCGCTGGCGACGCAATCGGCCGAAGCGTACTGGCGATCCCGCATCGCCATGATGAACGCCGTCCCCGGCGCGCGCGAGCGGGCGCCCCAGATCTTCATCGCCGCCCACATTGGCCTCGGAGAGACGGATATCGCGCTCGAGTTGATGGAACGGCTGGTCCAACAGCGTGCCGGCCACTGCGTGTTCTTCCAGTCGGATCCGATCTACGAGGGGCTGAAAGGCAGTCCGCGCTACGAGGCCATCATCGCGCGGGTCTTCGGCACGCCTTCCGCATAGGGCTTCAGCACGGCATAGAGCGTCGACATGATCGGTGTGGGAACGCCGGCACGTGCGCCGCGGCGTACCACTGAGCCCTGAAGCGCCTCGACCTCAATCCGCTTCTGTTGCGATAGATCGATCAACAAGGATGAGCTCGTCGTGGGTGGTAAGGCGTTCATGTAAGGCGACAGCCGGGCGTCCAGGTCGGCGGGCAGCACGATCCCTTCGGCTCGCCCGACGCGCTCGACCTCCGCGGCCGCCTCGCGGAACTGCGTCCGGATGAACGCATCGTCGAGGATTGCGCCGGCGGGGAGCCGCATGGCGCCCGTGAACCCGGCAAAGGGCGCAAGATAGATGAACTTCTCCCAGAGGATCGGTCGCGCGTCTTCGACCGCCTCCGCCTTGATGTCCGCGGCAAGCATCACATCCCTGATCGCCCTGACGCGGTCCGTGAGGCCGCGAGCGCCGAAGACTTCGCCGAAGACTATGCGGCGGTGCGTGCCGGTCTGAACGATCCGTCCGGGCGCCTCGAGCGCCGTCGCGATGTAGGCAGGTCCCGCGATGACGCGCGATTCGCCGGCGACCGCCGCCGTCTCGTCCGCGCTGTCGACGCCGTTCTGCAGCGTCAGCACGACCGTCGAAGGTCCGAGCATCGGGCGCAGCATGGGAAGGACCGTCTCGTTGTCGTAGGTCTTGACCGTCAACAGAATGACGTCGGGGGTGCCGGCCTGGCGCGGATCGTCGGTCGCTTCCGCCCGGACCGTGAAGCTCTCGACTTCGGGGGCGATGATTTCCATCCCGCGCTCCCGCAGCGCCGCCAGATGCGCCCCGCGCGCGATGAACGTCACGCGTTGGCCGGCTCGTGCCAGCTTGGCTCCGTAGTACCCGCCGACCGCACCGGATCCGAGAATTGCGAAGTGCATATCTACGAAGCGAGCCTCTCAGCGCTGCCTGTCTGAAATCGTAGCGCAGCCCTTCAGGGCTGCTTCGCCGATCCCGTCGTCCAGTACCAGTACGCCGGCAGACCCAATGCGAGGAGACCCAGCCCGGTCAGCGACTCGCCCGGCCGCTCGAAGAGCGTGTTGATGACGAACGCGATCGAGCCGGCGATGAACAGCGCAGGAATGACCGGGTACCCCCACGCGCGATACGGCCGCGCGACGTCGGGCCGCGTGTAACGCAGGCGGAAGAGCGCCAGTCCGCCGGCGACGCTGAAGAGAATCGACGCGAACATGACGTACGTAAACAGTTGATCATAGCGGCCGGAAAGCGTCAGCACGATCGACCAGAGGGTGACCGCCACAATCGCCACGTGCGGTGTGCGGAAGCGCGGATGGACGGCGCCGGTCACGCGAAAGAAGAGGCCGTCCTGCGACATTGCGTAGAGCAGCCGCGAGCCCGCGAGGATCGCCGCCGCGTTGCAGCCGAACGTCGAGATGACGACCGTCAGCGCTATGAACGTGGCACCGCCGTCACCTACGAGCGCTGTCGCCGAGTGCTGCGCGATTCGCACGACACCGCGCATCTCATCGAGACGCAGCGAATAGAAATATGCAAGGTTGACTGACAGGTAGATCGCCGTCAGCGACAGGATTCCGTACAACAGCGCGCGCGGCAGATTGCGCCGGGGATCCTTGATCTCACCCGCCGCGTAGGTCACGAAGTACCACGCCTCGTACGTCCAGAGGACGGCGATCATCGCGACGCCGAAGGCGGCCGCCGGCCGCGGCACGTCCGGAATGATTGGCGTGAACGCCGGCTCGACGCGCTGAACAATCAGGGCGAGAAGCGGCAGCATCGCAAGGCCGCTGACCTTCGCCGCCGTCATCACCGCGTTGACCATGTTGCCCGACCGCACGCCAACGTAGTTGATCGTACCGAGAATGGCGATCGCCACGACGCCGGTGATCTGTGCGGCCGTAACAGTCCAGTTAAGGCCCGCGATGGTGATCGATCCGAGGACTCTCGAGCTCGACCACGACGGGATGAAGTACCCGACCCACTCACCGAATCCGACCGAAACCGCGGCGATACCGCCGCTCACGACGACGAGCAGCGCCGCCCAGCCGTACAGAAACCCGACGAGTGGTCCCCACGCTTCGCGGAGAAAGACGTACACCCCGCCCGACCGCGGAAACATGGCGCCCATCTCCGCGTAAGTAAGCCCGCCGGCGAGCGCGAGCAGGCCGCCAGCCGTCCAGGCCACGAGCAGCATCGTCGTCGACGGCAGGGCGTCGGCCATGATGCCGGTGGTCATGAAGATGCCGGATCCGACGACGCTGCCGATGACGAAGAGAACAGCAGTCGGCAGACCGATGGCCTGGACGAGCGCCTGGTCGCGCGGCGCGGGCGCCGCGGATGCGGCGGTGGAAGCGGAAGTCACGCCGGGACTGTAACATAGCCGTTCCCGGAACTTCGCCCTGGGTCCCGACGTCCTAAATCGTCAGCACGCTCTTCCCCCAAGCGAGCCATGGCAGGAGGGCGCCATGCGCCACGCGAAATTTCTCAGGATCCGTCAATTCTTCTCTTGCGCGATAGGCCTCCTCCACCATAATGTGCGCTCCTCCCGAAGTGCTCTTTCCAAACTGCCGGTGCCGTTGCCTGCACTGGGTCGTCCGTGTGGTTGTTCGGCGTCGTTGTCTGAAATCGCGGCTGTCTCAAGCCGACTGAGGTCGCTATGAGGAAAGCTCTCTTCGTTTCCTTCCTCGCTTTCCTGCTCGTCTCTGCGAACTTGATCCTCCGAGCCCAGAGCGTCGGCCACAACATCAACGTCGTCAACGGACTCCTCGACGACATTGGCGACAAGTTCAGACAGCGCCAGAACGAACCGGCCATTGCGATTTCGGCTATCAACCCCGACCACATGATGGCGGTGTTCAACGACTACACGACGATCGACATTGAGAACGACACCGGGATTGGGCCATCGTCGAACCAGGCGGGAGTCATGTCCCGGCTGTTCAGATGGTTCCCCTACAAGCCCCGGGCAGCCCGCCAGAAACCGGTGACCGCCAATGCCGAAGGCTGGATTGGCTGGGCGTTCTCCGACAACGGCGCGATCAACTGGCAGAAGGGTTTGGTCGACGGCTATCCGAACGACGATGACCCGTCGACGCTGGATGTGCTCGGCCCCAATGGCGCAGCGAGCGATCCGGTCCTTGCGGTCACCGACAGGTGGTTCATCCTGGCTGGAATCGCGTTCGTCCGGAATGGCCTGAGCCTGGGCTTCGTCCACCGATGCAGGGACATGTCCGATACGGAGAGCGGTCAGAACATCCGGTGCGAGCCCGGAACCCAGACCAAGATCCTGATACAGGGTACCAACCCGGTGAGCGGCGTGTTCGCGGACAAGCCAGCGATCGCGGCCCACCCGGACGGACGGGTGATCGTCGCGTTCGTCGTCTTCGACACGGGGATTACCAGGAGCAAGATCGTCGTCTTCCGGTCCACCAATCATGGCCAGTCCTGGTCTGGCCCCGTGACGCTCAGTCAGCCGAACACGGCGAACCAATCGCCGGCGATCTTGATCAGCCCGAACTTCAGCAACGTCGTGTATTGCGGGTGGCGGACGTTTCCCACGACCCCGGGCGGTACGAACAGGATCGTCGGGAAGGTTTCGGCGGACGGCGGCAGGACGTGGGGCCCGAGCACGCCCTACACGGTTGTCGGATCATTCAACGCCGCAGACCAGCTCGGGGTCCGGTCGGATGTGGGCACACCCCAGTTCCGGACGAACGCCTATGCGACCGGGGCGATCGATGGAAACGGCGCGATGCACGTCGCGGTGGCCGTGAAAGTCGATGCAGCCGGCAATCCCACGCTTCCCGGGACGCCCGGCCGATCCCGCATCATGGTGACGACTTCGTACACCGGCGGCGTCACCTGGAGGCCGCTCCGCGCCGTCGACAACGGACCGAACAGCGGCCCCCAATTCATGCCGGTCATCACGGCCATGGGTAAGCGGGGTGCGCCCTGCAACAAGTTACCGTTGCCTGGCGGGCCGCGCTCGCAGGTCATGGTCTCGTATTACCAGGCGAGACTGCCGGCCAACCACACGGGTCCCGTCGCCGGCGGCAACACGGTCATCGACGTGAAGCTCGCGGACACTGACGCGTGTCTGGCCAACACCGGAGGCCTCGTCTTCAACGCTCCTGTCAACATCACGCGCTTCAGCAGGAGCGCCTTGCCGCCTCACGGTGTCCTGACGGAGCCCTCCGCGGGCTTGAACATCGTCGATAACGTGGAATACACGGCCGAGAATCGAGCGGTGACGAACTTCGGGGGCGGATTCAGCTCGTTTCTGGGCGATTACATCGGCCTGGTCCCCAGGGTGCCGATGGTCCGTGTCGCGCCTGGCGTGTACCGGCCGACCACGACATTCGGCATCAGCCAGAGTCTCCTGCCCAGCCCTGAGGCCCAGGTCATCTGGGCGGACGGCCGGGACACAATTCTGCCGCAAATAGGCGCCCCGACTAATACGCAGAGCCCATACACGATCGACCAGTTGCCGTGGCACCACTACCAGCCGCCCAGCAAAGGATTGGAACCCTGCGTGAATGCGGGGGCGCGCGATCAGAACGTCTACACGGCGCTGGCCACGTCGGGGATCAGGGCGGGCGCGCCCGTGATCTCCAGAAACCCCAACATCCCGAGGACCTACCCGGTCTACATCGAGAACTACAGGAGCGTGCCGACAGCATTCCAGGTGTCGATCATTCCGCCGGGCCAGGGCTCCGCGGCCTTCAGCCTCACCGCCACGGGTGAGTTGGACGTCAACGATCGAGTAGGCCAGATTCGGATTGGCCCGCATTCAACGGTGACAGGAACGGTTTACGTCGCCGCCGGTTTCACGAACATCGTGCCAGTGGAGGTCCAGGAGATCGTGTCGCTCGACAACCCGGTTCCGGTTCCGCCTCCCAACGGTCTCGTGACCGTCGTGACGCTCAACACCGAAGGCGGCACGGACCCTGGAGCGGCCAACGACGAGACGCATACGCCCGTGGTTGAATTTGTCGGCGAGGTCCCACAGGATCCGTTCTCGCAGAACCCGTTCTCCCAGAACCCGTTCTCCCAGAATCCGTTCTCGCAGAACACGGCTCCGGGCGACGGGCTTCCCAAGACGGATTTCATCTTCAGAGTCACGAACGCCGGGTCCGTGACCTCCGGATTCAATGCCTTCGCCAGCGTTGCGAACCTGGCGGGTCTCCAGGGAAGTTACCGCTTCGAGGTGCTGATCAATCGCGTCTATCGCACGAACGGGCTGCAGGGCTGTTCGACCGTCGAAGTCCCGCAGGACTATCAGGTCTCTGACATTCAGAACCCGTTCTCCCAGAACCCGTTCTCCCAGAATCCGTTCTCCCAGAATCCGTTCTCGCAGAATCCGTTTTCCCAGAATCCGTTCGCGCAGAACCCGTTCTCGCAGAATGGGGCGCCGGAGGAGCAGGCGAGCAACTCGACGTTCCACGTCGCTCCGTCCGACGACGGTTCGGGGACAAACGTACGTCTCGAGGCTCCGGCTCCACTGCAGGAGCGGCGGCCCAGCATGGCGTCGGGGGTGAACGCCTTCTTCCGTGGTGTCCTGGGTCATACCGGGACCACCCCGCGCGCGACGGCGACCGCGTTTGCAGGAGGCACTTACGGCTCAGCCGCTCGCAAAAGTCTCGAGGGTCGAGGATCGCGAAGTCCAGCACGTGGGTTGACGTCGAGTTCCGCGCCGCCGCAGCCGGCGACGCTTCCGAGCGTCGCGCCGCGGGAGGCGTCCGAGATCCTCTACATAGTTCGCGTGACCCAGCTCGTGGCCAATCCGCCAGTTGTGTTCGATCCAGCAAAGCTGAGCGTCACGGCGATCGCGCAGGCGCCGGACTTCACCGGCGGGCCGGGGGGGGCGTTCGATCCGGGCGGCCCGACCTTCACCGTGGGGGGAGCGCCGCTCATCAGCACGGCCACGCTCGCCGACGCCACAGTCGGAACGGCGTACACGCCATTCCAGCTGACGGCTGAGGGCGGCCAGACGCCCTACACATGGACCGCACCGGCTGGCTCGCTGCCTCCCGGAATGACCTTGAGTACCGCCGGAGTGCTCGCGGGCACGCCAACGACTTCAGGACGCTTCTCGATTCCATTCGTGGTGACCGACGCGCAAGGGAACAGCGGTACGCGTACTCTCACGATCACCGTTATTACCGCCGAGCAAGGCAACCAGGTCATCTTCTCCGGCACCGACTTCGTCAGCGCGGGTGTCGGCGGGATGAGAGACGTCGGGTCTGGGAACATCACTCTGACCGGCGTTAACGGGCCCGTCACGGCGGCGTTCCTCTACTGGCACGGTCCGTCGAACTCGATTACCCCGTCGAACCAGGCGGTGACGTTCGCCGGCCAGGCGATTACCGGCACCGCGATTGGCACGGCCGACGACAACAACTGGCCTGCGCCGACGTGCGCAGGGGATTGCGTGTACTCGCACTCCTATCGGGCCGACGTGACCGCGCTCGTCCCGGGGAATGGTACTTACGCCCTCAGCGGGTTCCTGAAGGGCACAGGTGAGACCATAAACGAGAACGTGAACGGCGCGTCGCTGATCGTGCTCTTCAACGACACCAACGACACGAACAATCGAGACGTGTATCTCTTCGATGGAAACGACTCGAACGTGTTGACAGCTACGTTCACCAGCGATACCTGGAACACGACGCTGGCGAACCTTGTCTACAACGGCGGACCGGCGACGCTGCAGCTGCACGTGGCGGACGGCCAGGAGTTCTCGTTTGCCGAGCCCGACGACGGAGCGCTCTCGCTCAATGGCGTGGTGCTGGAGCCGACTGGCTCGATCTTCGAAGGAAACACGGTTCCGCCGTTTGTCTTCGACGGCCTGTGGGATATCAGGAACTTCGGGATCTCGAGTTTCCTGGCTGTCGGGACCAACACGCTCACGCTCACCAGTCCGCAGGTGTTCGACGCGCTCTCGCTGGTCGTCGCCATTGTCAGCGTGCCGTCGGGCGGAGGCGCGCCGCCGCCGGTTACCATCACGGGCGACCTGACGTACAACAATGCCGACAACACGATCGGAAATTGGGCGCAGGGCCAGACCCAGCTCTTTGAGCTCACTGTCGATCTCGACGAGCAGGTGACCAGCTTGAGCATCAACGGTACGCCTGTAGATGGCGCGCAGAACGTCGGCTTCGTGCAGGAAGCCAGTCGCCTGGACCAGGTCGCCGTGGAGCTGGGCACGACCGGTACCCAGATTCTGGCGTGGGACGACATCGAGATCGTGAACGCCGGCACGGGAGTCGTGATCTTCAGGGGAAACTTCACCTCTGACACCGTCAGCCAGCCGCCGGGACCGCCGCCGGTCGGCAGCTGGGTCATCACGACGGTGAACGGGTCGGCGCTCGTGCGCGCAGCGTCCGGCCAGCTGATTGCCAAGCCGGTGGAAGTGGCGCAGGCTGGGGGGACCAACAACGTCAGCCTGGCCGGAAGGGTCTCCGGGGCGCCGCCAATCACCGGCAGGTGGATCGTGCGTTGGCGCTCGTTGATGCGGAGTGCGGGACAGGCCTACCCGTTCAACTTCGCGCCGGTGGTCCTCCGTGGAAACAGCCTGATCATCGCGTCGGTCGAATATCGAGGTCCGCAGCAGTAGCGTATTTCGTAACAGACAGATGCCCTCAGCAGCTGGCCGCCTGCCCGCTGCTGAGGGTTGTTCGGAAGCACGTCATAACGCCGCGAAGCGGCGGCGTGCGTCTTTGACGAGAGGATCGCTCGCGTCCGGGCCGCTGCGCAGGTCGAGGAACTGCTGGTAGTTCTTGCGTGCCTCGCCGTTCACGCCCATGCCTTCCTGGGCGCGAGCCAGCCAGTAATAGAGCGGCGGCAGATAGCGTGCCGTCGACATGTCGTAGAAGAAGACGTCGGCCGTTTCCCCGCGACGCTTCAAACAGATTTCAAACTCCGCCAGTGCTTCTGGATAGTGCTCGGTCTCGGCGTATACCCGTCCGAGAAGGAAGCGCCCGAACCAGGAATCATGACGCTTGACGGCATCTCGCAGATACTCGACCGCTTCGACGAGCCGCCCGCGCCGCATCGCGGCCTCACCCTGGATCAGTCTGGCGTAGGCGATCGTCTGCCGTTGGAGCATGCTTTCCAACTGCCCGGCGATTTTCTCGGCATCCGCGATCCGCCCAGTCTCGAGCAGGACGCGGGCTGAAGGGAAGAGGATGCTTTCCTGCGCGCCGAGCACAGCGGCGCGAGCAGCCTCAGCCGACGCAAGTGCTAACTCGCGAGACGTCACGTGCGCTTCCGCGGACGCGACGAGCTTCTGTGCGAGCGCCCCCGTGTCTTTGTCCTTCTGATCCGCCGCCATCCCCCGCCGAAGGATCGCCAGGGCCGCGCGATGCCGTCCGAAGTACATCTCCATGTCCGCCCTGCCCAGGTCGGCCATCGAACGCCCAAGCGGACTGAGCTTCTCGAGCGTGCCGTAGGCGTCGCCCGCCAACGCCGCATTGCCCTGCATCAGGTTCGACAGCGCAATGGGTAGATTGGCATGCTCGAATGACGGGTTCTCCTGAAGAATCTGCTGACCCTGCTGGATGGCCGTCGCGAAGTCCCCCGCGTACATCGAGTACATCGCGTAGTTGTACCGCTGGAGCAGGTTCTTCGGGTAGATCTCGAGACTCCTGCGGACTCCCTCAACCGCGCGTGGAACGTTGCCTACGTAAAGATAGGCTAACGCGAGATTACCGTGCCCCCCGTCATCGGCCGGGTACAACCGGACCAAGGTCTCGTAGTTCTCGATCGCCTTCTCGTAGTTACGTACGACGTTCAGGTAGTACGTGCCGAGCGTCCGGTATTTCTCTCGATCCGTCATGCGATCGAGATGCTTCATCGCCTGCTGGTACTGGGCCTCGGCCTTTTCATGGTTCTTGAAATTGTTGCGATAGATGACGCCCATCCCGGCGTACGCGCGGCCAAAACGTGGATCGAGCGAAACCGCCTGCTCGTAGGCCTTCAGCGCCTCGTCGATCCGATTCGCCATCGCCAGGTCCTGCCCCTGGCCGTAGGCGCTCATCGCCTCCAGGGAGCTCGCCGTCACCGTCTCCGCGCCGGCGAGTCGCTCGCTCGCCGGCGTGGTGTCGCCCAAGACCTCTCGAATGCTTGCGGCCAGAGAGCCCACGGCCTTCAGCACTGACGACTTGTCCGATGCCGTTGCGTTCGCGGTCTCGATCACTCGCCCGTCGGCGGGGTCCACAGCCTTGAGCGACAGCGCGTATCTCGATCCTCGCGGCTCGATCGCCCCCGCCAGAATGTATTTGATGCCTTCACGCCTCGACACCAGCCGTGCGGCAGGCTCGTTCAGACGCGTTCCGGCCCCGATCTCCTGCGCCGCCAGGCGCAGCGCGTCGCGCCGGGGATAAACCGTGATGAACGAGGCTCCCTCGATGGCGATGCTCAGCGCCTGTTCCAGCGACCCTGTGAACACGGGGTCACCAACGCGATTCTCGAAATCGGCGACGAGCACCGAGGTCGCCGGCGGCTGGGCCGGTGGCACGCGGGACCCGGCGAGCCACCAGGTCCCAGCAAGCAGCGCCAGCACCAGCAGCGCGGCGGCTCCGACGATCCGCTTCGTCAGCTGGCGGATCTTGGGCAGCGGCCTGCCCTCGGCGTCCAGACCGTTGAGATCTTTCAGCAGCTCTTGAACGCTCTGATACCGGGCGGCGGCTTCCGGCTGCAGGCACCGCGTCACGATGCGATCGACGTCAGGCGGGATCGACGGGTCGATCTCGAGGACCGGCTTCGGGGCGTGCTGGACGCGCTCCATCAGCTCGTTCAGCGCGTCTGTCGGATTCTCGACGTCGCGCATGCCGACGAGCATGTCGCGCATGATCATGCCCACCGCGTAGATGTCCGACCGCTGGTCCGCCGGCTGCCCCTTGGCCTGCTCCGGAGACATGTACGCGACCGTCCCGACGACCGCCCCCTGCATCGTGGCGCCCGTCAAAAGAGCGCTGCGCGACACCTGCGTCGAGCTGATTGCCTTTCCTTCGACCTGCCGGAGCGCCGAGCGGGCGATGCCGAAGTCCATGATGATCGGGGTATCCCCCTCGATCATGATGTTCGCTGGCTTCAGGTCGCGGTGAATCACGCCCGCCTCGTGCGCTGCCTGAAGTCCCTCGGCAAGCTTTCGAAGGATGTGCAGCGCTCTCGGAACGGTCAGATGGCCGGTCGACTTGAGCTCGGTGGCCAGATCGCGGCCATCGATGAACGACATGGTGATGTATTTCGTGCGTTCCACCTCACCGATGTCGTGAATGCGGACGACGTTATGGTGTGTGACCTGACGGGCGAGCAGCAGTTCGCGCTTGAAACGCTTTTCGAGCTCCCTCGCCATCGTGGCGTCGGCGCTGACCTCGGGCCGGATGATCTTGAGCGCGACCGCAACGCCCAGCTCATCATCCCACGCGTGATACACGATGCCCATGCCGCCCGCACCGAGCAGCCGCATGATGCGATAACGCGGTCCGAACAGATCGCCGGGTGCCAATGAGCCTAGCGGGGCACCAGCCGGGCGGGCGGCCAGGCCGCCAGGATCGGACGCCAGGCGCGTCTCGTCTGGGTCAATTGGCGGAAGAATCGGTGGCCCCGGAAAGGGCGTTAGCGTGGCAGCCGCGACGCGAGTGCCCGGGACAGTCCGGCCGCACTCGGGACACGTCCCACCCTGCGCGGTGGTGCTCGCTCCGCAATGAGGGCAAACCAACTGGTGGCACCTCCGGGCGCCCGGGGGCGGGGGAAGCCATTATCACCTGAAAGTGCATTAGGCCGACTCGCGCCGGCATGAACTGATGACCTTGGGCGCCTTGCAGACCCGGCGCCTATTTGAGGGCATCGCGGCGCCGACGGGCATCGGCGGCAAGCGGCTCCGGCGGCTCTGCGCCCGCGCGAAGCTCGAGAAACCGTCCGTAGCTGGCGTGCGAATCTGCTCCGAGCGCTTCCTGGGCCCGGCCCAGCCAGTAGAACATCGGCGGCAGATATCGCAGCGACGACGTGTCCGCGAAAAAGGCGTCGGTCGCCTCACCGCGCCGCTTCAAACACAACTCCCACTCAGCAAGCGCTTGAGCGTACTGACCCGCAGCGGTGTACGCCTCGCCGAGGAGCGCGTGTCCGATCCAGGAGTCGTGGAGCTTCACCCCCTCACGAATGGCGTCGATAGCGTCGGGGTATCGTTTTCGCTGCAGAGCGAGCGCTCCCGCGATTAACCGGCCGTACGAGCGCGTCTGACTCTGGATGACGTTCTCCATTCCATCCGCGATTCGCTGCGCTTCGTCGGTTCGGCCGTTTGCGATGAGCACGCGTGCCGCCGGATACAGGACGCTTTCAAGATCGCTCAGGCTGGCGGCACGGGCGGCCGCCGCCGCCGCGCGTCCGCGGTCCCCGATGGCGAGATAGGCTTCGGCGAGCGCCACGTGTTTCAGAGCGGCGTTGAAGCTGGCGTTCTCCTTTTCGTCGATCGCAATCCCCGGCTGGAGGATCCGGATCGCGGCCTGGTGACGGCCGTAATACATCTCGAGATCCGCCTCTCCCATCGCGGCCAGCGACCGTCCGAGGGCGCTGACGTCGGCGAGGCGGGAGTACTCCTGGCGCGCCTCGGCTTCTGACCCCCGTGCGAGCGTCGACAACGCCAGCGTCAGCCTGGCGTATTCGTACTTCGGGTTTTCCTTGAGCACGGCCGTCGCTTCGGCCCGCGCGGTCTCGAAGTCGCCGGCGTACATCGCGTAGGTGGCGTAGTTGGTCCTCTGAAGAAGGTTTTTCGGGTAGATCTGCGTCGCCTTCTTGCCTTCCTCCATCGCTCGCGGCAGATTCCGCGCGAAGACGTACGACAGCGCCAGGTTCGCGTGGCCCATGTTGTCCGCCGGATACTCCTTGACGAGCAACTCGAAGTTGTCGATAGCCTGCTGGTAGTCCCGCACGGTGCCGAGGTAGTAGACGCCAAGCGTCCGATACTTCTCGCGCGCCGTCATCCGATCGAGATGCTTGAGCGCGAGCTCGTACTGAGTCTTCGCGTCGGCATCCTGTTTCAGGTTCGTGTATATGGATGCCATGTTGATGTAGGCGCGGCCGAATGCCGGATCGAGTTTGACGGCCTCCTGGAATGCCACGAGCGCTTCCCGCGGTTTGCCCGCAGCGTTCAGCGACTGCCCGCGCGTGTAGGCCGCCATCGCCTCGAGCGAGCTGGCCGTGAAGGTCTCGGCCTCCGCGAGCCGCGCACTTTCGGGCGCCGTGTCGCCGAGCGCCTCGCGGATCTCCGCAGCGAGCGAGGCGATCACCTGCAGCACCGCGCCCTTGTCCCGGGCCGTCGCGCCAGCGGTCTTCACCAGCTGGTCGCTCGCAGGATCGACGGCCCGCACCGACAAGTCGAACCGCCCCTCACGCGGCACGACAGCGCCGGCGAGCACATATCTGATCCCTTCGCGTACCGCCAGGACACGTGCCGTCTTCTCATCCAGCCTGCTGCCCGCGCCAATTCGTGCCGCCAGCGTCACGGCGTCCCGACGCGGATACGCCGTGATGAACGATGCGCCCTCGATCGCGATGCTCAATGCCTGCTCGACCGCGCCGTCGAACACGGGATCGCCCGACTTGTTCTCGAAATCGGCAATGAGCACTGAGACCGGTTCGGGCACTACCGCGGGCGCGGGCGAGCGGGCCAGCCACCATGTGCCGCCGAGCAGCGTTACGACAACGGCCGCCGCGACGTAGACCAGACGCTTCGTCAGCGGACGGACCTTGGGCAACGGGTTCCCTTCTGCGTCGAGGTCACCAAGGTCACCGAGCAGTTCCGAGACCGATTGATACCGTGCGGCGGGATCCGGCTGCAGGCAGCGCGTCACGATGCGATCCACCGCCTCGGGAATCGTCGAATCAATCTCGCGCACCGGCTTCGGCGCGTGCTGGACGCGCTCCATCAGTTCGTTGAGGGCGATCGTCGGGTCTTCGATGCGGCGCAGGCCCAGCAGCATGTCGCGCATGATCATGCCGACCGAGTAGATGTCCGACCGCTCGTCGGCGGGTTGCCCCTTGGACTGCTCCGGCGACATGTATGCGACGGTCCCGACGATGGCGCCCTGCATTGTCGCTCCCGTCAGCAGCGCGCTGCTCGCCAGCGTCACCGCTGCGGACGAGACGCCCTGTTCGAGTGCTGGGACCGCAGAGCGGGCGATGCCGAAGTCCATGATGTGCAGACGATCGCCCTCGACCATGATGTTGGCCGGTTTCAGGTCGCGGTGAATCACCCCGGCGGCGTGCGCTTCCTGAAGTCCCGCCGCGAGCTGTCGCACGAGATGAAGCGTCTCGGACACCGGCAGGTGCCCTCTCGCCTTCAGGATCGTGGCGAGATCCCGCCCGTCGACAAACGTCATCGTGATGTACTTCGTGCGCTCGATCTCACCGATGTCGTGGATGCGGACGACGTTGTGGTGGGAGACCTTGCGCGCGAGCAGCAGCTCGCGTTTGAACCGCTTCTCGAGCTCCTTGGCGATGATCGGGTCCGCGCTGACTTCGGGCCGAATGACTTTGAGTGCGACGGCGACGCCCAACTCCTCGTCCCACGCCTGATAGACGATCCCCATGCCGCCGGCGCCGAGTACTCGGATGATGCGGTAGCGGCTGCCGAAGGCATCACCCGTAGTAAGCGCACCCGTCGGCGCGCCCGCTGGACGCGCGCTCAGGCCTCCGGGCTCGGAGGCGAGTCGTGTCTCGTCGTCAATCCGAGTCGGCGGAACGGCAGGGAACGGTGTGAGAGTCGCGGCGGCAACGCGGTTGGCGGACAGACTCCTGCCGCACTGCGTACACTGCCCAGCGCGCGAGGCGGCGCTCGCTCCGCAATGAGGGCATACCACGTGCCGGCACCTCCGGGCGCCTAGGTTGGAGAGCGGACATTATGTCTTGAAAGCCGCGGTCGAACAACGCGTGGTTTGACGCTGTCTTCCGAGCGCTCTGAATGGACAAAAGTCCTTCGCCTGCGTGACTATTCTCCGCCGGCGAGCGACCAGCAAATTTTTCCACGCAGCAACCCAAGAACGCTCTTGCGCAAGCTCATCAACTTGTCGATAATCTGCGCTCCCCGCGGCTGTCTTCGCGAACGATCACCCGCCGCCGGGGAAAGCTCTCAATCTCCGGCAATCGGACTTCACGGCAAGAGCGGCTGAGGGCAGCCGCACGATTCCTCTATTCGTGAGGGATGGTGATGAAGCCACGCCTCGTGGCGTCGTGCCTCGCCTGTGTCATGGCGATCTCGGCGCACGCGTTCCTCCACGCGCAGCAGTCGCCGCACGGCGGCGCGAACGTCAAGCCGCAGCCGGGCCCGAACATCAACGCCGCTGCCGGCATCTTCGATCCGACCGACCCCGCCGCGCTTGTGAAAGCCGACGTGCAGATGCAACGGCAGAACGAAATCGTTCTCGCCGCGTCGGTGAGAAACGCCGACCATCTCCTCGCGGCTGGCAACGACTATCGGTTCGTGGACTTCCCGCAGGATCAGTTCTTCGGCGGGAACATGACCATCTTCACCCGCCTGTTCGCAAAGCTGTTCGGAATGCCGGAACGCCGGCTTCCCTCGCGGTCGGCGGCATCGATCGGCGCGTGGACCGGTGTCTATCGCTCGTGCAACCGCGGACGCTCGTGGATCGGCGGCGCGGTGCCAGGCAGCCCTCTCGATTTCTCCGAGGCTTCGCTGGCCTCGCCGATCAAGGCGTTCAGCAATGCGGCCGCCGCGCAAGGCGGGCACGCAGAGACGACCGACGCCGTTCTCGTCCCGGGCCCTGCGGGACGCATGCATCTCATCGTCCTGGCGTTCGTCCGCTTCCCGAATGGCAGCGTCGGCGAGAGCCGGATGTACCACGTCAGTTACACCGACCGCAACAACCACGAAGGCGGCACCTGCTTCAATTACGACCGCACGACCGAGATTGACCGCTCGACCGCGCATGTGACGTCGAGCGTCCCCGCCCCGTTCCTCGACAAAGGGGCGATGGCGGTCGACCAGGACGGAACGCTCTACGTCGCCTACACGGTGTTCATGGAGGGCGAGAACAGCAAGGTCGTCGTGGCGCGCTCGACCAACGGCGGCGCGACCTGGACCAAGACGACGCCGCTCTTGACGCTGGGCTTCCTCCGCAACCACGGCACGACGCTGACGGTCGATCCGCTGAACGGCACGGTATATCTCGCGTGGCGACTCTTCTACGACAAGTGGCCGATGATGGTGGTCTCCAAGTCGTATGACAAGGGCCGCACGTTTCTGCCCGCCACACCGATCTCGCATTGGTGGCCGTCGAAGAGCCTGAAAGACATCGTCAAGCAGCTCAAAGCGTCGAAGCTCAGGCCGTTCGATCAGTTCACGAGCGAACCGGGACCTCCCGAAACAGCGACGGCGCGGTCGCTCGCGTTTCCGCATTTGGTCTCGGGTGTCGTCAACGGCCGGTCGAAGTTGTTTGCGGTCTGGCAGGAGCGCGTGGATGTGAATCCCGGCTCCGCGACGTTCGGTCAGCCGCTCGCGACCGGCAGTCCCCGCATCGTCATGTCGATGTCGATCGATGGCGGCTGGAGCTGGACGGCCCGCAAAGCAGTGGACGCCGGGTCTCGTACGGAACACCTGGAACAACCGGGCGTCGGCCCGATCGTGACGCGGCCGTCCGGACCGCAGGTGCAGCCGGCGCTGAACATCAGCGGGACGACCAATCCGCAGCTGGCGGTCCTCTATCATGAGGCGCGCGACGAACTGGCGCAGCCCTTCGAGAACAACTTCATCAGCGGAATCGGCCGGCGGATGGACGTGCGCATCGCGCGCCTCAACCCGGCCACGGGCCAGCTCGTCGCCCCTTCCGTGCAGGTCTCCCAGTATCCGATCAAGGCCAACTCGTCGCCGGCCGAACTGGCGGAAACGGCGCCCGGCTACAAGAAGGTGCATCGGCCGAACCTGACGATGTACAGCGGCGGACAGCGGGCGTTTTTTGGCGACTACCCCGCTCTGGCCTCCTCGCAGGTTTTCGAGACCGGCACTCCCTGGAAGTGGGCCATAGAGGCGAGCTCGTTGCTGGCGATGTGGACCGACAACCGGGACGTGCAGTTCCCGCTCAACCCGGTCACGCTCGAGCCGGACATCAATGCGCCCTGGACCGGGTACCAGGCGATCAAGCCGATCGATCCGACGGATCCGGGGACGCCGCAGCCCTCGAGCTGCGGGCAGGTGGCGACGCGAAACGCGAACCCGTATTTCGCCGAAATCGCAGGCCTCGTAGCGGGCGCGCCGCAGACCTTCAAGCCGCTGAACATCCAACGGTCGTTCGTCACGTACTTCGAGAACCGCACGCCGGAGGACCGCTTCTTCCGCCTCACGCTCCAGGACAACGAGGCGGGCGGCGTGGACGGCTCGTTCGATCAGTTCTCGTTCACCGAAGCTGACGACGTCCGGGACGTGAAGATCTTTGCCAACTCGGGCCACACACGGACGCTCTGGGTGCAGCCGTCGGCGAACCAGACGGCCTCGGTGCGCGTGATCGCTCAGGAGATCGTCGCCCTGGGCGGTGCGCTCAAGACCGGCGGGCTGCGGGCGCGCGTTATCCTCAACCCAGACCCGACGAATCATGCCTTGACCGAGGTGCCGCCGACGGCGCCGGGATTTGGCGGCGCGACTATCGAGGATTCGGAAATCCACAACCCGCAGATTTCGTCGCCGCAGATCTCCACGTTCTCCAACCGCGCGCCGCAGATCTCGAGCCCGCAGATTTCCACGCCGCAGATCTCGAGCCCGCAGATCTCCACGCCGCAGATTTCGACGCCGGGCGAGGCGGGGCCGCAAATCTCGTCGCCGCAGATCTCGACACCGGCCGTCGGCGGCGAAGTCAACGGCATGGACGTGACCTTCACGGTCAAGAACCAGGGCAACACGACCACGCAGTACGAGGCGCTGCTGAACGTGCCGAGCGTGCAGGAGTTGATCGCCAGCGGCAACTACCAGTTCCAGCTGATCGTCACCCGGACGAGCCTCGTCCCGGGCTTCGTGCAGACGGCGATGGGCTGCGAGCCCGCCCTGGTGCCGAAGGTGCAGGTGATCAGCAACGTCCCCATCCCGCAGATCTCGAGCCCGCAGATCTCGACGATCAGCAACCCGCAGATCTCGAGCCCGCAGATCTCCACGCCGCAGATCTCGACGTTCTGGGTGGAGCCCGAAGGTGGAGCGGAGGGACAGAACTCGCACGGCGACGAGGGGAATGAAGACGCCCACTCGACGGTCGTTCCCGACGAAGTCAAGATCACGCTGCGCGCGACCCGCCTCACGCCGATGGCGGCCGGCGGGCCGACGTTTACTCCTGAACAGGCGGCGGACGTCGTGGCGCGCGTCGACTCGGTTTCGACCAACGTCGTCGACGGCATCGTGCAGCCAGAGGGCTCGCAGCCGGGCGCGATCACGTTCCCCGACCTGGTGGTCGCCAACTACGTGCCGGCGGCGGCGACCCTCACGACAGCGCCCGGCGGCCAGGTGACGCTGTCGGCCTGGCGGCACCAGAACCAGGGCACCGCGCCGGCCAATGCCGCCGACGAGACGATCAGCGCCGGCTTCTACCTCTCCACCGACGCGGTCATCACGGCAAGTGACGTCAGGCTGGGCGGCATCGTCAAT
>DATAEE010000330.1:0-7869 GCA_036258175.1 Vicinamibacterales bacterium
GAAGCCCTGCGGGACCGCTGATCTCCCGGCCGGCCCCTGCAGAAGTACGTTTCGCTGGCGTCATCCTCTACGAAATAGCCACCGGCGATCGGCCGTTCAAGTTCGAGCGGCGACGTGCCTGCGCTCGTCGCTAGCAGCCCGTGGTGAAAGTCGCGACGGGCTGCAGCAGTCCGTGGCGGTGGAGAACGGAAAAGGGGACAGTCCCCTTTTTCCACGCGTACGATTCTCCAGGAAAAAGGGGACTGTCCCCTTTTCCGGGTGTGTCCACTTCTGCCACGGCCTGCTAAGGTGCTGAATCGAAGCGCGATCGAGAAACGCTAGGCAGTCGCGGTGAATCCGCGATAATCTGATGTCTGGCCGCTCGCAACGCGTTGATTCTAAAGCGGAGAGATGTCCGAGTGGTTGTCCGGAAACACTTCATCGCGCAATCAATTCAACGACTTGCCGCTCTGAAATGCTCCTCGATGTGACACCGTAAACGTCGGTGTTCGTCGCCGGTTCGGAGCCCACCTTACACAGTTCTTACACAATTCCCAGCGTCACTTGTTCGTGTACGCCTCGATGTTCGTCGGTACTTGTCGGACCGAGTACGAGAGAGCCGACGACAGAACGGATTTTAATGGGCGCGGACGAGCGGGCTACAGCTTCGGCGGTACCCCCGTGCGCCAGAACTTCCGTCGCAATCGTGTCTGGACCGGCACAACGAAACAGCAGCGCGGGTCTACGCACCCAAGAGCGGCTAGGCGATCGGCTGCTTTTTGCCAAATTCCGCTGCTCTTTCGTACTGCCAGGCGAGCTGAAGAATGGCTCCATCCTCCCGTGGTTTCCCAACAATTTGTAACCCCACCGGCAGCCCATGGTCATCGAAGCCGCATGGCACGCTTACCGCGGGCAGGCCGTAGTAGTTGGCAAACATCGTGAGCCGGGATGGGAGCGCCAGCGGGTTTTTCGCGGCATCCTTGACCGTTGGCGTCGCGGTTGCGATGGTCGGCAGCACCAGCACGTCGATGTCTTTGAACGCCAGGTGGCCGATCGCTTTTCGATCCGACTCGACGTTGGCGATGCCCTTGCTGAAGTCTGTGAACGGCGCCGACGCGTAGTTGACGGTGTGACCCAGGCTTCGGAGCGTCGCGACAGCTTTGTTGAACGCGTTCGACACCTCTTGGTCGACTTTGACATTGTCAGCGACGCCAATCCGCAATTCGCTCTTGGCTGCCAGGGCTCTGCGCCACGTCGGTACGTTCGCGTGGTGGTTGTGCTCGGCAAGCACATCGAGCACCAGCGCGGTGTCCTGAATACTGCGCGTCGTGAGACCGGCATGCGACATCCATCGGATTGTGTCATCCGGAGGCTGTTCACCTTCAAGGATCCCTCTCAGGTCGATCGCGCCGTACGACCCCTTATAGCCGACAACACCGCAGCAGGCAGCGGGCAATCGGCATGAGCCGATGGCGTCCGTGTCGAGCGTCGCGTAACACAGCCCGCTCGCGACGGCGGCGGCGGACCCGCTTGAGGATCCGCCCGGAATATAGTTCGCGTTCCACGGATTCATGACAGGCCCGAAGCAGCTGTCCAGTCCCGTCGTCCCCATACCGAGCGTGTGCATGTTCGTTTTGCCAATCACGATCGCGCCGGCTCTCTTCAGTTTCTCGACGCTCACAGCATCCTTCTTAGGGATGCGGTTCCTGAAGCGTTCGAATGCGGCGGTGGTCGCAAGGCCGGCCGTGTCGTAGAAATCTTTGATCCCTATTGGAATCCCGTGCAGGGGACCTTTCCAGCGTCCCTGCTCGATTTCCTTCGCAGCTTTCTTCGCAGCTTGCAGCGCGGTGTCTGCCACCACAGTGATGAACGCGTTCAGCCGCGGTTGAAGGCGTTCAATGCGATCGAGACACGTCGTCACCACCTCCACGGGTGAAACCCGGCGTTGTCGGATCGAGTCGCTGATGTCGCCGAGGCTCTGAAGCGGGTAGGTTTGGGACGCAACGGATGCTCTCATAACTGTGCTCCTTCTCGCGCTCAGGCTTTGATCGGCACCCAAAGCTCAAGTCCGCCGGTTCCGGTTCGCGGATCAAATACCTCGCTGTAGCGTTCGAAGTCGGGCGCATCGACGAGCTCGTGACCTGATTCCGGCAGCCATTTGTTCCAGATCGTGATCCAGGTACTCCGAATACTCGATATGTGCTCGCCGTGGGAAAACACGGCGTACCGCTGTGCCGGGATTCTCACGTGCGCCAGCTCCGCAGGAAGCCTCGCAAAGTCGGAAACCTCGACTCCGCAAAGGTAGTCGAAATTCCCATCCTCATCGCTGTTCCATCGGACACCGACACTGGCTTGGCCGATCTGTGCGGGCACGTTTCCGATGTAGGGCATGAACCGCTGCCATTGCGAAGGGATGCCGGCGCTCGTCTCACACGTGTATCGCTGGACGATCCCAGCGATGAGCAGAACCTTGCCGTGTTCAAACCGCACGGGTGGCACTGATGTCCTGACCGTCTCATCCATTTTGATGGGCTCCAGGAGCTTGACGTCGGCGAGATGGCCCTGTTTCCGAATCGCCTCAGGTGTCAGATCGAACTGCTCGCGAAAAGCGCGGGTAAACGCTTCGTGAGAACCGTATCCCGCGTCGAGCGCGACGGCCAGGATGTCCGTCGCGCCACCCGCCAGTGCGCGGGCGGCTTCCGTGAGACGACGGGCGCGCACGTATCGCATGAGGGAGTGCCCAGTAATATCGCCGAACGCTCGGGTCAAGTGGTAGCGGGATACACCGGCGACGTTCGCAACTTCCTCGAGCGCGATCTCGCTCGCAAAATGACTTTCAATGAACCAGAGGGCCTTGCCGACGGGATTCATAGGAGACCGTATCTCTTGGTGGCCAGTCTGCACATCCTTCCCGTTGTTTGCTTGATGGTAATTGCGCTCGGCCGAAAATCTGTCGGCTTCCTGTAGGGCTGGCCCGCGCGGGGTCGTGCGTGGCCGAACCAGCAAACCGTCACCGTCCGCGGTTCCTACGTCCTGCAGGAGAACGCGCCCGACGACATGGGGCGGGCAATCGCACAGCTCGTCGCCGGCGTCCTCGCCCAGCAGATCGCGTAACCCCGTCAATGGCGCGATGACGAAAGTACTGCGCCGCCCAGGTCAACGTCGGGTTCGCCCATCCCAGACCATCATCGTGTTCAGCGCGTCAACAGGAACGCCGCGGGGACGATCTTCAGGGGAAGCGGCTGACTACAGAGCTCGGCCAAGCCGCAGCAGCGCGGCAACGGCATCGGTCTGAGCCGCCGCTTCCGCATTCTCGACAGGCTAACAGGTCTTCGCGGAGCGCGGAACCGCTGGCTCGACGGACGACGTGTCGTCGGTGGCGCGGAAGGAAGGAAGTTATTTTAGCCGTCAGGTTCAGATATAGCATTCACGCCTATTGTTTGTCATGCGAGACTGCGTGAAGCATGCCGCAGCAACAACACGACAACGCAGTCTCGTTCTTCCTGGTGGATGTGTTCGCGGATCGGCCACTCCAGGGAAATCCTCTGGCCGTCGTGCCGGACGCGACGCGACTCACCGAAGCCGTGATGCAGCAGATCGCGAGGGAATTCAATCAGTCGGAGACTACCTTCGTCTTGCCCGCGACACGATCCGAGGCGCACTGGCGGCTTCGCTCTTTCACGCCGGCTGGCAAAGAGGCTTTCGGTGCAGGGCACAACACGCTGGGCGCCTGGTGGTGGCTGGCCGAAACCGGCGTGCTGGCGCTGGGCGATTCCGGTGCGTGTTTCACACAAGAAATCGGCCCCAGCCTGCTGAAGGTAAACATTACCTGCGAGTCCGGGCAGTTGAGCTCTGTCGGGATGTCGCAGGCGCCGCCTGAGTTCGGCAAGGTCTGCGGCGATCTAGCCGAACTGGCCGGGGCACTCGGCCTCTCGCCGGGCGATCTCGCGACCGACCATCTGCCCGCGCAGGTGGTGTCCACCGGCGCACCGCATCTGCTCGTGCCGCTCCGCGCTCGTGCGGCGGTGGACCGTGCGCGTCTCGAGGTGCCGCGTCTTGCATCGATCCTGCACTCACTCGACGGCGAGGGTTGCTATCTATTCACGCTTGAGACTGTGCGGCCCGACTCAGTCGCACATGCGCGGTTCTTCAACCCGACGCTTGGGATCGTCGAGGACGCCGCCACGGGTACGGCGGCCGGTCCCCTTGCGTGTCAACTGGTGGCGCATCACCTCGCCAAAGACGACAGCACGCTGCGCATCGAACAAGGTGATGCCATGGGCCGTCCAAGCGTCATCCTGGTGCACGTGGCGGGTCCGGCCGTGACGGTTTCGGGACGGTGTGTGGTCTCCGGTAGTGGCCGGCTTCTCGTTGAATAACGACCCCGGCGCTTCTGGCAGCGGCTAATGGCATTCAGCCGGTGGTCTTTTCCAGTTCTTGCGTGACCTCAATCGGGCGCCTCGCTAAACCGGCGTCCGTATTCTCGCCCTCGGGTTCATCTGCCCAATCCACGGCGCGCAAGTTTCCTTCTTGGTCGGCCACAATCACCATGGTGCCGATGGGCATGTCGAATCGATCGGTCAACAATGACAGGGGCTCGCACATGCGCGCTCTTCGCATCACGCGTCTGCCGCGCGGGCGGCTTCTTCCAGGGCCTTCATCGCGATGAAGTAAGGGCGCGGCCCATGGCTTACCCGTGCGACACCGTGCTGAGCCAATACGCGCAGGGGCGGAGTGGTGTCACCGACCATGATGTTGAGCGGCAGGGGCGACGCTTCAGCGAGGCGTGCGATCAGAGCGATGTCCGAGAGCCCTGGCGCGAACAGCCCATCTGCACCGGCGTCCGCATAGGCTCGTGCTCGCGTGATCGCCTCAACGACCATTGCATCATCATGCTGTTCGAGTGGTCGTTGGAAAAAGACATCCGTTCGAGCGTTGATGAAAAACCGAATACTGGCCGCATCGGCCGTCTGCCGCGCGCGTCGGATGCGATCGCACTGATCGACTGCTTCGCGGAGTTGTCCATTCGCAGGAAAGCTGTCCTCCAGGTTGCACCCTACAGCCCCCGCATCGATCGCCAGAAGGATGGTCTCGCCGACCAGTTCTGCCGTGTCGCCGTAGCCGCTTTCCAGATCGACAGTGACCGGTAGATCGGTTGCACCGACGATCCGTTGCAGAATATCAATCGCCAAGGCAAGTGAGATACGTTCGCCATCCGCGAAACCGTTCGCATTGGCGACGGACCAGCTGCCCGTTGCGATCGCCTTGCCACCGGCCGTGGCCACGGCCTTTGCGCTGCCTGGATCCCAGATGTTGAAGAGGACGAGCGGCTTCCCTGGCATATGTAACGCTCGGAATGCTTCGACTTTATCCGTCTGATTGCTCATTCTTTCTCCCGTGCGCGCAAGGGATTGACTACGTGCGGTCGTGCATCTCAAGACGCACGGCCGCCGTGACCGATTCATGTCGTCGCCCAGTGCGTGCGCAGTTCTTTGTTGAATTCGGCGGAGCGTTCCTCGGGGAAAAAGATTCTCGCGCCCTCGAACTCGACTCGGCGAGCGCCCGGGATCGTATTGGCGAGCCAGTACGACCATTTCACGTCGAAATAGACGTCATCCGTGCCCCACACGATCAGCGTCGGCGCCTTCAGCGTCTTCAGGCGGCCTTCGATCGCGCGCGTGTGCTGGTTGTCGAATGCCGCGAGGAACCGCTGCAGATCGCGCGTGCGCTGCTCCGTCCGGACCAGTGGACGCAGATAGGTTTCGATGCTGTCGTCACTCAAGCGCTCCGGGTGCTCATACGCGGGGCCCAGGGCCGGCGGTGATCGATAGATGCTCTTGTCCGCCAACATCGCGTCCAGCGTGCCACGGAGCCCGCCGCCGGCCGCCATCGCCAGGAAGGGCTTGAAGGCCTCGGGCGGCCAGTTGTCGTGAGTGTCGCAGTCGGTGAGCGTGAGGCTGCGCACGCGCTCCGGATACAGGGCCGCAAAAATCTGGGCGATCCCGCCGCCGCTGTCGTTGCCCACGAGATCCACCTGGTCGATCTTCAGGGCGTCGAGGAATTCCTTGAGCATCTTCGCATTGGCCGTGACGGAGACGTCCTGGTCCGGCGCAATTTCGGTATCGCCATGCGCCAGCAGGTCCACGGCGATCGAGCGCCGGATGTCGGACAACTCCGCCAGTTGATGCCGCCACAGATGTCCGTTCAACAGCACGCCATGTACGAACAGCGCGACCGGTCCCGAACCCTGCTCCACATAGCTGATACGCCCCGACGCCGTCTGGACGCTGTGTCGGGTCGGCGATGATGATTTGTTCTTGCCCATGAGTCAGGCCTTCCTCGCCGAGGAATGACCATCCTTCAACTTCTGGGCGCACTCATCACAGCACACCTCAACCGCCTTGCCGCCGATCGTGACCTTGATGGCGCTGTCATCGAGCTTGCAGTCGCACGCCGCACACGTTTTTTCAACCATCACATCTCCCCGTATGAATACGCGAACTCCGCGAACTCCGTGAGACCAGTAGGTCACGCACGGAGACAGTGTCGCTATCGAGATCTTTAGCGAGTTGGTGGAGAGGTCCTATCGATGCAGCGCCGAGTGTCTGAACTCTGAAGGCGAACGCCCGTACATCTGCCGGAACGACGCGCTGAAATGACTGTGGCTGGAGAAGCCGAGGTCGAGGCTGAGGGCGGTCAGGTCGTCATACTGCCCGAGGAGATCCAACGCCCGCGCGAGCCGTAATCGCAACTGATAACGATACAAGGGCAGGCCTTCCACCTGTTGGAAGACCTGCGTCAGATACACCGGGGAGCCGCGCACTTCGGCGGCGATCTCGGCCAGCGTCCAGCGTCGACTCACATTGCTCGACAGCACGAGCTTCACCCGATCGACGAGGCGCTGCCGTCCGACGCTCGCGCCCGCTGTGTGCGCGGTGCGTGGTCCCAGCGCCCGCTGAACTAGAGTCAGGGCCAGGCTCTCCGCTTCCAGAGATTCCGCGATGTTCTCGCGCAAGCTGTGCCGCAGCAGCGCCACGAGCACTTGCGCCCGGGCATCGATCCGGAGGCGCTGCTGCCGAAATGCCAGCCTCGCGCCGTCTCGCAGAAGAGTGCGCGGTGCGAGTTCACGCAGCTGCGACTCGTCGATGACAAGCGTCAGGCTGGCATCGCCGCCCGGCACGGGATGGCTGACCCGGTAGCCTTCGGCGGTGTTGAAAAAGAGCACCTGATTCGCCTCGGCAACGGCTTGATCCTGCCCAAGATGCCGCACATACACGCCGCGGTAGGGAAACACCACGTGCGTGGTGGCCGTGCACTCTTCGGCACTCTGCTCCCGACGGCTGCCCTGGCAGCACACATCATGCATCGCAACAGTCGGAGTTTTCAGCAGCGATTGAACGGTAAATTCAGGCACGGTCTTACTTCTGTTGCCGCGATTCCGGAGGTGTCAAGCCATTGATCCGGAAGTACACCACCAACTGTCCGTAGTGCTCTCCAGAGTGTTCGATAACCCCATAAGCAAGATCTCCGAGCCGAACGAGCCGCGATGATCCGTCATTCACGCTCTGGTTCAAGCCCGTGTCGCCCTTGGCTTTTATGAGGTCCCCACCGTCTGTTACACACTGTCTCACAAATGCCACAATGTCTGCCTTCGTCTTCAGAGCCGTTACGCCTCGGATCGTCTGGATACCGCGTCTTTTGTCCCTGTGCCATGTCGTAAACGAATGCATCGACCCGGAAACGTGCAGCAACTGCTCGATGAATGAACGGGACGCCAGGGCCATGCACCTCACCGATGACGATGCTCGACGGGGCTTCGCTTCCTCAACCATCTCCCTCAGCAGCTTGGATCCTCCGTCGCTGTGCGCAGTCCATCGAGCAGGTGATCCA
>DATAEE010000331.1:0-2669 GCA_036258175.1 Vicinamibacterales bacterium
TGACCGGTGTCGACGAAATACACCTGTCCTTTCGCATCGACGACAATCGCCGCGCCTGGATGCGCGATGGCTGGGTGGGCAGCAACGGTGATGAAGAAGCAAATGAAGACGAGCGAGACTAGAAGCCATCTCATAAATAGGCGGCATCCGGCTGAACACCCTCGGCGCTGTTCTGGATAGGTCAACGCTAGCGACTTCTCATTACTGATTCGCGCTCGGCTCGATTCACGCTAAGATTTCGGGCCCACTTGGCGGCTTCGACACTATCTCCAGGCACCCGTCTCGGCCCGTACGACATCCTGTCAGCCTGCGCGCGGGAGGCATGGGGGGAGGTATATCGCGCCGACGACTGGAAGCTCGATCGGGACGTCGCGATCAAGTCCTGCCTGAAGCATGGGCCGCTGATTCGGGCCGGGATCGCCTGCTTCGAGCGAGAGGCCCGGACCTGCTCCAACGGCGTGCAAGATTTTCATGAAGGTTCTCAAGTTGCGTCAGCGTGTGGGCAGGCGCTGCTTCAGCTCTTCGGTCCGTTCAGTATGACCTGGAAGCCTATCTTGGCCGCTTCGCTCCATCGGCTCTCTGAGCACAAGAAACCGTTGGCCGTCTGGCGAGACATCGACAGCGCGCATGTGCTCGAACGGCCCAGGTCGGCGCGTTAGCGCGCCCGGTCCGGTTCGCCGAACAGGCCCGTAATCAGGAAGAGATCGGACTGCACGGCCGCGACCGCGTAGACGTAGCGACCGCCATCTGGCGACACCAGCGCTAGCATAGCGGTGGGGGAGCCCCTCCGATCGGCGGGACCGAGCGTCTTCCAGATGTCGCGGCGGCCGGTCGTCAGATCGACCCGATAGATGGGCATCAGCCGCGAGTACGCGATCGGCCTCGCGAAGACGACGTTCCGCCTGTCGGTCCATCCAACCGGAACCAGATCGGTGCCGAGTCCGGTCATCGGTTGAGGAGTGCCGCCGTCGATTGGGTAGAGCGCATACGCCCGGTCGGGGCCGGTCGCGATCACAGTCCGTCCGTCCGGCGCGACGCCGCGCGTGTTACTGAGACGAACGCCTTCGGCCGAAATGGGCTTCGGGCTTCCACCCTGCACGTCCTGGAGGTAGAGCCGAGAGCCACGGCCCGCTTCGGCGGCCGAGAGCACGAGGTGCCGTCCATCCGGCAGCCACGCGGCGCCGTTGTGGCTCTCCAGTCGATCCCGCGGGAGCACACGGGACTCGCCGGGCCCGGTCGGCACGACGGTCAGGCTCGTCGGCACGCCAAGCTGGATCGAGAGCAGTGAGCGGCCGTCGGGCGAGAAGCCGACCGGGATGCCGGTGCCCAGCCGGACTGGAGGGCTGCCGTCGACTCCGCGCACGTACACGCCGTAGTCCAGCGACAGAAAGAGCAGCCGGGATCCGTCCTTCGTCAAGTCGACGGGCACCGCCGTCTCCTGCCACGACAGATCGATTTCGCGCCCGTTCACATCGCCCGCGATCTGCGCGACCCGTACGTCCCAGGCGACCGCGAGCATCCGGCCGTCAGGTGCGACGTCGCGGGGTGTGATCAGTGTCGTGCTTCTCAGCAGCACCCGGACGGATCGAGTCGAGACCCGCGCGCATTGAATCGAGGTGAGGTTCCCGAAGCACACCTCATCGCCACCCGGCGCCCAGACGAGACCGGTGATCTGGTCGAGCTCGTCCGCCAAATCCCGCTTCGCTCCGGTCGCGAGATCGACCAGCGCCGGCCATCCACGATCCTCATCGGGCAACGGGTGTTCGTTGAATACGATCCGGTCGCCGGCTGCCGAGACTCGTGGCGACGAGATCCAGCCTGTCGTCTCGTATAGCACCTTACCTTGCGGGAATTCGAGGCGCGTCCGGCCGGCCGCGGATCGTACGACGACTATCCGGCCGTCCGGTGCGAAGTCGGCCGCCTCGGCGTCGTTGACGATCTCGCGCGGTGCGCCGCCGCCGAGCGGCATCTGTCCGAGTGTCCCACGCCGGATAAAGACGCCCTCGAGCGCCGGACGAATGACGACGCCGATGTCGCCGGCACGCGAGACCGCGAGGAGGCCCCCCTCGACGAGGCGCGCGGGATCCGCGCGGGGCTGGTCGATGCGGACGGGATAGATGCGCAGCGGCTCATCATCCCAAACGGCGCTGTAGACGAGGCTTTGCGCGTCAGGCGCGAAGCGCGCGTCCGTCACAAAGCCGCGCCGAAACGTCAGGCGGGTGTAGTGGATCGACGAGGGATCGACCACACGTTCACCGAGCCGCGCGATGGCGTAGCCGCCGGCCGCGGCGGCGGCCAGTCCCAGAACGATCAGCGCCACGGCTCGCCATCGTCGGAGCGGATGGGCGACCACGGGCACCGGACTCGAGACGTCGGTGCCCGAGACGGCCTCAAGCGCGATCGCGACGTCGCGGGCAGCCTGCAGCCGCTCCTCCAGCCGCTTCTCGAGACATCGTCGGACGATCCGCTCGAGCGCCACCGGCACCTGCCGCCCGGACGACGATAGATCGGCAACGTCCTCCTTCAGTATGGCGGTCATCGTCTCGGCTGCCGTGTCCCGCGCGAACGCCCGGCGGCCCGTCAGCATCTCGTAGAGCACCGCGCCCAGCGAGAAGATGTCGGAGCGGTGATCGACACGCTCTCCCCGAACCTGCTCGGGCGACATGTAA
>DATAEE010000332.1:0-7546 GCA_036258175.1 Vicinamibacterales bacterium
ATGGGTGCGGATCGTGTTCAGCGACACGAACAGTTCCGCGGCGATCTCCGGGGCGCGGAGATTGGTTGGCAGGTAGCGCAAGACACGAAGCTCGCTCTCGGAGAGCGGCTCCCGGAGCGGTTCGACCTCCTCGGATCTGGCCGCCGGCGTTTGTCCTGCCAGCAGATTCAGGATCTCGGAGATCAGCGACGCGTGAGCCGTCCCAAGTCGGGACTGGCGCTTCAACAGGTCTGGCGCCGGGTAGATCAGGAACATGGCCAGTAGACCGTCGGGCTCGGCGAGATCGAGCGCCCGCTCGAGCGCCCGCGACGCCGTAACAGGATCGCGCAGCGCATCGCGCGCGATCGCCTCCAACAGCAGCGCCTGAATCTCGAACAGTGGCGCGCGCACGTCAAGCGCCCCGTCGACTATCGGCGCGATCGCTGCCGCGGCGCCCGCCGGATCGTCCTGGGCGAGCCTGAGCTCGGCGAGGATGACGCGCATCTCGGGCGTTGCGCGCAGATCGTCATCCATCTCGTCGATCGACTGCTCCACTCGATCGGTCTCGCCCAGACGGATCAATGCTCTCAGCCGGGCGACACGCAGACGCAGTGTCCACGCATGAGGCATCACCAATGACGTCTCCATCTGCTCCGCAGCCCGAAGGTAGGCAATTGCCTGCGCGGGCTGGCCGCGCATCAACGCCAGCACCTGGCGACAGCCGTACGTCACCTGCCCAGGTGCGGCGTTGGCTTCCTGTGCAAGGCCGCGTTCCCCCAGGTCCAGCCAATGCTCCGCTTCCTCGATGCGCCCGCGCCACATGTGCGCCGCCCCGAGCACGACGTATGCGACGGCAACCGCGGTGTCCTCCTCCAGGCCGTAGTTCCGCGCGAGCTCGATCGCCTCCCGGGCCTCCTCTTCCCCGGACCGCTGAACACGAAAGATGCCTGCGATCGACCGGTGAGCCAGCGCCAGCAGCTCGAGCCGGGGCCTGCCGATCCTGCGGGCCACCGCCAGTGCCTTGTCGAGGTGGTGCTCACCCTCGTCCATTCGACCCGCCCAGATCGCAGCTATGCCGACCTCGATCAGGGTCATCGCGAGCAGCTCGCCTTCCCTGAGTCCGGGCGCCACGGACAACGTGGCATCGTCATGAGCCTTCAGTTGTTGGACCGCTTCTTCAACCGCGTCCAGGTCGACGCGGATTCTGGCCACAGACAGGCGCGTAAACGCAAGCGCTACCTGAAAATGCTGCCGGCGATCTCCCGGTACTAGCGCGGCGCCGGCCTCGGCGAGCTGCAGGTACCGCTCGGCCTCATCCAAAGATCCCTCAAAGCGCTCGGCGGCCGCAGCCAGTACTGCAAGTTCCGGATTCGATCTCACCATTCCGGCGGGAAACTGGGACAGGAGCTGACGTCCGGTGGCGCGTCTGCCGTCAAGCTCGAGACCGAACCAGTTGCCCGCGAGCAGCTGCGTCGCGAAGCCCCAGTCCTCGGCCTTCTGGGCATGGCGAATCGCCCCGACGGGGTACCCGTGGTCGGCCATCCACTCGGCGGCGACGGTGTGCAAGGCCGGCAGTTCTTGTGGGGCGGTGCGTCGCAGTTCGAGCGCGAGCAGGTCCGCGAACAGGTGGTGGTAGCGAAACCACGACCGCTCTGCGTCCAACGACACCACGAACGCGCCCGCGTCCTCCAACTCCCAAAGGATCCGCTCAGAGCCCACGCCCCCGGTCAGCTGGTCGGCCAACGGACCGCTGACCCGCTCCAAGATCGAAGTTCGCAACAGCAGCCGACTGACCTCAGGCGGTTGACGCTCGAGCACCTCGGCCAGGAGATATTCCGCAACCGCGCGCTCACGGCCGGAGAAGCCGGCCGCCAAGCGCTCCGGGTCCGGATCCCTGGCCAGCGACAGAGCGGCGAGCCTCAGACCCGCTGCCCACCCCTCCGTCGTCGCGACTAGCGAATCGAGTGCACCGTCGGACAGACGAACACCCGCCGCATCCATCAGCGCTCGCGACTCCTCCGACGTGAAGCGTAGGTCCTCACCCCGGATCTCGGTCAGCTCGCCCTCCACCCGCAACCGATGTAACCCCAGCCGCGGATCCCGACGTGTAAGCAACACGACTCGCAGCTCGGGCGGCGCGCTTGTGAGCGCCTGCTCCATCTTGCGGATCGCCTGCTCGGACTGGAGCTCATGCAGATCATCGATCACCAACCACAGCCGCTCATCGAGCGGGAGCAGATCCTCCATCAACCGCCGCACTACGGTCTCCTCGTCCAGATCAGGCGCGGCGGTCAGCTCGCGTATCCGCCCCGACCCGACGCGCGTCGCACGCAACGCGTCGAGAACCGACAGCCAGAACGCCTGGGGATCGTGCTCCTCACGCCCCACCGATACCCACGCCACCCGCTCGTCCAGACCCTCCGCTGCGATCCACGAGCGCAGCAGGAACGTCTTCCCGCTCCCTGCCGGCGCCGACACGAGCATCACCCGCTCCGCGGTGTTGAGCAGCTCAAAGAGCCCCGGCCGCGGGATCAACCACGGCTGCACACCAGAGCCGGCGTATTCGGCGGCTGCTGTCGTGTCGGCCACGACGGACATCGTTACACCTGCCGCACCCACTGGACCGGCGAGTCACGCGAACGATGCGATGCGCACTCATCCATCCGACGCCGATCCTTCGAGAGTGGCAGCCGACAAGAGCGCGACCGGTGGCGGCGAGCCGAGACGATATGAGATCCGCGTCCGCGGCCCGATCGGCCCGACGATCATGCAAGCGTTCCCGGCCTTGACCGCAAGCCGGAGCGGACGGGACACGCTGCTCACCGGCTTGATCCCCGACCAATCCGCGCTGTACGGCGTCATCCACGAACTCGAGGCACTCGGACTGCAACTTCTCGATGTCCAGGCGTGCGGCGAGGGGGGAACAACGGACTACATCGCGTGATCCATGGCGGGAGGCAAGTCAATGCCGAGCATCGTTCTTGGCGGCCATCAACGGGACACCTTCTTCGCCGACTCCATGGAGGACGGACCCGGCAACGACCGAGGCTCCGGTCACGAAGAGACGCGAGAGTTACCTCCCGAGCGGCACTCGCCATCGTGCGGGTGCCGCTACTTGGCGACATGCCTCGAGGAGCTGATCGCTATTGAATGCCGAGCCTGACATCGACACGGTGCGGCCATTCACGATCGACATCGAACAGGAGATCCTCGACGATCTCGTCGCGCGCCTCGACAACATCCGCTGGCCAGACGAGACAGATGGTGCGGGCTGGGCTTACGGAACCGATCTCACCTATCTCCGCGAGCTTTGCCGTTATTGGCGCGACGGCTTCGATTGGCGCAGGCAAGAAGCTCAGCTGAATGCGCTGCCGAACTTCCGTACCGAGATCGACGGGCTTGGGATCCACTTCGTCCATGTCCGTGGTCAGGGTGAGCGGCCGCTTCCGTTGATCGCCACCCACGGCTGGCCGAGCACGTTCTTCGAGTTGCTCAAGCTAGTGCCGCTCCTTACGGCAGCAGAGGGTGACAACGGCAACACATACGACTGCTTCGATCTGGTCATCCCGTCGATGCCGGGCTACGGCTTCTCGGACAAACCGCGTGAGCGGTATCTCTCAGCCCGCGTGCCAGCGATGTGGGTCGAGCTGATGTCGCAACTGGGTTACGAGCGCTTCGCCGCTCACGGCGGCGACATCGGCGGCGGCGTCACGGCGCGCATCGGCCAGCAGTTCCCGGAGCGACTTGTCGGCATCCACGTGACCAATGTCTACGGCTCGATGGGCAACGGAACGCCGCCTTCGCCGGCTGAACTCGCACTGCTCGAGCAAGAACAGAAATGGGAGCGCGACGAGGGAGCCTATGAGCATCAACAACAGACGCGACCGCAGACGCTTGCCTACGGCCTGAACGACTCCCCTGTCGGCTTGGCCGGGTGGATGGTGGAGAAGTACCGCGCCTGGTCTGATTGCGAGGGGGATGTGGAGTCCGTCTTCGGCAAGGACGAGCTGCTGACGAACATCACCATCTATTGGGCGACGCAGACGATCGCGTCCTCGTTTCGACCGTACTGGGACGCCCGCAATAACGCGGAGCCGCAGCTGTGGACGATGATCACCGTGCCCTGCGGCGTCGCCATCTTTCCGAAGGATCTGACGACACCGCCGCGAGAGTTCGCCGAGCGCTCCTACAACGTTCAGCACTGGGCGGAGATGCCGCGCGGCGGCCACTTCGCCGCACTCGAGCAGCCCGAGCTACTCGCCGGAGACATACGCTCGTTCTTCAGCGCATGACGCTCGACGATGTGCGACCTGGGTGCGACCGCGGGGAGCATGAAATCGAAAGCACTTCAGGTAGCGAAACCCCTGCAAAGAAGGCACTTGGCGCCTCGCATACCGACCCCCTCCTTACCTGCAATTCAACACAGACAACACGAAATCCCGATTTGCAGGTCTTTTAGAGCCCTCTGACGGACTCGAACCGTCGACCCCCTCCTTACCATGGAGGTTTTTGTGGGTCACGCGCGTGCACACGCGATCACGCGCGGCACGGTTTTTCCTGCAAATCAACCTATTGCCGCGTGTCGCTGGTGACCGCGCGTGCCCGCGGGTGTCCGACCTGATGTACCCGTCTCGTACCCGCGACTCGTTGTCTGTTCTCACAACGGAGAACGAAGAGGCGGTGAGACTGGACCAGTGTTGCGGAATAACCCCTGATCACCAGGTCTGCTCGGCGGCGCGGACGAGCAGCTCGTTGACCGCGACTCGCCGGGGACGGGAGGCGATGTACGCGACCGCGTCGGCGATGTCGGTGGGGTGCAGCGGCTCGATCGCGCCCACCTGGCGTTCGGCGCCCTCGCGCACTTCCGCCCGCAGGTGGGTGACTAGCTCAGTGTCGACCGTGCCTGGCTCGACGACTGCTACGCGGACGCGCTGGCCGATGAGCTCTTGGCGGAGCGACTCGGCGAAGGCTGCAACGCCGAACTTGGTCAGGCTGTAGACTCCGCCTCCGGGACGGGCCACGCGTCCGGCGGTCGAGCCAATGAAGATCAAGTCGGCGACCTCGCGCGGCGAGTCGGCGGCGGCGCGGGCGAGATGCGGCAGCGCCGCGTGCGTGACGGACAGCGTGGCCTGTACGTTCAGCGCGACCATCCGCTCCCCACTCCTCTGTCGGACTCTCCAGCGCCGGCCCGAGCAGCATCACACCGGCGTTGTTGACGACCAAGTCGAGTCGCCCCAACTCCGCGACTGTCCGCTCGACGGAGCCGGCGGCTTGCTCCGGGTCGCTAATGTCGGCTTCGACGACGAGCGCCCCTCTTCCGATCCGCGCCGCGACTTCCTCCAACCGGTCCCGACGCCGTGCGACGAGTGCGACCCCAGACCCATCGGCGGCGAGCCGCTGCGCCGTGGCGGCGCCGATCCCGCTACTCGCGCCGGTCACCAGGGCCACGGTTCCCTCGAGTGTCGTCATCCGAGCTTCATGGTCTCGCCGAGGAGCGCACGACCCGCAGAGCGATAATCGCGGGCCGCGGCTGTTGTCTGGGAACGCCCCTTAGCCTGAGCGAGCGTCCTCTCGCCTGAGTGTCTCTCGCCGTCATCAGACGCGGTGAGCGAATGCGAGAGAGCCAAACGTCAGCGCGCAGGGCTGGTCCGAAGTATTGGCGCACGTTTGCGCGTTCGGCTTGCGGTGCCACCGGTGACTCGTGCTAGACGGTAACTTCCAGAGTGCGGATTCCGGTCGAGTCGATCCAGACGCGCGAATCACCCTTAACGATCTTCGCGAGGACGTTGCCGCAGTGTGGGCAGCGCAGAACGATGCCGGCGCCACGGTAGACGTGAACGGCCCCAACGGGCCCGGGCGCACCACAGCCGCCACAGGTCCCAACCGCGGTTGTCATCTCGACGGCGAACACCTCCTGGAGGAGACCCGCGATCGCATTCCCATCCAGCATCAGCTCGTCCATGTCACCGTCCGGTGGGTCCAAAGCGTTCGGTCTTGATCGCCAGGGGATCGTGCCCGAGCCGCACGAGCGCCTCAGCCACCGCCTCGACGAACGGCGTCGGCCCACAGGCGTAGACGCGCGGCCGCTCGGCTGGTCTTGGTCCGACCTCGGCCAGCATCTCGGCGTCGACACGCCGCGCGTAGCCCGTCCACCCGGGCGGTTGCGAATCTGTCAACGCGTGAACGACCGCGAGGCCGTTACCGCTCAGCCGCTCGAGCTCGTCGCGATAGATGACATCGTCCCGGCTCCGTGAGGAGTAGAGCAACACCGTCTCCGTGTCGTCGCCGGCGGCTTCGCGCGTTCGGATCATCGCCATCAGAGGCACGATGCCCGATCCGCCGGCCACGAGCATGAGCGGCCCACGTTCGGAAGGCTCCCAGACGAAGTAGCCGCCGATCGGGCCGCGCAGCTCGATCTTGTCCCCCGGCCGGAGCTCCTCGGTCAGGTAGGGGGAGACCTCGCCGCCCTCGATCTTCTGGACCGTGAGCGCGACGCGGGTGCCGTCGGCCGCGGACGCGATCGAGAAGCTTCGCTCCGCCTGGTAGCCGTCCTCCGCGGTCAGCCGGATGTCGACGTGCTGGCCTGCCCGGTGGCTGGGCCAGCCGGGAACGTCGAAGACGATCGTCTTCACGCGCGGCGTCTCGACGACGACCTCGGCGAGCTCCGCGAGCTGCCAGCTCAGTCGCCCTGGTACCGCTGTTCCTGCCACGGGTCGCCGTAGTTGTGGTAGCCGTTCGTCTCCCAGAAGCCGGGCTCGTCTGTCGAGTGGAGCCGGAGGCCCCGTATCCACTTCGCGCTCTTCCAGAAGTAGTGCCGGGGGACGAGCATCCGCGCGGGGCCACCGTGCTCGGGCTCGAGCGGTTCATCTCCGTATGCGAAGACCACCCACGCCTTGCCGGCTGTGATGTCCTCGAGCGGCAGGTTGGTCGTGTAGCCGCCGTCCGAGAACTGGGTCACGTACCCGCCCGACGTCTCGATCCCTTCGAGGAGCGTGTCGACCGAGACGCCTCGCCAGACCGTGTCGAGCTTGGACCACTTGTTGACGCAATGGATGTCGCGGGTGATCTCCTCACTGGGCAGGGCGCGGAACTCCTCCCAAGTCCACTTGCGGGGCTCGTCTAGCTCACCGACGATCGAAAAGTCCCACAGCTCGAGCGATGTATGCGGCGTCGGCCCGGCGGAGAGGACGGGGAAGTCCCGGGTGACATACTGGCCGGGTGGCAGGCGAGCGGGATCCACATCCGCAGCCCGACGGCCCCGGAATCCGCGCGAGACGACCGGCTTCGCTGCTTTAGGCGGCACGCCGGTTCTCCTTGTCGCAGACGTCATCGAGGTCGGCGTATGCGTAGGGGTGGTAGTAGACGTCGAGTGCTTGGTAGCTCTGAGGGCGGATCTCGAAGTGGGCGCCTTCGCGCTCGTCGCAGACGCAGACGATCAGTTCGTCGAGCATGGGATGCCAGTAGAGCGTCACCTCGACCCCGGCACTGGAGCGGCGGGCCAACTCTCGGTGGTCGGTTTCGGGATCGTGCGACGGGCAGCGCGCCCGCCGCTCTCGGCGACCGTCGA
>DATAEE010000333.1:0-104396 GCA_036258175.1 Vicinamibacterales bacterium
CACGCTGGCGCTCTTCCGAGCCGCGCGCGAGCGGTCGACGCGCGTCGGCGTCGCGATCCAGGCCTACCTCTATCGCTCCGCCAAGGACGTCGACGAGCTCGCCCGCCTCGGCTCCGCGATCCGCATTGTCAAGGGCGCGTACAAGGAGCCGCCGAATCTCGCCTATCCAAAGAAGGCCGACGTCGACGAGAACTACTTCAGACTCGTGGTGCGGTTGCTGCAGCCGGACGCGGTCAAGGCCGGCTCGCTCGTCCACATTGGCACGCACGACGATGCGCTGATCGAGCGGCTGCGTGCGCACATCAAGGCGAACAACGTCCCACGCGACGCGTACGAGATCGCGATGCTCTACGGGATTCGCCGCCAGCTCCAGCAGCGGCTGGTCGCCGAGGGCGAGAAGATGCGCGTGCTGATCAGCTACGGAGAGTTCTGGTTCCCGTGGTACATGCGCCGGCTGGCGGAGCGGCCAGCGAACGTCATGTTCGTGTTGAAGAGCATGTTCCAGGGATAGAGGGCACAGAGGCTGCCGAGACAGACGCTCAGCGCTCAGATGTTCAGATCAACAAAGACCGCCGCGTGGTCCGACGCTTGCTCAGTCTGGTTTGTCATGTCCGGGTATGTTTCCCAGGCCGTCGGCCGCGTCACGCGGCTGCCCCAGAGCCCCTTGCGAAAGACTCCGCCGCCCGCGATGGTCGGCAGCAGACTGATGGACAGCAGAATGTAGTCGAATCGATTGCGCAGCCCACAGGCGTCAAACGTGCCGGGGCGGTTGCCGATGTCGAACCCCTGCAGCGAGTAGCAATCGACCAGCGGGCTGATGTTGTTGAACAGGCTCGCGAGGTTTGGCGCCTGGCTGCCTGGCGTGGTCGGACCTTCGTTGAGGTCCCCAAAGACGACGACGTGCTGGCCCTGCTGGATCAGGCCGTCGACGATTTGCCGGACCCTCGTCGACGAGCATCGCGTGACCGTAGAAGTCGTTCAGGAGTTCCTTGTTGAAGCGGACCAGTGACGGGCGATCCTCCGCCTCGACGATGCCGATGATGTCAGCCCCGACGTCCTGAATGACCCTCGCGGTCAGACGGGTCCCGACTTCGTCGGTCGGCTCGGTGGCCAGCTCGACCCAGCCAATCCAGTCGCTGCGGCCGTTGGCGATAATCTCGACATTCTGGGTCACGTCCTGGGGCTCGCGATCGAACGTGCCACGGTTTTTGCGCAGCCATGCCCACCGTGGTGTCGGGGTGCTCTTGCGGCGGATGGCCCCGTGTGTGTTGACGGTGTAGATGTCCAGAGTCACCAGCAGATCGCGGATCTTGTTCTTATCGGCAGGGCTGTATGTGGTCTTCCGAATCAACGCGTTCACCTCGCCGTAGGCATCCAGGGCGGGCTTGCCGAGGCTCCAGTCCGTGGGGTTGAAGACCTTCGGCCTGGCGAAGAGGTTTTCGACGTTGTACGAGGCGATCCGGACCATGCGGACCTCCGGTGTTACGAGTCGCCCGGCGTCTTCTAAAACGTAGATCTCGCGTAGACGTCTCCCTTCCGCCGTGTGAGCTCTACGTCGATCCGCCCCGTTCGCGGCGCGCCCTCTGGCTTCTCGACGATCAGCACGTAGTAGCCGGCGAGCGCGCCGGCGAGCTTCTTCATGGCGACCTCCGGGTGGATGTGCGTCCGCGCGTAGAAGCCTCCTGTCTCGTCGGAAACGCGCTGCAAACCGAGTTCGAGCGAGTGATAGTCCGCCTTGGTGACGTCGAGCGAGAACACCGAGGTTCTCGACGCGATCAGCGCACGCTCCGACTCGTCATAGCCGTTCTCCATGTCTACCCTCGACGTCGTCAGCTCCCCTCGAATGCCGGGGACGAACTGGCCGAAGCCGTGCCCCAGGAGCACGATCGCCTTCGACCCGGGCAGAGGCTCGAGCGCTTCGGCGATGAGACGGAGCCCCTTCTCGATGTTGTAGGTCTTTTTCCCGCGGCTTTGTGGAAGACGGCCGACGAGCGAGATCGAACCCGGCGAGGCTTGAGCGGAGGTGGGCTCCTGGATCGGCCTGGGCTCCTCCATGAGGATGCCTCTTTTCAGCACGTGCCGCAGCCGGTCTGCGTCGTTCGTGAAGTCGGTCCAGATCTTGAGATGCGAATCGAACGAGAGGATGGCCACGCGATCGTCCGGAGTCAGCCTATCCAGGAAGCTGCGCGCCTGGATGAGCATCGTCATGAGCCCCCAGATGCGGTGTCCCTCCATGCTTTTCTGGATGAGAAAGACGATGAGCCGTCCTGGCGACGTAGAATCGACGGGTAGCGCCGGTGTGTCGATGGCGCGCTCGCCTGGCACGGTCCTGGGTTCATGCTCGCCGACCCAGCGCGCGGATTCGACTCGCGCGGTCTTGCCGTCGATCCTGACGGCGAAGTCCTCGAGCGAGAGATCGACGATCGGATTGTTGCGGTTGTCGAGGACCCGGACATCGACGATGACGCGCGAGACTTCAACCCGTTCGACGTAGCGCGGCTGTTGGGGAGTCTCCTGGACGCCGGCCGCACGCGGGCCACAGAGCGCGAGCGCGAGTGCCGCCAGCGTCAGGGCAACCGCGATGGTTACCGCTTGACGCGGTATCGAACGTACACGCAGCCGTTCTCGAACGGTGTACATTCCAAAAGCTCCAGGTCCACCTGACGCTTCATCGGAAGGAACGCCGGAATGCCCGATCCCAGCAGGATCGGATGGACGTTCAAGCCAACCTCGTCGATCACGCCTGCCTCGAAGAGTGAGTTGGCCAGCCTGCCGCCTCCCATCACGCAGATGCCTTTGCCCTTTTGCGTCTTCAACTTCTTGACGAACGCGGCGGCATCGCTCGACACGACCTCGACCCGCTCGTCCGGGCTTTCCCGCATTGTCTTCGAGAACACATAGTTCTTCACGCCCGGATACGCCGTCGTGCCGCTCTTCACGGCAACTTCGTAGGTTCGGCGCCCCATCACGACCGTATCGATAGTCTTCCAGTAGGCCGCGGTAATCGAGGCGACTTCCTTCCCCCACAGCAGCCAGTCGACCGCGTCATCCTCGCGCGCGAAGAAGCTGTCGAGGCTGGTCGCGCCGCCGAACGTCACGAGCCGCATGTCGTGTCGCCTCAGTGCACCGATTCGCCGCCCGCCATCTGCTTGACCAGATCGCCCACGACCGCCTTCGCGTCCCCGAAAAGCATCAGCGTGTTGTCGGCGAAGTAGAGCTCGTTCTCGATGCCGGCGAAGCCCGGGTTCATCGAGCGCTTGATCGCCATGACCGTCTTGGCTTTGTCGGCGTCGATGATCGGCATCCCGAAAATGGGGCTCTTGTCGTCGTGCCGCGCCGCCGGGTTGACCACGTCGTTGGCGCCGACGACGAGCGCGACGTCGACCTGGGGCATGTCGGGATTGATGTCGTCCATCTCGACGAGGCGATCGTAGGGAATCTCGGCTTCCGCGAGGAGCACGTTCATGTGGCCCGGCATCCGTCCGGCTACTGGATGGATCGCGAACTTTACATCCACGCCGCGCTTCGCGAGCTGCTCGTACAGGTCGCGAATGCGGTGCTGCGCCTGTGCGACCGCCATGCCGTAGCCCGGAATGATCACGACCGAGTTCGCGTTCTCGAGGATCTGGGCAGCGTCCTCGGGCGTGGCGCTCTTCGCGGTCCGCTGTTCGGTGGCGGCGGCGCCCGCCTGAACCTGACCGAACGCGCCGAACAGCACGTTCGTAAACGATCGATTCATCGCGCGGCACATGATGATCGACAGGATCAGACCCGACGAGCCGTCGAGCGCGCCGGCCGTGATCAGCAGCTTGTTCTCCATCACGAAGCCCATCGCGACCGCTGCGAGACCCGCGTACGAGTTGAGCAGCGAGATGACGGTCGGCATGTCCGCGCCGCCGATCGGCAGGATCAACAGCACGCCGAAGGCGAGCGCCAGCGCGATGAGGATCGGGAACAGAAATGACCGCGATGGATCGACGACGAGCCAGAAGGCGATGAGGACCGCGATCCCGAACAAGCCGAAGTTGATGAAGTTCTGGTTGCGGTACGTGATCGGCCGCGTCGGCAGAACTTCCTGCAGCTTGCCGGCGGCCATAAGGCTTCCCGTGCAAGTCAAGTAACCGAGGATGATCTCGACCGCGATCGCTGCCATCCGGAACGTCGTCAGCTCGCCGGTCGGCAGCCAGAGGTAGTACTTGGCCGTTCCCACGAGTCCGGCCGCCAGGCCGCCGAAGGCGTGCGACAGCGCGGTCCGTTGCGGCACCGCCGTGAGCGGCACCCACGACAGCGGGACGCCGACGATCGTCCCGAGCACGAACGCGATCGCGATCCCGCGATACGTGACGATCTCGTGATGGAGGAGCGTGCCGCCGACGGCGAGCGCCATCGCGACGACGCCGGCGAAGACGCCACGGCGCGCGGTCTTCGGATCGCTCATCCACTTGAGCGAAAAGATGAAGAGCGCCGTCGAAACGAGGTAGGCGAGCTCGGTGGCAGCCGACATTACGACCCCGGCTCGCGCCGCTTGAACATCTTCAGCATCCGGTCCGTGATCAGGAACCCGCTGACGATGTTCGTCGTCGAGGCGAACACCGCGAGGAGGCCAAGCGCCGTGCTGAACGGCGTTTCCGCCTCGCCGGCGAGCAGGATGGCGCCGACGACGGCGATCGCGGAGATCGCGTTGGTAAGCGACATCAGCGGCGTGTGAAGCAGCCGCGACACACGCCGGATGACGTCGAGGCCCACGAACGTCGCCAGCATGAAGACGAAGAGCAGAGAAATGAATTCGGTCGACATGGGGACTCTTTTATACACTAACGACTCGCCAGGCCTGAGAGGCCCGGCGCTGCAGATATGCCATTCGACGTCGTCGGGGTCGGCGCCAATTCAATCGATTTCGTGTATCGCCTGCCGTCGTGGCCAAGGCCGGAAGCCGGCCTGTCGAAGCTGCCGGTGCGGGAGCGGAGCGAGCGCTGCGGAGGGCAGACCGCGACGGCGACCGCCGCCTGCGCGCGCCTCGGACTGCGCGTCAAGTACACCGGCGTTGTCGGTGCGGACGTCTATGGTGCCCGCATCGTGGAGCGGCTCGATGGCCTCGGCGTCGACGTGTCGGGCGTCATCAGGCGCGAGGGTGCGATGAACGCGTCGGCGGCGATTCTGATCGATGAAGGGTCGGGCGAGCGGATCGTGCTGTGGGAGCGCAGCCGCGCGCTGGCGCTGCAGACGAGCGAGCTGCCGCATGACGCGATTGCCGCCGCCCGCGCCGTGCACGTCGACGATGTGGACGATGCGGCGGCGGTCGCGGTGGCACGGATTGCGAGGCAGGCCGGGGTGCCGGTCACGACCGATCTGGACCGGGTCACGGATCGCACACGCGAGCTCGTGTCGCTCGCGACGCATCCGATCTTCGCCGAGCAGGTGCCGGCCGAGCTCACGGGGCAGACGGATCCCGAACGCGCGTTGCGGGCGCTGCGGCGCGACCATCCCGGGCTCCTGACGGTGACGCTCGGCGTGAAAGGGGCCGCGGCGCTCGACGGCGATCGCTTCCTCACGATCCCCGGCCATCACGTGCGCGCGGTGGACACGACCGGTGCGGGCGACGTCTTCCGCGGCGGTTTTCTGTACGGTCTGGTCCGGGGCTGGAGCGCCGATCGGATTCTGCAATTCGCCAACGCGGCGGCGGCGGTCAGCTGCACTCGTGCCGGAGCGATCGACGGCGCGCCGACGTTGAATGATGTTCAGTTGCTGTTGGAAGGGTTTGATTAGACCAACGCCGTGCTGAATCCACCACGCCCGACCTCAAGGTCGGGCCTACGGTGCGGAGGTACTGAATGCGCCTGCTGACGCTGTTGTCGGTGCTGGCTCTTGCGTCGGGCTCCACTCAAGCGCCCGGTTCGGCGAACGACGAAGCTGCCGTTCGCGACGTCGTGAAGCGGTACGTCGAAGCGCGGGAGCGCCGCGACCCGAAGGCGATCGAGGCGCTCTTCACTGAAGACGCCGATCAGCTCACGTCATCAGGCGAGTGGCGGCGTGGGCGCGCCGAGGTCGTCAAAGGCACGATGGCGTCATCGCAGCAGACCGGCGGCACCCGGACGATCACGATCGAAACCGTCAGGTTTCCATCGCACGGCATTGCGATCGCGGACGGGCGGTACGAGATCAGCGGGCTGGTCGGCGGCGCGACGCGGAAGATGTGGACGAGCTTCGTGATGACCGGAAGCGACGGCGGCTGGCGCATCACCGCCATCCGCAACATGCTCCCGGCGGGTATGTAGCGCAGCCCTTTAGGGCTGCGCGGTTACGTCGCCGCCGTCGGCGACGCGGCTGCGGCAGAGACCCGCTCGCCCAGCTCGCGATCGAGATCGATCAATGCCGCCGGATCGTCACCGATCAGTTTGAATTTCGCGACGATCTCGCGGGCGGTCTTTTCTTCTTCGACCTGTTCGGTCAGGAACCACTGCAGCTCGGCGACGGCGGCGAAGGCCTTCTCGCGGAACGCGAGCTCGTAGAGCGAGTCGAGCTCGCGGCTGACCTCCTGCTCCTGCTCGAGCCCCTTCACGAAGACATCGGCCAGCGATGCGTAGGTTCCGCGCGGCTGGTCGATCGCCTTGAGCTGAACGACCCCGCCGCGCGCCAGCACGAAGTCGAACAGCTTCATCGCGTGCGTGTACTCTTCCTGGCTCTGCAGCCGCAGCCAGCGCGCCGCGCCGACGAAGCTCTGTACCTCGCACCAGGCCGACATCCCGAGGTAGGAATACGACGCGCCCAGCTCGGAGTTGATCTGGCCGTTGATCGCATCAATGACGTTCTTGTTGGCCACGCCTCGCCTTATCCTTTCCGTGTCATCCGCGTAATCCGTTGTTAATCTTGATCCGTGAAATCCGCTGCGACGTTCAGCCTGAGCATACACGCGGACTATCGGTGCCGTCACGCGGGCGCCTGCTGCACCGCCGGCTGGCAGATCCCGGTCGAGCTGCATCGTCAACCGCCCATCGGCACGGCCACGCTGTCCACCGACGGAGGCTGCCGGTTCTTCGATACAGACGGCCACCGCCTGTGCGCACTGCAGCGCGACCACGGTCATGGCGCGCTCCCGATGGCCTGCCAGCAGTTCCCTCGCCGCCCGCTCCTCGATGACCGCGGCACGCATATCGGGTTGTCGCATTTCTGCCCGACCGCCGCCTCGATGCTGTTTCGCGACGACGTGCCGCTTGAAATCGTGAGCAACCCTCCCGCCTTCCCGGCCGATGGCGAGTACGAAGGGATGGATGCACGCGGCGCGTTGCCGCCGCTGCTCGCGCCCGACGTCCTGATGGATCTCGACAGCTATTCGGCCTGGGAGCGTGAAGCCATTTCACTCTTCGCACGGGAGGATTGGACCGCCGAGCATGCCCTCGGGGCGCTGACGTCCACCACCGCGGCGGTGTCGAAATGGCGTCCGGGCAGCGAATCGCTGCCCGATGTCATCCGTCATGCCTTCGATCGGCATCGTTCGGCGCCAGGACCGCCGCGCGCTGACATCCACCTGAGGCGCCCGCTGCGTCACTACGCGGCCGCCAAGGTGTTCGCGAGTTGGACGGCGTATCAATCCGATCGGCTGAGCGAGGTTGTCGCCTCTGCGCGAAGGGCGCTCAGGGTACTCACGGCAGAAGCCAAACGGATCTGTAAAGAGTCCGGACGGCCTCTGGACGAGTCAGTGCTGTACGAAGCCTCACAGGCGGCGGACTACCGGATTCTGCATCGCGTCATGGAAGATCGACCGATCGACTCAAGTAATCGGGACATCGGGTGATCGGCGGATCGCACTATGGGAAGGCTTATCGGGTTATCGGGCTATCGGGCCATCGGACTTCGTGCTATCGCGCTATCGACCGTTTCGGCCGCTTGGCAGTTTGGCAGCCGCGCCCAAAGATCGCGCAGAGTTCCGCTGCTTCCCGTTTGAGGAGGTCCGCCTCTACCGCGTCGCCGATCGAGAGATCGCCGGCGCCGTTAGCCAGCTGTGTGCTTCGTCCGCTTCATCCAGGGCCAGGCTTAGCCTCGATGCAAACTCTGTTCGGGATCTCGCCCGTTGTGCAGATCTGTAGTTGTCCGCCGTACCCATCCCTGCACGAACGAGCTGTCGACCGATTTCCTGACCCTCCACGGTTTGAGGCAGTGTCCGGCAAAACCGTATAACCCGCATCATGAACAGGCGGGTTCGTTCTCGGAGTTCCTGGGGGGTCATGCCGATCATGGAGCACGGGGCGTGCCGATATCCCGATAACCAGATTTCCCCGATTTCCCGATAATTCCGATAATCCGATACCTCCGATATGGCAATAAGCCGATCCTTTACCCCGATACCCCGTTGAAATTTCTGCCATCAGATGTGCCGATCCGCCGATCAGCCATGTGCAGATTCATGGTGTCCAACTAGTTCAGAGCACCCTGCGAAGGCGCCCCGAGGGCTGCGCTACACTAATAAGGCTCCCTCTCAAACCTATGCGCTACTACGCTGCCCGTCTGGTGGCCGTCGTGTGTCTTCTCGCTGCCGGTTCGGCAGCATTCGCCCAATCGAGTGTGACGGTGGTGTCGGCCGGACCGACCGGCGAGATGGCGCAGCTCGATCAGGTGAACGAAATCCGGATCGTGTTCTCCGAGCCGATGGTGGAGCTCGGCAAGATTCCGCAGCCGGTTCGCGTTCCCTTCGTTCGGATTCGGCCGGCGATCGCAGGTGAGTACCGCTGGTCCGGCACGACCGTCCTGATCTTCACGCCCGACCGGTCGAAGCCGCTGCCGTACGCGACGAAGTTCGAAGTGACGGTGGACGCGGGCACGGCGGCGGTGAGCGGCCGCAAGCTCGCGGCGCCGTATCGCTTCAGCTTTACGACGCCGACCGTGAAGTTGCTCGAGACGCATTGGTACCGCCTGAAGGAACGCGTGGGCGAGCCGATCATGGTCGTCCTTCGCTTCAACCAGCGAGTGCAGCCCGCCGACGTGCTCAAGCACGTGACGCTCGCGTACGAACCGCATCAGTTCATCCCGCCCACTCTTACGGCTGCAGCGCGCGAACGGATGAAGACCGCCGACCCGTCGTCGCTCGAGCGCTTCGACGCCAAGGTTGCGATGGCCGCCTCCGCGGCGAAGGCGACGATGACGGTGGCCGGTGCCCTTGCGGCCGACTGGGACAAGAAACGGTTTCCCGCCGCGCCCGATCGCGTCGTTCTGCAGGCGCCGTCGATGCCACCCGACAGCTGGCTGCGCGTGACGGTGCGACCGGACATCCCGTCACCGGCCGGCCCCGGGATGCCGGGCGTCGATCAGACATTCACGATCAAGCTCGAGCGCACGTTCTTCATCGAGGGCTTCGATTGCGCGTCCGGCTGCGATCCGGAGCGCTGGAATCCGGCGCGCCTTCGCGCCGACGTCGCGGCCGACGCCTGGCGCAAGGCCGTGACAGTGATCGACGTGACCGAGCCGAAGCGCGAGCGACCGTTGCCCCGCTCGTCGAAGCCGGCCCGCCGGCATCCGAACGACCAGGTGTCCTGGCTCACGCTCGAGGATGCAGGCTTCGACCGCCAGCCGCCCGCGCGGACCTTCCTCGTGCGCGTCGACGGAACCCTTCAGTCGGCTGACGGTCAGACCCTCGGCCACAACTGGATCGGCGTCATCGAGAACTGGCACCAGCGCGCGTTCACGAGTTTTGGCGACGGCCATGGAGTGTGGGAAACATCCGGCGGCCTCCTCCTGCCGTTCTACTCGCGCAACTTCCGGAACGTGACGCAATGGGCCGTCCCGCTCGTGACCTCAGAGCTGATGCCCAAAGTGCTGGAGCTGCAGGAGGCGAATTTCCGCGGGACGCCTCCCGGCCCGGGCGAGCGCCGGCCCCTACCGGTCAAGGCCGACACCATCCAGAGCCACGGACTCAATCTAAAGCCCGCCTTGACGGCGGCCGGCACCGGCCTGATCTGGGCCGGCGTGCGCGAGGGGGATGCCATCCCACGCGCGACGGTCCACACGGAAAGCCGCGAGCGATCGACGATCGTCCAGGTCACCAACCTCGGGATCAACGTCAAGGACAGCCCGGAGAACACGCTCGTCTTCGTCACGCGCCTGGACACCGGCGCGCCGGTCGCCGGCGCGAACGTGTCGATCGTCACGACCGACAACGCCACGTTCTGGAAGGGGACGACGGGTCCGGACGGACTCGTGCTCGCGCCGAGGACGCCGCTCCGGTCGCCGAGGGAGTGGTGGAAATTCTCTTTCGTGGTCCTCGCGGAGAAAGATGGCGACGTCGCGTACTCCGCGAGCGATTGGAACGAAGGGATTTCACCCTGGGACTTCGGTCACTCGTTCAGCCTGTACGAGGCGAGCCCGGTCCTGCGCGGCACGGTGTTCACCGACCGCGGCGTCTACCGGCTCGGCGAGGAAGTTCACGTCAAAGCGATTCTGCGCAGCGACACTCCGGCCGGCATCAAGCTGATCCCGAACGGCACGGCCATCCATATCAGCGTGCGCGACAGCCGCGACAAAGAGATCGACAAGCGCACCATCAGCATGAACGCGTGGAGCAGCGCCGAGTGGCAGATGACGCTTCCGGCCGACGGCGCGCTCGGTAACTACTCGATCGTCGCCAGCGCCGGCGAACAGAAGGAGCCGGCCGACGAGGATGAGCGCAACGAGATGCGCTGGGATCCGGCCCGCACGCAGGAGCGCGTGTACGGCAACTTCCTCGTCGCCGCGTATCGCCGGCCGGATTTTCGCGTGGACACCACGGTGACCGGCGGGTCGGCGATTGCAGGCACGACACTCGAAGGTGTCGTCACCGCCCGCTATCTGTTCGGCGCGGCGATGACCGGCCGGCCGGTCACGTGGAAATTCTTCCGGGTGCCGGACGCCGGCGTCACCGAACAGGTTCGCGATCGGTTCCCGGGGGACCGGTTCACGTTCGGAGAATGTTGCGTGTGGTCGCGGACCGATCCCGAGCAGGTGGCCGGCGCTGAAGCGGAGCTCAACGCGCGTGGGGAAATCGCGGTGACGCTGCCGACGCCGCCGGACGCCGGCCGCGCCTATCGGTACACGCTCGACGGCGATGTCGAGGATGTGTCCCGCCAGCACATCGCCAACCGCGCGAGCATCATCGTCCATCCGGCGCCGTGGTACATCGGCCTGAAGCGCGTCGATTACTTCATCGAGCAGAAGCGCGGCGCCGATACCGAGATCGTCGCGGTAACACCCGACGGTCGCGTGGCGCCGGGTGTCCCGGTCAAAGTCACGCTCACGCAGATTCAGTGGAACAGCGTCAGGCGGGCGGAAGGGAACGGCTTCTACACCTGGGAAACCCACCGGAACGAGGTGAAGCGAGGCACGTGGACCATCACGACGGCTGAAGAACCGATTCCGCTCTCGATCCCGCTCGAGAGTGGCGGCTCGTTCGTGCTGACCGCCACAGCGAGCGACGAGCAGGGTCGTCACACGACAACCTCGCAGACCTTCTATGTGCTCGGCGAAGGCTATACCGCATGGCAGCGGTACGACCACAACCGGATCGAGCTCGTCGCGGATCGCCCGCGCTACAAGCCGGGCGACACTGCGCGGATCATGATTCAGTCACCATGGGAGCAAGCGACCGCTGTGGTGACGACCGAGCGCGAAGGGATCCGATCCCACAGGCAGTTCGCGCTGACGTCGACGCAGCAGTCGATCACGGTGCCGGTTACCGAAGCGGACATTCCAAACGTCTACGTCTCGGTTCTGCTCGTCAAAGGGCGGACGGTCGCGGATCCGGTCAGTGCCGATGACCCGAAACCCGAGGTTGGCAAACGCTACTCGGAGTCGGGCGTACAGGACGCGGTCGTCCAGGATTCCAGCGATCCGGGCAAGCCTTCGTTCCGTCTCGGCTACGTCGAGCTGCTGGTTGAGGATGCCTCCAAGCGGCTCACGGTGAACGTGAAGTCGAACCGCGCCGAGTACCGGCCGGCCGGCATGGCCAAGGTCGATCTCGAAGTGAAAGATGTCGTCGGCAAACCCGCGTCGAGCGAGCTCACGCTCTGGGCGGTGGACTACGGCGTCTTGTCGCTCACCGCTTTCCGGACGCCGGACGTGCTCGGCTCCGTGTACGTCAAGAAGGCGCTTCAGGTGCTGAACACCGACAACCGTCAGCGCATCATCAGCCGGCGCGTGCTCACGCCGAAAGGCACCGACGAAGGCGGCGGCGGTGGAGACGATGGCGGGGCCGGCGTGCGGAAGGATTTCCGCGTGCTCGCGTTCTGGCTTGGTTCAGTGACGACCGACGCGAACGGCCGCGCGTCGGTTGACGTGAAGCTGCCCGAGTCGCTCACGACGTACCGCATCATGGCGGTCGGCGGCGACCGCGCCTCGCGATTCGGCTCGGGGGAAAGCGAGATCCGGATCAACAAGCCCGTCCTGCTCCGGCCGACGTTCCCGAGATTCCTCGCGGTCGGCGATCGCGTCCACTTCGGGTCGGTCGTGACCAGCCAGCTTTCGGACGCGGGAACCGCGGTCGTCACCGTCAAGAGCCTGGATCCCGGCATCCTCGAGTTCCGCGGCGGCGACCGCCAGGACCTGCGCATCGACGCCAAGGGGCAGAGCGAGGTGCGGTTCGAGGCGATCGCAAAAACGGTGGGGCGCGCGCGTGTGTCGATGAGCGTTCGGCTGAACAGCGAGACCGACGCGTTCGAGGACGCGATCCCGGTCGAGATCCTCTCCTCGCGAGAAACCGTCGCGGCCTACGGCGAGGCCTCCACAGCAACGGCGACCGAGAAGCTCACCGTCCCCGAAGGCGTTGTTCCGGGCGTTGGCGGGCTGCACGTCGAGTTGTCGTCCACGGCGATGGTCGGCCTCGGCGAAGGCGCGCGATATCTCGTTGAGTATCCGTACGGCTGCGCCGAGCAGCGTTCTTCGCGCACCCTTGCGCTGCTGCTGGCGGCGGACCTCGGCGACGCGTTCGCGCTGCCGGGGATCGACCCCGCGAAGCTCCGGCCGGCCGTGCAGACGTCGATCGTCGATCTCGAGAAGTACCAGTGCCCGAGCGGTGCCTTTGCGTATTGGCCCGGTGGCTGTCATGGCGACCTGTCGTACCTCACGAGCTACGTGCTGCACGTGATGCAGAGCGCGAAGACGTTGAAGTACGACGTGAAGGAGGACGTCATCTCGCGCGCGGCAAGTTACCTCGAGGAGTCGCTGGCGCAGGAACCGCCGACGAACGAAGCCTGGATGCCATCGTTCACGGCCTGGGAGGCGTTCGCCGTCAAGGTGCTGGACGACGTGGGACGACCGCAGGACAGCCACGTGAACCGGCTGTACTCGTACCGCGACCGCATGCCGATCTTCGGGCTTGCGCATCTCCACGACGCGATCGCGTCGAAGAATGCATCCGATCCTCGCGTTGAGGAGCTGCGGCGCCGGATGACGAACGCGATCCTGCCGGAAGGCGGGAGCGCGCACGTCGAGGAGCTCGACGATCCCTATCTGTGCTGGCTGTGGAGCACAAACGTCCGCTCGACGGCCATCGTGCTCGACTCGCTCGTCCGCCGCGGCGGCGCCGAGCCGCTCATCCGGAGCATCGTCCGCTGGATGATGAACGCGCGCCAGAACGGCCGCTGGGGCAACACGCAGGAGAACGCGTGGGCGATGCAGGGCCTCGTCAACTACTACCGCCGGTTCGAGTCAGAGATCCCCGACTTCACCGCGCTCGTGAAGGTCGGCGAGATGGAGCTGGCGCGCGACACGTTCAAGGGCCGTTCGGCCGAAGCGGTGACGCGCGACCTCCGCATGCTTGAGCTCGTCGCGAAGGTCGGCGCGGGCGGGTCGAAACCCCTGACCTTCTCGAAGCAGGGGACCGGCACGCTCTTCTACGTGGCGCGCCTGCAGTACGCGTCGGACCGGGTCTTCCATGACAGCCTCGACAAGGGGTTCGCCATCGCACGTCGGTACACACCCGTCACGGTGGCGCAGGGCTTCAGCCCTGCGAATGACGCCGACGGCGTGCCGGGGACAACGTTCAAGGCCGGCGATCTCATCAAGGTCACGTTGACGCTGGAGATTCCCAAGGAGCGCCGCTGGGTCGCGCTCGTCGATCCGATCCCGTCCGGGTTCGAGCCGGTCGAATCGTGGTTCCAGACGACCGCGGCCGATCTCGCGAAGAAGCAGCGCGACGAAGACGAGGGCTCGTCGCGCGAGTGGCGGAGCTGGTGGGAGCGCGGCGGCTTCGATCACGTGGAGCGCCACGACGATCGCGTCATGCTCTTCGCAACGCGGCTCGCCGAAGGCCGCCACGAGTTCTCCTACATCGTCCGGGCGACGACGGCGGGGACGTTCAAGACGGCGCCGGCGCACGTCGAGGAGATGTACGAGCCGGAAGTGTTTGGACGGACTTCGACCGTCATTGTTGAGGTGCGACGGTGAAACTCACGGGCCTCGTGCCTCGTGCCTCGGGCCTCGGGCGGTTCCTCGGGTCTCGTGCCTCGGGAGTGCCTCGTGCCGTCGGCGTAGCACGAGGCTTTAGCCTCGTCACCCTCCTCATCCTTGCCATCGCCGCCTGGATCCGCCTTGGCCCAGTGCCGGACGGTCTTCTCGACTTGTCTTCAACCGATTCGATGAGCGTCATCGATCGCAACGGCGTGCCGCTCTACGAGGCGAGGGGCGCCGCCGGACTGCGTGGCGAGATGATGACCGCGGACGGCCTCCCGCAAATCCTCGTCGATGCCACGCTGGCTGCCGAGGATCATCGATTCCTTTCGCATCCGGGCGTCGACCCGATCGCGCTCGCGCGAGCGATGAAGACCAACCTCGCGGAGGGCCGGGTCGTCGAAGGCGGGTCGACGCTGACGCAGCAGGTGGTGAAGCTGCTGCGCGCGCGTGAGGCGGAGCGCGCCGGTCGTCAGGCGCCGGGCCGCTCGATTCGCACCAAGCTCTACGAAGCAATGCTCGCGCTGCGGCTGGAGCATCGCCTGTCGAAGCGCGAGATCCTCGCGCTCTATCTCAACCTCGCCCCGTACGGGAATCAGATTGCCGGCGCGGAGCGGGCGAGCCGGGCGTACTTCGGCGTGGCCGCGTCGATGCTGACGCCGGCGCAGGCGGCGTTTCTCGCGGCGCTGCCGCAGCAGCCGTCGCGGTTCAACCCGTGGCAGCATCCGGACCGGGCGGCGCGTCGTGGACGCCGTGTGCTCGAACGCATGCGCGCGCTCGGCCTACTCGCCGAGCCTCGCGCCGCGGAGGCCTTCGCTGAACGGCTGAATCTCCGACGCGAGGCGCCGCCGTTCGCGGCTCCGCACTTCGTGGAGCGCGTCCTGAGCGGCGCGTGGCACCAGCCTGTAGCGCAGCCCTTTAGGGCTGCCGATACCAACCGCCGCATCGCCACCACCCTCGACGCCGCTCTGCAGGCCGAGGTGGCGGGCATCATCCGCAGCCAGCGGCGCGATCTCGATCGCCACGGCGCGCACAACATCGCCGTCATCGTCCTCGACAACCGCACGAGCGAGTGGCTGGCCTGGGAAGGATCGGGCGACTACTTCGACGCCGACCACGGCGGCACGATCGACGGCGCGGTCACGCCGCGCCAACCCGGCTCGGCGCTCAAGCCGTTCACCTACGCGGTCGCATTCGACACTGGGTACGGCCCGTCGAGCGTGCTGCCGGACGTCCCGTCGCACTTTCCGACGGCCGAGCCGGGCGTCGTGTACAGCCCGCGGAACTATGACGGCCGCTTCCGCGGTCCGATGCGCACGAGGCTCGCGCTGGCGGGGTCCGAGAACGTGCCGGCGGTCGCGCTTCTCTCGGAGCTCGGACCCCCGACGCTCGTCCGCTTCCTCCGCCGCGCTGGGTTCTCGACGTTCGACAAGACGGTCGCGCACTACGGACTCGGGGTGACTCTGGGCAACGCCGAGGTGCGGCTCGACGAGCTGGTCGCCGCATACGCATCGTTCGCGCGCGGCGGCATCTTCGTCGCGCCGACCGGCGTGCGCGCGACGGCCAGAACGGAGACGCGTCTGGTGAGCGAGCGCGCGGCCTTCTGGATCACGGACGTGCTCTCGGACGCCGACGCGCGCGAGTTCGTCTTCGGACGCGGCGGGAGCCTCGAGTTTCCATTTCCGGTCGCCGCGAAGACGGGAACCTCGCAGGGCTATCGTGACAACTGGGCCGTCGGTTACACGCGCGACGTGACGGTCGGCGTCTGGGTGGGGAACTTCGATCGCGCGGCGCTGCGCAACTCGTCCGGCGTCACGGGCGCCGGACCGATCTTCCACGCCGTGATGCTCGCCGCTCTCCGGCGTTATGGCTCCGAAAAAGAGGTTCTGGAGGGGCCGGTCTTCAGACCGGCCCAAGCAGCGCGAGACACGATCTGCGCGCTGTCCGGCATGCATGCGAACGCCTGGTGTCCGTCGCGCGTCTCGGAGTGGGTCGCAGCCGAGACCGAGCGCCTGCCGTGCAGCTGGCATCACCAGACCGACGAGGGTCTGCTCGTCGTCTGGCCAGCACAGTACCGAGCATGGGCTGCGGATCGCGGGCTGCTGCAGGACGCGCACGCCGGGCCTCGGGCCTCGGGCCTCGGGCCTCGGGCCACGGGGGTGCCTGGTGCCTCGGGAATGCCTGGTGCCTCGGAAGTGCCTCGGACCGCGGGCCTGCAGATCATCAGTCCGCCGGAGGGCGCGACGTATTTGATCGATCCAACGCTGCGCCGCGAATTTCAAACGCTGCCGCTCCGCGCGACTGCGGCCAGCCGCGGGTCGATCGACTGGCGCATCAACGGAAAGCCCGTCGGGCGATCCGCGATTGACGAGCCGCTGATGTGGCCGCTCCGGCCCGGTGAGCACGTCGTCTCGGCGCGTGATGCGCGTGGGCGGACGGCGGAAGCGATCATTCTAGTGAAATGAACGATCGACCCATAGCTGATCGACCGATCTATCCATGTCATCGCAGAAATCTCATCCACGTATCGGCAAAAACGATCGGGATATCGGCGATATCGGGCTATCCAACCGATGATTCGAATCTCCGTTATCCAGATAGCTCGATCACCGACGCCTCGATAGGACTTCCCATATTCCGATAGACCGATGACCACTTGTTCCGATTACCTGGCCCGATGACGCGATCGGGACATGGGTCGATCTCAGTATCTCCAACTCTTCGTGTCCGTCCCCGCCGGCGCCGTCTTGAGAATCCGCTCCTGAATCTTCGGCAGATACATCTGGTGATACCGCAGCCGTGAAATCGCGTTCGGACGCGTGTGGTCGCCGTTCCAGCAGTGCTCCGCGCGATCGCCGTAGTCAATTTCCCCCTCGAACGGCGGATTCTTTGTCGGCTTGAGGAACTCCTCGACGAGATACACCGCGTTGTTCAAGTAGTAATTGTCCATGTCGCCGACGTAGATGTTGATCTTGCCGCGCAGCTTCGCGCCGAGTCCCTTCTCCCAGTCGCGCCGCAGGATGTGTGAGAGGTCGTAGTTCTCGCGCCAGTGTTCCGCGACCGACTTGTCGATGACGCCGGTGCGTTTGTCGAAGATGCGCTTCGGATATCCGTCAGGACCGGCGGGCGAGTAGACCGCCTCCCAGATGTCCCACTGGCCCCCGGAGCGGCTTTTGGTCCCGACGACCAACTCGTGTCGGTTCATGTCTTCGACGGTGGTGCTCACGTGGCCGAGATAGTCGCGATGGCCGGGCCGGCGCAGCCGCTTCCACGGGCCCTCGATGAAGTACGCGTTTGTATCCTTATAGATGTCGATCGTCGTGTAGGCGCGGAAGTCGATCGGATCGGGGCAGGCGACATACGCGCCGTTGTACTGGTCCGGATACATGATCTGCGCGCCCATCGCCTCCCAGCCGCCGGTCGACCCGCCGTACATGAACCGCGACCACGGCTGGCCGAGGCCGCGGAACGTCTTCTCGATGTGCGGAATCAGCTCGTACGTGATCGCGTCGCCGTACGGTCCGAGGTTGGCTGAGTTCACCGCGTAGGAATCGTCGTAGTACGGATTCGCGTGCTGGATCTCGATGATGAGCATCCGCGGGAAGTCGGGCGAGGTCCAGTCCTTGTACAGCTGATAAGCCTGCTCCTGCTCGATGCGGTTGTAGCAATCGAGCTTGAACCGCTCGCTGTACTCGCACTTGATGTTCGTCTCCGGCGGCTCTTCGCGAAAGCCGCCGAACGTGTACGGAAAGTGCCCGTGATTGATCACGAGCGGGTAGCGCGCGTTCGGGTGCTCGTCGAACCCGTGCGGCAGCAGGATGTGCGCGCCCAGGTGCATCGGCCGTCCCCAGAACTTCGTCAGCCGCTCGCTCTGGATGCGGACGTGCTTGATGTACTTCGTCTCGGGCGGATCGGGAATCGGTGGGATGACCTTATCGAGCGCCACCTTGATCGTCCCGCCATTCCGGGAGGCGATCTCGATCTGCTGCGGCGTGCTGTAGAGATTTCCGGGCGCCCGCGTCCACTGCTGTCCCTCTCCGCGATCCATCGGCAGCTTGACCACGTGGCCGTCCGACCGCCGGAACGTCTCGTATTTGTGCAGGAGCGCCTGGACGTAGTATTTGCCAGGCGGGATCTGCGCGACGCTGTCGATCGGATATCCCAGCGCCGAGGCGTCGACGATCGCCTCCGCTCCCGGCTTCAGGCCGTCGACGTCGATACCGAAGATCGCCTGCGTATTGGGTCCGTCCGCGATTTGGAAGCGCGGCTCCGCCGCGTCGCTCGTCGACACCATCAACAGCATGCGGCCGTCGACCGGCGTCGCGCTCTGCGCGCTGGAGAAGGTGATGGCGAACCGCAGCTCCGACGCGCTTTCGACGAGGGCGATCGTCGAGCTGAGGAGTACGGCGAGGGCGAACGCGGTTACTAGTCGAAGACGCATTGAAGCTCCTCACGACCAGGCTAAAGCCTGGCGCCACGAACCAGGCTAAAGCCTGGTTCCACTCACACTAGAACAAACGGCCGGGCGGACGCGGCGGTGACGGGTCGACGGCCGGAGACGCCGGCTTGCCTGGCGTCGCAAATGACGAGGGCTCGACGTCAAAGATAGCCGTGACCGGTCCGTGGTCGCTCGTGCCGAACTCGCGTGCGACGGTCGACGACACCGCCTTCGACGCGATCGACTCGCTGGCCAGGACGTAGTCGAGCCGCCAGCCGATGTTGCGCTGCCGCATGTTGCGCCAGGGCGCCCACCAGGTGAACAGGTTGTCGTTGTCCGGGTCGAGCGTCCTGCCGACATCCACGAGCCCGCGGCCGATGATGCGTTCGATGATCGCGCGCTCTTCAGGCAGCTGTCCAACCGCGCGCGGCTTGCGCTCTTTCGGGTGAACGTCGCGTTCGGTGCGCGCGACGTTGAGATCGCCGCACAGAATCACCGGTGCACCTGCGGCGCGGAACGTCTCCGCGAACGCGTCCATCGCATCGAGAAACTTCATCTTCGCCGGGAAGTCCTTCCCGCCGTTCGGCACGTAGATCGACGCGACCGTCAGCGCCCCCATCCCGGCCGCCACGATCCGCGTCTCGAGGTCGAACGGCGGGTGCGTGAACTCGGGCCGGTCCGGGAAGCTCGCCCGGCGCACGTGCAGCCCCACGCCGGAGTAGCCGCCTTCCCCGTGCCAGTAGCACCAGTAGCCTTCGATTTCGCAGAGCGCAGGTGGCACTTGCGACGTCGGCGCCTTGATTTCCTGCAGGCACGCGACGTCCGGCTGCTCGCGCTCGAGCCATTCCTGAACCTCGGCCTGACGTTTGCGGATCCCGTTGACGTTCCAGGTGGCGATCTTCAGAGGCACTGTTCAGTGGCGAACAATCGGTGGCGGATTCGGACAACCCTGCGGCGCCGGCCGCCTGTAACTCCCTGACATCATACGTCTTTCAGCCGGCCAGTCTGGCACGCGGCTCGCTCTGGACGACCGACGAGGCACGAGGCACTCCCGAGGTCCGAGGCACGAGGCACCGCCCGAGGCCCGAGGTCCGAGGCCCGAGGCACGATTCAGATGGACTCATTACGTCAAGACATCTTGTACGCAGTGCGTTGGCTCGGCCGCAGCCGGCACTTCACGCTCGTCGCGATCCTCACGCTCGCCATCGGCATTGGTGGCACGACGACGATGTTCAGCGTGATCGACGCGGTGCTGCTGAAGCCGCTGCCGTTCGACCAGCCCGAGCGCCTCGTCGCGATCTCGCAGGTCTGGGAGGGCGAGCCCTCATCCATGTCCGCGCCGAATTTCCACGACGCGCGCGAGCAGACGCCGTCGCTCGAGTCCGCGGCCGCGTACCGCGACGGGGAAGTGACGCTGACCGGGCGGGGAGAGCCGGTCCGGTTGAAGGGCGTCCGCGTGAGCGCGAGCTTCTTCGACGTTCTCCGCGCACAGCCGGCGCTCGGCCGCGTCTTCCGTTCGGACGAGAACACACCAGGGAAGGAGAAAGTCGCCGTCATCAGCCAGGCGCTGTGGCAGCAGCGCTTCGGCGGCCGCCGCGACGCGCTCGAGGCGCCGCTCATCCTGGATGGCGTCCCTTACACGGTCGTCGGCATCATGCCGGCCGGATTTTCATTCCCGTTCGGGCGCGAGATCTGGGTGCCGTACGCGCGCGAAGGGATGTACGGCGACAACAACCGGGGCGCCTGGTTCCTCCGGGCCATCGGACGGCTGCGCGACGGTGCCACGCTCGATCAGGCAGGGACCGAGCTTGCGACCATCGCGTCACGCCTCGAGCAGCAGTATCCGGACGCGAACGCGAAGGTCGGCCTCATGGCGCGGCCGCTGCATGAGGCGATGGTGGGAAACGTGAGGACCGCCCTCCTCGTGCTGATGGGCGCCGTGTCGTTCCTCCTGCTGATCACCTGCACGAACCTCGCGAACCTGCTGCTGGCGCGCGCCGCGGCGCGCGAATCGGAGATGGCGGTGCGGTCCGCGCTGGGCGCGGCGCGGCACCGGCTGGTCCGTCAGCTTCTGACCGAGAGCGCCGTCCTGGGCATCGCCGGTGGCGTTTGCGGCGTTCTGCTAGCCATGTGGGCGCTCGATTCGCTCGTGGCGCTGAACCCCGAAGGCATCCAGCGACTCGACACGGTCCGCATCGATCGGACGGTCCTCACGTTCGCGGCAGGCGTCGCGATGCTTACGGCGTTCATCTTCGGGATCCTGCCGGCGCTCCAGACGACGCGTGCCTCGCTCGCGGCAACCTTGAAGGAAGGGGGCCGCAGCCTCGCCCACGCAGGGCGCCGCACGCGTGGCGCGCTCATCGTCGCCGAGGTGGCGCTGGCTGTGACGCTCCTCGCCGGCGCGGGTCTGCTCATCAAGAGCTTCCTGCGCCTGCAGGCGGTCGATCCCGGCTTCAAGCCCGAACAGGTCCTCACGTTCGAGCTGGACGTGCCGGACAGCAGATACAAGGAGGACGACGACAAGACGCGGTTCTTCCGGACCGCCGTCGAGCGGTTCGCGGCGCTGCCCGGAGTGCGAAGCGCGGGCGGAGTGATTGTTCTCCCGCTGCGCGGGAGCTTCAATTTGTCGTTCACGGTCAACGGATGGCCGCCGCCGAAACCGGGGCAGGAGCCGACGCTCGAGACGCGCGTCGCGACGCCCGGCTACTTTCAGACCGTAGGCATTCCGCTGCTCAAGGGCCGTTACTTCACACCGCAGGACGACGAGCGCGCGCCGCAAGTGGCGCTGATCAGCGAGTCGGCCGTGAAGAAGTTCTTCCCGAACGAAGATCCGATCGGCCGGAAGATCCGCCTGGGCTGGGGACGCGGCAAGGACAAGCCCAACGTCGGCGGCGAAATCATCGGCGTCGTCGGCGACGTCCGGCAGCTTGGACTCGACGTCCCGTTCGAGCCGGAGATTTACGTGCCGCACGCGCAGGTGGCGAACAGCTCTTTGGAGATCGTCCTTCGCACGGACGTGCCGCCGGCGACGCTGGCCTCGGCGGTCCGGCGCGAGGTGCGGCTGCTCGACCCGGACCTGCCGATCGCGACGATCGAAACGCTGGAATCGATCGTCGCCGAATCGATTTCACGTCCGCGGTTCTACATGCTGCTGGTCGCGATCTTCGCCGGAGTCGCCCTGCTGCTGGCGGCGGTTGGAATTTTCGGCGTGATGTCGTACTCGGTCGCGCAAAGGACGCGGGAGCTGGGAATCCGGATCGCGCTCGGCGCCGGTGCCGGCGCCGTCCGGCGCCTCGTCGTTGGTCAGGCGATGACGCTCGCCGGGATCGGGCTTGCGATCGGTCTGGGCGCGGCGCTCCTGCTGTCCTCGACGCTCGAGAAAATGCTCTTCAACCTGAGCTCGACCGACCCGTCGACGTTCGCGGCGGTGGCCGGGGTTCTTTTTATCGTGGCGCTGGTGGCGAGCTGGCTGCCGGCGAGACGGGCGGCGAGGGTCGATCCGGTGGTGGCGCTTCGCGCTGAATAGCTCGCAGCATTGCAGCATTCGGGATTGCCCGATTGATTGGTGATTGTGCAATAGCCAATCGTCGATTGAATCGTCAATCGTCGATTGCCAATCCTCAATCAGTGGGACAATTCACGATCGTCAATCCTGCGATTTACGAAACTCGATATTGACTTCCGGCGCTACCTGCATCGCCAGGCCATTGGTCGTTTTCAACTTCTCGCGGATGTCGGCCGGCAGGGGACCGTCGATCGCGGCGCCGAACAGCCCGAAGTCCGCGCCGCTCGACATCATTTCGTTGAAGTCCACCGAGAGGACCGTAACCTTCGAGCCCGTGACGTAGTCGGCGTCCGTCTTCACGATCGGTCCGTTCACATCAACCACGACCGACGCGCGGAATCCGTCTAGTACTGACCGGAACCGCGCCATCACGGCGGCGTTTCTCGTGGGCGCCCCGTCCGCCTCTGAGCTCGAGCCACCGGCGCCCCCGTCTAACGTCCTGTAGGGCGGCATCGCGATGGTGAGGTTCGCGGGGGCCGCGGCGGCAGGCGCGAAGCGGAACGTCAGCGCCTCGGACGCCGGAGCAGGCTCTGTGAGCGACATCACGGAAGGAAAGCCCATCTTCAGCGTCAGCTTCGAGATGTCGCTGAAGAAATACACGACCTTGACGCCCTCCCAGCCGCGCTTCTTCACGCGCTGCAGAGACTGAAACGTCACGCCCTCGCCCATGGTCGCGGCCCCCTCGCGCCACTTCGCCTCGCTGAAGAAGTCCTTCCAGCCGGCTCCTTCGCTCCTGTCCTCCCTGGTCATCGCGAACTTCTCGAGCGACTCGATCGTGGTGGATTTGAGGAAGAGCGTGTACGTGACGCTGCCGATGCCGTCCGGATGGACGACGATCACCGAGTCGACGGTGAGGCAGCCCGCCGACAGAATGGCGCAGCAGAGAATGACTGTAGGCCCGGCCTTCCAGGCCGGGCGTGCCGGAGCAACCCGAATGTGACTATTTTTTTCCAAATTCTACGTTCACTTCAGGCTGCAGCTGCATCGACAGCCCTTTGGTCGTCTTCAGCTTCTCGCGCGCTTCCGAGAGGGGGATGGTGCCGTCGGTGATGGCGCCGAACATCTCGAAGTCGGCGCCGCTCGCCATCATCTGATTGAAGTCGATGGCGAGGAGCGTCACTTTCGAGCCCGAGACGTAGTCGGCGTTCGTCTTCACGATCGGTCCCGCCACCTCGACGGCGACCGACGCGCGCAGCCCCTCGAACATCGTCTTGAACTGCTCGAGCATCGCCTTGCCCATCGGCGAGTCGTCCATCTTCGGCATCTGACCGGTCGTCTTGGAGCGTTCTTTCAGCGCTTGTTCGAGCGGCAGCACGATTGTCAACTTCGCGGGCGAGGCGGCCGCTGCAGGCGTGAAGCGGAAGGTCAACAGCTCGGGGGACGAGTCCGTTGCCGCCACCGCCGACTCGGAGCGCATGTTGTACTTCAGCTTCGAGACGTCTTTGAAGGCATACACGACGCTGACGCCTTCCCAGCCTTCGCGCTTGAGCGGCTGCATGGACTGAAACGTCACGCCCTCGCCCATGCTCGCGGTGGCCTCGCGCATCTTCGCTTCGCTGAAGAACTCCTTGGGAGCGGGCTTGCTGTCGTCGGCCGCACCACCCTTCTCCGCCTCCATCAACGGCTGCGCGCTCTTGAGCAGCTCCAGGGTGGCGGATTTCAGCAGGATCGTGTTCGTGACCGTGCCGCTGCCATCCGGCTGAACGACGATGACCGAGTCAGAGGTGAAGCAGCCGGCTGAAAGGACCGCACAGACAACAGCCAGCAGTCGCGCGAGGCGCATACACGTGTCTCCGGGGAACTCTGCGATTATCTCATACTTGAGTATGCGTCCCCTCGACCGCTTCCTCCGCTACGTCACGATCGATACGCGCTCCAGCGAGCAGTCCTCCTCTTCGCCCAGCACGCCGGGACAGCTCGATCTCCAGGGCTTGCTCGTTGCTGAGCTGAAGGCGATTGGCCTGAGCGACGCGGCGCTTGACGACAACGGCTACGTGATGGCGACCGTTCCCGCCACGAGTACGAAGGCCGGCATGCCGGTGATCGGCTTCATTGCGCACGTCGACACATCTCCCGAGATGTCGGGCACGAACGTGAAGCCGATCGTTCATCGGGCGTACGACGGCCGCGATCTTCTCTTTCCCGACGATCCCTCGCTTGCGCTGCGCCTCTCCGAGTATCCGGAGCTGTCTGACCAGATGGGACACGACATCGTCACGGCGTCGGGGACGACGCTGCTTGGTGCCGACGACAAGGCGGGGGTCGCCGAGATCGTGGCAGCGGCGGAGCATCTCATGAAGCATCCGGAGATTCCGCACGGGCCGATCCGGATCGCGTTCACGCCGGACGAGGAAATCGGCCGCGGGGCCGATCGGTTCGACGTCGAACGCTTCGGCGCCGCATGCGCGTACACGCTGGACGGCGGCTCGCGCGGAGAGCTGGAGATCGAGAGCTTCTCGGCGGACGCGATCACCGTCACCTTTCACGGGTTCAACACGCATCCCGGCTATGCGAAGGGCCGGATGATCAACGCGGTCCGGATCGCCGGAGAGTTCCTCGCGGCGCTGCCAACCGACCGGCTGTCGCCCGAAACGACCGGAGGCTACGAAGGCTATCTGCACCCGTACGTCGTCGACGCCGCCGTCGATCGGACGAGCGTCAAGTTGCTCGTCCGGGACTTTCAAACGGAGAGCCTGAAGGAAAAAGAACGGCTCGTCGAAAATCTCGCCCGTGCTGTCGTCGCTCGCCACCCTGGTGCAAGGCTCGAGATCGCGGTCGTGGAGTCCTACCGGAACATGCGCGAGGTGCTCGACCGCCATCCCGACGTCGTCGAGCGCGCGAAAGAGGCGATCCGGCTCGCCGGGCTCGAGGTTCGGATGAAGCCGATTCGCGGCGGGACGGATGGCTCGCGCCTGTCTTTCATGGGCCTGCCGACGCCGAACCTGTTTGCCGGCGAGCACAACTTCCACTCGCGGCTCGAGTGGGTCTCGGCTCAGGACATGGACAAGGCCGTGGAGGTCATCGTGAATCTGTGTCGCTTGTGGCACGATCAGGGTGCCTAGTGCCTGGTGCCGGGTGCCTGGTGCGAGCGGGTGCCTGGTGCTTGGTGGGTGCCTGGTGCGTGGAGAACGCCGCGCCGCATTCCTTGCGAGACACCTCGCGCCACTGGCCGGGTCGGAGATTGCCGAGCTCCAGGCCGCCGAACGCGATCCGTTTCAGGCGCGTGACCTCGTGGCCAATCGCCTCGAACATCCGGCGGATTTCCCGGTTCTTTCCTTCGGTCAGTTCGACGATAAGGTGCGTCTCGCGCGTTGAGCGCTTCAAGACGGTGACCGTTGCTGGAGGCGTGAGCGTCGCTTCCGCTTCGGGCCGGAGCGCTCCTCGGATCGTGACGACGTAGCGCCGGACGACCACGTTGCGCGGATCGGTGAGCCAGTCGGCGAGGCGGGTGTCGCTCGTCAGGAGCAGCAACCCGGTGGAAGCGAGGTCGAGACGTCCAACAGGGACCAGACGGTCGAGCCAGGTTCGAGCTGCGGAGGCGGGCGAGGACGGCCCACGCAGGCAGTCGTACACCGTTGGGCGTCCTTCGGGATCCCGCTTCGTGGTGACGACGCCGCGTGGTTTGTGCAGGAGCACGAGTCGCCAGGTCGCTCGGCCGACCGCCTGACCGTCGATCGAGATCCTCACGCGTTCGGGCACGACGAGCGCGCGTGGATCTTTCGCGCGGCGGCCGTCCACCTTGACGCGCCCGCTTACAATCAGTTCACGCGCTTCGGTGCGTGACGCGAGGCCGAGCTTCGACAATGCGCGCTCGAGCGGGACCCGGTTGCCAATCGTCAATTGACAATCCAGAATAATCGTCGATCCTCAGCCAGCAATCGACAATGAATCCGCTAATCTCCAATCCTCAATCCGGCAATGGTGGATTGCAGATTGCGCTTCCATTGGGCCGCCCCGCGTCCGCCGGCGCCTCGCAGACGCTGAAGGTCGGGGCGCGCATCCTGGTCGTTCACCTGGTGCGTGACGCGCGCGCGCGGCGGTATGTGCTGCGGGTCAATCGTGACGGCACGTTGCGGCTGACGCTTCCGCGCTGGGGGTCGCTCGAAGCGGCGCGCCGGTTCGCGCGCGCCGAGCGCCGGTGGATTGAGCGGGAGCGGGCGCGGCTGCTGCGCAGGATGGCGCCGTCCATCTCGCCGGCCGAGCGCGCCATGCTCACGCGCCGCGCCCGGGTCGAGCTCACCGCCCGGCTGCGCACGCTCGCGGCGCAGCATGGCTTCGAAGCAGGCCGAGTGACGATCCGCGACCAGCGCAGCCGCTGGGGATCGTGTTCCCCGCGCGGCGACATCTCGCTCAACTGGCGGCTCGTCACGATGCCGGACACCGTGCGCGACTACGTGCTCCTGCACGAGCTCGCGCACCTGCGCGAGCCGAATCACTCGCGGCGCTTCTGGCGCCTCATGTCGCAAATCTGTCCCGACTGGCGCGATGCCAGGCAGTGGCTACGGGAGCACGGGAGCTCTTAAGTCCCTAGTCCCAAGTCCCAAGTCCCTAGTCCCTACTGTCCTATCCCGTTCAGCGCCGCAGCACGCACCGTCGGCGCCGCGGGCCGTATCGGCGTCGTGGCAGCCGGCGGTGGTGAAAGGAGTGGCGCCGGCGCGGGCGCCGTGCCGAGCGGGAGATCCGGCAGCAGGGCGACGCGCGCGCGCGCGACCTGGAGATCGCGCCCCGCCAGCGCGCGGTTCGCCTCGGCAAACTCCAGCGCGAGCCGCGAGTCGCTCAGCTCGAGCTGAGTGGAGATCCCCTGCTTGTATCGGACTTCCGCGATCTGGTGGGCCCGCGCCGCCTGTGTGACGGTGCCCGCGCTCGCTTCCCACGCAGCCATAGCCGACCGGAGCTCTTCGTAGGCCGCGCGCGTATCGAGCTCGACGAGCTCACGCGTCTGCTTCAGCCGCAGTTCGGCGACCTGTTTGTCGGCCAGCGCGATCGCCTGCTCCGCCTTCAGCCGGCCTCCCGTCAGGATCGGCACCTGCACTCCGACGCCAATCGTCCAGTTCGTGCGGAACTGGCTCGCTTCTGGAAAGAACCCGCCCGGATAGATGACGTTCCCGTAGCTCGAATTGACGTTGACGTTCGGAAGGCGCGCGGAGCGCGCGAGGCTGACCGCGGCGTCGCTCGCGCGGATTCCATTCTCTGCCTGTCGGACCGGCGCCCGGAGGAGCGTCTCCGGCTGGTTCTCCGTGGCCGCCTTCTCGGCAAGGGCGACCTGCGTCGCGAACCGATCGGGGATGGGCAGCGTGAGCCCGTCGAGCGCCGCCGTGAGCTGCAGCGTGGTCGACGCCGGCAGCTCGAGCAGCTGCTTCAATCGCAGATAGGCCAGGTCGCGATCCGACTTGCGACGGATGAGGATCGGCCGCTGATTGTCGCGTTCCACCTGCGCGCGGAGCTGCTCGAATTCCGGCTGCGTGCCCGCCTGATACGCGAGGGTCGTCTGCTGGTAGGCGGCATCGGCCTGGGCGAGCGCCGCCTCGGCGATTGTCACCAGACGATCGCTCAGGACCACGTCGTAGTACGCGCGGATCACGTCGAGCCCGAGAGTTGCGCGGGCCGACGCTACTTCCACGGACGCGACCTCCTGTCCGGCTGCGGCAATTCGCTCGAGCGCCGAGATGCGGCCGCCCGTGTAAAGCGCCTGCGAGAACAGCAGGCCCACGCGCCAGATGTTCTTCCGTCCAAACGGCAGATCCTCGAAGCCGGAGTCTTCGCCCTCGCCGCCGGCATCCTCGAACAGGCCCGAGAACTCCGACGCGAGCGTGCGGTCGTACGACGCCAGCCCGCCGAGCTGCGGAAATCGCTCGCTGCGCGCCCGCTTCTTTTCCTGGTCGGCACGGGTGACGCCCGCCCGCGCGATCGCGACCTGTTCGCTCTTCGCTTCGGCGATGGTCAGCGCATCCTCGAGCGACATCGGAGTGACTTGTGGAGATCCGCCGCCCTGCGCGAGCGGTTGCGCGGAGGACGTCGCGGCAAACATCAAGATGGCAATGAGTTGAAGAGCAGGTTTCACGGTTGTGGACCTCGTAGGAAGTGGGACCTCAAAGCGTACTACATGGCGGGTGTATCTTTGACGAGGCTAAAGCCTCGTGCCACCGTCAGTTGAACCGAGCCGAACCCGGCTACGTCTAACAGGCCTGAGCCAGCCATGCTGTTGCAAGACCTGCGCTACGCCTTCCGAGCGCTCTTCCGGACGCCCGTCTTCACCGCCGTCGCCGTCCTGTGCCTCTCGCTCGGGATCGGTGTCAACACGATGATCTTCGGCGTGGTGGACGGCGTGCTCGTCCAGTCGCTGCCGTATCAGGACGCCGAGCGCCTGGTCGTCGTCCAGGAAACCTTCCATCGCGGCAACATCCGCGAGAGCGGCCTGTCCTACAAGAACATGCTCGACTGGAAGGAGCGGAACACGGTTTTTACGACGATCGCCGGCCTGCAGTACCGCAGCCTCGTGCTCGCGGACGGCGGCGGAGAGCCGGATCGGTACTCCGGCGCGTCGATCTCATGGGATCTGTTTGCGATGCTCGGCTGGCCCGCCGCGCACGGCCGGACGTTTACCGCGGAAGACGATCGTCCCGGCGCCGAGCCGGTCGTCATCCTGGGCGACGAGATCTTTCAGCGGCGGTACCGGGGCGACCCCTCCATCGTCGGAAAGCGCGTCCTCGTCAACGCGCGGCCGCACACGGTCGTCGGCATCATGCCGCCGAACTTCGAGTTCCCCGAAAACCAGAAGCTCTACACGCCTCTCGCGCTCTTCGCGCACGATCGGCCCCGGACCGAGCGCGGGCTGTTCACCCTCGCGCGCCTCAAGGACGGCGTGACGATCGAGCGGGCCGGTAGCGAGCTGACTGCGATCGCCGCGCAGCTCGCCAAAGAGTATCCCGCGGACAGCGACGGCTGGGGCGCCGCCGTGCAGCCGCTCCGCGAGGAGTTCATTCCAGACGACGTCGAGTTGATCATCTGGACGATGATGGGTGCCGTGACGCTCGTGCTGCTCATCGCGTGCGCGAACATCGCGAACCTGTTGATCGCGCGCGCGTCGGTGCGGCAGAGAGAGATCTCGATCCGCGCGGCGCTCGGCGCGGGGCGCTGGCGTATCGTGCGCCAGCTGGTGACCGAAGCCATCCTGCTCGGGCTAATGGCGGCGCCGATCGGCATGGTGCTCGCGGTGGTCGGCCTGCGCTGGCTCGACAGCGCGATGCCGCCCGACGACATTCCATACTTCATCCACTGGGCGGTCGATCGTCGCGCGATGGTGTACACCATCGTCGTATCAATCGTGACCGGCATCATCTTCGGCCTCGCCCCGGCGTTCCAGGCGACGCGGGTCAACCTCCACGAATCGCTGAAGGAGCGAAGCGGAACGGGCGGGCAGGGGCGCCGCGCATGGCTGCGGAACACGCTTGTCGTCATCGAAGTGGCCGCGTCGCTGGTGCTGCTGGTGGGGGCGTCGCTCTTCGTCAGGAGTTTCCAGAATCTTCAGAAGCGCGACGCCGGCTTCAAGGCTGCACCGCTGATGACGATGCGCGTCTTTCTGACCGGAGAGGCCTATCAGACCGCGGAGTCGAGGGCCTTGCGCACCGCGGACATCGTGCGACGGGTCGAGTCGCTGCCGGGCGTCCGCTCGGCGTTCGCGTCCAATCTCATCCCGCTCGATGGGGGCGGTGGCGGAGGACGCGCAACCGTCGAAGGCCGGACCTACCAAAAAGGCGAGGAGCCGAACATCGGGTTCACGGCGGTCACACCACACCTCTATCGCACGCTCGGCGTGCGAATTGTGCGCGGCCGCGACTTTTCCGATACCGAAGCAGAGGCGAAGCGTCCACTCGCCATTGTCAACGAGACGATGGCGAAACAGCTGTGGCCGAACCAGGAGGCGCTTGGCCGCCGTTTCAAGGTCGCCGGCAACGACACGGGCGATGAGTGGTTCACCGTCATCGGCGTCGCCGCCGACTTCTTCCACAGCGAGATGGACGACCAGGATCCGCTGTTCCCATGCGCGTACGTGCCACATGGCTGGATGGCGACGCCGAGCACCGGCCTCACGATCCGCGTGGACGGCGATCCCGCGATGATCACCGGGGCGGTGCGCGCCGCTATCCGCGAGGCGGATCCGAACATCCCGCTGTACAACATCCGAACGATGGAAGAGCTCAGGGCGCTCGGCTACTGGCAGTACGGCCTGTTCGGCGTGATGTTCTCAATGTTCGGGGCCGTGGCCCTGTTCCTCGCGTCGATCGGCGTGTACGGCGTGCTGTCGTATGCCGTGTCGCAGCGGACGCAGGAGATCGGCGTCCGCGTCGCCCTCGGCGCGGATCGCGGCGCCGTGCTGCGGCTAGTCGTGGGGCAGGGCCTCAAGCTGGCCGGCATCGGCATCCTCATCGGGCTCGTCCTCTCCGTACCGACGAACTTCATCGTCAAGTCGCTTCTGTTCGTGAAGCCAACTGATCCGATCAGTTTCATCTGGGTTTCGCTCTTCCTCATCCTCGTCGCGGCGTTTGCCAGCTACCTGCCCGCCCGCCGCGCGACCGCCGTCGATCCGCTGATTGCCCTCCGTACGGAATGACATGGTGGCGCATGGCTTTAGCCATGCGGCTCGTTCAGATACCATGCTGGATCCAGGAGTACACGTGTGGCTATCAAACGCTGGGCTTTGATTTTGACGACGGCTGCGGCCGCATTGCCTGCCCTTGTAGGCGCGCAGGGCGGCCGGTCGATGACGATCGACGATCTGCTGGCGGCCATTCGCGTGACCGATCCGCAGGTGACCGCAGACGGCCGGCAGGTCGCCTTCGTGCGCGCTACGACCGACCTGCAGGCCGGGCGGCGGAACGGCGACATCTGGATCGTGCCGGCGGACGGGTCGGCACCGCCGAAGCTGCTCGCCGGCGGAGACAAGGGTGAGAGCGCGCCGCGTTTCTCGGGAGACGGCAGGAAGCTCGCGTTCATCTCGACCCGCGCGGGCGCGCCGCAGGTGTTCGTCATGGATGTCGGCGGCGGCGAGGCGCGCCAGGTGACGAAGCTCGCCGCGGGCGTCCAGCCTCCGCTGATCTTCTCGGCTGACGGCTCGAAGGTCGCGTTCGTGTCGGACGTCAACATCGGCGACGACGGGAAGCCGGAACAGGTAAAAGCTCGGCGGCTGCGCCGGCTGATGTTCCGTCATTGGGACGAATGGCGCGTGGGCGTGCGGCATCACGTTTTCGTCGCCGATGCGTCCGGCCGCGATGAACCGGTGGACGTGACGCCGGGCGACTTCGACTCGCCGCCGCATTTCTACGAGGACGGCGGCATCGCGTTTTCGCCGGACGGGAAAGAGCTCGCGTTCGTCTCGAACCGTGAAGGCGGGGACCGCGAGGCCTGGACGACGAACAAGGACGTCTGGATCGTGCCAGTCACCGGCGGCGAGGCAAAGAAGATCACGACTTCCAACGCCGCAGCGGACGAGACGCCGATGTTCTCACCGGATGGCAAGTCGGTCGCCGTCCGCGCGCAGCGGCGGCCCGGATGCGAGTCGGACCGGTGGTCCATCGACATCTACGATCGCGCCTCCGGCGCGAAGCGCACGTTGTTCGAAACGCCTGACCTTTCCGTCGGCGAATACGCGTTCGCGCAGGACGGCAAGTCGATCTGGTTTACCGCCGCGGAAAAAGGGACCGAAAACCTCTTCGTCGTCTCGTCCGGCGGCGGCACCCCACAGCGGATCGCGAAGGGGGGCGCGATCAACTCGCTGCGCGTCGCGCGCGACGTTGTCGTGTACGCGAAGTCGACCCTCACGGCGCCGAGCGACCTCTTCGCGCTGTCGACCGGCGGCGGCGAAGGGGCAACCCGCCAGCTGACGCGCGAGAACGCCTCGTGGTCGAAGGACGTCGCATGGCCGACGCCCGAGAGCCTGACCGTTCGCGGCGCCGGCGGGACGCCAGTTCAGTATTGGCTGTTGAAGCCGCCGGCGTTCGAGGCGTCGAAAAAATACCCAGTCGTGTTCCTGATTCACGGCGGACCGCAGGGCGCCTGGGAGGATGCGTGGTCGTCACGCTGGAATCCGTCGTTGTGGGCGGCGCAGGGCTGGATCATCGCGGCGCCGAACCCGCGCGGATCGACCGGTTTCGGCCAGACGTTCGTGGACGAGGTCTCGCAGGACTGGGGCGGCAAGGTGATGACCGACCTCGACGCCGTGTTCGACGCGGTCGCCGGGATGCCGTTCGTGGACAACCGGAAAATGGCGATCGCGGGCGCGAGCTACGGTGGCTACGCCGTGAACTGGATCGCCGGCCACTCCGATCGCTTCCAGGCGGCCGTGTCGCACGACGGGGTCTTCAACCTCGAGTCGATGGCGCTCGCGACCGAGGAGCTCTGGTTCACGGAATGGGAATTCGGCGGGCCGGCCTGGAGCGATCAGGCGCGCGCCAACTTTGCGAAGTGGTCGCCGCACCTGCACGTCGCGAAGATCAAGACGCCGATGCTGATCATCACGAACGAACTGGACTTCCGCGTTCCGGTCGATCAGGGCCTCCAGCTGTTTACGGCGCTGCGCCGGAACGGGGTTCCCTCCGAAACGCTCGTGTTCCCGGACGAGGGCCACTGGGTCCTCCAGCCGCTGAACAGCAAGTACTGGCACGAGTCGGTCTTCGGCTGGCTGAAAAAGTACCTGAGCGACGAGGGGACTGCTACGCGGAGATAGTTCCCATTGCTGATTGTGGATTGCTGATTGCTGAATTCGAGGTGGGGCCCCAGCGCATCTTGAAAAAAGGAGATATATGGCGAAACGGAAGACCCGCCGCGCGGCCCGCGCGGCTCGCCCGGCGCGCGCGGGACGTTCGCGCAGCGCTCGACGCACGGCTTCGGCGGCCGCCCCGAGAAACACGTCCGCGATCCGGCGGCGGAAACCGGAAAACCTGCGGCTGCGCGCAATTGAGCCCGCCCTCACGGTGGACAACCTCGAACAGAGCCTGAAGTACTACACAGACGTCCTCGGCTTCTTCCTGGCGGAGCGCTATACAGACAAGAACGGCGTGGCGCGCGGCGCGATGCTGAAGGCCGGCGCCGTCGGGATCGGCTTGTCGCAGGATGATTTCTCGAAGGGGCGCGATCGCAAGAAAGGCCTGGGCATGAGCCTGTGGCTCCAGACCGCGCAGGACATCGACGCGCTCGCCGCGAGGATTACCGCCGCGGGCGGGCGCCTGGTTCAGGGGCCGACGACCGAAGAGTGGGGCGGGCGGAGCCTGACCGTCGACGATCCTGACGGTTTCCGCCTGAGGATTTATTCCCAGCCGTAGGCTGAAGAGAACGCTCATCGTCGCGGGTGCCGTTGCCCTCGGCGCGGGGTTCCTCACGCGGTACGCGCCGCCGGCGCCGACGCCCGTTCCCGCGGGTGCCTTCGCGTTCGCCGTCCTGGGAGACGCCCCGTACTATCCGTGGGAGGACCTCCAGTTCCGTCTCGTCCTGCGCGAGCTCGACGCGAACGACCTCCGAGCCGTCGTGCACGTCGGCGACATCTTCTGGCGTCCCTGCACCGACGCGTACTACCAGCGAAGCCTCGGTTGGTTCAACGGCCTGAGACATCCGGTCATTTATACACCCGGCGACAACGAGTGGTTCGATTGCTGGGAGCCTGGCTCGGGACGGTTCGCGCCGCAGAACCGCCTCGATCGCATCCGCAAGATCTTCTTCGCCGGCCCGGCACGAAGCCTGGGCGGACGCCCGCTGATGCTCGTCAGCCAGGGAGGACACGGATCGTTTCCGGAGTTCGTAGAGAACGTCCGCTGGGTTGAACAGGGCTTCATCTTCGCCACGGTCCACGTGATCGGCAGCATGAACGGGATGAAGCCGTTTCCTGCGCGTGCCGCGTCCGACGATGTGGAGTCGAAGCGTCGGACCGAGGCGGCCGCTGCGTGGGTGCGCGAGACGTTCGCTGAAGCCGCCTCGTCGAATGTTGCTGGCGTGGTGCTAGCGTTCCACGCGAGCCCGGATTTCGACGAGCGCCCGCCGACCTTTAGGAACCGCGCCGTCTTCGAGCCTTTCCTCGCCGCGCTCGAGGAGGAAGCGGGGCGGTTTCAAAATCCAGTCCTGATGATGCACGGAGACGATCACATCTTCACCGTGGATCGCCCGCTCGTCAGACGCGGAACGGGCCAACGGCTCGAGAACGTGGTTCGACTCGAGGTGCCCGGCTCGCCGGAGGTCGGCTGGGTGCGAGTGACAGTGCAGCCAGGCGCGAAGGAACTGTTTACATTCGAGAAGCACGTCGTCGGAAGGTGGAAGTACTGGTAGACGCCGACACATTCATTGGCGATTTGCGATTGTGGATTGGGGTTTGACTGGCGATTCGGGATTGAGGATTGGGGATTATTGACGATTGGTGATTGGTGAGCCGCGCAGGAACGAGCGCACTTCAGCTGCGAACTCCGCCGGCTTCTGCAGCGGCAGCCAGTGCGTTCCTCCTTCGATGATCGTGACCTTCGATCCGCGGACGTGTTCACCTAGTCGGACGCCGTGAATTGGCGGGAAATGAACATCTCTGTCACCCCAGAGTGCGAGCGTAGGAACCTCGATCCTCCGGTACTCCTCGACGAGACGCGGCAAGGCTCCCTGGTATCCCGCGCACATCCGGACGATGAACTGACGCACTGCGTTTTCGCGGAAGCAGTCCTGGAAATCCTGGACGACGGTCTCGTCGATCTGGTGGAACCGCGGAAGGGAGGTCTTCCATGCGCGCCGGAAGACGAGCCGCGGTGTGTGGCGGAGAAAGAATTGATTGAGCTGAAAGCGACGCAGTACGTCGATCTCCCAGGACGTGCGTGCGTCGAACTGGAGGAGCGATCCGCTGACGACGACGTGCGAGATGCGCTGAGAATGGCGGGCCGCTGCGATGGCCGCGGGTTGACCGCCCATGTCGATGCCGACGACCGCCGCGCGATCGATCTTCCAGTGGTCCAGCAGCGCGATCAGGCGCGCTGTCATGTCGAACGGCGTGGCGCCTCCCGGCCAGGCGGCGCTGCGGCCCATTCCCGGCCAGTCGATCGCGATGACCTCGAAGCTGTCGGCGAGAAGCGGGCCAACCGCGCTCCACATGTGCAGGTTGTCTGGATAGCCGTGCAGAAACACGATCGGTAGGCCCTGCCCGAAGCGTGAGTAGCGCAGCGTCCGCCCCTGAACGTCGTCGGTGCGGACAGGCGACAACGGCATCAGCGGCGCTTCGCGTCCCGATGCAGCGCCTCGGCGGCGAGCACGCCCGAGATCGCACAGAAGCTCACCCACTGGCCGGGATGCGTCGAGGCGCCGGCGAGATAGAGCCCTCGAATCCACGGGCTGCGATGGCGCATGCGCCCGCCGAGGAACAGCCGCCGGTTCATCGACGGATTCATGCTGTCCCGGTACAGGTTCATCTCCGATCCCCATTGCCGCGACGTACGGCTCGCGACGACCTCGGCGTCGATCAGGCCGTCCCGCCACCAGGACTGATCGATCATTTCGCGGAGCACCCTGGACTGTCCCTCGCTGCCGAGCTCGCTGGCCTTCCGATGATCGATCGGAGCGATCAGGCGCATCGGGAACGGATCGCCATCGCCTGCCGCCTGACCCGCGCCCGGCCGAACGACGGCGAGCGTCACGGTTCTATCTACGCCGAGCATGAAGCGTAAGTACGACCTGGGGAGCCGACCACTCGCACGCACGTACGCGCATAAACCCGGCGACTGGAGCGGTACCGCGCGGAGCCGCCGGCGCACCGAATCGGGCACACCCTCGACCAGCTCTTCGTACGTGCCGATCCCGTTGTAGTTGGAGACCACTGCGTCGCAGGGGAGGATGTCGCCGCGGTCGGTTTCGACACCGACTACGCGCCGATTGTCGATCCTGATGCGGCGGGCACGAGTGTTGATCCAAATATCGACGCCGATCGCTTCCGCGTGCTGCTTGAGAAGGTTCGGAATCGCGCGCATGCCCGCCTTCGGCACGTACGCGCCGACGCTGTGAATCAGCGCGGGCACGAACGCCATCACGCTTGGCGCCTCGTCCGGCGATTGGCCGGCGATGTGCGTCCAGATGATGATCGCATCGGCAATTTCTGTCGGCAGGCTCGTGGACCGCAGGACGCTTCCCAACGATCGCAACAGAAACGGCGCCGCACCCAGGGCGCCGCGGCGGGCGAGCTCCAGGACCGTCGGATGCGAGACGACGAGGAGTGCCGCAAGCTTGCGCCTGAGCGCTTCCATTTCCGCCACGAACCGTTCGTAGGCGCGACCCGCGCCGGGCCATTCGAGCTCCAGGTCATGCGTCGTGCGCTCGAGGTCGAGGAAGATGCGGACAGGCTGCCGTCCCGGCGCATTCACCTCGTACAACTGGTGCATCGGTTCGAGGCCGAGTTCGGCAACGTCGATCCCGAGCCGCTCGAACGCCCACTCGAGGCCCGGTCGATCGAGAAGGATGTACGGGCCGCCGTCGAACGAGAGTCCACCCGCGTCGACGCCAGATGCCAGGCCTCCCACCTCGGCGCGCGCTTCGCAGAGCAGTACGCGATGGCCGAAGGCGGCGAGGCGCCCGGCTGCCGTCAGGCCGCCGACGCCGCCGCCGATCACGACCACTCTCATTGCGGATGTCTGAGGCCGATCATCGCCCGCACCGCGCTCCGGGCGGCACGAAGCGGCAGCGAGGGGGAGTCCTTTGGAGGAAACACCTCCTCGTCCATCTCTGGAACGAACAGCGCGCCGCGGCCGCTGCCGAGCACGTAGACCGGATATGACACGAGGCTCAGAAATGCCGAGAACTCGTTATGGTACGGGCTCTTCCACTCCGCGATCGCCTCATCCGGGCCGGCGACCGTCGGAGACAAGTCGCCGGCGCCGAACCAGTGATGCGCGGCGCGGAGCATGCTCGACTCACGCGGGTCGCGCATGCCCATGTGGCGCGCGGCGACGATGTCGAGGGCGAGGCCGTCAATGGCTGCGTAGAAGCGGAGTGGGGCCTTGGGCTTCGGGCATCCCATCACACCGACGAGGCCGTCGGCCACTTCGCTCCACGCTTCAAGAATGGCAAAGTGCGGCGGGCATGCGTCGAGCAGCATCATCACGGCGGTCTCGCGCTGCGCCTGCCGCTCGCAGAAGAGGAACTGATCGCATCGCGCGCCGAGCCACTCGACGTTGCCGACCGTCAGGTACGCGATCTCGACTGGATGGCTTCGCATCTTCCCCAGCGAAATGCGAAAGTCCGCGTCCTTCCACGTCCGGCTGACGGTGTACTGCGCCATCCCGCGACTGAACCGGTGCTCCGTCTGATCCTTCGAGGTATCCACCAGCCGGTACCACGGCGAGGCGAAGCCGAAGTACTCGGCAACGGCGTCCACGCCGCGGTTCGCATAGAACTCGTCGTAGATGTTGGGCGACTCGAGCGCGTTCACCGTGCCGCAGCCGTTCTCGACGAGGAACCGCGCCAGCTGCTCGAGCACCGCCGGGTCGGTGATGCAGGATCGGTCTTTCCGGTGGTAGCCGAGCATGAACGTCGGTTTGATGGCGACGGTCATCTCGGCCCGACGCTTAGCGAGCCGCTCCGCCCGGGCGTCAATCGCCGAAAGGAGTTCCGATCGTTCGAGGAGGCGTTGAAGCGCCGCGTGTTTTTCCGAAGGATCGCTCCCGCGGACGACGTCGACGCGGCTGCCGCTGCCCAACGGATTGTCGAGCGAGGTCCGCCGGCGGCGGTCCCGCGGGAGGAATTCCTCTCCAATCTTTCCGATCTCGTCGGCCAGCGTCGTCGCATCATGCCCGCCGATTAGACGGTCCTCGTCGTCGAACGCAGCGGCGAACAGCTCGAACAGCGCGCCGTGGCGCTGCTCGTCGAGCTCGATCCGCTCGAAGTCTCCGACGAGCGTGCGAGGCAGGGCGGAATCGTTCTCCGCCAGCGTTCGAATCCGGTTCCAGCACAGCCACGCGGTCCTTTCGGCGTCGATGTTGAACTCGCAGAAGCGCCGGAACGATCCGTACTCGAGCGCCGACCGGACCTCGGCGGGCACGCTGCCCATGAGCATCCCCGCGGTCGTGACCGCTTTCGCGAGCGTTCGCGAGATCGGGGCGTCGCTCCACCGCGCGTGCATCAGGACGGAGCTTGCCCATCCGCCGACGCCGCCCGCGAGCTGCCGCGTGTACGCCTTCATCCGCAGGAACGGTCCTCCGAGTCGGAGGATCGCCCCGCGGATGTAGATCGCGTGCATCTCTTCGTCTTTCCACGCCCAGATGAGCGCGTGGCGAAGAATCTCGCGCACGTCGGGCGGGATCGGCATGCGCGCGAGGCGGCGGGTAATCGCGTTCTCGCGATAGCCGATGGCGACGATCTCCTCTCGCTCGAGCGCGAGGAGAAAAAGCTCGAGCATCTCCTCACGAGGGCGTCCGGTCCACCGGACTTTGCCCTCGGCGAGCTGTTTCTCGAACTCCTGGTAGATCGAGCCCACGCTAGACCCGTCGCATACGGAAGGTCCCGTGATCGGTGCGCGATCGAAACGTCGACGTGAACAGATCGCCCGCGACCTCGCCGCTATAGTCGTAAACACCGCCGCCGAACGTGCCGAGGTCGGACGATCCTTTGAACGTCCAGGAAGCCGGAGCCACGGGCCTCTCAGGCCCGCGGTCGACCACCAGATCCGTCGAGTAGCAGGCTTTCAGAACTTTGGCGAACGTCGCGTGAAAGGTCGCGCGCCACCGGTGCTCGTCCAGGCGGACCATCACGGCGCGGAGCGGTCCATGAAACCCGTTCGCGTCGCTGTGCCAGTCGCCATGCCAGCGTCCGGCCAGCGGATCGCCGGGCGGGACGGCAGGCGCCGAGTTCCACGCCTCCTGAAAACCGCGGCAACTGGTGACGAGCGGCGCGAGCAGGTGCAGCAGATCGCTGAGCGGCATGCGGGTGTGTCGAGGGCGCCCGGGCCTATGTCTTGCTCACGACGATCAGCATCAGTACTACCTGCAGCCCCGCGGCGATGGCGTTGGGCAGCCAGATCCCGCGCCTCGCGAAGCGGAGGCCATACAGGAACCAGAACGCGTACACGAGCAGGAATCCGGCGATGAAGAGCAGCGACACGGACGACCGTTCGGGAATCGTCCACTCATGGACGATCTGCCGCGCGATCGCGCTGCACGCGATGAATCCGAACAGCACGCCGAGATTGTCCCACGCTCTATCCGAGATCCCTGCGAGGATACGCGTCACTCCGGGCCATCCTTCTTGTCCTTCCTTCGCTCGCAGACGACGAGGTCGAGGAAGTAGCCGGGCTTTTTCAAGTCGGCTTCGAGCATGCTCCGAAGCGCGGCGGAGGACGCCGCTTTGATCGGCTTGTCGTCGCTCGGCATCTCGAGGTGGAGCTTGTCGCCCGAAAGCGTCGCCCGTAGGAAGGTCCATTCGAGCGGTTCCAGAGGAGGCGAGTCTTTCGCTGCCTTGACGTTGAACAGCGTCATTCCCTGGATGCTGCTGGCGTGCGCTTCGTAGAGCTCCGGCTCCTCCTTCGGCTCGCGGACTTCCACGAGAAACCGGAACGCATCCAGGGCGCTGATTGCCAGCTCGCTCTTGCCCGCTCCAGGTTCGGCCAGCGGATCGTCACAGTCCCAGGTGCCCAGGAACGACGTGTCCACTTTGATCTGCGGCGAGGAATCGATCGGCACGGGCGACAGGCAGCCGCCGGCTGCGAAGGCCACGACAGCAATGCCGACGAGCGCACGGCTCGGCACGGCGGCCATCGTAGCAGACTTTACGTGCCTTTCATGACTTCACGTGACTTCGCGTAACGCTCATTACTTTCGTGACTGGCGCCCGAACGATCTTGGGGGGGAGTTGGAGAGGTTGGGAGGCTGACTTCACTGATCACCAAACCACGTACCCCGGATGACACGGATTTCGCGGATGCGGTGTGACCGGCATTCAGCGGGCCGGCCCGTCAGCGTGACAGCCTCCTCAAGTCTCCGAAACCTCCGTTGAGATTTCGCGCGGGCGTAGGCGCTGCGCTAATCTGCGACGGTGCCAGTCGTCGACACTGCCGCCGATCCGCGGCTCGCGCTCTATCGCGGCGTCCGCGATCCCGAGTTGCTGCGCGAACACGGCGTGTTTATCGCAGAGGGCCGGCTGGTCGTGCGGCGTCTGCTCGAGTCGTCCCGGTTTCGCACCAGGTCTGTCCTCGTGACGCCGACCGCCCGCGCGGAGCTCTCCGATTTGCTCGGGCGGCTCGACGAGGCCACGCCGGTTTACGAGGCGGATATCGATCTGTTCCGCGACTTGACTGGATTCAACGTGCACCGCGGTTGTCTGGCGATCGGGGAGCGCCCGGCGCCGAGACCGTGGCGCGATGTCCTGCAGAACGCTCGGACGGTGCTCGTGCTCGAGGATGTTGGAAACCCGGACAACATCGGGGGCGCTTTTCGCGCGGCGGTCGCGCTGGGCGCCGACGCCGTCCTGTTGTCAGCCGGTTGCGCCGATCCGCTCTATCGAAAGTCGATCAGAACGTCGATGGCGGCGACGCTGACGCTTCCGTTTACTACCGCCGAGCCGTGGCCGGACGTGCTCGACGATCTGCGGCGCGACGGCATCGAGATCGTCGCGCTGACGCCGTCAGGATCCGAAGAGATCGGCGGCCTTCGACGCACGCGGAGGATCGCGCTCGTCGCCGGTCACGAAGGGCGTGGCCTCAGCGAGGCCGCGCTCGCGCGCGCGGATCGTCAGGTCCGCATCCCGATGACGCCAGGCGCGGATTCACTCAACGTAGTCACGGCTGTGGCGATCGCGCTGCACCACTTATCGGCGATGGGTGATCGATGATCGCGCATCGAGATAACCCGATACCGCCATCACTTGAACCGATAAGGAATGATCCGATCCGTCCATGACATCACCCGATCACCGATCGCCCATCGTCGATGACGGTTTTATTCTTCTCTTAAGACAACGATCGGATCGACCCGTGTCGCCCGCCGCGCCGGCACGTAACACGCGAGGAGCGCGATGGCGGCGATGAAGAGCGTCACCGCCGCCATGGTCGCGGGATCGGTCGGCCTCACGTTGAAGAGCAGCGTGGCGAGGACGCGCGACAGCAGGAGCGCGCCGACGATGCCGGCCGCGAGGCCGATCCCGGTCAGTTTCGCTCCCTGTTTGAGCACGAGGCCGAGCACGCTCGAACGGCTCGCGCCGAGCGCCATGCGGATGCCGATCTCGTGGTGCCGCTCCGACACGTTGTACGAGAGGATGCCGTAAGTGCCGATCGCCGCGAGCAGCAGCGCGAGCCCGGCGAATGCGCCGAGCAACTGCGCGATGAACCGCGGCCGTGCCACCGACTCGCCAAACACGTCGCGCATCGTCCTGAGCTTGACCATCGGCAGCGCGGGATCCGCTTCACGCACGACCTGACGCAGACTTGGCGCCAGCGCGTCGAGCTCGAGGTCGGAGCGGACCGCGACGTTCATGTTGTTCGGCACGAAGACGCCGTCGCCGAGCCGTCCAAGCTGCTCGTATAGGAAGTACAACTCGGTGCCGACGGCCTGATCGAGCCCTCCCTGCTTCACGTCCTTGAGGATGCCGACCACGAGGAACCACGGCGTGTTCGGTCCGCCCGGTTTGATTCGCCGGCCGACCGGACTCGAGCCTGGATAGAACCGCTTCGCCAGCGCCTCGTTGACGAGCATTACTGGCGGTCCACCCGCATCGGTCTCGGTGAAGGTGCGACCCTCGACGACAGGAATGCCCATCGTTTCCACGTATCGCGCCGTGACGGTCTGGTAGTAGTCGACGTTGGGGATCGGCCCGTCCGGCGGCGGCTTGGCCGTCGATCCCTCGAAGTTCGTGTCGTTCGCGTTGACCAGACGCAGCGGCGGAAGCCCGCTCATCGCGGCCGCGCTGTTCACGCCGGGGATTCGGCCGATGCGGTCCAGCACGCGCGTAAAAAATGCCGGCCGCGACGTCGGCTCACGGTACTGCGCGGTCGGGAGCACGAGGCCGAACGTCGACAGGCGCGCCCGGTTGAAGCCGGCATCCACGTACATCAGGTTCCAGAAGCTGCGCAGCAGCAGGCCGGCGCCCGCCACGAGGACGACGGCAAGGGCGACTTCGGCCATGACGAGCGCGCTGCGCGTTCGCGCGCGCGCCTTGCCGCCCGTCGTCCGCGTGCCCCCCTCTTTCAGCGCGCCGTGAAGGACCGTTTCGCGCACGTGCAGCAGCGGCGAAAGTCCGAACAGAAGTCCGGTCAGGACCGCGACGATCAGCGTGAAGATGAGGACGGGCGGATCGATCGTGATCTGCGCCGCGCGCGGCACGCTGTCGGGATTGGCGGCAAGCAGAAGACGCAACCCCGAGTACGCGAGGCCGACGCCGACGACCGCACCCATGATGGCGAGCACGACGCCTTCGGTCAGGAACTGCCGGAGCAGCCTCGTGCGGCTCGCGCCGAGCGCCGTGCGCACCGCGAACTCGCGGTGCCGCGATTCGGAACGGGCCAGCAGCAGATTTGCGAGGTTCGCGCACGCGATGAGGAGCACGAAACCGACTGCTCCCTGCAGCACCCAGAGCGCCGTTCTCACACCGCCGATCATGTCCTCGTGCAGGCTGTCGATCCGGAACCGGTGGTTCTTCGAATCCGGCACGTGCGTGTTCGGCGCGATCTTCGCCCACTGCATGAGCAGCGTCTCGGTGTCGGCGCGCGCCTGGCCGATCGACACGCCAGGCTTCGTCCGGCCCACGAGATAAAGGAAGTGCCCGCCGCGACCGCCAGGATTCTTGGGATCGAGCGTCAGCGGCAGCCAGATCTCGACTTTGGCGTCGTGCACGTCGAACCCGGGAGGCATGATCCCGACGATCCGTGTCGGCACGCCGTTGACCGGCACCACGCGCCCGACGGCACCGCGATCCGCGCCGAACTCCCGCTGCCACAGCTCGTACGACAGGATGGCGACGTCTTCCGCCTCGGGCAGCGTGTCCTCGCGCGTGAATTTCCGTCCCACGAGCGGATTCACGCCAAGCACCTCGAGGAGCTCGTGCGTGACGACGATGCTGTTGACGCGGCTCGGCTGCTCGGTGCCGAGGTTGGCCGCGCCCGCGCGGTAGCCGCCGACGTTCTCGAACGCCTGGTTGTGATCGCGGAACTCCAGGAACTCCGGCGCCGAAATCCAGAACTGATCGAAGCCGAGCGCCGGGAACTGGCTCGTGATGAACATCAGCCGTTCCGGCTCCGGATACGGCAGCGGCCGTAGCACGACGCCGTTGACCACGCTGAAGATCGCCGTATTGGCGCCGATGCCGAGCGCGAGGGTCAGCACCGTGACCGCGGCGAAGCCGGGTGCCTTCGCCAGGTTGCGCAGGGCGTAGCGGATGTCCTGGAGGAGTGTTTCCATAGGCTAGATTAGACGGGATTCGCCGAAAGAAAGGTTGGGCCAATGTCGAGATACCTGATCGTCCTGCTTTTGGGCGCCTTGCCGTTCACTGGTCCTGCCCTGGCCGCCGCCGGGGACGACCCGATTGCGACGTTTTCGATCCTCGGCTTCGATCCGGCGACCGGTGAGATTGGCGGCGCCGTGCAATCCCGCGTCTTCTCGGTCGGGAACGGCGTCATCTGGGCCGAGGCCGAGGTGGGCGTCGTCGCCACCCAGGCCATCGTGGACATCAGCTACGGCCGCCAGGCCATCGAGATGCTTCGTACCAACCGAATGCCGGCCGACATCGTCAAGGAGATCTGGGAGAAGGATCCGGATCCGAGACCCCAGGACTGGACGAAGCAGGGCCGTCAGTTCGCGGTCATGAACGCAAAAGGGGAGTACGCGGCGTTCACGGGCCCGAAAGCGAGCGCGTGGGCGGGCCACAAGGGCGGAAAGTTCTGCACGGCTCAGGGCAACATCCTGGCGGGCGAGGCGGTCGTCGCGAACATGGTCAAGGCGTTCGAAGAGACAACGGGGCATCTGTCGTTCCGGCTGCTCGCGGCGCTGGAGGCGGGACAGGCGGCGGGCGGCGACACGCGCGGGATGCAATCGGCCGCGATGCAGATCGTCAAGAAGGGCGGCGGCGTCTGGCTGAACAACGACAGCGTCCTGCGTCTGCAGGTGGACGACAGCCCGGAGCCGATCAAGGAGCTGCGCCGGCTGGTCGAGATCGCGGCAAAGCAACGTGAACGGAGAGCTGGAACAAAGAGGTAGCGTATGCCGGACAGACGATCGGTAATCGGCGCGGGGCTCGCGGCGGGGATCGGCGCGGCGGCGGGCGCGAGTCCGGAAGCGGCGCCGCAGCAGGCGCAAGAGCGAAGCCTCGCCGAGATTGCGGCAATGCTCGGGCAGATTCGTCGAGAGCTGCAGACCTCGCGCGAGCAGACGAGCCCGGGCTTCGGCATCGTCGAGACCATCCGGCAGCATCAGCGGACGTTCCTCAAGGCGACGCAGAAGTATCCGGACTACATCGACGTCGGCATCCGCGCGTGGGAGGCGATCGCCGACTGGCACGCACGGTTCGGTCTGCAGTGGAGCGTGACGCGCCAGCCGGACGGACGCTACGCGACGAATTTCAACCTGACGACGATCATCCTGAGGCCGGACCAGTCCGAAGAGTACGTGAGCCTTCCCTACGACAGCAAAGTTTAGGGCTTTGCGCCGGCGCTCAAATCTGCCGTCGGCAGATATTTCGGCGCTTGTCGGTGTTTCGTCGCCTGCTCGTACGCGTACGCGAGCTTGAGGAGCGTCGGCTCCGACCAGGCGCGGCCGACGAAGGACATCCCCACCGGCAGGCCGCGCGCGAAGCCGGCGGGAACGGTGACGCTCGGATATCCCGCGACGGCGGCCGGCGTCGAGCTGCCGCCGAGAAAATGGTCGCCGTTGACGAGGTCCGTCGTCCACGCCGGGTTCAGCGTCGGCATCACGATCGCGTCGAGCTTGTGCTTGATCATGACGGCGTCGATCCCCAGACGTCCGCTCAAGCGGCGGTTCCTCGCGAGCGCGTTCAAATACGCCTTATCGGTCAGCGGTCCTTTCTTTTCCGCCATCTCGAAGAGTTCCTGGCCGAAGTACGGCATCTCGCGTTCCCGCTCGCGGTCGTTGAACGCGATCAGATCCGTCAGCGTTCGAACCGGCACCTCCTTGCGCGTCATGAGATACGCGTTGAGATCCGCCTTGAATTCGTAGAGCAGCACTTCCAGCTCGCTCTCGTCGTATGCGCCCGCATTCGGCACGTCCGCCGGATCCACAATCACCGCACCTGCGGTCTTGAGGTCGCCTATCGCGGCGTCAATCAGCCGATCGGTGATGGGGCTGTAGCCGAAGAACCGTTTCCGCGCGACGCCGATCCGCGCGCCCTTCAGACCGTCGGCGGTCAGGAGGGCCGTGTAGTCCTCGTGCGATTTGCCGCGGCTGGCGAGCGTGTCCTTGTCACGCGGATCCACACCCGTCGTCGCGCCGAGCAGGATGGCCGCATCGCGAACGGTGCGCGTCATGGGACCGGCGGTGTCCTGGCTGTGCGCGACCGGCACGATGCCGGACCGGCTGACGAGGCCGCGCGTGGGCTTCACGCCGACGAGGCCCGTCACGGCCGATGGACAGACGATGGAACCGTCGGTCTCGGTGCCGATGCCGGCAACGGCGAGGTTGGCCGAGATCGCCGTGCCGGTGCCGGAGCTGGAACCGCAGGCATTTCGGTCGAGCGCGTACGGGTTGCGGACCAGCCCGCCGCGGGCGCTCCAGCCGCTCGTGGACTTCGTCGAGCGGAAGTTCGCCCACTCGCTCATGTTGGCTTTCGCGAGGATGACCGCGCCGGCGGCGCGAAGGCGCTCGACGAGGAACGCGTCGCGGTCCGGCGCCGGCCCCACGAGCGCGAGGGATCCGGCGGTGGTCATCATTCGATCCGCCGTGTCGATGTTGTCCTTGAGCACGATCGGGATGCCGTGGAGCGGACCGCGCGACCCCTTCTCGCGCCGCTCGCGGTCGAGCGCGTCGGCGATCTCGAGCGCATCTGGGTTCGTCTCGATGATACTTCTCAGCCTCGGGCCGTTCCGGTCAATTGCCTCGATTCGCGCGAGGTAGCCCTCAACAATCTGGCGCGCCGTGTAGCGGCCGGCGGCCATGCCGGCCTGCAGTTGATCGATCGTGGCCTCTTCCAGGTCGAGCGGGACGGTCTGTGGGACCAGAAGATTGGCCGCGAGGGCGAGCGCGATCAGACTGGAACGCATGCAGTATGTTAATCCCATGAAAAAGCTGCTGCTGAGCCTGATGCTGGGCGCGGCCGTCTATGCGGCGCAGCCGCCCGACGGCACCGTCGCCTTCGTCAACGTCAACGTGATTCCCATGGATCGGGAGACCGTCCTCACCGATCAGACCGTCGTCGTCACCGGCGGGAAGATCGCGTCGATCGGCCCGGCGGCGAAAGCGCAGGTGCCGGCAGGTGCGACGAAAGTGGACGCGAAGGGCAAGTACCTAATGCCGGCGCTCGCCGAGATGCACGCGCACGTGCCCGGCGGCCAGGCACCCGACGCGGCCGTCGAGCGCGTCATCTTTCTGTATGCCGCGAACGGCATCGGGACCATTCGCAGCATGCTCGGCCATCCGCGCCACATTCCGCTGCGGGAACGGCTCGCGAAAGGGGAGCTGTTCGGGCCGCGGATGTGGACCTCCGGCCCGTCGTTCAACGGCAACAGCGTGACGAGCCCGGCCGTCGCGACGCAGATGGTCAAAGATCAAAAAGCGGCGGGTTATGACTTCCTGAAAATTCATCCTGGTGTCTCGCGCGAATCGTTCGACGCGATGGACTCGACCGCAGACAGCCTAGGCATCACGTACTCGGGTCACGTCCCGCTCGACGTCGGCGTGCACCGCGCGCTCGAGGCCAAGTACGCGACGATCGATCATCTCGATGGCTACGTCGAAGCACTGGCGCCTGCCGGATCTCCGGCCTCGCAGACGTTCGGGCTGAACCTGACGTCGGTCGCCGACGAGTCGAAGATCCCGGACCTCGTGGCGAAGACGAAGGCGTCAGGCGTCGCGCAGGTCCCGACCGAAATCCTGCTCGAGAACTGGCTCGGCCCGCAGTCCGCGGAGTCGATGGCTGCGTGGCCCGAGATGAAGTACGCGCAGCCGGGCGAGGTGCAGAAGTGGACCGAGGTCAAAAAAAAGTATGAAGAGTTCCCGCGCGAGGGGCGCGAGAAGCTCATCGCGATCCGCCGCCGGCTGATCAAGGACATGCACGCCGCGGGCGTCATGATTCTTCTCGGCTCGGACGGGCCGCAGATCTGGAACGTGCCCGGCTTCTCGGCGCACCGCGAGCTCGGAACGTACGTCGCGGCGGGTCTGACGCCGTATCAGGCGCTTGTCACCGGCACGCGCAACGTCGCCGCCTTCTTCAAGGTCGAGAAGGAGGCGGGCACCGCGACGAACGGCAAGCGCGCGGATCTCATCCTCCTCGACGCCAACCCGCTCGCCGACATCACGAACACGATGAAGATCGCGGGCGTGATGCTGAATGGAAAGTGGATGGCGAAGGAGGAGATACAGAGACGGCTGGACGGAGGTACCTAGAGGCCTCAGTCTCCTGCGCGGCCTCTACTCAGTTCTCAATGCCAGCATCGGATCCAGCGCGCTGGCGCGGCGCGCGGGGAGATAGCCGGCGAGAAACGCGACGAGAGCGATCGTCAGCGTCGCAATCGCGAGCGTCGCGGGATCGCTTGGGGAGAGCCCGAACAGCTGCGCCTTGACGAAACGCGTCGCGTAGAGCGAGATGGCAAGGCCGCTCGCGATCCCGATTGCGGAGAGGACCGCGACTTCCTTCAACACGAGCCACAGCACGGCACGCCGCTCGGCGCCGAGCGCCATGCGGATGCCGATCTCGCGCGTGCGCCGCGCGACCGCGTACGACATCACCCCGTAGAGGCCGATCGCGGCGAGCAGCGTCGCCAGCGCGCCGAACGCCGCCGACAGCCACACCACCATCCGCTCGACGAACAGCGACTCGCTCGCCTGCGCCTCCATCGTTTTCACGCCGTAGATCGGGAGCGCCGGATCCAGGGCGCGCATGGCGTCCCGGACGGCCGCGGTGGTGCCGGTGACGTCTGCCTGCGTCCGGACGAAGAAGGTCATCTCCGTGAGCTCGGGCTCCTGCTGATATGACGAGTATACGAAGCGCGGGATCTCGTCCCGAAGGCTCGTGTCCTTCGAGTCTTTGACGACCCCGACGACCTCGAGCGGGAAGCCTTCCTTGTCCCGGCCGTAGCCGAGCCGCTTGCCGATCGCGCTGCGTGCGTCCTTCCAGTAGTAACGCGCCATCGCTTCGTTGATGACGACGACCGGCGGCGCGCCCTCGACGTCGCGCTCGGTGAACTCGCGGCCGGCCATGAGGGGGATCCCCAGCGTGGCGAAGAAGCCCGGGCCCATGCTGTTGATGCTGATGTTCATGTTCTCGTCCTGCTTCGCCGTGTACCCATCCACCCGCATCGTCGCCTGCCACCCGTTGCCGCTGAGCGGCATGATCGAGCTCATCGACGCGGATCGCACGCCCGGGATCGACGCGAGCCGCTCCTGCGCGCTCTTGTAGAGCGCTTTGACGCGCGTCTGGTCGTAGCCGCTGAGCGAGGGATCGATCGCGAAGCTGAGGAGCCGGTCCACGCTGAAGCCGGGATCGAGGGCGCGCAGGTTGTAGAGGCTGCGCGCGAAGAGCGCCGCGCCGGCGAGGAGCATCACCGACAGGGCGACCTGCGCGACGACGAGCCCCTTGCGGACGCGGGCATGGCCCGTGCCGCCGACCACGCCGCCCGCTTCGTCTTTCAGCGTGCTGGCCACGGTCGATCGCGTCGACTGGATCGCGGGAGCGATGCCGAAGACGAGCGCGGTCGCGATCGAGAGGCCGATCGTGAACAGCATCACGCGCAGGTCCGGGTCGGCTGACAGCGTGACCGATCCGTCGCTCGCGCCCGGCAGTGAACCGATGAGGAGCGCGCCGGTCCACGACGCGACGATCAACCCCAGCGCACCGCCCGCGAGCGCCAGGACGAGGCTCTCGGCGAACTGCTGCCGGACGATGCGTCCCCGGCCGGCGCCGAGCGCGAGGCGGATCGCGACTTCCTTGTAGCGTGAGGTCGCGCGCGCGAGAAGCAGGTTCGCCACGTTCGCGCACGCGATCACGAGGAGCAGGCCGACCATCGCCATCAGGACGATGAGCGATTCGGAGAACTGCTGGCGGATCGTGGACTCGCCCTTCTGGCCGGGCAGCAGCACGAGCTTCTTGGCGAGGAAGCGTGTCCGAAACCGTTCCGTTGCGTCCGGATACTCGGTGATGTCGTGCTCGAGGATCTGCTTGAAGAGGACCTGCATTCCGGCATCCGCCTGCTCCATCGTCACGCCGGGCTTCAGCCGCGCGAAGATGTTGACAAACCGGCTGCGCCGGTTGTCGAGGTCGTTCCAAGTCGGCGTCATCTGCGCCTTCATCATGACCGGCACGTAGACCTCCGACGCGCCGCCGACGTCGACGCCGGTGAAGCCCTGCGCCGCGACACCGACAACAGTCATTGGATGACCGCTGACCGTGATCGATTGGTTGAGGATCGTCGGATCGCTACCGAAGCGCCGCACCCAGTACCCGTGGCCGAGCACCGCGACCGGGTGCCCGCCTGGCGTCGTGTCGTCGGACTGCGTGAAGAGGCGGCCAAGATGCGGCTGCGTGCCGAGGACGTCGAAGAAGTTTCCGGAGACCAGCTCGCCCGTCACGCGCTCCGCGCGTCCCTTCCACGAGACCGTCGCCGCGATTTGCAACCGGGCGAGCACACCGCTGAACACTTCGTTCCGATCGCGGAAGTCCTTGTACATCGGATACGAGAACGATCGGTTGTTCATCGTCCGGCCGCGGAACGCGCCGGGGTCGTCGAGCTGGACGAGCTGCTCGGGGTCTTTCACCGGGAGGCGTCGCAGGAGGACCTGATCGAGGAGCGAGAAGATGGCGGTGTTCGCGCCGATCCCGAGCGCCAGCGTACAGATAATGATGGCCGTGAACCCGGGCGCCTTGGCCAGGGTCCGAACGGCGTAGCGGAGGTCGCGGAAGAAGCTAGTCATCGGTTCAAGGTTCAGGGTTCAGGGTTCAAGGTTGGGTTCTAGGTTCTGGTTCTGGGTTGGTTCCGGGTTCTCACCGTGGGATGAGAGGCGAAAAGCGTGCCGGGCGCCGCGGCGCGAATTGGCTGATAGCGGCCAGTTTTCGGGAGGTTTGGGCTGGTGGTTTGTCCGGCTTCGGGACGAGGCGTCCGGAAGCGGCCGGTTGTGGTGCGAGGCTTCAGCCTCGTCGCGGCGACTGTTCAGCCCGGTGGCAATGAACAGCGTGACTCGGCTGCCGTCGCTCAATCGACTGGATAATCCAGATCGTCTGTGTCGTTCGGTTTCCCGATGCTGCGACACATCGCCAGCACCTGTCCCTGATGATTGAAGATGTGCGTGACGACACGCATGATCACATCCGCCGGCCGGAGCAGCCGTGTCTGGCCTGGATCGCTTGTCATCCGGCGCAGCGTATTCAACTCGGCCTCGGTGGCGCGTTCGAGGTACGACCGCGTTGCAGATGCCGTCTGCGCGCGGAACGCCTCGATGGCCGCTAGATCCGGCAAGTTCGGCAGCGTCGCCTCCTCGTCGTAGCCCCGCGTAACCACGGTTTGCCAGTACACCTCTGCGCCGATCGTGTGTTCGAGTTGCCGCAGGACCGTGGGGAAACCGAATCCGGGTAACGGCCGGCGCAACTCGTCGGTCGTGAGCGTGCCGCAGAAAGCAATCAGGCGGCGCAGGCTCTCGTGCGCGCGCGCGTGGACGTCCAACAGGGTTTCTGCGTTGTACATGGGGGATACTAAACGAGCATCGCTGGCGTTCTCCCGACTCTGGGAGTGATTGTCCGCCGCCTCCTCACTTGACTGCCGCCCTGATCTGCGCCAGCTCCTTCAGCAGGTCATCGAGCCGGGTCTGCGCTTCCTTCCCAATCTTCTGATCCGCCTGTCCCACCATCCGCGCGATGTTTGACAGCTGATCGATCAGCATCGGCTGCGGGTACGGACCCTCGGCCGTGACGAGCTTCGCGTGGAGATCCTTGTTCGACTCGCGGACCATCGCCGCCAGCGCGCGCGCCTCGGCCATTGCGTCGCGCACTTTCAGGAGAAAGGCCGTCTGCTCTTCGAGGTCCGCCTGCGTGACGCCGTCAGCGGTGACGCGCGGATCGATCCTCACTTCGAGCGGTTTCGCGTCGCTCCAGCTGCCGGCGGTCAGCCGGACCTGGTACTTGCCCGGCGCCACCATCGGCCCGTCGGCGCCCGAGTGCCGCAGATCCCATACGTATCGGTTGTGACCATCTTTCGTGCCGAGCGCCGCGACCGGTCCGCCGCGGCGGGACGCGCGCATGCCTTGCCCCGTGCCCTGCGGCGTCGCTGACGGCGGATTGATCGTGCGGATGACGGCGCCCTTCGCGTCGAAGATCTCGAGCTTCACATCTCCGGAAGGCGCTCCCGCGAGGGTGTAGTCGATGCGGGCGCCGGGGCCGGGATACTCCGGCACGTCCGGCGAGCCGCCGGAGGCCGCATGGCGGGTGCGCCAAGCGACGGCCGGCGTCAACAGTCGATGGACGGATCCGCCAGCCTGACCGCCTCCGCCAAGGCTACGGCGGTCCGCCGAAGCTTCACGCGAAGGCGGAAGGCTGGCGCCACCAGATCCATTGCCATTCGGCTCAGACGTGACTGATGTTGCGCCGGCCAGCTGCTGCAGCGGCGTCACGTTGTCCATGATCCAGAACGACCGCCCCATCGTTGCGATGACGAGATCCTTGCGGTGCACGCGGATGTCCGTGACCGGCGTAGCAGGCAGGTTCTGCTGCAGCGACTGCCAACGGCGGCCGTTGTCGAACGATACGAAGCATCCGAACTCGGTGCCGGCGTAAAGCAGGCCCTGGCGATCGGGATCTTCGCGGACAACGCGCGTCGGGTGATCGATGGGGATGCCGTTCGCGCCGTCGGTCAGCTTCGACCAGCTCTTGCCATAGTCGTCCGTCACATAGATGTACGGCTTCAGGTCGTGCTCGCGAAGGTACCGATACACCGCGACGTACGCGGATCCTTTGCGGTGCGGCGAGTCCTCGATGTTCTGGACGCGTCCTCCGAGCGGCAGATCCTTCGGCGTGACGTTCGTCCACGTCTTGCCGCTGTCGCGCGACACGTGCACGGGCCCGTCGTTAGCACCCACCCACAGCACTCCGCGTTCGAGCCGCGACTCGACCATCGAGTAGATCGAGCTGTACACCTCTTCGCCAGTGATGTCGCGCGTGATCGGCGACCCCGGCACGATCTGTTTGGCCGGCTCGCGCGCCGTGAGGTTGGGGCTGATCGTCGTCCACGTGACGCCTTCATCGGTCGTCCGATGCAGTACATGCGACGCCTGATAGACCGTCTTCGGATCGTGCGGAGAGACGTGAATGACGGTCTGGCGCGGGAAGCGGAACTTGATGTCGTCCGGATCGTGGCCGTAGCGGTTCTGCGGGTAGATCCAGGTGTGCTTCTCCTGGCCGGTCGCGACGTTGTAACGTCCGACCTCTCCCTTGCACGCGCCCCAGATCACCGAACCATCGGGCCGTGGATGGATCTGTCCGGTCTCGCAGCCGGGACCCTGCGTCCATGCCTGCGCCGCGTTGTCGTAGCCCCACGAATGCGGCGGCAGGCTCGGCACGATGATGGTCGAGTTGTCCTGCTGCGGCGCGTAGAGGCGATAGGGGAACTGTTCATCCACCGACACCATGTAGAGCTCCGCGGTGGGCTGATTCAGGATCGACGACCATGAGCGCCCGCCGTCGAGCGTCACGTTTGCGCCGCCGTCATTGCACTGGATCGCGATGCTCGGGTTGTCCGGGTTGAACCAGATCCCGTGATTGTCCCCGTGCGGCGTCGAGACCTGCGTGAACGTTCTGCCGCCGTCCGTCGACTTGTGCAGCGACAGCTCGTTCACCCAGACTTCGTTCTCGTTCTTCGGGTTGACGTCGACGTAATGGAAGTAGAACGGCCGCGCGCGCAGGCGCGCGTCGTTGTTCACGTTCTGCCAGCTCGCGCCCGCATCGTCCGACTTATACAGGCCGCCCTCGGGACCGGGCGCTTCGATCATCGCGTAGACCACGCGCGGGTTGCTGCGCGCGACGTCGAGATCGATCTTGCCGATCAGTTTCTGCGGCAGGCCAGCCGACAACTTGTTCCAGGTGTCGCCGCCGTCGGTCGACTTGTAGATACCGCCCTCGGTCGCCGGGCCGCCGCTGACGATGTCCCAGCCGAGACGGCGGCCGCGATACATGCCGGCGTAGAGCTCGTTCGGGTTCGAGTAGTTGATCGCGAGGATGCGTCCGCCCGTGTCGTCGTTGACGAAGAGCGTCTTCTTCCACGTCTTGCCGCCGTCGGTCGTCTTGAAGATCCCGCGCTCGGCGTTCGGACCGTACGGCGATCCGAGCGCCGCGATCCAGACGATGTCAGGGTTGGAGGGATGGACGATCACGGAGCCGATCTGGCCGGCGTCGCGAAGCCCGATGAACTGCCACGTCTTGCCAGCGTCGGTGGACTTGTACATCCCGCGCCCGATGATCACGTTGCTGCGAATGGCGGCGCTGCCGGTGCCGACGTAGACGACGTCGGGATTTGATTCCGACACGTCGATCGCGCCGATCGACCCGGTCGCGATCTCACCGTCGCTGACGGGCGTCCAGAGATTGCCGCAACTCTCCGTTTTCCAGACGCCGCCGCCGGTCGCCCCCATATAAAAGGTGCACGGCTTCGACCGGACGCCGGCGATGGCCGTGACACGGCCGCCGCGATGCGGGCCGACGTTCCGCCACCGCAGATCCTGGTAGAGCTTGGGGTCGACGGACGGTGCGGTCCCGGCCTGTCGCGAACCGAGGACCGGCGGCATCGCTGCGATAACCAGGAGGATCGACAACAACACTGGACGGGTCATGGCAAGTCCTCAGAAGGGAGCGCCGATTCTAACCGCAGATGGACGCCGGTTCGTTGTCAGCCGCAGATTAACGCAGATAAACGCGGATTTGGTCTTAGTCGCAGATGAACGCAGATGAACGCAGATTCGGCCAGCGGGAGAAAAGTGCGACCGCAGAGCTTGCATCGGTCGGCGCCGGCTACGAAGATCACGCTTAGGGCAGCATGCCGTTTACGCTCAGCTCGCAGGCGTTCACGGACGGCGCGGAGATCGCCCGGCGACATACGTGCGACGGTGAAGACCGCTCTCCTCAGCTGACTTGGCGCGAGGCGCCGACCGGCACGAGGTCCTTCGTTCTCATCGTCGACGACCCCGACGCGCCGTCGGGAACGTTCACACACTGGGTGCTGTTCGATATTCCCGCGGGCCTGACGGAACTGTCGGAAGCGTCCACGGGCGTCGGCCGTAACGGACGAAACGATTTCGGGAAGAACGGATACCGCGGGCCGTGCCCTCCGAAGGGCCACGGTCCGCATCGATACTTCTTCAAACTCTCGGCGCTCGACGTCGAGGCGATCGATCTGCCAGACGGTACCGCCCGGCCGCGCGTGGAGGCCGCCATCAAGGGCCACATCGTCACCACGACGCAGCTCGTCGGTCGTTACGAGCGGCGGTAAGCCACGGATTTCTCTGATCAACGGGCCACGGAATCACGAATGACACAGCATCCGCGAAATCCGTGTCATCCGTGGTTCGTGAACAGTGACGTCATCCTCCCTAACTCCCAAACTCGCCAACTCCCCCCAAAACCGTGGCAGCGAAACCAAGCGCAGTCATGAAAGTCACGTGAAGTCAGCGGAGGATGAGCGCGTTCAGTCGAAGCTCAAACAGAACGACGACGCGTGGAACCAGCAGCGGTCGCCCGCGTCGTGCGCATCGCGGCGGAGCGAACGCACTTTCTCCCAGCCTCCGCGAGAGAACGTCTGCATCAGCGCGGCGTTCAGCTGTGGATCGCGTCCGCCGACGCAGGAATAGACCTGGACCATCGACACGGCGCGTGCGGTGAACGCGTCGCCGCTCCGCGTGATCAGGATCATGCACCCTTTGCCCGCGACACCGGGCGCTGGTTCGAATGTCAGAGGGAGCAGCATCCGGCCGTTCGGGGCCAGCGCGTCGAGCCATCCCGGCGCCGGGTGCGTGACGCCGGCGTTCACCAGGATCACGTCCGCCTGTTCGAACCGCTCTGTCACGCCATCGCCGGCAATGACCGTGACGTTCGGCCACGCTGACAGCGCCTCGACCGCGCGCGCCGCCAGCGCTGGATCGACCTCGATCGCCGTCACCGACCCTGCGCCTCCAGTCATCTCCGCAAGGATCGCCGTGTAGTAGCCGGGACCGCTGCCGATGTGGACGATGCGTTCGCCTTCCCGAATTCGGAGTAGATCGATCCACGACGCAAGCGTGCCGGGATGTCCGTTGTTCAGCTCCCGGGAGGGATCGATCGAGACGAGCACGTTGTGGTAGAGGTGCCGCGGATCGGCATCCGGGGTTTCGCGGTAGGTGCCTGGCGCGCCCGGCATGAACATCCCATCCATGCCTCGGATCCGCCAGGGTCCGGGACCGAGGAATCGCTCACGCGGCACAGCGGCGAGCGCGCGCACAAGCGCCGGTGATTGCAGGTTGCACACGGCGAGCAGCTCCTCCGCGTAAAACTGCCGGATCGCGTCAGCTGAAGCGACCATCTTTCACGTCTCTTTCTTCGTCTTGATCTTCCGGCGCTCGGGCGCGATGAGGAATTCCGTCAGGCCCGGCCAGCTAACGCCGGTGACAAGCGCGTGTGCGTGTTCGTGGCCCGTCACTGCGATTGGGATCGCGGGCCGCTTCCACGCATACACGGGCTTCCCGTCGCGGCCGCGATAGGTGAACGCCTCGCCCGAGGCCACCAGCCGTTTGAGCACGATGTGGATCGAAGCGAGGGGATTCGAATAGCTGTCGAGATCGATGCCCAGTCCGCGTATCCGCTCGCGGACATCACCGGCGGTGAGCCCTGCCAGGCTCGCGCGGAGCGCGGATCGGCAGGCGTCGGTCAGCCCGAGCTCGGGCGGCGGCGTCCTTCTGGAGGGCAGCTCGCAGAGGGGACCGAGCCCCGCGATGATCTGGCGGAGCTGCGCGAGCCGCGTCTCGACGGCGTCGCGCTCGCTCTGCAGCCGCTCGTATTCCTTGATCGCGGCTTCGAGCGCGCGGCGATACTCCGCCTGACCCATGGCCGCGATCTTATACGTTGTGTATAAGCGTATGTCAACAACGGGGACGAGAAGCGGCTACGCCTTCCGGAGCGTGTTCTCGAGGTAGGAACGAATCGCGGCACGCGTGGCATCGGAGCTCCAGGCCGCCATGAGCTCAGGGGCGTCGGTGTCCATCGTCCGCCGCGCGCGATCGACATAGGCCATTCGCATCGCCCGCTTGGTGAGCATGAAACTATCCGCGGGCGCCGCGGCAAGTTCAGCCGCCATGGCCTGTGCACGCGCAACCAGCGCCTCGGGTGCGACGACCTCGTCGACGATCCCGCGCGCGAGCGCGTCGGCTGGCTCGTAGGTCCGGCCGACATAGAGGAGCTCGTTGAAGTACGGCGGCGCGATCGAGGCCCGGAGGATCTCGACGACGAGCGGCGGGAAGGGAACGCCGACTTTGAGCTCGGGCACGCCGATGCGCGCCGTGCCGCTCGCCATCAGCCGCCGATCGCACGCGCAGGCCAGGATGCAGCCGCCCGCGATCGCGTGGCCGTTCACGGCCGCGACGACCGGCGCCGGAAACATGAACAGCGCCTCGAACATGTAATCGAGCGATGGCAGGAAGTGCGCGATGTATTCCGATCCGCCGTTCACGAGCTTGAAGAGATCGACGCCGGCCGAAAAGATCCCACCCGTCCCGGTCAGCACGACGCCGCGCGTCCGCTTGCGCGCGAGCGTCTCGAGCGCGGCCGCCAGCCCGTCTGTCAGATCGAGGTCAAGCGCGCTCGCCTTCCCGTGCGCCAGCCGGAGGGTGACGATGCCGTCGGCCTCGGACTCCTGAATCACGAGCGCAGATTAGCGCATCCGCGACATCTGTGAAATCCAATCGGACGCGGCGGCCGTAATCTAATGGATGTGCCGCGCGCGAGCGAATGGCCGCGCTTGCTGCCGTCTCGAGAGCTATGCAATGGCAAGTTAGCCGTGGAATCCAGCCGTTCGGAGGTCGATCTCGGCCTCCTCCAGCGCATCGCCACCCGCGATGAAACCGCGCTGGCAGAACTCTACGACCGGCACAGTCGACTCGCGTACGCCGTCATCATGCGCATTCTGGCCAGCCCGTCGGACGCGGAAGAAGTGCACGTGGCTGACGCGCATCGCGAGAAATCGCGCCATCGACCGGCTGCGTGCCCGCCGCGCCCGGGCGAACGTCAACGTCGAGCCCACGCTCCACGCTGCCGACGACGCGCCTCGGTCGGGCGAGCCCGTCACGCGCGACACGCCTGAGGCGGTGCTGAAAAGCCGCATGATGGCCGGCGCGGTGCGGACGGCGCTCGCCGCTCTCACGCCCGCGCAGCGCGCGCTCATCGAAGCGGCGTACTTCGAGGGCTACACCCATAGCGAGCTCGCGACCCGGTTCGGCGTACCGCTGGGCACGGTGAAAACGCGTATCCGCACAGGTTTGGCCGCGATGCGTGACCGACTGGCGGAGGTCATATGATCCCCGACGAGCTCGAAGCCCTCGTCGTGGCGGCTTCGGTCGGCGCGCTCGACCCTGACGAGCGGGTGGACCTGCAGGCTCGCCTTGCCGTGCTGACGCCGGACGAACGATCGGAGGTGGCGCGCCTGTACGACGCCGCGACGGCCATGGCGGCGAGCGTTCCGCCGCTCGAACCGCCAGCGCACGTGCGCGAGCGCCTGCTCGCCGAGACGCGCAAGCCCTCGCGCTACACCGTGTGGGCGGCCGACGCCGCGTGGATCGACACCGGCCTGCCCGGGATTCGCGCCCGGGTCCTCGCCGTAGACAAGGTGCGATCGCTCGTCACCCTGCTGATTCGCGCCGAGCCGGGCGCCGTCTACCCGGCGCACAAGCACCACGGACCGGAAGAGTGCTTCGTGATCAGCGGCTCGGTGGTGATCGACGGCTGCGTGCTGCGCGCCGGGGATTTCCATCACGCTGACGAGGATTCCGATCACGGCGAGATCACCACGACCGAAGGCGCCGAGGTCCTCGTCGTCGGCGCCGTCGAGGACTACCTGCCGGGGGCCGCGGCCCTCAATCACGAATCTGGCTGAGGAACGCCTGCGTGCGCCGGAGCCGGGGCGCCGTAAACGATATTCCCTACACTGTCGTCTAAACCCGGCATGGCCGACTTCCTGGGCGAATTCGAGCAGCTCATCCTTTTTGCCGTTCTCCAACTCGGCGACGACGCCTACGGCGTGACCGTACGCGAGGCGATTCAATCCCGAACCGGCCGGACGATCAGCGCCGGCGCGGTCTACACCACGCTCGAGCGACTCGAGAGCCGTGGGTTCGTGTCTTCGTGGTTCGGCGATCCGACGCCTGCCCGGGGCGGACGCCGGAAGCGGCACTTCCGGGTCGAGCCGGACGGCCGCCGCGCGCTCCGCCGCACCTATGACGGCCTGCAGCGCATGGCGCACGGCGTGATCGTGAAACTGGAGCCGTCCCGATGAAACCTCCACTCATCCCGCGCGCGCTTCTCTCGATCGTGTTTCGTGAACCCATGCGCGAGGCGATCCTCGGCGACCTGGCCGAGGGGTTCGCGGATCGCACGACTCGGTCCGGACGCTGGAACGCGAGTCGTTGGTACTGGAGCCAGACGCTGCGATCGATTGCTGCGCGCTGGCATCCGACGACGGAATTCCCGGCGCGTCCGTGGTCCGGGATCTGGAAGGATCTGCGGTACGGCGCGCGGACGCTGCGGCGGGCGCCCGGCTTCTCGCTGGTCGCAATCGCGACGCTCGGCCTCGGAATCGGCGGGACGACGGCGGCGTTCAGCGTTCTCGACGCGGTGCTGCTTCGTCCCCTGCCGTATGCCGAACCCGATCGGCTCGTCGCGATCGGTCACCCTGACGCGGACACAGGGTATCCATCGAACCTGGGCTTCCTGACGTTCCGAGACTGGCGCGATCGCACGAAATCGATCGAGGATGCCGCGGCGATGCGTTCGTGGCTGGCGACGATCACGGCAGGCCCGGATGGCACTGGAGCGAACGCGGAGCCGGAGCGAGTACCTGCCGTTCGAGTGTCGTGGAACTTCTTCAGGATGGTCGGCATCGCGCCCGCGCTCGGCCGAGACTTCCGCCCTGACGAGGATCGTCCGGAAACCTGGCGCGTCGTCCTGCTGAGCGACGGACTCTGGCGCCGCCGCTTCGGAGCGGATCCCTCGATCGTCGGCCGGACGATCCGGATTCACGATCGTCCGTACCTCGTCGTCGGCGTCATGCCGGCGTCGCTCGAGCCGCTCATCGAGGCGCGCAACTACTCGCGGGCGGAAATCTGGGCGCCAATCGGATACGACGACACGACGCGCGATGCCTGCCGCTCGTGCCAGCACCTCACCGCCTTTGCGCGCATTCGGCCCGGCGTTTCGATCGACGCCGCCCGCGCCGAGCTGGTGAGCGTCCAGGAAGCGATGCGGCGCGAGTTCCCGGCAGACTACGGCTCCACGACGGCCACCTTGCGGCCGCTGCGCGATCAGATCGTCGGCGATGTCCGGCCGCTCCTGTTCGTGCTTCTCGGTGCGGTGTCCGCGGTCCTGCTCATCGGGTGCGCGAACCTCGCCGGACTCTTGCTCGCCCGCGGCGCCGGGCGGGAACGCGAGCTCGCCGTGCGGAGCGCCCTTGGTGCGTCGAGGGGTCGTCTCGTCCGCCAGCTCCTGACCGAAGCCGCGCTTCTCTCGGCGCTCGGCGGCGGCTTCGGGGTTCTGCTCGCAGCAGGCGGTGCGCGCGCGCTGACGATCGCCGCGCCGGTCGATGTTCCGCGAATCGCCGGCGCCGGGTTGGACGGACGCGTCCTTCTCTTCACAGTCGCGGTGACCGTCCTTGCCGGGTTCGCGTTCGGACTGATTCCGGCTCTGCGGGCGTGGGCAGACAATCCGCGGGAATCGCTGCATTCGGGTCAGCGCTCGACGCAGGACGCGACGCGGTGGAGCCGCCGGGCGCTCGTCGCCGGCGAAGTGGCGGTCGCGATCGTTCTGCTCGCCGGCGCGGGTCTGATGATCAGGACGATGGGCAATCTTCTGCGTGTCGATCCGGGGTTCGATCCACACCGCCTGCTCACGATGGATCTCGCGTTCGTCGGGCCGCCGTACGCGGAGGATCCGGCTGTCTTCGCGACGCAGCAGCGCATACTCGAGGGCGTGCGCGCTTTACCAGGTGTGGAAGCGGCGGCGTTCGCGAGCCAGATTCCGCTCGGCGGCAATATGGACACGTGGGGATTTCACGCCGAAGGCCATCCGCTGTACGGCACCGCGGACGCGCCGTCGGTCGAGCGCTACGGCGTGACACCCGATTACTTCAACGTGATGCGCATTCCGCTGAAGCGTGGACGGCTGCTCACCGAGGCAGATCGTGCCGACGCGCCGCGCGTCATCGTCGTCGGCGAGACGACAGCCGCGCAGGTCTGGCCGGGGCAGGAGGCCATCGGCAAACGCGTGCGCATGCCCGGCGTCAAGGGCGAGTGGTACACCGTCGTCGGCATCGTCGGCGACGTCCGCCACTACGAGCTCGCCGCGCCGCCGACGATGCAGATGTATGTCGGGCAGCCGCACGTCACCGATTCGTTCGTGACGCTGACGGTCCGGACGGCCGGCGATCCGTTGTCCATCGCGTCGGCGGCGCGCGCGATCGTCATTCGTGAAGCACCGGGCGTCGCGCCTGCGGCGCCGGCGACGCTCGAACAGCTCGTGTCGAAGTCGGTCGAGCAGCGACGGTTCGCGATGCTGGTGCTGGCGGTGTTCGCGGCGATCGCGCTGACGCTCGCGGCGATCGGGCTCTACGGAACGATCGCCTACATGGTCGCGCGCCGCGGGCGCGAGTTTGGGGTCCGCATGGCGCTCGGCGCGCGCCGCTCCGACATCGCGAGGCTGGTGCTGTCCGAAGGGATGCAGCTCGTGGTCGCTGGTCTCGTTGTCGGCGGAGCCGGCGCCGTCCTGGCTGGACGGCTGATGGACAGCCTGCTTTACGGTGTGGAGCCGTCCGATCCCGTCACGCTGGCTGCCATTCTCGTCGTTGTCGCCGTTGCATCGATCGCGGCGCAGATCGTGCCGCTGTTGCGCGCGACCGCAACAGATCCTGCGACAGCACTGCACGCCGAGTGAACTGCCCCGAGGAACGAGGGACGAGGCACCGCCCGAGGAACGAGCCCCGAGTCCCGAGGCCCGTCAAGTAGTGTGCAGTGCCCGCGTCGGATCGACGCCCGCCGCGCGGCGCGCGGGGATAAAGGCCGCCAACGACGCCGTTACAGCAAGCACGCTGATGACAGAGGCGAGCGTAATCGGGTCGCTGCGCTCGACGCCGACGAGCTGCGACGCGAGCGCGCGCGTTGCCGCCAATGACGCCAGCAGACCGGCGGCAAGCCCCAGCGCAATCGGCGCGGCCGCCTGGCGAAGAACGAGGCGGATGACGTCGCTGCGCGTGGCGCCGAGAGCCACCCGCACGCCAATCTCTGACGTTCGCTGCGTGACGAAGTACGCGATCACGCCGTAGATGCCGATCGCGGACAGCGCCAGCCCGATCGCGCCCAGAAGCGACAGCAGCAGCGTGTTGAATCGAGCGCCCGCGACGGATTCCGTCATGCGTTCTTCCATGGTCCGGACGTTGAAGAGTGGGACGTCCGGATCAATCGCCGCGACGACAGATCTCAGATGCGGGAGCGGGGCCATGGCATCGCCGCTCGTCGCGCGCGTCACGATGTACATCGTCCGCTGGTTCCAGTCCCACGCCTCGGCGGGCACTTGAGCGATCGGCAGATAGAAATCGGGCGGCGGTGGAGCGGCGAGGGCCCGGCCGCGCATGTCGCCGGCGATGCCGACGATCATCTTGTAATCGGGTTTGCCGTCCGGTCCGGGCTCGCAGCACGCGACACGCCGGCCGAGCGCGTCCTGACCCGGGAACAACGCGCCCGCCAGGGTCTGGCTGACGATCATCACCTTCTGCGCGCCCCGGCGATCGCGGGCATCGAATTCGCGGCCGCGCAGGATGGGGATCTCCAACGTCTTGAAAATGCCTGGCGACACGATGCGCAAACGCGCGTTGACGGCGTACTTGAGATCGAAGGGCTTGCCGTCCGGGATCAACCCGTTGCCGTTGCCGCCAGGCCCCATCGGCACCTGCGACGCGAGCGCGGTTGCCGTCACGCCAGGGATCCTTTCGATCTCTTCCGCCAGGCGCTCGAAGGCCGCGACCGCGCGCGTCGAATCGCGGTACTCGGCGGCCGGCAGCGTCATGCGGGCAGTCAGAACACCGGCTGGATTGAACCCGGGCCGAACGCGCGTCAGCTCGATCGCGCTGCGGATGAGAAGTCCGGCGCCGACGAGCAGCAACACCGCCAGAGCAACTTCCGTCGCGATCAACACCGAGCGCAGCCAGTCGCGTCCACCGCTGCCCGCCTGGCCGCGTCCGCCTTCCTTGAGCGTGTCGCTGACGCCTGCGCGCGCCGAGCGCAGCGCGGGCGCAAGGCCGAACACGAGGCTGCTCAACACCGACAGTCCGAGCGCGAATGCCAGCACCGTCGTATCGATCGACGTCTGATCGAGGCGCGGGACGCCCGGCGGCGCGAGAGCGACGAGCGTTCCCGTTGTCCACCATGCGAGCGCCAGCCCGACGGCGCCGGCCACCATCGCCAGCACCAGGCTCTCGGTCAGGAGCTGACGGACGATGCGGCCGCGCCCGGCGCCGAGCGCCGCGCGGATCGCCAGCTCGCGGCTGCGCGTCGCGCCGCGTGCGAGCAGAAGGTTCGCGATGTTGCCGCAGGCGATCAGCAGCACGAGCCCGACGGCACCGAGCATTACGAGCAGCCGGTTCCGGTCCTCCCCGACGAACGTCTCGGTGAACGGCAGCACACGGAAGGCCAGCTCTGCGTTGTCGCGCGGGAACCGCTCGCGCAAAGTGGTGGCGATCGTCTTGAGCTGCTCCTCCGCCTGCTCTCGCGTGACGCCGTCCCGCAACCGAGCCGGGACCGTCAGGTAATGCTCGTCGTGCATCGCCTTGCGCTCCGGCGTGAACGCCATCGGCACCCACAGCTCCTCGGCGTCCGACGTGAGATCGAACTCCGCGGGCATGACGCCGACAGCCCGGTACGGACGCCCGCCGATGCGCACGTCGCGGCCGACGATCGATTTGTCCGCCGCAAAACGCCTGGTCCAGAGCCTGTGGCTCAAGATGACGACGAACTCGCTGCCGGGCTGGTCTTCGTCCGGACGGAAGACGCGCCCGATCGATGGGGCGACGCCGAAGAGATCGAAGAAACCATGGGTCACGCGGGCGCCGATGACTCGCTCGGGGTTATCGCCGTCAGACACGTTGAAACTGGCATATTGAATGGCGGCCGCCCGCTCGAACGCGGTCTGTGCGGCCATCATGTCGACGAAGTTGCCGGCCGACACGTCCGATGGTTGCCCGCGCCACGCCTCGTTCACGAACACGAGCCGCGCTGGATCCGCAATCGGCAGCGGCCGGAACACGACCGCATTCACCGCGCTGAAGATCGCCGTCGTCGCGCCGATGCCGAGAGCGAGCGTGACGATGGCGACGAGCGAGAAGCCCGGGTTGGCGACGAGCTGACGGAGCGCGAAGCCGATGTCCTGACGCAGCTCGCCGAAATATTCACGCCGACGCATGTCGTCATCCTTTCTTCGACCGATCTCGCGGCAGGTCTTCCGCACGTAGGCCAGGTCGCCGAACCGCGCCAGGGCGCGGTCGCGTGCGTCGGCCGGGTTCATGCCGCGCGCGATGTACTCGCGCGTCCGCATCTCGATGTGGAACTCGAGCTCGTCGCTGACTTCATCAGCGATTTCCCGGCGTCGCGCCGGCCGTCGCGGGCGCCCGTAGTGTGAATCGGCCATCTATCCACCATTCAAGCCGGCAGCAGCACCTTCGACACCGCGGCGGCGAACCGGGCCCAGTGTTCCGTCTCCGCAGCGAGCTGCTTACGCCCCTTCGACGTCAGTCGGTACAGCTTCGCGCGCCGGTTCAGCTCGGATGTGCCCCACTCCGCTTCGATCCACCCTTTTCTCTCCATCCGGTAGAGCGCCGGATACAGCGACCCCTCCTCGATCGTGAGCATCTCGTCGGTCGCCTCTTCCAGCCAGCGCGCGATTGCATAGCCGTGCCGCGCACCGCCCACGAGTGTGCGGAGAATGAGCGCGTCGAGTGTGCCGTGCATCATGCCGGGGGCTTCGTGTGCCATGGCGCCATTCTGGTCAGCGTTACCTAGACTGTCAAGGTAATGTGACGGACAACCCGTGCAAAAGGTTGCAGCCGTCAGGCATTTAAGTGTGGCGCGTCCTTCAGGGCTGCCGTAGGATGTGCGGCGTGTCAGCAGAGCTGATGACGCTCAGGTCGCCGCTGGGCGTCCTGACTGTCAGCGCGGATGCCGGAGTCCTGCTGGGAATTCGCTTCAGCTCTACGGACTTCGGCCGCCGGCCCGCAGCGCCCGCGCTTCAAAGCCTCGCCAATCGACTGAAGGCGTACTTCGACGGCGATCTCCGCGCGCTCGACACGATCTCGGTCGATCCAGAGGGCACGCGATTCCAGCGTGAAGTGTGGAAAACGCTGCATCGGATTCCCGCGGGGCAGACGTGGTCGTACGCAGAACTCGCGCGCGCGGTCGGGCGGCCCGATGCGGTCCGCGCCGTCGGCGCAGCCAACGGCGCGAACCCGATTCCGATCGTGATTCCCTGCCATCGCGTCATCGGTGCCGACGGACGCCTGGTCGGCTACGGCGGCGGCCTCGAGCGCAAGCGATGGCTGCTTACGCACGAGGGAGTGAAGCTTCCTGCTTATTGCTGATTGTGGATTCAGCAATCAACAATGAGCTACGGGTTGTTGTTCGTGATCGTCGGCTTCTTGATTGACGGCAGCGGCGGCGCGCCTTTGCGCACCGGCGGCTCCAGATCCCACCAGTACTGACGCGGCAGCTTTTTCTGCTCCGGCCAGATCTGATCGAGCGTGTCGCCGTCGTACAGCTCTCCGTTCTTCATCACCATCCGGATCCAGCTCGTATTGCGGATGTTCTCGAGCGGGTTGCGATCCAACACGATGAGATCGGCGAGCTTTCCCTTCTCGACCGACCCGAGATCTTTCCCGAAGCCGATGGCTTCGGCGCCGAAGATCGTCGCGACTTTCAACGCGTCGTGGTTCGAGAGACCACCGGACTGGATGGCCCAGAGCTCCCAGTGGCACTGGATGCCCTGGCGCTGGCCGTGGCCGCCGAGGCCGACGCGGCCGCCGGCTTTGATCAGGTCCGCGAGCACTTTCGCCGCCTGAGGGAAGGAGTACTCCTGCTCGTGGAACCACGGCCGCCGCAGCACGGTGCTGTCAAGGTCGGTGTGAGGCGTAAAACGCCGCAGTTTCTGATCGGTGTGCAGGTCGTGCCCGTTCTCGTAGAAATAGTTCTCCGCCCACGGGCCGCCGTATTGAACGAGCAGCGTCGGCGTGTAGACGATGCCAGACTGCGCGGCGAGTTGGACGACATCCTTATATAGAGGTGTGATCGGCAGCGTGTGCTCGAGGCCCGGATAGCCGTCCATGATCTGCGTCAGGTTGAGCTTGAGATCCAGGCCTCCCTCGAGCGTGGGCATCAGCTTCTGTTCTCTCGCGGCCAGGATGATCCACTGGCGTTGCTGACGATTGCCCGCCATGTACTGCTTGATCGTCTTCGTGTCCCAGTACTTGCTGTAACGCTTCAGCACGTCCTGGGCGTCCTCGAGGCTCTGGACGTTATCCGCCGAGAACACTCCCGGGCCGGTGCCGTAGACGCGCGGACCGAGCATGCGGCCGCTTTCGACCATATCCCGGTACGCGAGGATGTCGGTCGTCGCGGTCTGCGGATCGCGCGTCGTCGTCACGCCGTAAGCGAGGTTCGCGAGGTATTCCCAGACCTGCGTCTTATGGATGTCCCACGCCGGCCAGATATGGGCGTGGACGTCCACGATGCCAGGCATGATCGTCTTGCCGGAGACGTCGATCACCTTCGCGCCGGCCGGCACCTTTACCTGACCGCTGGGGCCGACTTCGACGATGCGATTGTCTTTGACGAGGATGGCGCCGTTCTCGATGACGCCGTTTCTGGGCCCTGATCCCATCGTGAGGATGCGCGCGCCGCGGAGGACGACGGTGCCCGTCGGCTTGGCGCGCGGAACCTCGACGATCACCTCGGTTTCGACAGCTTCGTAGGCGGGCTTCTTCTTCTCTTCCGTCTTCTCCTCGTCCTTCGCGCCATCGGACTTCTTCGCGTCTTCGCCCTTCTTTTTGACTTCTTCTTCCTTCTTCTTCTCTTCAGCCTTCTGTTTCTCCTCCGCGATTCGCGCCGTCTCGCGGTCGTACCGGAAGAAGGAGTGACCCAGCGCGTAGGTCACCGCGTTGCCCTTCTCCGCCCAGTCGGGGAATTCTCCGCCGATGTTCGTCAACTTCTTCACAGGAACGGCGGCGCCGTCCGGGCTGGACACGCTCACGGTCGGCGGGTTGTCGCCGCCGACCATCGGGATCGTGATCTCGTACACGCGGCGCTCAGCGAGGACAAGCGCGTGATCGCCGTCGGGACCGACGATTACCTCGGTTGCCGGGTTTGCCTGCTCGGCGTTCGGGTTCTTGTAGCCGGTCACCTTGACGTGCACCTGACGATCGGTTCCGTCGAAGCGGAACGACACGAGGCCGCGGCGCCCTTCCCAGGCGTAGATGCGCGACGGGTCGCTCGAAAAGTGCGGCCGGCCCTGGCCTCGATACGGCGCGACCAGCGTCACGTCGCCGCCGCTGGCCGGCAGCCAGACCAGCTCGAGCGCCTGGCCGCCACGGCCGATCGGCGAAAAGTCTTCCTGCCGTTCAATGCGCGGCCCGCGCACGGCGACGATCCGCTGGCCGTCGGGAGAGAAAACAGGCTCCGAATAGAACGACGAGACGCGCGTGAGCTTCTGCGGTGTTCCTTCGTCCGACGTGCGATAGATGTGGCCCCCCTCGGCGTCCGACCACGTGACGTGCACGATCGCTCGTCCGTCCGGCGACCACGTCGGATGGTGCTCGGCCACGTCGAGCGTGCTGAGACGCTTCGGCGTTCCCTTCGGGTAATCCATCACGTACACGCGCTCGAGCGCCGTGAACGCCAGCTTCTTGCCATCAGGCGACAGCCGCGGATGCCGGATCTGCTGCGCGCGCACGGGCCCTTCGTCGATCGGGTAGTCGAAGGCGACCTTCGGCCCGATCTTCAGATCGACGTTTGCCTTGAACGGAATCGGTGTGACCTCCCCGGTCGGCACGGAGACGCGCCAGATCCTGCCGTCGAAGGAGGTGACGAGCGCCTTCGAGTCCGGCGTGAACGCGGCGCCCGGCATCAGGTCGCGTGTGCTCGCCGATTCCTGGTCGTCCCGCTGCACCGGATAGAGGAGCCACGAGTCGTCTCCGCTTCGCATGTCGCGCAGCCGGAGGCCAGTCTGCGCGTCCCACCGCGTCCCGTACACCAGCCAGTTGCCGTCGGGCGACAGCACGGGCCGCATCGCCGAACCCAGCTCGTCGCTCTGCCGGTAGTTCTGTCCGGTATGGCGATCGTAGACGCCGAGCTGCCAGCGGAACTCCATCTGGTTGTAGACGCTGCCACTCGCCGTGCGCTCGGTGAAGTACACATATCTCGGGTCCTTGCCGAAGGCCGGACCGAGCGCGTACAGGTTCTTGCTCTCCTCGGAGTTGCCTGTGAGGCGCACGCCGCTGCCGCCGTCGACGTGATAGAGGTAGAGGCTCATGACGGGCGGCGTACCGGCCAGCCGCGAGACCACGATGTACTTGCCGTCGGGTGTCCAGTCGGGAGAGCGAAACGTCTGAGTCTTGTCTTTCGTCACCGCCTTCGGATCGGAGCCGTCGGCGTTGGCAATCCAGACGTTGTCTGCGCCGCTGCGATCCGAGAGGAAGACGATCTTCGAGCCGTCAGGGGCGTATCGAGGCTGGCTGTCGAACGCCATGCCGTCGGTAATCCGTTTCGCGTCGCCGCCGCCGATCGGCACGGTGTACAGATCGCCCAGAAGCTCGAATAGTACCGACTTTCCATCCGGCGACACGTCGAGCGAGATCCACGAACCTTCGTCGGTCGCGAACGCGATCGTTCGCGCGCCCTCGAGCGGGAGGTCCTTCTTCTCTTTCGTGTCCTTGTCAACCGGGACATCCTTCTTTTCCTGGAAAGCTTCTCCCGGCACAATGAGCGCCGCCGCAAGCATGAAGACAGAGATCCAGCGTGCTCTCATGAATCGACTCCTCACGCGGATTCTACCCATGGCGCGTGCGGCGATCGCAAGTTAGTGATGAATGCTGGGTTTGAGGAGGTCGGATGCGCATCGGGATAGACCTTGGCGGGACGAAGATCGAGGGCGTCGCGCTGGCGGACGACGGTCGAGAGATAGCCAGGCGGCGGGTTCCGACGCCGCGGGACGACTACGAGGGCACGCTCTCCGCTATCGCGGCGCTGGTCGACGAGCTCGAGCGGGCGGCCGGGTCGGGGGCATCACGACACCAGCAGAAGGTGACCATCGGCGTCGGGATTCCCGGCGCCATTTCGCGCCGGACCGGTCTCGTCAAGAACGCGAATTCGACCTGGCTGAACGGCCGTCCACTCGATCGCGACCTGCAGGCCCGCCTCCATCATCCAATTCGCCTCGCCAACGACGCCAACTGCTTCGCGTTGTCCGAGGCGGCCGACGGCGCGGGCGCCGGTGCCCGCGTCGTGTTCGGCGTGATCATCGGCACCGGCACCGGCGGCGGCGTCGTCGTCGACGGCGCCATCCTGGAAGGGCCGAACCGGATCGCGGGGGAATGGGGACACAATCCACTGCCGTGGCCGGATGCGAGTGAGCGCCCCGGCCCGGCCTGCTACTGCGGTCTCACCGGCTGCATCGAGACGTTTCTCTCCGGGCCGGGACTGGCGCGCGACCACGAGCGGGGTGGCGGCGCGCGGCTGAGCGCGGAAGAAGTCGCCTCGCGTGCCGCACAGCGCGAGCCGGCCGCGGCCGCGACCCTCGCGCGTTATCACTCACGCATGGCGCGGGCGCTGGCCTCGGTCATCAACGTCCTCGATCCCGACGTCATCGTCCTGGGCGGCGGCCTGTCGCACATCGAGAGTCTCTACACGGAAGTGCCCCGCCTCTGGGACGAGTTCGTGTTTTCAGACGCAGTGGAAACCGAGCTCATCAGGGCGCGACATGGGGATGCAAGCGGCGTCCGCGGCGCTGCGTGGTTATGGACCACTTCGTGACCATTTTGAAATTCACCTACGACCGTTGGCATGTAATTCGGCGCTCAGCTCCGTGATCTCACCACCCGTCAAGAACTTGCGAACCATTCGGGCCTGGATCCGTGCATGCACACGCGCGAGGCGCCACCCCGGCGGCTCGCGGTCGAGTGCTGCGCTTGATGCCTTCGACCAGACGAAACTGGACCTTCCTCGCGACGATCGGCTGTGTGCTGCTGTGGGCGGCCACAGCCCACGCACAAGTCACCCTCGACCCCAGGACCGTAGAGTTCGATCCGTCGCCCGACCATAACAGTCCCACGCTCGTCGTCCGCTACGACCTCGAGGTCTACAACGCCGGCGGGACGACGCCGGTTCTAAAGGTCAGCCTCGGAAAACCGGCGCCGCAGTCGGACGGCAAGATCCGCGTGGACCTTGCGGCGGCACTTGGCACTTTCTTGGCCAGTGGCCCGAACTACGAATCGCGTGTCGTCGCGGTGAGCGATGCCAACGCGACCGGCCGCAGCACGCTCTCCAACCAGTTTGCGTTTACCGCTTCCTGTGCGGCGACCATCTCGCCGACGAGTAGCTCGATCGCCGGCGGCGCCGGCACCGGCACGTTCAATGTGAACGCCGCGGCGGGCTGCGCGTGGTCGGCGGTGAGTATGGCGTCCTGGATCACGATCACCGGCGGCGCGAGCGGCTCAGGGAACGGCACGGTGACCTATTCGGTCTCCGCGAATCCGTCGACCTCGCCCCGGACCGGCCAGATCGCCGCAGGCGGCCAGACCTTCACGCTGAACCAGGCGGGCGCCTGCTCGTTCACCATTTCTCCGACGAGCGCGTCATGGAGCGCCAGCGCCGCCTCGGGCAGCGTGTCGGTGACCACGACGGCCGGGTGCGCGTGGAGCGCATCGAGCCCGGTGTCGTGGATTACGTTCAGCGGACCGACGTCGGGAACCGGCAACGGCTCGGTCAACTACAGCGTCGCCGCGAACACGAGCACCACCGCGCGGAACACCACGCTCTCAATCGCCGGGCGGGCGTTCACGGTCAATCAGGCGGGCGTCGTCTGCACGCCGACGCTTTCCGCGTCCGGCGTCACGGTCGCCTCGGGCGGAGGGCCGGGCACGGTCTCGGTCACGGTCGCCGGAGGCTGCACGTGGACGGCTTCGAGCGGCGTCTCGTGGATCACGATCACCGGCGGCTCGCCAGGCAATGGAGACGGGACGGTCTCGTATAACGTCGCGCCAAACGGGACGGCGACGAGCCGCACCGGCAATCTCACGATCGCGGGCCAGACTTACACGGTGACGCAGGAAGGCATCACCTGCAGCTTCAGTGTCTCTCCGACCAGCAGCAGCGTCGCTGCGGCTGCGAGCACCGGGACGGCCACGGTTACTGCGCCAGGCGGGTGCGCGTGGACCGCTGTCAGCAACGCGTCGTGGATCACCGTCACGAGCGGCGCCAGCGGCAGCGGCAACGGCTCCGTCGGCTACTCGGTCGCCGCGAACACGACCGTCAACCCGCGATCGGGCTCGATCACGATTGGCGGCCAGACATTCACGATCAACCAGGCGGCCGCGCCCTGCACGTTCTCGATTTCTCCAACGAGCGCCTCCGCGCCGTCCGCCGCGTCGTCGAGCACCATCGCGGTGACGGTTGCAACGGGCTGCAACTGGACCGCCGTGAGCAACGCGTCGTGGATCACGGTCACAAGCGGGGGGTCCGGCAACGGCAACGGAACCGTCAACTACAGTGTCGCGGCGAACACGAGCACCGCGCCGCGTTCGGGAACGATCACGGTCGCCGGGCAGACCTTTACCGTCAATCAGGCTGGCGTCCCGTGTACCTTCACGATCTCGCCGACCGGCGCATCGACCGCACCCGCCGGGGCGACTGGCACGATCACCGTGACCACGCAGGCCGGCTGCTTGTGGACGGCCGCCAGCAACGCGACGCCTTGGATCACCGTCACCGGCGGCACGCCGGGCAGCGGCAACGGAACCGTCAATTACAGCGTCGCGGCGAACACCAGCATCCTCTCCCGCTCGGGAACGATCACCGTCGCGGGACAGACGTTCACCGTGACGCAGTCCGGAATTCCCTGCACGTTCACGCTCTCGCCAACCGCCAGATCGGTCGCCTCCGGATCGACGTCCGGGACGGTGGGCGTGACGGCGCCCGGAGGCTGCACGTGGACGGCTACGCCGAGCGCTTCGTGGATCACGATCACAAGTGGAGCGAGCGGGTCGGGCAACGGGACGATCAATTACACGGTCGCCGCCAATCCGAGCACCAGCGAGCGGACGGGCACGATCGCGGCGGGCGGCGAGTTGTTCACCATCACGCAGGCGGGAGCGCCGTGCGTGTTCACGATTACACCAGCGTCAGTGTCGGTGGGTGCGACCGCGACGACCGGAACCGTCGCCGTCGCCGCGCAGGCGGGTTGCGCGTGGTCGGCCGTCAGCAACGCAAGCTGGATCACGGTCACGGCCGGCGCGAGCGGTAGTGGAAACGGGACCGTCAGCTACAGCATCGCGGCAAACACGACGATCACCGGCCGCACGGGGACGGTCACGATCGCCGGCCAGACGTTCACCGTGACGCAGGCCGGCATCCCCTGCACCTTTACACTCGCGCCGACGGGCGCGTCGGTGGCGGCGGGGGCGACCACCGGCACCGTGACCGTCACGGCGCCGGCCGGCTGCACGTGGTCTGCGAGCAGCAACCAGACGTGGGCCGCGATCACCGGTGGCGCAACGGGTAACGGCAACGGAACCGTGTCGTACAGCGTGGCGGCAAACGGAACCACGAGTCCGCGATCGGCCACACTGACGATTGCCGGGCAATCGTTCGCGTTGACGCAGGCCGGAGGCTCGTGCAACTTCGCTGTCTCACCGGCCTCCGACACCGTGCCGGCTGCAGGCGGGACCAACCGCACGATCGGCGTCACCGTGCAGGCCGGATGCGCGTGGTCGGCAACGCCGAGCGCATCCTGGATCACCGTCACTGGCGGCGGTACTGGAAACGGCAACGGCACCGTCACCTATCAGGTCGCGGCGAACACCAGCACATCACAGCGGTCGGCCACGATTGCAATCGGAAGCCAGGTCGTCACCATCACGCAGGATGCGGCCGCGTGCAGTTACACACTCACGCCTGCTTCTGTGAAAGTCGGCTCCAACTCGTCGAACGGAAGCGCAACGGTGACCGCACAACCGGGTTGCGGCTGGACCGCGACGCCGGCCGCCACCTGGCTCACCATCACCTCGGGTGGAAGCGGTACCGGCAACGGGACCATCAACTACAGCGTTGCGGCGAACCCGGGCACTGGCAAGCGGACGGCCGGGATTTCGTTGTCGGGCGAGGGCGCAACGGCGTCGATGACGGTGGAGCAGGACGGCGTGCCGTGCAGCTACGGCCTCTCGCCGACCACCGAAAACGTCGCGGCCGCGGGCGCCAACCGCACGGTCGCGATGACGGCTCAGGCCGGATGCGCATGGACGGCGACGCCGAGCGCGTCGTGGATCACGATCACCGCGGGAGGCAGCGGCTCGGGGAACGGGACCGTGAGCTACACGGTTGCGGCCAACGCGAGCACCACAGGACGGACGGGCACGATCGCGGCCGGCGGTGAGCTGCTGACAATAACTCAGGCAGGCGCGGCGTGCGCGCTGAGCATCGCGCCCGGATCGATCTCGGTCGATGCGAACGCATCGACCGGTACGGTGACCGTGACAGGTCAGCCGGGTTGCACGTGGACGGCCGCCAGCACCTCGAGCTGGATCACCGTGACGAGCGGCGCGAGCGGGACCGGCAACGGAACCGTCAGCTACAGCATCGCTGCGAATCCCAGCACCAACCCGCGCATTGGCGGCCTGACAATTGCCGGACAGACATTCACGGTCACGCAGGCTGGCGTGGCTTGCACGTTTACGATCGCACCGACGGGCGCAACGGTCAGCGCCGGGGCAACCTCCGGTACCGTCGCTGTGACCGCGGCGGCCGGCTGCACGTGGAACGCCTCTAGCCAGGCGTCCTGGATCATATTCAGCGGTAACACGAGCGGGAGCGGCAACGGGACGGTCAGCTACAACGTTGCGGCCAACCCGAACACGACAGGCCGGTCGGGCACGATCACCATTGCCGGTCAGACCTTCACCGTCACACAGGAAGCGGTCGTCTGCACGTTCAGCGTGTCGCCGACGAACGTCGTGCTCGGGTGGGCCGCGACGAGCCTGCCGATCAACGTGACGACGGGTGGGAGCTGCGCCTGGAGCGCGTCGAGTTCCGTGTCATGGGTCACGCTTGGCAGCGGCGGCGGTCCGGGTAGCGGCAATGCGACGTTCAACGTGTCGTCGAACACGACCGGCGCCATCCGATCGGGGACGCTGACGGTGGCGGGACAGACGATCGGTGTGACGCAGGCCGCCGGGTCGTGCACCTACAGCATTTCGCCGAGCCTCGTGAACGTCGGGGCGGACGCCACGACGGTGCCGGTGACGGTGACGACGCAGGGCGGCTGCCCGTGGAGCTCGTCGAGTGCCGCGTCGTGGGCGACGTTCCCCTCCGGCGGAACCGGGTCGGGGCCGGGCACCGTGGCGGTCGACGTCGCGTCGAATCCCGACAGCTTCGGCCGTCTGGCGACGCTGACGATCGGCGGCCGGTCGTTGGTTCTCGACCAGGCCGGCAATCAATGCTCGTACTCGCTTGCCCCCACCGGCGTGTCGGTCGGACAGGAAGGCGCGACCGGCTCGTTCGCCGTTACCGCGAGCAACGGGTGCAGCTGGACGCCTTCCAGCTCGGCGTCGTGGGTCGGCGTGAGTGGCAGTGGTACCGGCAACGGCAGCGTCACCTACAGTGTTGCCGCGAACACGACGGGCGCGTCGCGCAGCGCTTCCGTGTCCGTCGGGAACCGTTCGTTTACGATCACGCAGGGCGGATCCTGCAGTTACAGCATCTCGCCGACGGATGTCTCGGTGGGCGAGACGGCGACGTCCGGCAGCGTGATCGTCACTGGGAGCGTGGGATGCACGTGGAACGCATCCAGCACGGCGTCGTGGCTCACGATCACGAGCGGAGCGAGCGGGACCGGCAACGGCGCCGTGAACTACAGCGTGGCCGGCAATCCGGGAGGCCCGACCCGTACCGGGACGCTCAACGTCGCGGGCAACGTCTTCACGGTCGTCCAGTCCTCGTGCGATATCACCGTGACGCCTGGGACCGTCACGGTTGCCGCCCCCGGCGGCACGACCTACGCGCTGGTCCGCGCGGGTGGGAGCTGCTCGTGGAACGCGTCCACCTCGACGTCGTGGATAAGCATACCCGGCGGGACGAGCGGAACGGGGGTTGACTGGGTCACGATCCAGGCGGCCGCGAACCCTGGCGGATCGACACGAACGGGCAGCGTCAATGTCTCGGGCGAGGTCGTCACGGTCGTCCAGAATGGAGCGTGCACGCTCGTGGTGACGCCGACGACGGTCAGCGCGCCCACCGCGGGCGGCGTTCAGACGGTCAACGTGGCAACGGGCGCGGGCTGCAGCTGGAGCGTGACGTCTCAGGCGAGCTGGATCACGATCAACTCGGGCAGCACGAGCGGGAGCGGCAACGCGTCGCCGGCGTTCACCGTCGCCTCGAATCCGGGCGCCGCTCGCACCGGAACGATCCGGATCAGCGGCGTCACGATCACGATCAATCAGTCGGGTGGGCCGACGCTGACGGCGCCGAAGGGCATCCGGATTGTCCAGTAGCTAGGCCGTCGGCGTCGTCTTCAGCGCGGCGAGCACTTTTCCGAGGAACTCGTTCAGCGTCGGGCCGCCGCGTATCCAGCGGACGACGACGACCAGGTCGTTGTCCCAGTCGACATAGATGATGTTCTGGCCGTTGCCGCGGAACGTCACGCTCGACTCGGGCGCGAGCGGGAGTGGCTTGTGTCCGGTGTTGAGAAACCAGTTCATGTAGCCGTACTCGGCGTTGGCCTGACCTGGCGTCCGAGCCATCTGGATCCATTTCTCGGAAACGATCTGCCGGTCCTTCCAGCGGCCCTGACGCAGGAAGAGATATCCAAAGCGCGCCATGTCGCGCGCGCTGATGAACATCCCGCCGCCCCAGTGGCCGCCGCCGGTGACCGACTGCACCTTCTGCCCGTCGAGCTCGATCCAGGAATTCTCGTACCCGGTCCAGCGCCAGGTGTTCGACGCGCCGATCGGCACCATGACCTCTTCACGAAGGACCTCCGGCAGCGGCCGCCGCCACACGTGCAGCGCGGCAAGCGCCAGGACGTTGACCCGGACATCGTTGTACTTGTAGCGGGTGCCCGGCGCGCTGGGCTTCCGGTTCGGATAGTCGGCCGGGCGCTCGCCTTCCGGGCGATCCGCCCAATCCGGTTTTCCCCAGAGCGTCCCCTGCCAGTCGCTCGTCTGGCGGAGCAGGTGGTCCCACGTGATCGGCGCGTTGTGTTCCGACTCGAAGAGATCGGTGGTCGGGACGTAGTCGCGCACGCGATCGTTGACGTCCTTGATCAAACCGCGCTGCCACGCGAGGCCGACGACGGTCGAGAGGAACGTCTTGGTCACGCTGAAGGTCATGTCCGGCCGTGTCGTATCGCCCCATTCGGCGACGATGAAGCCGTTGCGGACGACGAGGCCGCTCAGCGCCGCCCGCGGACGCGTCGGGCCGATGATCGCGTTGTGCGGCTCCCGGCTGAACGTCGTTGCAATGTCGACAGCGAGGTCCTTGGTGGCAGGATTCTCGTTCGCAACAGAGAAATCGATCGCCTCTTTGAGCCGCGCCGGATCGAAGCCCGCCTGTTCCGGCGTCCGCGTCTGCCACTCGTGCCGCTCCGGAAAGTACGTCTGGACGCGCTGCGCCGCCAGCGGTGCGGACAGCGCGACTGCCGCGAGCGTCGCAACGGCAAACGAAATCCGTCGGTGTAATCCGCGTAATCCGTGGCGCATGGGGGCGTAAGGTATCATTTCGGGCCATGAAATCGCGCTACTTCTTTGCATTGGCTGCCGTCGTCAGCTCGGCCGCCGCGGTCTCGGGCGACCAGACGGTCGATCGCCACACGATGGCGCCGGCGGCGGCGTACGTGCCGGATGTGAAACCGCTTCCGAGCCAGACCGACAGTGAATTGCGGGATACGGTCGAGCGGGTGATTGTGGATCGATCGGCGCTGACGCGGCGGTATTCGGACGATCAGGCGGCGGAGCGGCGCGGGGCGCTGACGGAGTTCACGCGCACGTGGCGCGCGCGGCTCGACCAGATTCCGTTCGAGCCGCTCGGCCAGGAAGGGCGGATCGATTACGTCCTCCTGCGCACGCGGTTCGATTACCAGCTCAAGCTTCTCGAGCGCGAAGCCGCACGGCAGAAGGAAATGTCGGCGCTGCTGCCGTTCTCGGCCACGATCAGCCGCCTGCACGAGTCGCGCCGGCGCATGGAGAACGTCGATCCGCGCGAAGCGGCTGCCACGTTGAGCGCGATGGCCGAGGAGATCGACGCCGCGCGCAAAAGCATCGAGTCCAGTGGTGAAGCTGGTGGTGCTTCAAGAATCGTCGCTCTCCGCGCCGCGAACGAAGCGGGCGATCTGAAACGCCTGCTCGAGAACTGGTTCAAGTTCCACGACGGGTACAACCCGCTGTTTTCCTGGTGGGTCCGCGATCCGTACAAGCGCGTCGATGGCGCGATCACCGCCTACGCCAAGACGCTCCGCGAGCGCGTCGTCGGCTACAAAGAGGGCGAGGACGAGCCGATCGTCGGCGATCCGATCGGCCGACAGGGCATTCTCGAAGACCTCGAGGCGGAGATGATTCGGTATGCGCCCGAGGAGCTGATCGCCATCGCGAAAAAGGAATACGCCTGGTGCGAGACGGAGATGATCAAGGCTTCGCGCGAGATGGGCTTCGGAGACGACTGGCGTAAAGCGCTCGAGAAGGTCAAGAACCTGCACGTCGAGCCGGGCAAGCAGCCGGCGGTCATCCGCGAGCTGGCGCACGAGGCGGTCGAATTCGTCGAAAAGCGCGATCTCGTGACCGTGCCGCCTCTCGCGAAAGACATGTGGCGTATCGAGATGATGTCGCCGGCGCAGCAGAAGGTCTCGCCGTTCTTCCTGGGCGGTGAGGTGATCCTCGTGTCGTATCCGACCGACGCGATGGAACACGGCGACAAGCTGATGAGCATGCGCGGCAACAACACGCACTTTTCACGCGCGACCGTGCAGCACGAGCTCATCCCGGGCCATCACCTGCAGGGCTTCATGAACGATCGGTACGCGACGCACCGGCGGCTGTTCGAGACGCCGTTCTGGACCGAAGGGTGGGCGCTCTATTGGGAGATGCTCCTGTGGGACCTCGGCTTCCCCCGGTCGCCCGAGGATCGCGTCGGCATGTTGTTCTGGCGGATGCACCGCACGGCGCGGATCATCTTCTCCCTCAGCTTCCACCTCGGGACGATGACGCCGCAGGAGTGCATCGATTTCCTCGTCGATCGCGTCGGCCACGAGCGGGCGAACGCCGAAGGCGAAGTGCGCCGCTCCTTCAACGGCTCGTACTCACCGCTCTATCAGGTTGCGTACATGATCGGCGGCCTGCAGTTCCGGGCGCTGCACCGTGAGCTCGTCGGGTCGAAGAAAATGACCAACCGCGAGTTTCACGACACCATCCTCAACCGCGGCGAGATGCCGGTCGAACTGGTCCGCGCGTCGCTGACGAAGGCCCCGCTGACGCGCGACTACAAGGCCGGGTGGAGGTTTTATCAGGAGCCGGGCATCCAGACAGAATCGCGAACGAAGTAGCGCAGCCCTTCAGGGCTGCTTCGCTAATCAGGGTTGATGAACCTGTACAACACGCGGATCAACCTGTAGGCCTCCGGCATCGTGCTGGCGGTGAACTCGATCGCGTCCGGCTCGACACGCTTGATCGTGGGGAACGCCTCGGCAATCTCCGGGTACGTGAAGTTGCGGTAGCGCATCCGGACTCGCACGCTCGCCGGCCGTTTCGGCGCGAATTTTTTCGCCTCCGCGACCGCCATCCGTGCGGATGCCTCAATTTCCTTCCGTGCTTCCCGCAGGGGCATCAGTTCCGCCGCCCGGACGTTGATGGCGCGCTTGACGACGACGCCGCGCGCCGCGGTCGCGACCTCGCGCACCTGTGCGACCGCCACGTCGTCCCCCGTGACGAGCACGACCGGTACGCCATACCAATCTGCGAACAGAGTGTTCATCCCGCCTTCGCCGACGGACCGGCCGTCGATCTGCAGATCGCGGAGAACGCCTGACCCCGTGTGGGCGAAGAGACCGCCGGGGGTATCCGCCTTGGCGTGATACCCGATGAACAGGACGGCGTCGAACGTGTCGTCGAGTCCTTCCATCATCCCGTAGCGCTTGAAGCTGTGGCTGATCAATCGAGCCGACGGATCGAGATCCTCGGGCAGGATGTTGCGCTGTCCGCCGTGCGAGTCGTTGACGACGATCTCCGTCGCGCCGCCGGCGATGGCGCCGCGGATCGCGGCGTTGACGTCCTCGGCCATCAGCTTGCGCGACCGGCCGTATTCGGCCGCGCCGGCCGACACCTGATCGTCGCCGACGATGCCGCTGATGCCCTCCATGTCCGCGGAGATGTAGACCTTCTTCCCGGACTGGGCGGCGGGCACCGAGACGAGAAGAACGACGAAACAAACGAGTAGGCGCATGGTTGTCATAATATGCCACCCCATGAAACGCATCGCCGCCTTGGCGTTGACCGTGGCGTTGGTCGCACTGTTTGTGTCCTGCGGCCCCGAGTACGACGTCCTCATCCGCGGCGGATCCGTGATTGACGGCACGGGTGCGCCGGCGCGGCGCGCCGACGTCGGCATCAAGCGAGACCGGATCGATCGAATAGGGAACCTCGAGGGCAAGCGGGCGGCGAAGGAGATCGACGCCTCGGGTCTCGTGGTGACGCCAGGCTTCATCGACGTCCAGGGCCAATCCGGCAACAGCCTGCTCGTCGACGGCAACGGCGAGAGCCACATCCGGCAGGGCATCACGTCGGAGATCATCGGCGAAGGGAGCACGCCGGGGCTCCTGCGATCCGATTCAGCGGTGAGCCTCCAGCCGGGTCAACGTCCGCCAGAGTGGGACAGCTTCGACGGGTACCTGCGAACGCTCGAGCGATACGGCACGTCGATCAATGTCGGCTCCTTCGTGCCGATCGCGATGGTGCGCAGCGAGGTCGTGGGGCTGGTCAACCGTCCGGCGAGCGCCGAGGAGCTGGCGCGCATGGAAGCGATCGTTGACCGCGCCATGAGCGAAGGCGCGTTCGGCCTTGCGACCGCGCTGATCTACCCGCCGGCGGCGTTCGCGTCGACCGACGAGATTGTGTCGCTGGCGAAGATCGCCGCGCGGCACCGCGGCATCTACATCAGCCACGTCCGCGGCGAGAGCTTTCGTGTCAAGGACGCGATCACCGAGGCAATAGCGATCGGCGAGCAGGCGAAGCTGCCGGTCGTCATCTACCACCTCAAAGTCGCCGCCCGGCCGCTCTGGGGGACGATGGGCGAGGTGGGAAAGATCATCGACGAAGCGCGTGTACGCGGCGTGAACGTGTCGGCGTGTCAGTACCCGTATACGGCTGGCGGCACGGGTCTGGCGGCATCGCTGCCCGGCTGGGTGCAGGAAGGTGGTCGCGAGGAGATGCTCACGCGCCTGCATGACGCTGGCATCGTCGCGAAGATCCGCGCCGAAATCGAGACGAAGCTGCCGGGCGAGGGCTTCGATGGCGCCGAGAACCTCGTCGCCGGTTCGACCTTCGAGGGGATCCAGATTGCGTCGGTTCCGCAGGATCGCGATCAGACCGTCGTCGGGAAACGCATTTCGGAAATCGCGGCCGCGCGCGGCGAAGATCCCTGGGACACGTACTTCAAGCTGCTCACCGAAAACGACGGACGCGTCGGCGCGCTCTATCACATGATGAGCGAAGAGGACGTCCGTACGGCGATGCGATTGCCGTGGGTCAGCGTCGGCACCGACGCGGCGGCGATCAAGCCGGATGGAGAGCTCGGCCGCGGTCAGCCGCATCCACGCGCGTACGGGACGTTTCCGCGCATCCTCGGCCGCTACGTTCGGGACGCGAAGCTGCTGCCGCTGGAGGAAGCGATCCGCAAGATGACAAGCCTCGCCGCCGCGCAGCTCCAGATCCGCGAGCGCGGCGAGCTGCACCCGGGCTGGTTCGCCGACATCGTCATCTTCGATCCCTCATCGGTCGTGGACAATGCGACGTTCGAGCGTCCGCATCAGTACCCCACCGGAATCCGCCACGTCATCGTCAACGGCGTGGTGACGGTCGAGAACGAGCAGCACACCGGCGCGCGAGCCGGTCGTGCGCTGTATGGGCCGGGCAGTCGCACGTCGTAGGCGGTTCGCGAACCGCCCCTACTGTTCAGGTCCTCGGGCTTGCATTTCTCCCCTGGTTGAGAAGAGGAGGAAGGTGCAATGGGGATCATCGCGTGGATTCTGTTTGGTTTGATCGTCGGGATCATCGCCAAGCTCCTGATGCCAGGGCGCGATCCGGGCGGGTTCATCGTCACGATGCTGCTCGGCGTAGCGGGCGCGCTGCTGGGCGGGTTCATCGGCCGGGCGATGGGGTTCTACGGTTCTAACGAGGGTGCTGGCTGGATCGTCTCGATTCTGGGCGCCATCATCCTGCTCGCGCTCTACCGGATGGTCGCCAGACCGCGCCAGGTCTAGCGAAGCTGAGGAAGCCGCGCCGTAGCTTTAGCGAAGGCGGGGCGTTCGCTCCGGTGTGTGGGCCCTGCTACAATTGACGTTCTTTTGCGTTCCCAGAAGACGATTTCAGGAGGGCCCATGCGCCGTTCCGTTTCTATCCTCGCTCTCGCGGCGCTCTGTGCGGCGCTGAGCACTCCCGCTGTCTCTGCTCAACCAGCTCAACCTGCTCCCACCGCACCAGCCCTTGCCGCACCAAGCCTGGACGCCATCGTCGCCAAGAATATTCAGGCGAAAGGCGGCGAGGCCAAGCTCAAGGCGGTCCAGAGCATGCGGATGGCCGGGAAAGTCACCATCCAGGGCATGGACCTCAGCATGTTGATCACCACCAAGCGGCCCAACATGATGCGGCAGGAGATGCAGTTCCAGGACAAGAAGATCGTCCAGGGCTTCGACGGCACCACGGCCTGGATGATCAATCCATTGATGGGATCCGAGACGCCTCAGGAGATGACCGGCCCGCAGGCGGACCTCGCCAAGGACCAGGCGGACTTCGACGGGCCATTGCTCGACTGGAAGGGGAAGGGTCACACGCTCGAGTATGTGGGGACCGAAGAGGTCGGCGGAGCCAAGGCGCACAGGCTGAAGCTCACGAAAAAGAACGGCCAGGTGCAGTACCTGTTTCTGGATGCCGACAGCGGTATCGATCTGAAGACCACTGTCCAGGTTCCGCAAGGGGCCTCGACGATGACGGTCGAGACGGAAATGTCCGACTATCGTCCGGTCGAAGGCATCATGATGCCGCATGCGCTGAAGACTTCCATCAACGGCATGCCCACCGGTTCCATCGTCGTTGAGAAGATCGAACTAAACGTTCCGATCGATGAAGCTCAGTTCAAGATGCCCGCTGCGCCGAAACCGGCTGCCAAACTGTAGCCGCGCCATCCGCGATGGGCGATCGGCTAATCGGGGCGTGTAATCGGATCATCGGCGCCATCGCCGCGATCGGGTTATCTCTCGGGGCGATAGGCGCCATCGATCTCTCAGGGCAATCCACCGACGGCAGACCGCCGGCCGTCGACTCCACGACATTCGGCGATCTCCGCCCGCGCGCGCTCGGGCCCGCGACGACCAGCGGCCGCATCACGTCCCTCGACGTCGTCCATGACAATCCGCGGATTGTGTACGCCGGCACGGCGGGCGGGGGCGTGTGGAAGTCGACGAACGGCGGCGCGTCGTTCTCGCCGGTGTTCGACGAGCACATCATGTCGATTGGCGCGGTGGCGGTCGATCAGGCGAAGCCGGACACCGTCTGGGTTGGAACGGGCGAAAGCTGGCCGCGCAACAGCGTCTCGGTGGGCCGGGGCATGTTCAAGTCCAGCGATGCCGGCCGTTCGTGGACCGCGGTGGGGCTCGAGAAAACCGAACGCATCGCGCGGCTCGCGATTCATCCCAAACAATCGGACACGGTGTACGCGTGCGCCCTCGGCCACCTCTGGAACGGGGGCGAGGATCGCGGCGTCTTCCGCACCACCGACGGAGGAAAGACCTGGCAAAGGGTTCACTACGTCGACGCGGATACGGGCTGCGGAGATCTCGCGATCGATCCGCAGGAACCGGATGTCGTGTATGCGGCGATGTATCAGGTCCGCCGGCGGCCGGACTTTTTTGTCTCGGGCGGTCCCGGCAGCGGCCTGTACAAAACAAAGGATGGCGGCAAGACGTGGCGCAAGGTCACGGGCGGCCTGCCTGAAGGAGACCTTGGCCGGATTGGGCTGTCAATCGCACCCTCCCGTCCCGGGACGCTGTATGCGATCGTCGAGGCGAAAGAGACCGCGCTCTACCGATCCGATGATGCTGGTGAGAGCTGGAGGAAGACGACCGACGGCGAGGCGTTCATCGGGGTGCGCGCGCGGCCGTTCTACTTCGCCAACGTCAAGGTCGATCCGACCGATCACACACGGGTCTACAACTTTTCGCTTTTTCTGACGGTCAGCTCGAACGGGGGACGCAGCTTCGAGCTCGGCGGCTCCAATCCCTTCGGCGGCGTGCACCCGGATCACCACGCGATGTGGATCAATCCGCGCGATCCGTATCACATGCTGCTCGGGACTGACGGAGGCGTGTACGTCAGCCGCGACCGCGGGGCGACCTGGAGCTTCTCGACGAGCCTGCCGGTCGCGCAGTTCTACCACGTCGCGATTGACGGTCAGCGCCCGTACCGGGTCTACGGCGGGCTGCAGGACAACGGTTCGTGGTCGGCGCCCTCGCAGCGCCCCGGCGGCATTCGCAGCCGCGACTGGGTCAACGTCGGCATCGGCGACGGCTTCAACGTCTTTCCGGATCCGCGCGACTCGTCGATCGTCTTCTCGGAGTTTCAAGGCGCTCAGATCCGGCGGCTGAACACGCGCACCGGCGAGATGAAAGACATTCGTCCGCGCGCTCCCGCCAGTGAGGCGAAGTACCGCTTCAACTGGAACGCCGCGTTCACGCCGAGCCCGACGGATCCAGCGGTCCTGTATCTCGGCGGTCAGTATGTGTTCCGCAGCCGCGACCGCGGCGAGACCTGGGAGCGCATCTCGCCCGATCTGACGACGAACGATCCGGCGAAGCAGCGGCAGAACGAATCGGGCGGCCTGTCGCGGGACAACACGACCGCGGAGAACCACTGCACGATCATCAGCATCGCCGAGTCGCCGCTCGAACCCGGCGTCCTGTGGGCCGGCACGGACGATGGGAACGTGGAGCTGACGCGGGACGGCGGAAAGAGCTGGACGAACCTCGTCAAGAACGTCCCGAAGCTGCCCGCCAACACGTGGGTGTCGATGGTGGAAGCGGGGCGTCATCGCCGCGGAACGGCGTTCGTCGCGTTCGACGGCCATCGAACCGGCGACATGCAGAGCTACCTGTACGCGACCGACGACTATGGCAAGACGTGGCGAGCGATCGCCGACGGGCTCGACGGCTACGTGCACTCGGTCCGTCAGGATGTGGTCCGGCCGGACCTGCTCTTCGCAGGCACCGAGTTCGGCTTGTTCATCAGCGTGGACGGCGGCGCGAAATGGGCGCGGCTGACGACGCTTCCGCGAGTCGCCGTGCATGACATGCAGATCCATCCGCGCGAGCACGATCTCGTGCTCGCGACCCACGGGCGCGGTATCCAGATCCTCGATGACATCACGCCGCTCAGGCACCTGACGCCGGACGTCATCACCAAGAACGTGGCGGTCCTGCCGTCGCGCCCGGCGGCGCAGGCGGTGTTCGCGTCGCTGCAGGATTTTCCCGGAGACGACGAGTTTACGGCTTCAAACGCGCCGGACGGCGCGGTCATCGTCTATTACCTGAAGACGCGGCACATCTTCGGCCGGCTCGCGGTTGAGATCCTGGACTCGTCCGGCAAGGTCATTCAGACGCTGCCGGCGGGCGCGCGTCAGGGCCTCAACCGTGTCGTGTGGAACATGCGCTTGCCGGCGCCGAAGAGCGCGTCGGCGCCGGGGCTCGGCGCACGGGCGATTGCCGGTCCGCCGGTCGCGGAGGGGCGCTACACCGTCCGGGTCACGAAAGGCGACGACGTCGCGACGGGGACGATCGATGTCGGTGTCGATCCGTTGATGCCACACCCGCCGGCCGATCGGCAGCGCCGCCTCGCGCTGCTGATGCGGCTCTACGACATGCAGGCGAAGCTCGCGTACCTGGGTGACGCGTCAGCCGACCTGCGCGCGCAGGCCCGGGCGCGGGCCACGTCGCTTGCCGGCGCGTCCGGCCGAGAGGCCGCAGTGAAGTCTGTCGAGGCTTACGCGGCCGATCTCGACCGCCTGCACGGCGGGCTGGTCGACTCGGCTGGCGCGTTCGCTGCGTCCAATCCGCAGCTCCGCGAGAACGTCATCGACGTGTACGGCGCGGTCCTGTCGTACGGCGGAGCGCCGACGGCCGCACAGTCGTCCTACGCCGCGGCGCTGGACGCGGAGCTGAAGAAGGCCACCGCGGAGTTCGAGCGTCTGTCGACGACGCGCCTCGCCGACGTGAACGCGCAGTTGCAGAGCGCGGGGCAGAAGCCGCTCCGGGCGATGACGCAGGAAGAGTTCGAAAAACGGTAATCCGCCGTCGCGCTGCTGACGTTGTGCTACGATTCTTCCTCCACCACAAAAGGAGAATTGATGGCCGATCCAGCCCGCCCGGACGGCGTTGCGGACATTCTGCGTCGCACACAACCCTGGGTCAGGCTCATGGCCATCATGCTCTTCATCTCGGTCGCCATCATGGTGCTGAGCGGGCTGGCCGCCGGTGCGTTCGGCCTGCTTTCCGGAGAGCCGCGGATGGCGGCGCTGCTGTTCGTGTATCCGCTGTGCGGCCTGGTGTATCTGTTCCCCGGCATCTATCTGACGCGATACGCGAGCCACATCGGCGGCTACCTTGGCAATCCGCAACCCGCAGAACTGGCGCTGGCGCTCGATGCGCAGCGGGCGTTCTGGAAGTTCGTCGGCATCTTGACGATCATCGCGCTGGTGCTGGCGCTCCTGGGCATCACGGCGGCGCTCATGGTTCCCACCTTCCTGCCAGCGAACCTGTAACATCCACCTATCGCTGCTCGACGCTCACCGGCCCGTTCGAGGTCGTCAGTTTGATGATCTGCGGACCACCGCCGAATTCGATGCGGCGCTGATCGTCGTCCCACGTGCGCCGTGCGTCGGGGCAGCGCGAGCAGCGCATCGGCGAGTGCCCGTCGGCTTCGACGAGCACGCCGGTGCGGTAGCCCTGCGGGACCGTCAGCGACAGCGGACCGTTGCGCGTTTCGCCCGTCAACCCCGCGCCGTCCCAGGCCGCGCCGTCCAGCTTGATCGACAACGGGCCGTTCTGCGCGCGGAGCGTGAACTCGCCCGCGCCGCCCTTCAACGAGATCGGTCCGTTGACCGTGGTGGCGTTGATCGTGCCGCGCGCGTTCGCGATCGACACCGGACCGTTCGACGCCTGCATCGTGAACGTGCCTTCCGCGTCGCGAATGGCGAGCGGGCCGTTGGTCGTGTCGGCGCTGATCGTCGATCCGCGCGGCGCGCGGACGATGAAGTACACGTGCCAGCGCGATCCCGTACCGGTGGCAGTGACGGTGCCGCCCTGCTCCTGCACCTTGATGCCGGCAAGCATTTCCTGCGCCCGGGCTTGCGAGGCGGCCACCGCAATCTTGCACGCGTCGACCTCGATCTGCGTCCCCTGCGAGCCCACGATCCAGACGCCGCCGTTGCGCGCCGCGCTGAGCTTGGCCGGTGCGGTGGCCGACAGCGCGAAGGACTCCTCGGCGCGGGCCACCTCCTCGTCAGCGGTCACCCTCAGATCGGCGCATCCGCTCGGATCCTCGCCCTCGACGTTGACGCTGAAATGCTGAGCGGCGGCCACGGTCCCGTCCGGGAGCGGCAGCCCGGGCGGCAGCTCGAGCACACAACAGAACATGGCAAGCAATACAGCTGAGAGGCGCATGGCTTCCCCCTAACAAAACCCTTGGACGGAATCTCCATGGATCGGGTTGGCTTGCGCCGCATCGGGCGGTTCGCTAGAGTCCCCGCCATGAAATACCTGTCCTGCCTTCTGCTCCTCGTTGGACTCCAGGTGCCCGCTCAACCCGCTTCCGACGCCCCGCTCTTCTCGTCGCTCCGCTGGCGCAGCATCGGCCCGCCCCGGGGGGGCCGGTCGATTGCGGTGGCGGGCGTCCCGAGCCGGCCGTTCGAGTTCTATTTCGGTGCGGTCGGCGGCGGCCTGTGGAAGACGACCGATGGCGGTCAGACCTGGAACCCCGTGACTGACGGGCAGATCAGGAGCTCGTCGGTCGGCGCCGTCGCGGTCTCCGAGTCCAATCCGGACGTGGTCTACATCGGGATGGGCGAGGCGTGCCTCCGCGGCAACATCATGCAGGGAGATGGCCTCTACAAGTCGACCGACGCCGGAAAGACGTGGAAGCACGCGGGACTGGGGGATACGCAAATCATCTCGCGCGTGCGCGTGCATCCGAACGATCCCAATCTGGTCTACGTTGCCGCGCTCGGCCATCCGGCGGCCGCGAACGCGGAGCGAGGCGTCTTCCGATCGAAAGACGGCGGCAGCACCTGGGAGAAGATCCTGTTCAGAGACGCGAAGACTGGTGCGGTCGATCTGGTCATAGACCGCCGGAACCCCAACGTGATTTACGCGGCGCTGTGGGAGGCGTACCGGGTGTCATGGCAGATGTCGAGCGGCGGCCCCGGCAGCGGCCTCTTCAAGTCCACGGACGGCGGCGATACGTGGCAGGAGTTGACCCGCAATCCCGGACTCCCCGCCGGGATGGTCGGGCGCATCGGCATCGACGTGTCCGGCGCCGACTCGAACCGGCTCTTCATGATGTTCGAGAACGCCGAGGGCGGGCTCTTTCGATCGGACGATGCGGGCGCGACGTGGACGCGGGTCAGCGACGACCGCCGGCTCCGCCAGCGCGCGTTCTATTACTCACACGTCAACGCCGACACGAAGAACCGTGACACCGTCTACGTCCTCAACACGGCGTTCTTCAAGTCCACCGACGCCGGCAAGACGTTTTCGACGATCCGTGTTCCGCACGGCGACAATCACGACCTGTGGATCGACCCGAACGAGCCGAAGCGTATGGTGAACGCCAACGACGGGGGCGGGAACGTGACGATCAACGGCGGAGAGACGTGGACCGATCAGGACTTCGCGACCGCGCAGTTCTACCACGTCGCCACGACGAAGGATTTCCCGTATCACGTCTGCGGCGCGCAGCAGGACAACAGCACGGCGTGTGTCTCGAGTCAGCCGGCCGGAGGCCGCGTCGCGCCGGTGTTTTACGCGGTCGGCGGCGGCGAGAGCGGCTACATCGCGCCGCACCCTGTGAACCCCGACATCTTCTATGCCGGGAACCAGGGCGCGCAGATCACGCGCTTCGACCGCCGCACCGGTCACATCCGGGACATTCAACCGTATCCGCGCTTCTTCTCCGGCGAGCCGGCGTCATCGCTGCCCGAGCGCTGGCAGTGGACGTTCCCGATCGTTGTGTCCCCGCACGACCCCAAGGTTCTGTACATCTGCTCGCAGCATGTCTGGCGCACGTCGAACGAGGGTCAGACTTGGGAAAAGATCAGCCCCGACCTGACACGCGCCGATCCAAAGACGCTCGGCCACTCCGGCGGTCCGATCACGGGCGACATGAACGGGCCGGAGATCTTCGCGACCGTTTTTGCTCTCGCGCCATCGAAGGTGGACCGCGGCACGATCTGGGCCGGGTCGGACGACGGGCTCATTCACGTGACGCGTGACGATGGCAAGAGCTGGCAGAACGTTACGCCGAAGGACCTGCCGGAGTTTGCTCGCGTCAGCATCATCGACGCGTCGGCGCACAAACCGGGCACGGCGTACTTCGCGGCGAAGCGATACCTGGTCGGCGACCGGGCGCCGTACATCTACCGCACCGAGGATTTCGGCAAGACCTGGACGCGCATCGTCTCGGGCGTCCGCTCCGATGACTACATCCACCTGGTCCGCGAGGATCCGAAACGCGCCGGCCTGCTCTATGCCGGCGGCGAGCATGGCGCGTACGTGTCGTTCGACAACGGTGCCCAGTGGCAATCGCTTTCACTCAATCTCCCGGACACGCAGATCTCCGACCTCGTCGTTGAGGGCAACGATCTCGTCATCGGCACGCACGGCCGCTCGTTCTGGATTCTGGACGACGTGAGCCCGCTCAGACAACTCACCCGCGAGACGACTGACGCGGCGTTTCATCTCTTCGAGCCGGCAGAAGCGACGCGATCGGCAGGGCCGGCAACGATCTACTACGCGCTCAAGCAGCCGGCGCAGAAAGTGACGCTGGATATTCTGGATCCGAAGGGACAGGTGATTCGGTCGTTTACCGGCGTGCGCGACGAAGAGCTGAAGCCGACAAAGCCCGGAGAGTCAGCGGGCGGAGGTGAAGGAGGCGGCTTCGGCCCGCCGCAGCCGCGCACGCTGCTGACCAACGCCGGGCTCACGAGATTCAGCTGGGATTTGCGCTACTCGGGTCACTCGACGTTTCCGGGCATGATCCTCTGGAGCGCCGGCAACCAGGGACCGATGGCCGTCCCCGGGACCTATCAAGTACGCGTGACGGCGGACGGAACGAGCCAGACCCGTCCGCTGACAATCCGGAAGCACCCCGGATATGCAGACGTGGCGCAGGCGGATCTCGAGCAGCAACTCGCACTCGCGCTGCAGATCCGCGATCGCACGAGCGAGGCGAACCAGGCGGTGACCCAGATACGCGATCTGAAGCAGCAGGTCCAGGACCGCTTGACGAAGGCCGGCAACCGGCAGAGCGAGCTGGCGCCGACCGCGCAGGCGTTGACCGCGAAGCTCACGGCTGTCGAAGAAGATCTCTATCAGGTTCGGAACCGGAGCGGGCAGGACCCGCTCAACTTCCCGATCAAATTGAACAACCGCCTGGCGTCGCTGCGGCGGGTCGTCGAGACTGGCGACAATCGCCCGACCGACGGCGCGTACCAGGTCTTCAAGGAGTTGTCAGGAGAACTCGACCGTCAGCTGTCTGCGCTGCAGTCAACGCTGACGAACGAGCTGGCGGTCCTCAACCGTCAGCTCGCGCGGTCGAAAATTGCGCCGGTTAAAATGCCTTCCCCAGCCGCTCCTGCAATTTCTCCCGATAGCCGCGACTGAGCGTCAGCCGCGTGCCGTTGCGGAGGATGACGACGTACTCGCCGTTGAACCAGGGCTGCAGCTCCTGGATGCGCTCCATGTTGACGATCCGGGAGCGGTGGATGCGGAAGAACCGCTCGTTGTCGAGACGCGATTCGAGCGATTGCATGGTCTCGCGAATGAGATGCGCTTCGGCGCCGACGTGCAGCCGTGCGTAGTTGCCCGCCGCTTCGATCCAGTCGATCTCGTCGGTCCGCAGGAAGAAGAGACGTCCGCCCGCCTTGACGACCAGCCGGTCGGTCTTCGGCGCTGAGGGCCTGAGGTCCTTGACGAGCGCCAGCAGCCGCCGGCCCAGGTCTCCCGTCTCCTGCTGCTCGACATGAAGTCGGGCGCGGCCGAGCGCCTCACGGAAGCGATCCCGGTCGAACGGCTTGAGCAGGTAATCGAGCGCGCGCACCTCGAAGGCCTTGAGCGCGTGCTGATCGTACGCGGTGACGAAAATGACCATCGGCATCTTCTCGGCGCCGACGGCCTGAATGACCTGGAACCCGTCGGCTCCCGGCATCTGGACGTCGAGGAACACGAGGTCCGGATGCAGCTGCTGAATCGCGGCGATCGCCTCGAGGCCGTCGCGGCACTCGCCGAGAATCTCGATCGCTTCCTCGTTCTGCAGGAGCGTGGACACGCGCTCCCGCGCGAGCGGCTCGTCGTCGACGACGAGCGTCTTGAGCGTGCGCAGCTTGCGGGTCATCTGCGATTCGGATTGCGGCTTGGACGAAGCAAGGGTCAGAGTCATGCCACACTCGCTGATTTGAGCTCGACGGCCGGTTCGGCCGAGCGCCACGGGACGACGACGCGGACGGCCAGGCCGCGCGGCTGGCGGAGGAACTCGAACTGATAGTCCCGACCGAAGAGATGCTGCAGGCGGGCGCGCGTCGTCGAGAGCCCGATACCGGACTGGAGCGCCGTCAGCGCATCCTGCGAGAGGCCGACGCCGTTGTCCGCGACCTCCATGAGCAGGTGATGATCGTCGCGCCACGCACGGATCTCGATCTGACCGGGACCGGTTTGCGGCGCGATCCCGTGCTTGATCGCGTTCTCGACGAGCGGCTGCAACAGCATGCGGGGAACGAGACCGTCCAGCGCCTCGGGCTGGACGTCGAACGTAACGGTGAGACGGTCCTGGAACCGCGTTTGTTCAATCTGGAGGTATTTCGCGAGGAAATCGACCTCCTCGCTGAGCGTGACTTCCTGCTGACCGACCTTGTTGAGCGTCAGCCGGAGCAGCTCGCTGAGCCGCGACAGCATGCGGTCGGCCGACTCGACGTCGCGGTGCATCAGCGTCGAGATCGCGTGCAGCGTGTTGAACAGGAAATGCGGTTGCAGTTGTCGCTGGAGCGTCTGGAGCTGCGCCTCGACGAGCCGCGTCTCGAGCTTCGCAGTACGCACGGCGCGTTCCTGCGACTCGCGATAGTACCCGGCGGCGAGCGCGAGCGCCGTGATCGCCCAGTAGGTGGCCATCTCCCAGTCGAGATATTGGATGAAGTCGCTGCGGAAGAGGGCCCAGAATCCGAGCTTGAATCGCTCCCAGCCCACGAGCGACCGCCGCACCAGTTGCATCGCCGCGAGATGGAGCGCGACGAAAAAGATCACGGCGGGAATGTGCACGGCGAGCGCCCGCGGCCAGCGGCCGCCATCGAAGCGAAACCGCATTGCCAGCCGCATGATGATCGGCGTGAAGAGTCCCCACATCATCCAGTAGGTGATGTTCAGCGCGGCGAGGTGCGAGATCGGATCCGGCCGCGCCCAGTAGCGCGTGAGCTGATACGCCATCAGCGTGGAAAACACTCCGAGACCGATCGCCACGCAGAACATCGTCCGCAGGCGCACTGGAAGGTACCGTTCACTCATCACTTCGAACTATAACCGCAGATGGTCGCAAATGAACGCAGATCAGTTGGTGGATCTGGATGCCGGATACGGACGATTGGAGGATCCCGTCCCGCCGTTCGTCACGCGCGGGAAGTGATTCGTCCCTGACTGGCGAACGCTCGCACTTCTAGTCGGTCGTTTCACCCTTCGCACAAATCTGTCGGACACAACCGCACACCCGATTCAAACGGCGGCTTCGACCGCGGTACCCCACTTGCTCTGCAGGCACCGGTTCGGAGGAACACTCCATGACGAATCTTCGTTGGTCGGCGCGCGCGGTCACGGTCATTGCCGCGCTCGTCATCGGCACGATGATGACGGCTGCACGCCCGGCAGCCGCGCAGGTGTACACCGGGCGCATCGACCTCAGTGTCAGCGACAGCACGGGCGCTCTGCTACCAGGCGTCACGGTGACAATCTCGGGACCGCAGACACAGGAAGCGGTCACGGACGACAAGGGTGAAGCGCACTTCCTCAATCTCGCGCCAGGGACGTATCAGGTGAAGGCGTCGCTCGCCGGATTCGGCGAGTACATGAATCAGAGCGTGCCGGTGGCAACGGGAGCGATTGTTCCTCTTCGTGTGACACTGAGCGTCGCCGGGGTCGCCGAACAAGTGACCGTGGCGGCCGAGACGCCGGCGATCGATCCGAAGCGGGTGGCAATCTCGACGAACGTCACGGTCGACGAACTCGAAAAAGTTCCGAACTCCCGTGACCCATGGGTAGTCCTCCAAACGGTTCCGGGCATCGTCGTCGACCGCGTCAACGTCGGCGGATCCGAGTCCGGACAGCAGTCGAACTACACCGCGAAGGGCGCCGACTTCGGCGACAACACGTGGTATCTCGACGGCGTCCCGATCACCGACATGAACGCGCTCGGCAGCTCGCCGACCTACTACGACTTCGACATGTTCCAGGAGATTCAGGTGACGACCGGCGGCGCGGATCCACTGGCGGCGACCGCCGGCGTGCAGCTCAACTTCGTGCTCCGCACCGGCACGAACGATCCGCACGGCTCGGCCCGCGTGTTCTTTGCTAACGAGTCACTGCAGGCCAACAACATCGACGAGGACCTCGTCGCCGTCGCGGGCCCAAGCGGCAAAGGCAACCGCACGGATCAGTATTCGGACTACGGGTTCGAGCTGGGCGGCCCGCTGATGAAGAACAAGTGGTGGGCGTGGGGCTCATGGGGCAAGACCGACGTCCGCATCAGGACGATCAACGATCTGATCGACCGCACGATTCTCGAGAACACCGCGTTCAAGACGAACGCCCAGCTCTCCGAGGCGGTCCGCGCGAACTTCACCTTCTTCCAGGGCGAGAAGACGAAATTCGGCCGTGACGCGTCACCGCTCGTCGCGCCTGAGTCGACCGTCGATCAGGACGGCCCGACGCGGACCTACAAGGGCGAGGTGAACTGGATCCCGAGCGGCAATCTGTTCATGACCGGGCGCGCCGCCTACGTCAAGAACGCGTTCAATCTCGAGCCGAAAGGCGGCCGGACAACGCAGGTCTTCATCGACGCCAACGGCTTCCAGTCCGGGTCGAGCTACTACCTGGCGACCGAGCGTCCGCAGAAGACGCTGAATCTCGACGCGAACTGGTTCAGCGGCCGGCACGAAGTCCGCTTCGGCGGCGCCTGGCGGCGCGTCGATGACTTCACCGACTTCAGCTGGGGCGGCGGCGTGTTGAACTTCGAGGTGCCGAGCCTCGGCCCGGGCGGCTACGTGATGGCGATCTTCCGGCCCTACATACAGGAGAACTTCGCGAACTACAACCATCTGTACGTCAGCGACACGCTGACCTGGGATCGCGTGACGCTGAACGCGGGGCTGCGGTACGACCACACCTCGAACTCGGCCAAAGCGGCTGACGTACCCGCGCACCAGCTCGTTCCGGATCTGATGCCGGCGTACTCGTCGGCGGCCGTCGACGATGCGGTCACGTGGAACTCGCTGTCGCCGCGCATCGGCGTCAGCTACGCGCTCGACGCCAACCGGAAGACGATCGTTCGAGGCAGCTACGCGTCGTTCGCGAGCCAGCTCCAGGTGGCAACCGCTGGAACGATCGCGGCGAATTCGTACGGCTACGCCTACTACATCGGCATTGACGGGAACAGCAACGGCCGGATCGAGCGCGAAGAGATCGAGCCGGGCGCGATTGGTGCCGTTGGTATCGACCCCGACAATCCCACGGTGACGGTCAACGCCATCGATTCGGATCTCAAAGCGCCGCGATCGCACGAGATCGTATTCGGCGTCGACCACGAGCTGATGAAGAATTTCGCGATCAGCGGGTCGTTTACCTGGCGCCGGTTCAACGACCCCATATGGGGCGTCGATGGCGGAGAGCCATTCCCCGTCATCGGTGTGACGACGGCCGACTACCTGCTCGACGGGAGGGTGAGCGGCAACACGTCCCAGACGGGCGCGTACGACGTGCCGTATTACGCGCTCGACCCGGCGGTCGCGCCGGTTGGCGGCGGAACGATCACGAAGAACCGCCCCGGCTATCACCGCTCCTTCCAGGGCTTCGAGCTGTCGGGCACCAAGCGCCTCGCCGATCGCTGGATGGCGCGGGTCGGCTTCTCGTGGAACGAGGAGCGGGAACATTTCACCGATCGATCGCTGTCGGTCCAGGATCCGACGCCCATCAGGCAGGCGCCCCTCGTCGACGACGGCGTCGTGATCCGACCGACCTCGGGCAGCGGCAAGTCGCAGGTCTACCTGATCGTGCCGAAGTACCAGTTCATCGCGAACGGCTTCTGGCAGGGGCCGTGGGACATCGGCATCGGCGCGAACCTGGTCACCCGGCAGGGTTATGGAAAGCCGTATCACGTCAACGACGTGCTCACGAACGATCCAGTGAGGACTTTCAAGGACGTGCTCGTCGTCAGCGACCTGGACGCCAACAGGCTGCCGGCTGTGACGTCGTTCGATTTGCGGTTCCAGAAACTGCTGCGGCTCGGCCAGTCGAACCTGGAGTTCGACGTCGACATCTTCAACCTGTTCAACGCGGCGACGGTGCTCGGACGGCAGTACGACGTCGAAGCGACCGGCACCCGCGGCTTCGACAGCGTGCTGGAGATCATGAACCCGCGGATTCTGCGATTGGGGTTGCGGGTGAAATTCTGACCCACGACAGGGACTAGGGACTGGGGACTGGGGACTCGGTAATGCACGAGTTCCCCGGTTTCGTCCCAGCCATCCGGCCCTCGTCCCATTTCCATTGCCAAAAGGAACGGGTTCTCTCAATTCTTCGAGAATGGGAGTCCGCGTCCCCGAGGGCCATTGGTTTATCAGCCAGTCCCGTGCGATGCGGCCGATCCTCCGGCTCATCGAGCGCTCAGGGCCCTCCCACGCGAACGTCGTTATCAGTGGTGAGCCGGGTACCGGCAAGTCGGTCGTCGCGCAGGCGCTACACCAGGCCTCGCCGCGATGCGATCGGCCGCTGCTGACAATTAATGGCGGCCGGCCGGACGACACGCTCAAGACCGAGCTCTTCGGTGCCTCCGGTGTGCCCGCCGGCGACGGCGTCGTCGAGCGGGCGGGGGTCTACGAGCTGGCAGACGGCGGCACGCTCGTCATCGACGAAGTCGCGAACCTGCCGACGAGCGTCCAGGGCCGTCTGCTCGAGGCGCTCGAATCGGGAATCTTTTTCAGGAGTGACAGTTCTCAAGAGCGCCGCGCGAACGTCCGGATCCTCGCCGCCACGACCGCCGCCCTGCAGGCGGAAGCGGCGGTCGGCCGCTTCAGCCGTGAGCTGCTGCTGCGGCTCGGCACCATCGAGATCGAGCTCCCGCCGCTGCGCGCGCGGCCCGAGGACATTCCGCCGCTCGCCGAGCGTTTTCTCGAAGAATTCACGGAACTGCACGGCGGGCCGGCGCGCGAGTTCGACGATGGCGCAATGGTGGCGATGATGCGTCATCCGTGGCCGGGAAACGTCCGCGAGCTGCGCCGGGCGATCGAGTCGGCGGTGCGGATCGCTCGCCGCGCCGTCATCACGACGCGCGAGCTGGGACTTCGCACGTGGGTGGAGCGTTCGCCGCGGCTCGAGGACCTCACGCTCTTCGAGGCGGAGGCGGTTCTCATCCGGCGCGCGCTCGCGCGCGCGAACGGCGACTGGCGATGGGCTGCAGCGACCCTCGGTCTTACACCTTTCGACTTCCGACAACGCGTTCGACGGCACGGTTTGACGTAAATTTCCGTCGATTGCCCGATCACAAACGCTGACTTTCGTTTATCATGTGCGAGTGAGCACGCAGACGACGCGCCTGCCGAGACCGTGGCGCATCGGCGAACCCTGGACGGTTGCGGACGCGAACGAGCTCTTCGAGGTCGACCGCTGGGGCAAGAGCTACTTCTCCATCAGCCAGTCAGGCCACGTGCTCGTCCACCCGACGAAGGATCCCCAGCAGGCAATCGATCTCAAGCAGCTCGTCGATCACCTGCAGCTGCGCGGCATCGACCTGCCGATCCTCGTCCGGTTCCGCGATATCCTCCGCCACCGCCTGGCGGACATCCACAGCGCCTTCCAGTCCGCCATTTCGCAGCACTCGTACGACGGGCGCTACATCTGCGTTTATCCAATCAAGGTCAATCAGCAGCGGCAGGTGGTCGAAGAGGTCCTCGACTTCGGCCGGCCTTACGGGTTCGGCCTCGAGGCGGGGTCCAAGCCGGAGCTCCTGGCGGTGTCGGCGCTCGCGTCGAACGACACGCCGATCATCTGCAACGGGTTCAAGGACGCCGAGTACATCGAGACGGCGATGCTCGCCCACAAGATGGGCCGCAACATCATCCCCGTCGTCGAGAAGTACACCGAGCTGGGGCTGGTGCTCGAATACGCCCGCAAGGTCGGGGTCAGGCCGCAGATCGGGATGCGCGTCAAGCTGGCGGCGCGCGGCGGGGGCCGGTGGCAGAGCTCGGGCGGCTACCGTTCGAAGTTCGGGCTGACCGTCGCTGAGGTGTTGCGGGGGCTCGAGGAACTGAAAGCGCACAATATGCAGGATTGCCTCAAGCTCCTGCATTTCCACCTTGGCAGCCAGATCCCCAACATCCGGATCGTGAAGGGCGCCCTGATCGAATCTGCACGGGTTTACGCAGAACTGGTCAAGGCAGGAGCGGGGCTCGAGTACCTCGACGTCGGCGGCGGCCTGGGCGTGGACTATGACGGATCGCAAACGAACTTCGAATCGAGCGTCAACTATACGCTCGAGGAGTACGCCAACGACGTCGTCTATCACATCCAGACCGTGTGCGAGGATGCGGCCGTCAAGCCGCCCACGATCGTGTCCGAGAGCGGCCGGGCTATCGTCGCCTACCACAGCGTCCTTATCTTTAATGTCCTGGGTGTGTCCGGGTTTGGGGACGAGAGCATTCCGGACGCGGCGTCGGTCGAGGAGAAGGAGCAGCCGGTCGTCGACCTGTTCGAGACCTTCCAGAACATCAACGCCCGAAACGCGCTCGAGAGTTACCACGACGCCCAACAGGCGCTCGACATGGCGATGAACCTGTTTGCGGGCGGCTACCTGCCGCTCGACCAGCGCTGCCAGGCCGAGAGCCTGTTCTGGGCCATCTGCGTGAAGCTCCAGAAGATCGTGCAGCAGATGGACGAGGTGCCGGAGGACCTGCAAGGGCTCGACGAGACGCTCGCGGCGACCTACTTCGGCAACTTCTCGCTGTTCCAGTCGATCCCGGACAGCTGGGCGATCAAGCAGCTGTTCCCGGTGATGCCGATTCACAAGCTGAACGAGCCGCCGCAGTCGCACGCGGTCATCGGCGATATCACCTGCGACTCGGACGGCAAGCTCGATCGTTTCGTCGACCGGCGGGACGTCAAACGGACCCTGCCGCTGCACAACGTCAACGGCGAGCCGTACTATCTCGGCGTGTTCCTGGTCGGCGCGTACCAGGAGATCCTCGGCGACCTCCATAACCTCTTCGGCGATACGCACGCCGTCCACGTCAGCCTCGACGAGAACGGGAGCGTGGTCCTCGACGCGGTGGTGAAGGGGGACACGGTCCGCGAGGTGCTCGACTACGTCGAGTTCGACGCGAACGCGCTCGTCGGGAAGCTCCGCACTGACGTCGAGCTGGCCGTCCGCGAGGGACGCCTGGACTTCATCGAAGCCGGCCGCCTCCTCCAGTTCTACGAGGACGGCCTGCACGGATATACCTACCTGGAAGACCCCAAGAAATAACCTGTCTCCGTTTTCTGCAATCGACGATTGGGGATTGGGGATTGTCGATTTATTGCTGATTGGCGATTGAGTTCAACCGCGATTTCTGGATTCTGAATTCCGACTTCTGACAGACTAAGCGCCATGTCCGCCCGCGATCTTGTCGAGCTTGTCCGCGGCTGCACGTTCGACGACTTCCTCTTCGCCCCCCAGTACAGCGTCCTCGAGCGGCGCGACCCTGCGAGAATCGACCTGACGTCTCGCTTTTCGCGCCGCCTCACGCTGAAACGCCCAATCGTCTCCGCCAACATGGACACGGTCACGCGCGCGGAGATGGCCATCGTCCAGGCGGAGGAGGGCGGCATCGGCGTCATCGATCGCGGCTTCCGCTCCGGTGAGATCGAGCCGCAGGTGCGCGAGGTCGAGATCGTCAAGCGCACGCAGCACGGGATCATTCCAGACCCGTACACGATCGGTCCGGACGTCACCATCGAGCAGGCCGTCGCCGTCATGGAACGCTCCGGCGTCCGCACTCTTGTCGTCGTCGACGACAAGCGGCGGCTCCGGGGATTGCTGACCGAGCGCGACATCCGCTTCGTCAGCGGGTCGGCGAAGGTATCGGATCGGATGACGCCGGTGGACCGCCTCATTGTCGTGCGCGGCGCAGCGCCGTCGACGCTCGACGCGGCCGAGCACTTGATGATCGAACACAAGGTCAAGAAGCTGCCGCTCGTCGACGCCAACGGTGTCCTGACGGGCCTGATCACGGCGCGCGACATCATCAAGCAGCGTAACCTGCCGTTCGCGACGCGCGACGCTCAGGGCCGGTTGCGCGTCGGCGCGGCGATCGGGGCGAAAGGGGATTACCTGGAGCGCGCCGCGGAGCTGATCAAGGCGGGCGTCGACGTGCTCGTCATCGACATCGCGCACGGGCACTCGGCGGTCATGGTCACGGCGATCGAACAGTTCCGCAAGCGTTTCGGCGACTTCGAGCTCGTCGCAGGGAATGTCGGGACCGCTGAGGGGGCGAAGTTCCTCGGCGAGCGCGGTGTCGACGGCATCAAGGTCGGTATCGGGCCGGGCGGCGGCTGCACGACGCGCATCACGACGAGCTTTGGCGTTCCACAGCTTCAGGCGCTCGTGGAGTGCCGGCTCGCGATGGGCGCGGATCCGCCGATCATCGCGGATGGCGGCATCAAGCGCGACGGCAGCCTGATCCAGGCGCTGGTCTGCGGCGGCGATACGGTCATGCTCGGCAGCGTCTTCGCCGGAACGCAGGAGACGCCGGGTGACGTCGTGCAGAAGCCGGTCGTGATCCCTGAGCAGCAGCGGACGGTCAAAGTTCCGTTCAAAGTGCTGCGCGGGATGGCGTCACTCGGCGCGATCAAGGATCGACTCGACGTCGAAGACGTGGACGAGGTCGATCTCGAGGCGATCGGCGCGGAAGGGCTGGAGATCAGCGTACCCGCGCGCGGGTCGGCGCGACCGGTCTTCCAGGACATGATCAAGCACCTCTGCTCCTCGATCAGCTACGCCGGCGCGAAGAGCCTCGACGAGGCACGGAAGATGTTCTGGAAGGATCCGTCGCGCTATCTGATCAAGCTGTCGGCTGCATCCAGGCGCGAATCGTACGAACGTTAATCCCCCCGAAGCGCCACCAACGGATCGACGCGTGACGCGCGATGCGCTGGCAGCCAGGCCGCGAGAAGCGCGACGCCGCCGAGCGTCAGCGCGACCGTGAGCAGCACGACGGGATCGAACGGCGAGACGTAGAGCAGTCCTGAGAGCGCGCGTCCGCCGACGGTTGCCACCCCGAGGCCGAGCACGATTCCGATGACGGCCAGCCGGCCGGCCCGGCCGAGCACGTGGCGCGCGATCGTCCGGCGGCTGGCGCCGAGCGCCATGCGCACGCCGAGTTCGCGGGTTCGCTCACCGACCAGACAGGCGATGACGCCGTAGAGACCCACGGCACCGAGCGCCAGCGCAATCAATCCCACGGCCGCCGATACCCAGGACGCGAGGCTCGCTGGAACGAGCGCGACGCGCGTGTGTTCGACGAGGGTTCGCGTGAAGAATCCTTGAACGGCGGGATCGAGCGACGCGATCGCGTCGTGGATCGCGGTCGTTGGCGGCGAGCCCGCGTTGCTGCGGACCAGCAGCGTCATTCCCGGCCCGTAGTGCTGATCGAGCGGCAGATAGACGTGGGGCTGAGGCGCTTCACCAACGGTCCGGTACTTCGCATCCCGTGCGACGCCGACGATTTCGACCGTGCCCGAGATCTCTCGGCGGCGTTCGGTCGCCGTGCCTGCGATGAGGGTGAAGCGTTCCCCGAGAACATCGATCCGTTCGAACAACCGCCGTGCGAGCGTTTCGTTCACGATTGCCGTCTGCGTCGCACTGGCGCGATCCCGGTTGTCGAAGGACCGGCCGGCGACGAGCGGCATTCGCACGGTGTCAAAGTAGGCGCCGCCGATGACGTGATACGTCGCTTCAAAGCCGGACGTCCGGTCCGTCATTCCGGCCATACCGGGCTCACGTGTAACCCGGAGCGTCGGCGTGGAGACGTCGAGCGGCGCCCGGTTCGAGAGCGCCGCAAAGTCAACATCCGGAAGGGCAGTGATCCGCGCCAAGAGCTGGCGGTAGAACTCAATGCCGCGCGGCTCCGTGTAGCCCGGTCCCTCGAGATCGAGGTCAGTCGCGACAGCTCCAGCCGTCTCGAACCCGAGATCGATAGCCGCCGCGGCGCGGGCGCTCTTCGTCAACAACCCGGCGGCGACCAGCAGCATCGCCGACACGGAAATCTGCGCGACGACGAGCGCTGAGCGGAGCCGCGTCGCCTGCCGGGTACCACCGGCTCCCGAACCTTCCTTGAGCGCCGCGACGACGTCGCCGCGCGTCACTGAGAGCGCGGGCGCGACACCCGCCGCGAGACCGGCGACGACCGTGAGCGCGGCCGTAAAACCGAAGACGCGAAGATCCGGCGTCAGATCGAGCCGCAGCTCGAATCCGGGCAGCAGCGCGACGGATCCGAATGCGCCGGTGAGCCAGAGGCTCAGGATCCATCCGGCGGCCCCGCCGACCATGGCGAGCGCGAGGCTTTCGACGATTAACTGTCGGACGAGCCGTCCCCGGCCGGCGCCAAGCGCGGCGCGGACCGCGACCTCGCGGTGTCGTGAAAGGGCGCGCGCCAGCAGCAGATTCGCGACGTTCGCGGCCGCGACGAGGAGGACGAGGCCGACGAGCGCCATCACGACACCGAGAAACACAGCCGCCATCGTGCGTCGGCCGCCGTGGAGCAGCGTCCCCGGCCCCAGCTCGAGGCGGAGCGTCTCCTCGCGAATCCGGCCAAGCTCGACGGCCGCCGCTTCCAGTTCGCCGTGCGCTTGTGGCACCGTCGCCTCGGGCGCCAGGCGTCCGATGAGACCGAGGACACGCCGCGTCCGGTTCTCTGCCGTGCCGGGGCCAAAGAGTTCGAGAGATGGCTCGAGCGGAACCCAGGCGTCGACGGGGGCACCTACGAAACTTCCCCTGACGCTCGCGTCGGCGACGCCGACGATCGTGTAGGGCCGGTTGTTGATGGAGACGTGGCGGCCAACCACCGAGGGATCGCCGTTGAACCGGCGCGTCCAGTAGCGATACGAAATCACGGCCGCCGGTGGAGCCCCGCGGCGATCGTCAGCTGCGAAAAGCCGGCGTCCCGCAGCCGCGCGCATCCCGATCACGTCGAAATAGCCGCCCGACGCAATCTCACCGACCAGCTGGTCCCGCTGGCCGTCCACCTCCAGCGCCATCGTCGCCAGGTTGACCGCCGTGAGCGGCGCAATTGATGGCGCAGCGCTCGCGATGTCTGCGTATTCCGGGTAGGCGAATCCGGCATTGGCGTTCCCGGTCTGGCCGCGCCAGTAGAGCCGCACCACGCGATCCGGCTCGTGTGGCGCCAGCGGGCGGAGGAGGACGGCCTTGACCAGCGAAAAGATCGCAGCGTTCGCGCCGATACCGACGGCAAGCGTCAGGACGGCGGTCAGCGTGAACGCGGGCCGCCGCGCCATCTGCCGGAACGCGTCGCGCAGATCCCGCCCGACGTCGCGGAGGTACTCGATGACGTCCATTCGTCGGTTCCTTCCGGCCGCGAGCGTCCGGCACTCACGCGCAATCGCGGAAACATCGCCGAACCGACGCCGCGCCTCCGCCAGCGCCGCCTCCGGCGTGAACCCCTGTCGTTCGAGCTCCCGCGCCCGCATCTCGAGGTGGAACCGCAGCTCGGCATCCACTTCTTCGCGCGGCGCGAGTCGCCAGAACCGGGAACGCAGGCGGCGGCCGAACTCCAGGCGCGGCATCATTACCTAGAATATCTTGGCATACTATACTCTTTCCCGGCACGAAACTTGTCATTGGCGATTCTGGCAATCCAAAATCCACAATGCGGTGCGTCACGTCTATGAGGAACAGATGACCCTGATTGTCCTCGGCATACTGGCGGTCGTAGTCGTGGCCGTCATCGGCATCTACAACGGTCTGGTGAAGCTGAAAGTTCAGGCGGATAACGCCTGGTCGGACATCGACGTTCAGCTCAAACGACGCCACGACCTGATTCCGAACGTCGTCGAGACCGTGAAGGGGTATGCCGGCCACGAGCGGCAGACGCTCGAGGCGGTCATCAACGCGCGGTCGAAGGCCGTCTCGGTGCAGGGCGCCGGCCCGGCGGAGCGCGGCGCGGCCGAGGGGGCGCTGACCAGCGCGCTGCGAGGACTCTTCGCGCTCGCCGAAGCGTATCCGCAGCTTCGGGCAACGGAGAACTTCTCCGCGCTGCAGAACACGCTGGCGCAGATTGAGGATGCCGTTCAGAACGCCCGGCGGTACTACAACGCCATCGTCCGCGACCTCAACACCAAGATTCAGGTCTTTCCCTCGAACCTTATCGCCGGCATGTTCGGCTTCAAGAACCGGGAGTTCTTCGAGGTCCCGGACGCGGGGCAGAGAGAGGCGCCGCGGGTGAGTTTCTGAGCCGGCAGGTAACGGAGAGGACGGAGGGGACGGAGTTACAACGGAGGAACGGAGATAACGGAGACGGAACGGAGAAACTATTGATTAGGAGAAACAGCGTCCGTTCCCGTCTCCGCTGCCTCCGTTCCTCCGTGTTTCTCCGATGCCTCCGCCCTCTCCGCTATCCGAGTGCGGCCGCCGCGCTAGTCGTCCTCGGCGCGGTTTCCGCGTCAGCCCAGCGCACCCTCGTCATCGATCGGTTCGACGCGAAGATCGCCGTGGCGGCTGACGGATCGATCACCGTCGAAGAAGTCATCCAGTCCACGTTCACCGGATCCTGGAATGGCATCTATCGCACGATTCCGGTCGAGTACCGCACGCCGCAGGGCCTGAACTACACACTGCGGCTGACGTTTGACTCCATTACCGACGGAGCGGGCGACGCGCTCAAGTGGGAGAGCAGCCGCGAGCGGCACTATCGCAAGCTGAAGATCTGGGTCCCCGGCGCGCAGGATACGACGAAGACCGTCGTCATCCGTTATCGCGTCGCGAACGGCCTCCGCTTTTTCGAAGAGCACGACGAGCTCTATTGGAACGTCACCGGCGACGAGTGGGACGTGCCCATCCAGTCCGCATCGGCCGAGATTCGGCTGCCGGCGGGCGCGACCGGGATCCGCGCGGCGGCGTTCACCGGCGGCTACGGCTCTACGGACAAGGACGCGAGCGTCGCGATCGAGCCTCCTTCAGTGCGCATCAAGACGACGACGGGGTTGTCCTTCAGAGAAGGGCTGACTGCGGTCGTCGGCTGGGACCCGGGGATCGTCCAGCGGCCGACGGCCGTCGACCGCGTGCGGGACACGGCGCTGAGCAACCTGCCGCTGCTGATTCCTCCCCTCGTCTTCGTCGGCATGTGGCGGCTCTGGAGCAGACGCGGACGCGATCCGGATCTGGCGCCCGTTCAGACGCGCTACGAACCGCCGGACGGGATGTCGCCGGCCGAGCTCGGCACGCTCGTCGACGGAACGCCCGACATGCGCGACCTGACCTCGACACTCGTCGATCTGGCCGTGCGGGGCTACCTGCGGATCGACGTCGCGGAGGACGAGGGATTCTTCGGGCTG
>DATAEE010000334.1:0-1934 GCA_036258175.1 Vicinamibacterales bacterium
TGAAGCGCGGACTGGGTGAGAACGTCGTCGTTGCCCCTTACGCGACTGCGCTCGCGAGCATGGTAGATCCCCAGGCTGCGGCGCGCAACTTCGACCGCCTCGCCGCGGCCGGTGCGAGCGGTCGTTATGGCTTCTATGAGGCCCTGGACTACACACCGATCCGCGTGCCGGAAGGCAAAACCGTCGCGATCGTACGGGCCTTTATGGCGCATCATCAGGGCATGACGATCATAGCCATCGCCGACGCGCTTCTCGACGGCACGATGCGGGCGCGATTCCACGCTGAGCCCATCGTGCAGGCGACGGAGTTGTTGCTGCAGGAGCGCGCGGCGCGTCGCGTGGCGCTGGCGCGTCCCTGGGCGGCGGCGGAGTCAACCGCCAAAATCTGGGACGTGGAGCCGCCCGGCGGCCGGCGGCTCATCACAGCGCAAACCGCGACGCCCGCCACCCAGCTCCTCTCGAACGGCCGCTATGCGGTGATGCTCACGGCCGCAGGCTCCGGTTACAGCCGCTGGTGCGACCTGGCTGTGACCCGCTGGCGGGAGGACGCAACCTGCGACGAATGGGGCTCCTATGTTTTTTTGCGTGACGTCGATAGCGGCAACCTATGGTCGGCTGGATTTCAGCCGAGCGGCACCGACCCAGAGGACTACGATGTCACTTTTAGCGAGGATCGCGCCGAGTTCACGCGCCGGGACGGATCGCTTACGACGACCATGGAGGTGCTCGTCTCGGCCGAAGACGATGCCGAGGTCCGTCGCGTCTCGATTTCGAACTCCGGCACCCGCGTGCGGGAGATCGAAGTCACGTCTTATGCTGAGCTCGTGCTGGCGCCCCAGGCTGCAGACGTCACGCATCCGGCCTTTTCCAAGCTGTTCGTCGAGACTGATTATCTGGCCGAAGTCGGCGCCATTCTGGCGACGCGGCGGCGGCGTTCGCCGAGCGAGCCGGAGATCTGGGCTGCACACCTCGCCGTCGTTGACGGCGGCGCCGTGGGAAAGCCTGAGGTGGAAACCGATAGGGCCCGGTTCTTCGGCCGTGGCGGCAGCGTCCGGACGCCGATCGCGGTGATTGACGGTCGGCCGCTCTCGAACACGGTGGGCATTGTGCTCGATGCGGTCTTCGCCCTGCGCCGGCGCGTGCGGATCGCACCCGGCGCGAGCGTGCACGTCGCCTTTTGGACCGTGGTCGCATCATCTCGCAAAGCACTACTTAGCCTTATCGACAAGCATCGCGACACCACCGCCTTCGAGCGGGCGGCGACTCTCGCCTGGACCCAGGCCCAGGTACAACTTAACCATCTCGGCCTCGATTCGGGCGAGGCAGGCCTGTTCCAGCGTCTCGCCGGACACCTCATCTACTCATCTTCGACACTGAGACCTTCCTCTGACGCCATCCTTCGAGGCGTCGGCGCGCAGTCGCGGCTTTGGCCCCTGGGCATTTCCGGCGACCTGCCGATCGTGCTGCTGCGCATCGCCGACACCGACCACCTCAACGTGGCCCGCCAATTGCTTCATGCGCACGAATACTTGCAGATGAAGCAGTTCGCCGTGGATCTGGTGATCCTGAACGAGCGCGGGTCTTCCTATGTGCAGGACCTTCAGATCGCGCTCGAGACACTGGTGCGGACGAGCCAATTACGACCACGGGGCGGCATGGAGGGATCTCCGGGCCGCGTCTTCGTGCTTAGAGCGGACCTGATTTCGGCGGAGACAACCGCCCTTCTCGCGTCAGTGGCGCGGGTGGTGCTCGTCGGACCACGCGGGCGCCTTTCGGATCAGCTTGACCGTGTTCCGGATCGCAGAGTCCCTGCCCGACCCCTTCCGAAGCGAGCTGCCCTCGTTTCCGGGTTGGGGGCCGTACCATCTTTGCCAAAACTCGAGTTCTTCAACGGGCTTGGCGGCTTCGCCGAGGATGGACGGGAATATGTAACG
>DATAEE010000335.1:0-8966 GCA_036258175.1 Vicinamibacterales bacterium
CGAGCATTTGCGCCGCCCGGGGCTCATCTTCAACGAGCAGGATCCTTATCGCGCTTCCCGCCGGGCTACAACGGTAACCTGCTACAACTGAACCTCGAGATCGCCCTGACTGCGTCTGTCATGATCCGTTCATCCCCGAGCGTACTTCATGCTTCGCAAGGGGTGGCCACATTGTGCGCAAGGGTGACCCCAGCTCCACCCCCCGAGTGGCGACTCGTGAGACGACCCGGACCCGATGATCCGTCAGGGCAGCTGAACACACGATGACAAGCCTCCTCCCTCGCGAAGGAATTTCTTCGCCTCAGGCGCAGCGCGACGGGACAGGCAAAAGCAGCTCGACGACATCCGCGGTTCCCGATGGGACACCGCCCAGTATTTCGCGAGCGCTCAAACCGTAGCCGAGGACATGCGGCCCGGCAATCAGGACCGCTGCGCCGACTGCCAGCAGCGCGGTCGTCGAGACGCGTGACGCGCGGCGAGCCACCGGCGCGGCGTCAAACTGCTCATCGAACCAGAGCGCAATCAGTACCGCCAGTGGAGGAATGAACACGAGCGCGTAGTTGGGCAGTTTCGACGATGAGAAGGAATAGAAGACAAAGGCGCTGACGGCGCTGGCCCCCATACACGTTCGAAGCGCTTGCCGTGGTGTCGCCTCGCGGCGGAACACGAGCCGAAACGCCTTTGGCAGGAGCGATCCATGGGAGCAAGGCAATTGCTGTTGGGATGATGAAGAACAGAACGCTGCGGCGATGGCCGTACGCCGTGGTCGTGTACGCGAGCACGCCATATCCCACGGAAACGCCCGCAGCGACGGCGAGGTGAAGGCGAGCTGCGTCGACGGGCCAGATCAGCCAGAGGCATAGAAGGAGTTCGGTCGTCACCACGCTGAGCACGACGCCAATCTCGGGATGCGCAACGCGTGAGAAGATCTGGATCCCCGCTGTGGTGCTGACAATAACTGCGCTCAACGCGCCGGCGCGAGCCAGTCGCCACACAAGAAATCCAACGACCAGCACGAGCGCGGTACCTTGGAGGGCGCTTGGAACGCGCGCGGCTGCGACCCCCGGCCAAATAGACTGAAGGCGCCTTCAATCAGCGCATATGGGAGGATCGGCTTGTCCCAGCGCGGTTCCCCATTGAGCCGAGGATCCCAGGCCGACCCCGATGCCACACTCTCGGCCGCCGTCGCCGGATAATAGCCCTCATCCGGGTCGAAAAGAGGCGCGAACGGAGCGGTGAGGCAGAGCTGCAGCAGAGACACGGCGCTGCTCACCGTGACGAGCGCGAACTTGCTGCATGTTGTTTGTCGCTTGAACTGACGTGACCGAGCCCAGACCAGTGCATGATGGACCACGACGGGCGATCGTGCGCCTTGGCCAGTGAACGCACGATGACGACTTCATCGTCTCCTGTCATCTTCTTGTCATTCGTCAGCCTTTACGCTTGTCGATTGTTGGCCATCGTTGGGCGCCGAATTCGACGTGTCGCGCTTGTCGCCGGCGTCGTTGCCTCCGCTGCGGCTTTCGGACAACCCTCACTCACACTTCCCAACAGACCGGATTCGCTGAAGTTTGCCGCTATTGGCGACAACGGGACTGGTGATCGGCCACAGTACGAGATTGCCCAACAGATGATCAACGCGCGCGCGGCGTTCCCATTCGATCTCGTCATCATGCTTGGCGATAACATGTACGGGAGCCAGCAGCCGGCCGACTTCGTGAAGAAATTCGAACAGCCGTACGCGCCTCTCCTGTCGGCCGGGGTGAAATTCCAGGCGTCACTCGGCAACCATGACCGATCGGAGAACGTCTTTTACAAGCCGTTCAACATGAATGGCGAGCGCTATTACACGTTCACCAGAAACAACGTCCGGTTTTTTGCTCTGGACAGCACGCGGATGGACCAGAAGCAAGTGGCGTGGATCGACACGTCTCTACAACAGGCGCGTGAGGATTGGAAGATCTGTTATTTCCATCATCCGCTCTACTCGAATGCCAGCCGCCACGGCTCCTCGGTGGACCTGCGCGTGCTGCTGGAGCCGATCTTCGTCAAGCATGGGGTAAATGTCGTCTTCTCCGGCCATGACCACGTTTACGAGCGGCTGAAACCGCAGAAGGGTATCGTCTACTTCGTCTCAGGTTCGGCGGGACAGTTGAGGAAGGGCAACATGAGACCCACGGACCAGACCGACGCGTACTTCGACCAGGACCAGAGCTTCATGCTGCTGGAAATCGCGGGAACTGAGCTGCACTTTCAGGCCATCTCACGTACTGGGAAGACCGTGGATTCAGGCGTGATCCGCGCCGTGGGCGCGGGCCGCTGAACGAGGCGCCACGAGGCACCGCATGACAGACGAGTCCGGACGGCACGCCGCCGACCAGGGCGCCGGTTCGACATCCAGACGGCGACGGTTACGGCAGCGCGTGCGAACGACCGTCCCGCGGCTGTCGCGCTTCGCCGTTGAACACCTGCTCCTGTTGCCGCTCGGCGCCCTGATCGCTCTGGTGTGGGTCAACACGGCGCCCGAGAGCTACTACCGCTTCAGCTTTGCGACCTCGTTTGCCGTCAATGACGTGGCCATGATGCTGTTTTTTGCGCTGATGACCAAGGAGGTCGTCGAAGCGACGGCGCCGGGCGGCGTACTCCATCCGTGGAGGCGCGCCATGCTGCCGGTGGTGGCGTCGATCGGCGCGACCGTCGTGCCTGCGCTTCTTTATATTCGCCTCGTCGACGCGCTCGACGAACCGATGTTGTCGCTCGGGTGGCCGGTGTCCCTGGCGACGGATCTCGCCCTCGGTTATTTCGTCGCGAGGCTCATCTTCCGGCCTCATCCCATGATCCCGTTCCTGCTCCTTCTCGGGATCGCGTCCGACGCCCTGGGGTTCCTGACGCTCGCGTTTTTCAATCCCATGAGAGAGGTCCATCTCGCCAGTGGTGTGTTGACCCTGGCAGGAGCGCTCGGTATCGCCGCTGGACTTCGATTGACGCGCGTGCGCAGCTTCTGGCCGTATCTGCTCGGTGCGGGTGGCGTCTCCTGGTTTGGCCTCTTCCGGAGCGGCCTGCATCCCGCGCTCGCACTCGTTCCGATCATGCCGTTCCTGCCTCACGCGGCGCGCGACCCAGGGTTTTTCGTCGACGCCCGCCCAGACGCGAAAGATACGTTGAGTCAGTTCGAGATTTGGTGGAGGTATCCGGCCCAGGTGGCGCTGTTCTTTTTCGGACTCGTGAACGCCGGCGTGCCAATGGGCGCGCTCGAGTGGGGGACCTTTGGACTACCGATGGCTGTCATTGTTGGGAAGCCTCTCGGCCTTCTCATCGGCGCGGGTCTCGGCATTCTCGGTGGTTTGCACCTGCCGCACTGGGTCGGCTGGCGAGAGCTGATCGTAAGTGGACTCATCGCGGCGATGGGATTCAGCGTCGGGCTGTTCTTTTGCGGCGCGCTCCTGCCACCAGGGCAACTACGCGCGGAAATGAGTATGGGTGTGCTTCTGAGCCTCGCGGGCGCACCGCTGGCGATCGTGTCCGCGTGGCTGTTGCGCGTTGGCAGGTTCAGAACGAGGCCCGGCGAGTAGCCGAACGTCGCAACCAGGCCATCACATGCAATCAATGCCCACGGGCCGTCACCCCTCAGGGCTCCGTCGGAAGTACAGAGCAGCGTCTTCTCGACCTTCGTGCGCGGTTCTGGTTTCACCTCATGAGCGCGGTCGGCGCGCCGCTGCTCGAGCTGTCGGGTGCGGGTCGTTTGCGCACCCGCTGCCGGGGAGATCGCGGTGATGAGCGCGAGCACGCTGGCCAGCAATCGGAATCCACGCCACAAAACACGGGCGCGAGGATGGTTAGTTGAAGATGAACGACAGATGACAGAGGTCGGGGGCGCCCAGTTCCCAGGCAGTCGGAGCGGGACTAGCGGGATTCGGGACGAGTGCGCACCCCCAACAGGATCCACGCCGTCCCGACAGCGCCCAACGCTATCGTACCAAGCGCCGCCGCCCAGTGGATCCCCATCAGGATCGCAGAGGACAACAGAATGGCGAGCCACATCGCCGCCAGCGCACCGCGCTTGACCGACGCCGGCATGCCGCCCGCCTGGGCGAAGCGCTCGAGCCGCGGACCAAGCCACGGGTTGCTGTGAAGCCACTGCTCGAACCGGGGCGAGCTCCGTGAAAAACAGTACGACGCGACGATGACGAATACCGTCGTCGGCAGTCCCGGCAGCATGACGCCGGCGATCGCAAGCGCGACGGCACACCAGCCGACGGCTCCGTAGAGCATCCTCGCTGGTGTGCCGGCGATCGATGTTCGTTCCATCTGCATTTCCGAACTACGCGCGACTCGTGCGAACCGGCTGCGCCGCGGCGTGCGGCCGCAAGCCCGGAACCAGCATTGGTACTTGCCGGCGGTACTCAGCGTACTCCGGATGGGCTGTCAGCAGATCCCGTTCCTCCAACTGGATGGCCACCAGAATATACGCTGTCGTCACCGCCGCGAAAAGCAGGTGCGTCACCGTCATCGTCTGCGTGCACCAGAACGCGAAGAGCCAGCCGACATAGAGCGGATGACGAACGATCCGGTAGAGGACCGGCGTGACGAACCGCAGCTCACTCTGCGGTTGCCCCAGGAAGGCCTTCCACGTTTGCCGTAACCCGAACAGGTCGAAGTGATTGATCACGAACGTTGCAACGAGCACCAGCGTCCAGCCGAACGCGAATCCGGCGTAGAGCAGGGCTCGGCCGGTCGGGTTCTGAACCTCCCACACGACGCCACCGAGCGGCTGCCACTTCCAGAAGAGCAGCATGAGCAGCAGGCTGCTGAATAGCACGTAGGTGCTCCGTTCGGCCGCTGGTGGGATGACCCTCGTGATCATCCGCTTGAAGCCCTGCCGCGCCATCACGCTGTGCTGAAGCGCAAACAGAGCCAGCAGTCCGACATCGATTGCCAGCGCGGTCGGCCAAGGACCCACTGCCCCCGAATCAAGCGACTTTGGCACCCCGATGTTGCCGAGAAACCCAATCGCGTAAAGGAAGGTTAGAAAGAACGCCACGTAACTCACGACGCCGTACGCCAATGTCAGAATGTTGCCCATAACCTCACCGCTTTCGTGTTCGGGTTGCCCCCGCGCCGCCGTTTTATGGAAGATTACGGATCCCTGGGCAGGGAGTCCCGGGACTCAACCGGGATTTTTCCGGGATTGTGGTGGTATGGACCAGAACGTGAGCTTCGGCGGCTACCGCTTTGATGCCGAATCCGGACGGCTCTGGTCCGGGTCGCGGGAGGTCCGCCTCACGCCGAAGGCGGCCGCCGTGCTGACTGTGCTGGTGACGCGCGCGGGTGAACCCGTCACCAAGGAAGAGTTGTTCGCCTCGGTCTGGAACGACACCGTCGTCAGCGACGACGCGCTCACATCGTGCATTCAGGAGCTGCGCCGCGCGCTGGACGATAGTCCCAAGCAACCACGTTTCATCGAGACTCGACATCGTCGGGGCTACCGCTTCGTCGCAGCGCTCGAGAATTCGGCCGACAAGCTCGCGCCTGATCCACAATCCTCGCAGCCTGGGATCTCCGCAATCGCCGTCCTCCCGTTCGCCGACATGAGCCCGGCCCGCGACCAGGACTACCTGTGCGAAGGGCTCGCGGAGGAATTGATCAACGCACTCACACAGATCGACGGCCTTCGCGTGGCGGCGCGCACGGCCTCCTTTCAATTCCGCAGCAGCGGCGCCGACATTCGCGAGATCGGCCACCAGCTGCGCGTGGGGACAATCCTCGAGGGCAGCGTCCGCAAGTCAGAAGACCGGCTGCGCGTGACAGTCCAACTGATCGAAGTACCCAGTGGCTATCACCGATGGTCTCAGCGCTTCGATCGGAAGCTGGACGACGTGTTCGCCATCCAGGACGAGATCGCGGAAAGCGTGGCGACCTCACTCCGCGGAAGCGTGCTGACCAGTCGTGAAAGGCAGGCGTTGACGGGCAGGCCGCAGACCGGCACCGCCGCTTACGAGTACTACCTTCGCGGCCGCCAGCACCTTCCACGCATGACCCAGCCGGATCTGGAGATCTGCCGCGAGATGTTCGAGCGGGCCCTGGAGCTGGATGGCAACTACAGCCCGGCCTGGTCCTGTCTTGCAGCTGTGCATGGCACCTTGTACGAGTGGTTCGGTGCCAGGCATGACGATCTCGTCCAAGCAGAACGGACCAGCGCAAGAGCCCTCGAGCTCGCGCCGGATCTTGCCCTGGCGCACGTGGCGCGAGGCTTCGTGCTCTCGCTGTCAGGACGGTACGACGAGGCCGCAAGAGAGTTCGACGAGGGAATTCGCCTCAATCCGACCATCTTCGAGGCGTACTACTACTACGCGCGCTCCAGTTTTGCCGCTGGGGACATTGCGAAATCGGCCGAGCTCTTTCGGAAGGCAGCGGACGTTCGCCACGAAGATTTTCAAAGTCCCATCCTGCTGTCGCAGTCGCTGCGCATGCTCGGCCGCAGAGACGAGGCGGCGGAGGCTTGTCGCGAGGGCGTCCGGCGGGCTGAAAGCATGCTCGTGCTCAATCCGGTCGATGGACGCGCGTTGTCGCTCGGGTCGCTGGCGCTGTTCTTCGACGGCCAGACGACTCGCGCCACCGAATGGTGCCGGCGAGCACTCGAGCTGTATCCCGATGACTTGAGCGCGATCATCAGCGCCGCCTGTCACGAGGCCAGACTCGGCCACAAGGAACAGGCGCTCGAGTATCTCGAGCGCCTGGCCGCGCGAGGCTGGGGGAAGCGAGACTGGATCGAGCACGATCCGATTACGACGGCTTGCGTGACGACCCCCGGTTCAAGAAGCTTCTCGCGCGGCTCAAGTAACCGCTACTGCCCGCTGAACGCCTCGCACGACACCTTCGAGTGCCAGTTCACGAACATGCCCGTCGGGTTGTCCTTCCACGCCCACACGTGCAGCGTGTAGAAGGACGGCAGCCCGAATCGATTCGGGGCCTCGAAGAGGTGCATGATCTGCCCCATCAGCTCCGGCGCGCCCATCGCGGTCGGGTTGTTGGTGTGCCACGCCTCCGCCGTGATCAGATAGTCGGCGCCGATGAGCCGCAGCCGGCCGCTCGGCAACGGCTCGTAGATGACGATCTCGGGTTTTGCTGGATCCAGCACACCGTCGAACACCAGGTCCAGATTCACGAAGTGCATTCCCATCGCGCCAGAGTCGGGGCCGCTGACGCACCCGAAGAGCAGATGGTAATTCTCTTTTTCAGCTACCGAGACATCCTTGAAGCGTTCGGTCGCCTCGCGGACAACTTTGACCAGGCCGCTTGCCTGATCCTTACTCGAGAAATGTTGGCTGTGCATGCGCGCATCTTGCGGCCCTGCGCTCGAGGCCGACGCGCCCGCAAGAATTACCGCGCCCACGAACGAAACACCGAGACTTGCCGCCAATCGTCCGACTTTCATTGGTCCTCCTGAAGTAATTCCGTCGGGACAAGCGTAGGGCGGCACCGGAGGGAAGTCTCGGGAGTGTGCCGGGATTTCTCCGGGATTCTGACGGCAGATTCATTGAGAGTCCGAAGGACGGTCCAATTCGGACGAACTCAATCAGCGCCGTTCTTCCGAGCGGAACATCGTCAGTTCCCAGGTAGACGAGCGCTCGTCATGGCGAACCAGGTAGGTGTCGCCGTCGGCGCCGCGCAGCTTGAAGTAGCGGTGGTCGGGCGCGAGCCAGGCGTCGAGCACTTCCGCGACCGCGATGCGGCGGCCCGCAAGAATCAGCGTGCGCGGCGTCTGTTCTCCTCGGTGGCCTGCATAGCACTCGACCTCGATCGCGAGGTGCTGTTCACCCATTTGGCAGCACAGGTTTCGGGCCCGTGCCGTCGTGAACCGCAAGTCGCGCAGCCGAGCCGCAGCCGGCAACCGCGATTGTTACGACGACAACAAACGTCATGAGCAGCGAGTGCTTCGCATCAGTCATTGATCACCTGTCGTACAAGGCTCCGGTCTCGCCGCTGGGCTAAAAGCTCGAGCGACAGGCTGTCCTGTATGACTACCCTGCAGATTTCTCGCCAGAGGGTTGGCGAACGGCGCCGCTTACGATTGGGGGACTGGCCGCCGGATCCCGCGTCCCGGTCGGGCGTCGTCGATCAGCTTGCCCTCCCGGACGACGAAGGTCCCGTTGACGATGACGTGGAGAATTCCAGCGGACGGCTGCGCGGGCTCCGCGAACGTGGCGCGATCGATGACCTTCACCGGATCGAAGACGGTAATGTCCGCGTCCATGCCTTCCGCGAGCCGCCCCTTCTTCAGCATCTGCGGCGCGACCTGTTCGAGCCGCTGCGCCGGGAGGATCGTCATCTTTCGCAGCGCCTCCATCAGAGAGAGCGCACGCTTGTCGCGGACATAGCGGCCGAGCACGCGTGCGAACGTGCCCGCGCCGCGGGGGTGGGCGCGGCCATCGGTGAACGGCACGCCGTCGCTCGCGATGATCACTCCCGGCCGCGCGACGGCGAGATCGACAGCTTCCTCGGGAATGATGTGCGCGATGATGATGCCGCCCTTGCTGCGGTACTCCTCCCAGGTCGCCTCGCTGAGGCGCTGGCCGGTGGCGACCCATTCGATGTCTCCGTAGTCTGCGCCGAGCCGCTCGCGCCAACCGGGATCGAAGATCGCCGCCTTGATGCTCGTGGAAGCGGCGGTGTACGGATACACCTCGGTCGTGACCTTGACGCCGCTTCGGCGCGCACCGTCAATCATGTCGAGGAGGATCGCGGTCTGTCGGAGACCGCTGCTGCCGATATGGACGATGTGAAGCGTCGCGCCGCTTCCGGCCGCGTTCCCGATGACCTCGTGGATCGCCTCGATGCTGCTGCCAGGTTCGATCATCCCCGCGGAGCGCACATGTACGAATACGGGAACGCCCTGCCCGGCTGCGACCTTGAACACCCGCCACGATTCCTCGCGCGTCGCGCCGGGCGTATATGCCAGCCCCATT
>DATAEE010000336.1:0-39292 GCA_036258175.1 Vicinamibacterales bacterium
GAATTGGCTCGGGAAGTAGCGGAAGACGAAGCGAACGACGGCGTCACGGTCTGCCGCGTCGGCCGTCACCATTCCGAGAATCGAGAGCACCAGCAGCAGAAACGGGAACAGCGAGAGCAAGGCGTAATAGGCAATGGACGCGGCGTGCGTCAGGCCTTCGCTGTTGTAGAGCTCGCCGATGCCCCGCCACGCTGCCAGGCCAATGAGGCGAAACCCGGCGATCAGGCGCGCAAGAACCCGTTGCGGCGGCTCAGCCGCCAGGAGACGTGTCGTCTCCGCGCCCACGTCAGGCCGAACGCGGCCATCCGGTCTGTCCACCACGAAGGTCTGCGACACTCTGCCGTACCTGGTCGGCCGCCGACAAGAGCCGCTCCGCTTCCTGGATGAACGAGCCGAGTGAGCGCTCGGCGTCCCTGCGCCAACGCTGGCCGTTCGGGGTGAAGAGCAGATAACTCGCCGCCATGCCGGCTACCGCACCGACGATACCGCCTGCCACGATGGTTTGTCGTTGATTCACGATCCCTCCGCTTCTCGCGATACCAGTTCTCGGTCCCCACCGTTGCGTGCAGCGCGCGCCGCACGGCCCGGGTCCTCGATGTTGTGCTTGCGCATCTTGCTGTACAGCGTCGGCCGGTAGAGCCCGAGGATCTGCGCCGCTTCCTGTTTGTTCCAGTTCGTGCGATGCAGCGTCTGCACGATCGCCATCTTCTCGATCTCCGCGAGCGTGCGGTGCGGCGGGATCGTGAAATCGGTTTGTGTGCGGTTTTCCTCGCGCAGCGTCTCCGGCAGATCGGACGGCGCGATCTCGTTCCCCTTCGAGATGAGCACGCCGCGCTCGATGACGTTCTCGAGCTCCCGCACGTTCCCCGGCCAGCGGTGCCGCATCAGCGCGTGCATGGCATCGCCAGTGATGCCCTTGATGTTGCGCTGGTGGCGCTTGTTGTACTTGTCGCGGAAGTACTCCCACAGCAGCGGGATGTCCTCGGTCCGCTCGCGGAGCGGCGGGACGCGTAATGTGATCGTATTGATGCGGAAGTAGAGGTCTTCCCGCAGCTTGCCTTCGCTCAGCGCGACGTCGAGGTCGATGTTCGTCGCGCAGATCAGCCTGAAGTCGACTCGGACGATCCGATCGCTGCCGATCGGCCGGTACTCGCGCTCCTGCAGGACGCGGAGCAGCTTGGTCTGCAGATAGGACGGCATCTCGCCGATCTCGTCGAGGAGCAGCGATCCGCCCTCGGCCATTTCGAAGAGCCCTTCCTTGTCCGTCATCGCGCCGGTGAACGAGCCCTTCTTGTAGCCGAAGAGTTCCGACTCGATCAGGTCCTTCGGGATCGCGGCGCAATTGATCTTGATGAACGGTCCCTTGGCCCGCTTGCTGTTGTAGTGGAGCGCGTTCGCGATCAGCTCCTTGCCGGTGCCGTTCTCCCCCTGGATCAGAATGTTCGCGTCGCTGCCCGCGACGCTCGCGACGAGGTCGAGCACCTCGTGCATCTTCTTGCTCTTGCCGATGATATTGCCGAACTGGAAACGTCCTTCGAGCTGACGTTTCAGCTCGACGTTCTCGTCGCGCAGCGTGCGCAGCTCGAGCGCCCGCCGCAGCCGCGCGAGCAGCTCGTCGGCGTCTTTGATCGGTTTCTCGACGAAGTCGAACGCGCCCGCTTTCGTCGCCTCGACCGCCTTCTGTACGCTCCCGTGTCCGGTGACGACGATGACCTCGGTCTCCTGATACATCTGCTTGAAACGACGCAGCAGATCCACGCCGTCGACGTCAGGCAGCATCAGGTCCGTGACGACGACGTCCGGCTTCCAGCTCTTGAAGATCTCCTCGGCCCGCGTGCCGACCAGCGCGGTCCGCACCTCGAATCCTTCGTGCTCGAGGACCATCTTCAGCCAGTCGATCATCGCCGGCTCGTCATCGATCGCGAGTACGCGCTGCCTGCGCTTTCCGTTAGTCGTCATGGTCCGCCCACCTCAGCAAAACGTGCGCCAAAACGTCTGGTTATTGTACATAGGTTTAGAGACCGTCATCGGGCTGACAGACTGTAATCGTACAAGACGGTGCGACCGGTTTCTATACAAATCGGTTCCCTTCGAGCCGGTCATCTATAATCCCGTTCATGCCTGATCCGGCTCCGAACCCGAAGGCCGGCCCCTCACACTCCAAGCCCCACGCCCCAAACCCCAGGCCCCGACACCCTGATGCAATGGACTGTGAGCGCTGCGGCGCTGAGATGTTCCGCATGCACGCCGTCTGGCGCTGTCCGCGCTGTGGCTTCAAGACCGACTGCTGCGGCTGGTGATGGACGTCCTCGGGACGCACGTCGATCCGGCCTCGGATGACTTCCGCGCCAACGCCGCACGCACGGAGGGACTCGTCCGCGAGCTGCGCGAGCGAATCGCGGCGGCGCGGCTGGGCGGCGGAGAGAAGTACCTGCAGCGCCATCGCGAACAGGGAAAGCTGACCGTCCGCGAGCGGATCGATCGGCTGCTCGACCCCGGTTCCCCGTTCCTGGAGTTCTCACCGCTGGCGGCGTGGGAGATGTACGACAACGAGGCGCCGGCCGCGGGTCTCGTCACGGGCGTCGGCCGCGTGTCGGGCCGCGAAGTGCTGATCGTCGCCAACGACGCGACGGTGAAAGGCGGTACGTACTACCCCATCACCGTGAAGAAACACGTGCGCGCGCAGCAGGTCGCGCTCGAGAACCGGCTGCCGTGCGTGTATCTGGTCGATTCCGGCGGCGCGTTCCTTCCGCTGCAGGCCGAGGTATTTCCGGATCGCGATCATTTCGGACGCATCTTCTTCAACCAGGCGCGCATGTCGGCCGAGCGGATCCCGCAGATTGCCCTCGTCATGGGCTCCTGCACGGCAGGTGGCGCCTACGTGCCGGCGATGTCCGACGAGACGGTCATTGTCCGCGGCACCGGTACGATCTTCCTCGGCGGTCCGCCGCTCGTGAAAGCGGCGACCGGCGAAGAGGTCAGCGCCGAGGAGCTGGGCGGCGCGGACGTCCATACGCGCCTGTCGGGAGTGGCCGACTACTTCGCCGAGGACGATGAGCACGCGCTGCACCTCGCGCGAATCATCGTCTCCACGCTGAATGCGACGAAGTCCCCGCCGGCCGACGTGACCTCGCCCGAAGAGCCTCGCTACGATCCGAAGGAGATCTACGGGATCGTGCCCGCGGACGTGCGCAAACAATACGACGTCCGTGAGGTCATCGCCCGGATCGTCGATGGATCGCGATTTGACGAGTTCAAGGAGCGGTACGGCGCCACACTCGTCACCGGGTTCGCGCGGCTCCATGGCTACCTGGTCGGGATCGTCGCGAACAACGGCGTCCTCTTTTCCGAGTCGGCGCTCAAGGCGACGCACTTCATCGAACTGTGCAACCTCAGAAGCGTGCCGCTCATCTTTCTGCAGAACATCACCGGCTTCATCGTCGGGCGGCAGTACGAGCGCGCCGGGATCGCGAAGGACGGCGCGAAGATGGTCCATGCCGTGGCGAACTCGGTCGCGCCGAAGTTCACCGTGATCCTCGGGGGCTCGTTCGGGGCGGGCAACTACGGGATGTGCGGACGGGCGTACGAGCCGCGCCTGCTCTGGATGTGGCCCAACGCGCGCATCTCGGTCATGGGGGGCGAGCAGGCGGCCGGGGTGCTGACAACGGTCAAGCGCGATCAGCTGGCGCGCGACGGCAAGACGCTGACGGCGGATGAGGAGGCGGCGATTCGCGATCCGATTCTCGAGAAATACGAGCGCGAAGGGTCCCCGTACTATTCCACCGCGCGCATCTGGGACGACGGGATTCTCGACCCCGCGCAGACGCGGCACGCGCTCGCACTCGGTCTCTCGATGGCGTTCAACGCGCCGATTCCACCGCCGAAGTTCGGGGTCTTCCGGATGTAGCGCGCAAAGGACGCAGAGGACGTGGCGAACCTCATCGATGTTCGGATCCAGGACAAGATCGCGCGGGTGACGTTGAATCGGCCCGAAGTCCGCAACGCCTTCAACGAAGCGTTGATCGCGCAGCTGACGGCATGGGCAGAACGGGCGGCGAAGGAAGGCCGCCTGCGTGCCGCCGTGCTGCAAGGCGCCGGTCCGTCGTTCTGCGCGGGCGCCGACCTCGCGTGGATGTCGAAGATGGTGGGCTACTCGCAGGAAGAGAACGTTCGCGACGCAACCGCGGCCGCGTATATGTTCGAAGCGCTCGACACGCTCCCCTTCCCGCTCGTCGGCCGCATCCACGGCGCCGCACTCGGCGGCGGAGCGGGTCTGGCCGCCGTCTGCGACATCGCCCTCGCCGCCAATGACGCCGTGTTCGGATTCACCGAAGTGAAGCTCGGGATCCTCCCGGCGGTGATTTCGCCGTTCGTCCTCGCGAAGATTGGTACGTCAGCCGCGCGCGAGCTGTTCCTGACCGGGCGACGGTTCACGGCCGAACTCGCGCGCGGCGTCGGGCTCGTGCACACCGTGGTCGACCCGGGAAGGCTGGACGACGCGATCGAGAAGACGCTGGCCGAACTCGCGACCTCCTCGCCGGCGGCGATGGCGGAGGCCAAGGCGCTCATCACAAAGGTTGCCGGTCGGCGGCCGGCCGACGTCAGGGCGGTGACGGCGGAGGCGATCGCGAAGCAGCGCGTCTCGCGCGACGGGCAGGATGGCATGAAGGCTTTCCTGAAGAAACAGAAGGCGCCTTGGATTTCCGAAGGGACCAGGGACTAGGGACTAGGAACTTGATCAAGCGACTCCTGATCGCGAATCGCGGCGAGATTGCGGTCCGCATCATCCGGGCGTGCCGGGAAGCCGGCATCGAAAGCGTCGCGGCGTATTCGGATGCTGACGAGCGCGCGGTGCACGTGCTCGCGGCGGACCGCGCGGTTCATCTCGGTCCGGCGCCCGCGACCGACAGCTACCTGTCGGTCCGGAAGATCATCGAAGCGGCGCGGACGAGCGGTGCGGACGCGATCCACCCGGGGTACGGATTCCTTTCGGAGAATCCGGCGCTCGCGGGCGCGTGCGCGCAAGCGGGGCTGACGTTCGTCGGGCCGCCCGCCGACGTCATCGCCAAGATGGGATCGAAGATCGGCGCGCGGCGGCTCATGGAACGCGCGGGCGTCCCGGTCGTGCCGGGCGTCACGCCATCCGACCAGTCCGACGCCGGCATCGTCTCCGCGATCGAATCCGTGGGACTGCCCGCTCTGGTGAAACCGTCGTCTGGCGGCGGCGGGAAAGGGATGCGGGCGATCCGCGCCCTCGACGAAGCGTGGGAAGCAGTCGCGGCCGCGCGCCGCGAAGCGCTCGCGTCGTTCGGCGACGGAACTCTCTACGTCGAACGCCTCGTCCAGCGGCCGCGTCACGTCGAGATCCAGATCTTCGCGGACGCCGAGGGACATGCGGTCCACCTGTTCGAGCGGGAATGCTCGGTTCAACGCCGGCACCAGAAGATCATCGAGGAGAGCCCGTCGGTCGCGGTGACGCCCGCCCTCCGGGCGCGAATGGGTGAGGCAGCAGTCGCAGCGGCGCGCGCGGCCGGGTATCGAAACGCCGGCACGATCGAGTTTCTCCTAGAAGGCACGGGCGACGACGCGGGTTTCTATTTTCTCGAAATGAACACGCGGCTGCAGGTCGAACATCCGGTGACGGAGGCGGTCGCCGGCGTCGACATCGTCCGGGCGCAGCTCGACGTGGCCGGCGGCGCTTCTCTGCCGTGGACGCAGGAGACGCTCGTCCAGCGCGGCCACGCCATCGAGGCACGCGTGTACGCCGAGGATCCCGCCAACGACTTTCTCCCGCAGGCCGGACAAATCCTACTCTACCGAGAGCCCTCAGGTCCCGGCGTTCGCGTCGATTCCGGCATCACCGGAGGCAGCGAGGTCACGGTGCACTACGATCCGCTGCTCGCAAAGGTCGTCGCCTTCGCAGAAAGCCGGGATGCCGCGATCGCGCGAGCCGCTGCGGCGCTTCGCGAGTATCCGATTCTCGGGATTCGTACGAACGTCGCGTTTCTGGGCGCGATCCTGGCGCATCCGTCGTTCCGCGCGGGCGAGATCAGTACCGCCTTCGTGGACGAGCGCATCGACGAGCTCGTCGGAGCGGACGGCATCCCGCCAGAGGTGGAAGCGGCTGCGCGCGCGTATCGACAGCGGGATACGACCGCCGTGGACGTTCCCACGCCCGGGCCGTTCGGACACGCCCGACCTGAAGGTCGGGCCTACTCTGCGCCTCCGGATCCGTGGACCGCGTTGACGGGATGGGGCCGGTGATGGCCGGCGACCCGAACGTCACCGAGATTTCCCCTGGCGAGATGCTTCTCGATCGCGACGGCCGGCGGACGCGGGTGTTCGTTGCGGTGGATGGCGACGTCCGCTGGGTGTTCGTGGATGGGCGGACGTACCGGTTCGAGGAGGTTCGAGGGGGGGGTTCGAAGAGGTTCGAAGGGGTTCGACGGGGTTCCGGAGCGCATGGAGGGAGTCTTTCTGCGCCGATGCCTGCAACAGTTCTTCGAATCCAAACGTCCCCTGGCGCGGTCGTAAAGAAGGGAGAGACGCTGCTGGTGCTCGAGGCGATGAAGATGGAACTGCCGCTGCGAGCGCCGCAGGACGGCACGATCGCCGCCGTGCATTGTTCCGAGGGCCAACTCGTTCAGCCTGGCGTAAGCCTGGTCGAGTTTACAGAGCAGTGAGGCCCGCCAAGTCTCCATGGCCGAAATCACTCTGGTAGAGGTCGGCCCCCGCGACGGCCTACAGAACGAAGCGGCGCTGGTCTCGACGGCCGCCAAGGTCGCCTTCGTCGATCTCCTCTCGGCGACCGGGCTGCCGGTGATCGAAGTCTCGGCGTTCGTCAGCCCCAAGTGGGTCCCCCAGATGGCGGACGCCGCTGAGGTGTTCGTCGGCATCGCGCGGCGGCCGGGCGTCCGCTATACAGCGCTCGTTCCGAACGTGGAAGGACTGGACCGCGCGAAGGCGGCGCGCGTGGATGAGATCGGGATTTTCGCCGCCGCGTCCGAGACGTTCAGCCGCCGCAACATCAATCAATCGATCGACGCGTCGCTCGCCGCGTATGCCGAGGTCGCGGGGCGCGCGACTCTGGCAGGGATGCGCGTCCGCGGGTATCTCTCCACGGCATTCGGTTGCCCCTTCGAAGGAGACGTCCCGATCGCACGCGTCGTCGACGTCACGGGCCGTCTGCTGCAGATGGGGGCTTTCGAGGTCGCCGTCAGCGACACGATCGGCGTGGCTCACCCAGGTCAGGTTCGAACGTTGTTGAGTGCGTTGGCGCTCGAGTTCGGCCTGCAGCGGATTGCGCTGCACTTTCACGACACGCGCGGCACGGCGCTGGCGAACACGCTGGCCGCGCTCGACGCTGGCGTCCGGACGTTCGACGCATCCGCCGGCGGACTCGGCGGCTGTCCCTACGCCCCTGGCGCGACGGGCAACGTCGCAACCGAAGACATGGTGTACATGCTGAACGGGCTGGGAGTGACGACGGGGGTGGATCTCGACGCGCTCCTGCGCGCGTCTAGCTTCATCGAAGAAAAGATCGGACGACCCCTGCCGTCCAGGTTCTATCAGGCGAGCAAGAAGGCGACGTATAAGGAGCCCTGAAGGGCTGCGCTACGTGCGAGGGCTACGGGCGAGCCGCGTCGATGTCGATGCCCATGCCGGTTGGGTCGTCGGCGACGAGCGGGGCTACCTCTTCGAACGGCATCATGTTGATCGCGTCGTAGTCGGGCGGGCATCCGAACTCGCGCGGCTGCGGCGCGGTGGGGTTGCCGAGTGTCACGCACAGCCCGCACCCGATGCAGAGGTCCGCGCGGACCGCGCAGACCATCCTCCCGTCACGATCCGGCACCTCGGTGATGCAGTCGGCGACCGGGCAGGCGGCCTGGCAGATGGAGCAGGCAAACGCGCCGAAACAGCTGTCCGGATCGATCACGGCGATCGTCTTCGGCGCCTTCTTTCGCGGGCCCGACATCATCTTGGTCCACATGATTTCCTGATTATATCGGGCCTCGGGCCTCGGGCCTAGGGCCTCGGGCGGTGTCTCGGGCCTCGACGGTCCGATACCGCGCATCGCGCGCAACGTCCCGCGCGCAAGTTCGTCCCGCAGATTTCGCTCGAAGTGAAACGCCGCGCGCGTGGCGCGCTTGTAACCGAGCGCGGATGGCTTCGGTTGATGGAGGAACCGCCATCTGGCACGGCATCTGCCATTACCGCGCCATGGGTGCGCTACAGATGGGTCGGTTGCCACTGATGAGTATGCGGCTGTCCACAGTTGTGGCGCTGGGATGCCTCCTCGCGACCGCCGGTTGCAGACAAGACGAGGCATTGATGAAGCGCCAGACCGAGCGGGTGAAGACCGTGCTCGCGTCGGTGCCGCCCGATGTCCGGCGCGACCGCGACCGCGCGGCGCTCTGGAAGACGATGCAGCGGCTGTACGCTTCGCGCCAGCACCAGACCATCTGGATTGACGGCTTGCACCCTTCGTCCGCATTCGACGATCTGATTGCCGGCTTGAAAGAGATCCGCGCTCACGGCATCAATCCGGAGCGCTATGAAATCGATGTGCTGGAGGCGGCCCGTGCCGCAACTTCGAGACGCCTGCTTCGCCGGAAGCCGCTCGAGGAGAAGGCCGTCGTCCCGCTCGACGTCACGGCGACCTGGGCCTGGATTCGAGCAGCCGCTGATCTATCGGCCGGCGCAACGGACGTTGACGGCCCAGCCGACAAGCTGTGGCGTCTGAAGCGTCAGAAGATCGATTTCCAGAAGACGCTGGCGTCGGCGATCGACAACGGCACGATTCGAGAGCAGCTGACGCAATTTGCGCCCGCAAGTGCGGAATACGTCAGATTGAAGGACGCCTACATGAAATACGTGGCGATCGCCGAGGCAGGCGGATGGAAATCTCTTCCCACCACCCTCGCGCTCAAGAAAGGGGACCGCAGCCCGCACCTGGCCGTGCTCGCGGCGCGGCTTCGCGCCACCGGAGATCTGGGCTCGCAGGGTTCGACCGCTGACGTGTACGGAGACGAATTGGCTGACGCGGTTGCGCACTTCCAGCGGCGTCATGGCCTCGAGCCGGACGGCGTCGTCGGGCGGCGGGTCGTCGCCGAGATGAATGTGCCGGTCGCGAGCCGCATCCGGCAGCTCGAGCTGAACCTGGAACGCTGGCGATGGCTGCCGCGCGACCTCGGCGAGCGCTACATCTTCGTCAACGTTCCGGAGTACCGCCTCGAGATCCACGAGGGACAGCGCATCGCGCTGGCCATGAACGTCATTACCGGCGCGAAGGACACGCCAACGCCGATCTTCAGCGACACGATGACCCACATCGTCTTCAGCCCGTACTGGAACGTCCCGGACGGTATTGCCTCGGGCGAGACGATCCCGGCGGTGCAGACGGACCCATCGTTTCTCGCTCGCAATCAGATCGAAGTCGTCGGAACGTCCGGCAAGGTCGTCGATCCGTCGACGATCGACTGGTCGGCGGCGACGGAGGAAGGCGAATTCCCATATCGCTTCCGTCAGCGCCCTGGCTCCTCGAACTCGCTCGGCCTGGTGAAGTTCATGTTTCCGAACCAGTACGACGTGTATCTACACGACACGCCGGCCGATCTGCTCTTCAAGCGTGCTGACCGCGCACTGAGCCATGGCTGCGTCCGCGTCGAGCAGCCGCAGCAGCTTGCGGAGTACCTCCTGAAGGATCAGCCCGAGTGGACGCCGCAGCGGATTACCGAGGCGATGCACGCCGGCGAGGAAAAGCACGTCAAGCTGCGGAGCGCGATCCCGGTGCACTTGATGTACTGGACCGCGCGCGTGCGCGAGGACGGCACCGTCCATTTCCAGCCGGACGTCTACGGGCGCGACTCGCGGGAGATGGGCACGCTCGTCGCGCACCGGTGACGATCGGCTACACTACGGGCCGATGCCCGCCGCGTCCGTTCCAGAACCCGGACCCCCTGGAACCTCTGGAACCCGAGGCCTCTCACTCACACAACAAATCCTGATCGGTTTGGTTCTCGGAATCATCGTGGGGGCGATCGTCAGCAACTCGAACCCCGAATGGGCCAAGTACATCCGCCCGTTCAGCCAGCTGTTCCTGCGGATGATCAAGATGATCATCGCGCCCCTCATCTTCGCGACGCTAGTCGCCGGGATCGCGGGCGCGGGGCACCTGCGCAGCGTCGGCCGGATGGGCATCCGCGCGCTGATCTACTTCGAGGTCGTGACCACGCTCGCGCTGCTTATCGGGCTCGTCGCGGTCAACATCACGCGCCCGGGCGCCGGCGTGGACCTCCCGGTCGAGAAGAGCGAGATCACGGCGAAGGCCCAGACGTGGGACCAGATCCTGCTGCACACCGTGCCGGAGTCGGTGGTCAGAGCCATGGCTGAAGGCGACGTTTTGCAGATCGTCGTCTTCAGCATCTTCTTCGCAATCGCGCTCAGCCTGCTGGGGGAAAGAGGGCGGCCCATCGTCGCGCTGTGCGAGGCGCTGGCAGAAACGATGTTCAAGTTCACGAACATCGTCATGCGCTATGCGCCGATCGGTGTCGGCGCGGCGATCGCGTACACCGTCGGGCACGGAGGCCTCAGCATCCTGAAGAACCTCGCGCTGCTCGTGATTACGCTCTACCTCGCGCTCGCGGCGTTCATCCTGCTCGTGCTCATCCCGGTGATGCTGATCTTTCGGATTCCGATCCGGAAGTTCATCAAGGCCGTGCGCGAACCGGCGGTGATCGCGTTCTCCACGACGTCCAGCGAAGCCGCGCTGCCGCGCGCTCTCGAGGTCGTCGAGCGGCTCGGCGTTCCGAGGCGCATCGTGGCGTTCGTTCTTCCGCTCGGCTACAGCTTCAACCTCGATGGAAGCACGTTGTATCTGTCGCTTGCTGCAGTCTTCGTCGCCCAGGCGGCGAACGTGCAGCTGACGATCGGGCAACAGATCACGATGCTGCTCACCCTGATGCTGACCAGCAAGGGGGTTGCGGGCGTGCCGCGCGCGTCGCTCGTCATCCTGGCAGGAACGCTGGCGAGTTATCACCTGCCGCTGGAGGGGGTCACGCTCATCCTCGGCGTCGACGAGCTCATGGACATGGGCCGGACGATGGTGAATGTGGTCGGCAACTGCCTGGCGACAGTGGTCGTCGCCAAGTGGGAGGGCGAGTTTCGCGAAGTGAGCGACGAGGAGCTGGAAGCCGCGGCCGTGCGTGGAGAAATTTAGCGCGCTTCCCGCAGTCGTTTCGTCCAGTCCCACAGCCCGCCGGTGACGTCACTCGCGAGCCGGTAACCGAGCTGGCGTGCCAGCATGACGATTTGCCCCCGGTGATGGCCCTCATGCGCGACGAAGTAGGTCAGAACATGGGGTACGTCGAGAGGCAGGTTGCGCCACACGTAGGCCTTCGACGGCGGCACGTGGCCCCCGGCGACGATCCCGAGCTCGAGAAGCTGTTCGATTCCCTTGCTGCTCCGCTTGAGAGCGGCAAGCAACTCGTGCCGTCCGACCTTGTGGCGATCAACGAGGGCGGGGATCGCGATCCCGTGTTCGCGCCCGAGCGTCTTGAGCCACGAGCAGCGGCTGTTGTGCACGTGGCCGGCGATCATGCGCACGGTGCGCCGCGGCGCCCCGGGAATCGGGGCGTCCCAAAGCGCAGCGGGTATCCGCTCCACGAGATACGCGGTCACCCGGCTGTTGGTCCGCCAGGCAGCTAGAACGCTCTCGCCGAGATCACTGCCGCTCGCCATAAACCTCCCGATCTCAATTGGGTTCGAGAAGGTTCGAGGAGGTTAGGGTGCCCGAACAGCGACGCGGATCTCCTGAACCTGAAAGTCGTTTGACAGCCTGAGAATCCGGCCGGGCTGAATCTGACACGGGCCCGTTTGGCCCTTCCGCGGCAGGCAGCTCCATCCGGCGGCTGTAACCGAGGCGTTGCGGGCGAGCGGTACGGCAACGCGGACCCAGCCGTCGCGCGTGACAGTCAAGCGTTCGTCGCCGCGGTCGGACGACACTCGTTTTCCGTCACCCTGCTCGACCCATGCGGCGGCCGCCGCCGACTCACCCACCCGCACGTTCGCGTCGAGATAGACGAAGTCGCGAGGGTCGAACGGCTTCTTCTCGGCCGCCAGCTCGCGCGCCGTGAGCCGCTGCAGCCAGTGGTGCTCGTCCAGAACGGATTCGCGCGTGGTGAACTCGGGCGCGACCACGATCGGGACGGGTCTAATGGTGACGCCGGCTGGGCCCGAGTCTACGAACATGTTGTTCTTCGTGGCGACCGTCAGCACGGGATGCGCGCCGATACGAGATCCGTTGAACGGCGTGATCTTGTGTTCCGGGCCCTGAAAAGTCTCCTGTATCGCCCGCCCGTCCCCGTCCAGCCGCGCTTCGTACGTTTCTTCGATGTCGCAGGCCCGTCCCCAGCGAGCGAACAGCGCGGTCGTGTCGGTTCCGCCGTCCTCGTTCGTGAAGATGGTCGTATACCGAAGCGACCGGTTCGGGATCCTTTCGACGTACATCAGCACCGGCATATCGCTGGACGTGCCGACGGTGTCTGACCGAAGAACCAGCGCGGGAGTCAGCCGGAGAAGGTCGTACTGCGGGTCGCCGGCCCGGACGGTTCGCACCGCTGTTCGCGTGATGCGCACGCCCGGCTGCGCCCGCCGGGAGGATGACGGCCTTACTTCCACGTTGTGTGCACCGCCGAAGAGCGGTCCAATCAGCGTGTCGTAACTCGTGCGGCCGCTTCCCGGAACGATCAAAACGTCGTGCGTCTGGCGGCCGTCGACGTGCACCGACAACGCGCTCACGGTCAGCGCGTCGGCTGGCGTATCGTCGCGGACGTCGATTGTCAGGACGAGCTCGTCGGTCGGCTCCGAACGGACCGACACCTTCGTCGGATCGCGACAGCCGGCCGCAAGGGCGATCGCGATGACGAACAGGACCGCGTCTTTCATTCGCCGAGATAGTATTCGATGTGACGGAACCCAAGCTTTCGGCTGACGCGTCGTCAGTACGTGATGGCCACACTCGAACGCATCTGGATCAGGCGGGCGCATCGCGGCCCGATGGACCCGGCGAGACAAGGCGTGCTGGACGCCGGCCGGCGCGTGCCGGTTGTTGATTGGCGGCGAGACCCGGCCGTGCGAGCGAATGGAGGAGGCCTGCCCGGGTCTTCAAGAGGCGATGCGGCCGAACTGGGGAGGCGGCGTGTGGGCCGAAGTCCTCGACGGGGGCGACGTACATGTCGGTGACACCGTGGAATGGGAAGCAGGTACTGCCAATTAGCGGCCGGCGAAGCGGGCCCTTGCCCGCCGAAGCCGGGGATTAGCGCCGGGCGAAGGCGGGCCACTCGATCTTGGGCCTGAAGTTGTACGGTAGGAAATGCTGATCGATCGTCGCGCTGTTCCACCGCGAGACCTTGATCATCTTCGTCCGGTCCAGCCACTCCTGCGTGTCGATCGGACGCGAGAAGTCGACGAACGCTTGCCAGTCGCCGGCGAAGCGATCGGGCCAGCCAAGGCGGCGCGACAGCGGATGCTCCATGAGCCGCCGCCCTTCGGTGCTCAGCTTCTTGAACGTCGCCCCGTTGTACTCCTTGAGCGAGATCGGGCGGTCGAGTGACAGATACTTGCGCTCGATATCGCCCTCGTTGGCCCTGATAGACAGCGACTCCCAGCCGTGGGGCATCGATCCGTGCTTGCCCCACTGCACGTTGACGCGCGGCCGCATCTGATGGCGCCGCGCATCCTGCACGGCCTCAGGCCCGCCCTCCAGGATCCGGCCGTGAAAATACGTCCAGATTCGGGTGATGTCGGCGCCGTCGGACGAGTGTTCAATCCACATCAGCTCGTGATCGCAGGGATCGTTGTCTTCGGGAAAATCGATGTCGTCTTCCCAGAAGAAGTGATAGGCGATGACGGGCTCCGCCGGATGAACGACGACGGCAAAGTCTTTCAGCGGAAAGAACTCTGAACGAGTGGTGTAGAGGCGAGGCGCAAACCGGTGCGCGCGCGCGAGTTCCTCGGGCGTGGGATCACGCGGTGGATCCAGTTCGAGAGCCCGCGCGTACTCGCGGCTCGCCTCGTCCAGGCTCCGCCGCTCGTGGTCCGCCACGCCACGGCGATGATGATCCGCGGCCGTGTCGGAGGCGCGCGGCGGGGCGCTCTGAAATGACGTCGCCGCCAAAAGCGCGGCGGCGAAAAAGGGACAGTCACCGTTTTTCATAGATCGTAAAAGGTGGCTGGCCCCTTTCTGCCTCAGAAGTAAAACTTCAGGCCGAACTGGACGATCCTTGCCGGGCCGGCGGTCAGGATCTGTCCGAAGCCGCTCGAGTCGCGCGCGATGTTCGGCGGGCCGAAGTTCACGTTGTTGAACGCGTTGAACAGCTCGATGCGGAACTGGAGCGAGCGGCTACCGCCAACCATAAAATTCTTCGACAGCGAGAAGTCGAAGTTCGTCATGCCGGGCCCGCGCATGATCCCCACGCCGGCGTTGCCGAAGGCTTGCGGCGCGGGACTGAACGCCGCGAAGGCATCGGTGTTGAACCAGCGATCGATCGTGCGCTCGGACGACGGCAGCTCGGGATCGCCGACGAGATTCGGCCGGGCGCGCCGCTCGCCGCCGAGGTTGAGGACCGTGGACCCGCCGAGCGTCGCGGTCAGCGCGAGACCGCTCTGGATAACGTGGATCCCGGTCAGCTGCCAGCCGCCGAGGACGAGATCCATCGCGGGGCCCCAGTCGTTGCCGATGGCATGGCCGCGGCCGAACGGCAGCTCCCAGACGTAGCTGGCGACGAAGCGATGCTCGATGTCGAACTCCGACGGTCCGCGCTCCGCGCGGAGGTTGTTGCCATCCTGCGGTTCGCGGAAGACGCCGGTGTCGACGCCGGCGCCGCCGCCGCTCGTCGAAATGTGATCTGGCGCATCCGAGAGCGCCCTCCCCCACGTGTAGCTCACGTTTGCCGAAAGACCCTTGGAGAACCGCTTCTCCAGACGCGTCTGCAGCGAGCGGTAGCTCGAGTCGACGCGGTTCTCCATCCACTGGATGTCGCCGAAGTCGCGATAGGGTCGCGCGTCGGCTGCCTGTGAACCATCCGGATTGTTGATGACGGGGCGCTGGTTGAGATTACGGAACCCGTTCAGCTTCGTGCCCTTGTTACCCACGTAGGCGACGTCGAGGACGACGTCCGACATCAGCTCGTACTGCGCGCCGATGTTGTATTGCTGCACGTATGGCGTTCGCTGATTCGCGTCCTGACCTCTGCGGAGCACCGTCGGCGCGAGGCTGTTCGGATCGAGCAGCCCGGACGGGTATCCGTTCACCAGGCGGAACGGAGCGGCCGACGCGACGGCGGCCGCGCCCGTGACGCCGGTCTGCAGCAGGTTATCGACCAGGTACGGCGGATTGAAGCCGAGCAGCCCCTCCCGGCCCTGCCTGACGGTGTGCGTGTAGAAGACTCCGTACCCGCCGCGGATCACCCACTTCGGCACGGGCGTGTATGCGAATCCGATGCGCGGCGCGAAGTTGTTGCGATCGGGATGAATCAGCGTCCGCTCGAACGTATCCCCATCACTCGCGAACACCATCGTCCCCGTCTCGGGATCGAAGTTGCCGAATTGGTTGTTCTTCTCCTGCGGCGGCGTCGCGTACTCGTAGCGCAGGCCGATGTTCGCCGTCAGCTTGGACGTGACGCGGTAATCGTCCTGGATGAAATAGAACTGCATGTCCTGACCCTGATCCATCACCGTGTAGCTCGTGAGTGCGAGCTGCGACGGCAGGCCGAGGAGCAGATCGCCGACGGCGCGGTTGGTGAAGCGATTCTCGAAGTTCATGCGGCCGACGGTCGCGTTCAGGTCGTTGATCCGCGTCTGCACATGCAGGAACTCACCGCCGAACTTGATGAAGTGCTCGCCCCGGCTCCAGCTGAAGGTCGCGCGCGGGTTCCACGAGCGCGGCGTCTGGAACTGCGGCGTCGACGTGTGCCGCCCCACGGCGTCGAAGCCCTGAATGTTCACCTTGGGAACGCCGCCGACGATCGTCGGATCGTTCGGGACGTTCCGGAGCCCCACGGCGGCCGCGCCGTCGATCCCGAAGTTCGGTGGATACGTGAAGTAGTCACCGCGCGAATAGCCGAAGCGGATATCGCCCACCAGGGTCGACGACTTGACCCAGGTCAGGCCGAGCGCGAGCCCCTGCGAGCGGTTGTCGTTCGAGCCGAACGCGTCGTTGAACGATCCTTCCGCGAGATCTGGAAGCGGCGCCGGACGAAACGTCAGCGTGTCGACGAAGCTGTAGCGGCCGAACGCGGAGACGTTCCCGGAGAACTGATGATCGATGCGGACGTCGAACTGATCCTGACGCGTGTCGGTGACCGGCGTCGACGCGTAAATCGTGGAGTTGGGCACGTTCGGATCGGGAATCAGTGCGACGATGGCCGCGCCGACTGGGTCCCATCGATTCGGCGGAATGACCCATTGACCCGCGGAATTGCGGCTGAACTGCGGCCGTCCGGCCGCAAAAGGATCGACAACGGCGGTGCTGAACAGACCCGCTTTCTCAGCGGCGGTGGGAACCTGCCGGACGCGCGGCACACCCTCGAGGTCGCGCAGTCCCTCGTAGTCGCCGAACCAGAAGGTCTTGTTCCTCACGATCGGACCGCCGGCCGCCACGCCGAACTGATTCCGTTCTCGCTTCGGCTTCGGCGCGCCGAGGGCGTTCGAAAAGAAGTTGTTCGCGTCGAGCGAATCGTTCCGAAGGAAGTCGTAGACGCTGCCGCGAAGACTGTTGGTCCCCGACTTGATGACGGCGTTGACGACGGCGCCGGAGCTGCGGCCGAATTCGGCGGAGTACGCGTTTGTCTGAATCTTGAATTCCTGCAGCGCTTCGATCGACGGCTGGACGAGCTGCACGTTCTCGCCGCGGAACGAGTTGGAATATGAAATGTTGTCGACGCCGTCGAGGAGGAAGACGTTGTTGAACGTGCGGTTGCCGTTGACGTTCAGCACGCCCTTGAAGTTGACGCTCGCGAGCCGCGGCGTCCCCGGCAGGACGCCGGGCGACAGCAGCGCGAGCTGGTTGTAGTCGCGCCCGTTCAGCGGCAGCTCGACGATCTGCTTCTGGTCGATGACTGCCCCGCGCGACGAGGTCTGCGTCTCGAGAATCGGGCTCGACCCGACGACCTCAACGGTCTCGCTGAGCTGACCGGTCTGCAGGGTCAGGTCGATACGGGCGACCTGCGCCACCTGCAAGACGACACCTGAGCGAACCGTCTTCTGAAACCCGCTGATTTCAACGGTCAGCGAGTACTCGCCCGGCTTCAGGCTCGGCACGATGTACGCGCCGCGCGCATCGGTCTGGGTGGTGAGGCTGATGTTGGTCTGGACGTTGGTGACGGTGACCGAGGCGCCGGGGACGATCGCGCCGGTCCCGTCAGTCACGGTCCCGAGGATCGTCGCGGTTTCCTGTTGCCCGTGCGCGGACACCGGCCAGACGGAGAGACACAGCGCGACAATCGCGGACGTCAGGGTTCGTCGGTGCATGACAGGTCTCCCATAGAAGCGGTGGGCCCCGAGTGTGCGTGGCGGGGGTAACTCTACCATGACGCTCCGGCGACGACGGCACGACGCGCGACCGAGCCCGGGCGGCGCCGCGCGGTGGGCTTTGCGGTCAATAGACATATCCCTTGACAAAGTATTTTTGTCGGTTAGACTGGCTGCCGATGACCAGCCGACCGCTGGTGCGATCGCGCCCGCCAGGCTCTCTGGCGCTCGTCGATCCGGTGCGCCTTCGCATTCTCGGGCTCCTCCGCCAGCCGCGCTCGGCCGCTGACATCGCCCGGACCCTTGGCACGTCGCGCCAGCGCGTCGCGTACCACGTCCGTGCGCTCCGGCGGGACCGCCTCGTCGAAACCGCCGTCACCCGCCGCAAGGGCAACTGCGTCGAACGTCTGCTCCGCATCACGGCGCGGGTCCACACACTCGCGCCGGAGCTCGTCGGCGCGCTCGGCGCCGATCCGCAGACGGTCCAGGACCGCTTCTCCAGCGCCTACCTCGGCGCCGTCGCCGCGCGCGTGGCGCGAGACGTGACGACGCTCGAGCGGCGCGCGCGCGACGCCGGCAAGAAACTGCCGACGCTCACGCTGCACAGCACCGTCCGCTTCGCGAGCCCGTCCGACCAGCACGCATTCGCAGAAGAACTGACGCGCGTCCTCACGCAGCTCGTAGCGCGCTACAACAACGACAGCGCAGAGAACGGCCGCGCCTTCACCGTCGTGGCCGCCGCCTATCCTGCTCCGCCTTCAGAGGAGACTGCCCCGTGACTGAAACCAAGACGAAAACGCGCAGCATCGATCTCACTGTCGAAACCCCGGCAAGCCTCGACGTTGTCTGGCGCGCGCTCACCGATCCCAAGGAGCTCGAACGCTGGTTCCCGTTGAAGGCCTCCGGCACCACCGGCCCGGGCGGAAAGATCACGTTGTCCTGGGGCCCCGAGATGGAATGGACGACGCAGGTGAAGGTGTGGGAGCCGCCGACGCATGTGCAATTCGCGGATCCCGCCGATCCATCGAGACCGGACGCCGCGTTGCGCCTCGACTTTCACGTCGAGACGCGCGCCGGCCGCACGGTCGTGCGCCTCGTCAACTCCGGCTTCGACGCGAGCGCCGACTGGGACGAGCAGTTCACGAGCACGACGAACGGCTGGCGGTACTTCCTGATGAACCTGCGTCACTATCTCGAGCGCCACGAGAACACGCCGCGGACGATGGTGTGGGATCGACGGCCGATGACGAAGCCGCCGTCGGACGTATGGGCGTCGTTGTTCGAAGAGCCCGTTCTCGACGGTGTCGTGGATGCGAAGCTCGAAGAGGTCTCGCGCGGCCGTCACGCCTGGGGCCGCATCCCATCGCTCAACGATGGACTGTTGTTCGTCGAGCTGGAAGGGGGACCGACGGCAACCGGCGGTCACCTCGGAGTCTGGATCTCGACTTACGGCATTCCGGCTGAGAAGACGACGGCGCTCCAGACGGCCCTCAAAGCCGCGCTTGACAGCAGACTCGGCGTTGCCGTTTCGGCTCGGCCATGAACAGCTCAGCTTGACGCCCGGAATGAGGGGGCAGACCATCGACAGCCGTGTTTACTTCGCGATGGCTTCGGCTGCTCACCGCGAGTGTCTGCACGGCACCGATCATTGTTTCTTTGATAGTCGACGACGTTGGCGCCGCGGTCGACGTCGTCCAGTACGCGACTGATGCGACGCGGGTCGCGGGCTTGTGGCGGACCGAGCCCGACCCGTCTGCGGCCGCCGGCCAACGACTCCGGCATCCAAACGCATACGCGCCGAAGCTTACGGCTCCACTTGCCAGCCCGGCGAACTTCTTCGAGCTGACCTTCACGGCGGATGCGGGCGTCGGGTACCGCATGTGGCTTCGCGGGCGCGCCGACAGCAACGCTTACACCAACGACTCCGTCTACCTGCAGTTCTCCGACAGCGTAACCGCAGCGGGCGCGGCCATCTATCGCATCGGCACGACCTCGGCCACGAGCGTCGTCATCGAAGAATGCTCGGGGTGCGGCCTTTCGGGATGGGGATGGGCAGACAACGCGTACGGCGGCAACGGACCGCTGATCTACTTCGCGGCCAGCGGCACCCACACGTTGCGGATTCAGACGCGCGAAGACGGTGTCGCCATCGATCAGATCGTGTTGTCGGCAGGCGCCTGGCTATCGACGTCGCCCGGCGCAGCGAAGAACGACGCGACGATCCTTCCGAAGACGGGAAGCAGCCCGACGATCACGCTCCGGCGACACCCATACTTGCAGCGCGTCGCCGACGACGAGGCGACGGTGGTATGGGCGACGCGGGAACCGGGCGTCGCGGCGTTGCGCGTCTGGAACGCCGCCACTGCCGCACGCATGGTACCCGCGCAAACGCGGCTCGTCTCCGCGGCCGCCACTGGCATGAGCGTCGACTACTATCAGCACGAGGCGCGAGTCACCGGCCTCGCACCCACAACGGCCTACAGTTACGACCTGCGACACGACGGCGCAGACGCGACGCCAGGGATCACGGACAACTTCTCGACGGCTCCGTCGCCTGGGACGGGCGCGGCGCGGTTCATTGTCTTCGGCGACAGCGGGATCGGATCCACCGCACAGCGGCAGCTTGCGGGCGTCATGTCGAACGACACGTTCGACCTGGCGCTGCACACCGGAGACGTCGTCTACGGGACATCCTCCACGACCGGCGATGCAACCTATCAGCGGTATCACGATTGGTTCTTCGACATCTATCGCGACTGGCTGCGCGACAAGCCGTTTTTTCCAGCGCTCGGCAATCACGACAGCCGGAGCACGAACGCCCACGGACGCGCGTATCTCGATCTTTTTGTTCTTCCAACGAATGGCGCGTCAACGGCGTTTCCCGATCACGCCGAGCGGTTCTACAGCTTCGACTGGGGGCCGGTGCATTTCGTCGCGCTCGATACCGAGCTCGCGTTCCAGGATTCGGCGCGGCGTCAAGCACAACTCGATTGGCTCGCCGCCGATCTTGCCGCGACCGCTCAGCCCTGGAAGGTCGCGTACTTCCACCGGAGTCCATACAGCGCCGGCGGCGAGCACGGCTCGGACCTCGCCGTTCGTCAGGCGTTCGGGCCGGTGTTCGAAGCGCACGGCGTGCAGCTCGCTCTCTCCGCGCACGAGCACGATTACGAGCGCACCCATCCTCAACGCACGTCCACCCAAGGCGGGTTCGTGACGTACGTCGTGAGCGGAGGCGGCGGGGCCCTTCTCTATCCGGCTGGCACAGCTGCATGGACCGCTTATTCGGCGTCGGTCTACCACTACGTCCGTGGCGCCGCAGACGACTGCACGCTTCGTCTCGACGCGATCGGACTGAATGGCGCGGCGTTTGACGGCGTTGCGCTCGATCGCTGCGGCGCACCACCTCCGCCGCCGCCGCCGGCGGGCGATGTCGTCCTGTACGCATCGGATGCAGTCGCAATTGCCGGCGACTGGTCACTCATGTCAGATCCGCAGGCGGCGGGCGGAACGCTGCTTCGCAATCCCGATCGCGGCGCTGCGAAGGTCACCGCCAGCGCGACCCCGGCGAGCTATTTCGAGATGACCTTCGCGGCAGAAGCGGGACGGCCGTACCGCCTGTGGGCGCGCGGACGCGCGGAAAACAACAAATACACGAACGACTCGGTCTCCGTGCAGTTCTCCGGCAGCGTCACGGACACGGGCGCTGCGACCTGGCGGATCGGCTCGACGTCCGGCACGAGCGTCATCATCGAGCAGTGCAGCGGCTGCGGCGTGGACGGTTGGGGCTGGACCGACAACGGTTATGGTGGTGATGGGCCGTTCGTACGGTTCGCGACGGGCGGAACGCACCGGCTCCGAGTGCAGGTCCGCGAGGATGGCGTGTCGCTCGATCAGATCGTGCTCAGTCCCTCGCGATATCTCACCACTGCGCCTGGTGCGGCCAAACGAGATACGACGATAGTGCCCAAGTAGGTTCGAGAAAACCAGTTTTCCAATTTCGACGCTAAGTTGCCCACGCAATAAGATCTTCGTATCGATATAGCTGGACCGTAAAGCACCAGCCATGCCACGACGGCCAACCTAATCGAACCTGCTCGAGCCCCCTCGAACCCGATCGTGTGAGCTAGAATGCGGTCCCCATGAGCGGCGAGAACCTGTTCCTGCTCACCCAGTTGATCCTGACGGTGTTCCTGGTGGCGCTGTTGTGGTCGCTCCACGCCCGCCTCCGGCGGCAGGAGTTCTTCTGGTGGTGGGCCTGCGCCTGGACATCATTTGCCGTCTTCCTGGCGAGCGCGTTCCTGACGAGGCAGGTCCAACCGGGATGGGCGCTGCTCAAAACGGGCGTGACTGTCTTGATGATGCTCGCCGGCTTCGTCCAGATTCCTCTCCTGCTCTTCGGCGCGTTGAGCCTCCGGCCGGTCGGTCCACCTGATCGCTTGTGGCGGCGCGCTGGCGTCGGCCTGGCCCTGGGGGCGGGCGCGCTGACCGCCCTGCTGTCACTCGTCTGGCGCGACCAGCCAGCCATCAGCTTCTCGATCCGGCAGGCGCCGCGGATGGCGGGTCTTGCCGCCGCCCTCCTGTTCTGCGCGGTCGTCTTTCTCCGCCGCTGGCGGATCAACCAGTCCTGGGCCAGCGGCGTGACCGGCGGCTTCTGTGTCCTCTACGCCTTCGACCAGACTATGTACGCCGCAGCGCTCGTCGGACATCTGGTCCTCGAGCCCACGGGCATTCCCGGCAGCCTCGTCAATACAGCGGTCAACATGATCGGCCCGTGGTTGTTCGTTTCGGATCTCGTTTCGTCGTGCGGGATCTGCCTGGGCATCGTCCTGCTCCTCGTCGAGGAGCATCAACGCGCCGAGCGCGAGCTTCTGAACACGGTCAGCCGCAGCCAGGAGATCGCGGACAAGAACGCCGCCCTGGTGGCGCAGATCGACGAGCGCCGGCGCGTCGAGCAGGCCTTACGGGAAAGCGAGGATCGATATCGGGATCTGGTCGATCACAGCGAGGATCTGATTTGCACGCACGACCTGGAGGGCCGGCTGCTCTCGGCTAATCCCGGCCCGGTGCGTATCCTGGGCTACGAGGTCGGCGAGCTGCTGCGGATGAGCGTTCGGGATCTGTTGAGACCCCAGGACTCGGATAAGTTCGACGCCTATCTGGCGGCAGTGCAGCGGAACGGCATGGCCAAGGGGCGCATGTCGGTGCTGACTCGAGCCGGCCAGAGGCGGATCTGGGAGTACCACAGCTCGCTCCGCACCGACGGCGTCCAGTCGCCCATCGTGCGAGGAGTCGCCCACGACATCACCGACCGGTTCCGGGCGGAACAGGCGCTGAAGGTCTCTGCGGCGGCGCTCGCCGCAGCCGAAGCGCGGCACCGCGCCATTCTCAAGGCACTCCCGGATTGGGTGTTCCTGATGACGGCCGACGGCGTGTTCCTCGACTGCCACGCGAAGGATCCCAGCGAGCTGCTAGTGCCTCCCGAAGTGTTTCTCGGAAAGAACATCCGCGAGGTCCTGCCGCCGGAGCTGGCCGACGGGCTCGAACGCTGTTTCAATGAGGCGATGGCGACCGGCGGCCCGTGCGCGCTCGAATACACGGCGCCCTCTCGCGGCGATACCCGCTTCTACGAGGCGCGCGTCGTCCGCTGCGAGCACGACAAGGTCCTGAGCGTCGTCCGCGACATCACCGAGCGGATTCGGGCTGAGGACGAAGTCCGGAGATTGCACGACGCGCTCGCGCACGTGGGCCGGGTGTCCATGCTCGGTGCGCTGACGGGTTCGCTGGCGCACGAGATCAACCAGCCGCTCGCCGCGATCGGCCTCAATGCGCAGGCGGGGCTGAACCTCGTCGCCACGGGTCAGACCGATGTCCGCGAGCTCCGCGACGCGATGAACGATATCATCGCCGACACCCAGCGCGCGGGGGACGTGCTTCACCGCCTCCGAGATCTTCTGACCAAGGGAACGACGGAGCACGCGCCGCTCGACCTCACGACGCTCATCGACGAGGTGTTGCGGCTCGTCCGCGGGGAGATCGTCGCGCATCGAGTCCTGATCGACGTCGATCTCGTGGATTGTGCGCCGTTTGTGCTGGGAGACCGGGTGCAGATCCAGCAGGTCGTGCTGAACCTGCTGATCAACGCCATCGAAGCCGTTCGCGATCTGGAGCTCGGACAACGGCGCGTGATCCTCCGAATGCGGACGATCGGCAGCGAGGTCATCGTCTCGGTGGGCGATGATGGGATCGGCCTTTCGGACGACCAGCTTCCTCAGATCTTTGAACCGTTCTACACGACGAAGCCAGGGGGTATGGGTCTTGGCCTGGCGATCTGCCGTGCCATCGTGACCGCGCACGGCGGGACGTTGACCGCCGAGCGCAACCCGAACCGCGGCATGACATTTTCGTTCCGTCTGTCCGCCTGCGAACCGCCCGGCCCCATCCCTCCGGCGATCCGCCCGGCGATGGAGTCACGCCTCGCCTGATATGGGACCGGCCACGGTATTCGTCGTCGACGACGATCCGTCGATACGCCCGGCGTTGAAGCGCCTTCTGACGAGCGCGGGGCTGTCGGTCGAAACATTCGCGTCCGCCGAAGAATTTCTGGAGCTGTTCGATCGAAAGACTGCCGGATGTCTCGTCCTGGACGCGCGTCTGACAGGGATGAGCGGCTTCGAGCTGCAAGCCCGCCTCACCGCGATCGCCCCGACGATGCCGGTCATTGTCATTACGGCGGTCGGCGACGCACAGATCGAGGACGACTCGCTTCGGGCCGGCGCGGTCGCGGTGCTCCGAAAGCCGTTCTCGCCTCAGGCGTTGCTGGACGCGATCGCGCGCGTGCTCGGTGACTGCCCCAACGGCAACGACGCATGAAATACGATCTGCACACGCACTACTACCCCACAGTTTTTTTCGACCGCATCAAGGAACAGGGGCGGGAATTCTCCTTCGCTACTGACCCGACGGGCCGGACCATCATCACCTACGGCGGCGCGCGGTTTTTCGGCATCACGCCGCCGATGACCGATCCGGCCAAGCGACTCGCCGACATGGATCGCGTCGGGATCGACGTCGAGGTGATTTCGCTGTCGACGCCCAACGTGTTCTTCGTCGAGGGGCCGGGCCAGGCGGCGATCGCGCGTGAGGTGAACGACGCCTACGCCGGCTTGATCGCAAAGCATCCGGCGCGGTTCAAGGGCTTCGCCTCAATCCCGATGGACGATCCCGATGCCGCGCTGAAGGAGCTGCATCGCGCCATCCACGATCTGAAAATGAACGGGGTCGTCCTGCTCAGCAACATCCGCGGGCGCGCGCTGACCGCTCCGGCTTACCGTCCGTTCTTCGAGGAAGCGAACCGACTCGGCGTGTGCATCTTTCTCCACCCGATGCTGCCGGCTAACGCCGCGCCCTTCGGGGAGTACGTGCTCGGCCCGCTTGTCGGATTCCCGTTCGACACGACGCTGGCGGTCGCGCGGATGTGCTTCGACGGCCTGTTCCGGGAGCTGCCGAACATCCGATGGCTGATCGGTCACCTTGGCGGCGCCATCCCGTGGCTCATGGAGCGGCTCGACAGCGGCTATCGCGACTTCGCCGAGTGCCGCACGAAGGTCGATGCACCTCCGAGCACGTACTTGAAGCGGCTGTATTACGACACCGTCACGTTCAGTCCTTACAACCTCCGGCACGCGCGCGACCTGGTGGGAGCGGACCACATGGCGATGGGCAGCGACTACCCGCATCTGCTCGGCTCGATCGACCGCGCCGTTTCGTCGATTGAGCAGCTCGACATCCCTGCCGCCGAAAAGGAACGCATCTTCTCCGGAACTGCGCTGTCGATTCTCAACAACATCGGCCATGGATGATCTGGTGATCGGGTGATGTCATCGGGCGATCGGGGGATCTGATTATCGGCCAAGTGATCGGATTATCTGACTTATTGGCCAATCGAGCTGTCGCGCTATCGGGCTGTCGATAGTCCAATGGACCGATAACTCAGATAGCTCGACCGCTCAATCGATCGATACACGGATCCTTTGACCCGATACTCAGATGACCCGATGACTCCATGACATCGCCCGATCACCCGATCAGCCATCACACATCCGCCATCGGTTTCTCTCGCGCGCTCGGTCTCTTCAGCCTGATCGCGATCGCCGTCAACGGCGTGATCGGGTCCGGGATCTTTGTGCTTCCGGCGACGGTCGCCGCCTTGATGGGCCCAGCGAGCCCCGCCGCCTACATCGTTGCTGCGGCGTTGACCGCGCTCGTCGTGCTCTGCTTCGCCGCGGCTGCCAGCCGCTTCGAGGAAACCGGTGGCCCGTACATCTACGCGCGCACGGCGTTCGGCCGCTTCGTCGGCTTCGAGGTCGGCTGGATGTTCTTTCTCTCGAGGCTCGCGGCGGCCGGCGCGATCGCGAACGCCTGCGCGGCTTATGCGGGAACCTTCTGGCCTGCGCTCGCGAGCGGCGGGGGCCGCGCGGCACTGCTGACCGTGATCATCGGCGGGCTCGCAGCCGTCAACGTGGTGGGCGTCCGGCAGGGCGCCGTTGCGGTCAACGTGCTGACGATCGCGAAGCTCGGGCCGCTGCTGGCATTACTCGCCGCAGGACTCCCCTTCGTCGATCCGGCCAGATTCGATCTCATCCCGGATGGAGCGGCTGGCGGCCTGCGTGAAGCCAGCCTGCTCCTGATCTTCGCATTCGGCGGGTTCGAGAACGCGTCGGTGCCGGCGGCCGAAGCCACGCGGCCGCGCCGGGACGTTCCGATCGCGCTGGTGACGGCGATCTTCGTGACGGCGATTCTTTATGTCCTCATCCAGATCGTTGCGCTCAGCGTGCTGCCCGGCCTGGCGGGAGACGCCACGCCGCTGGCGTCGGCGGCCGCCATTATCTTTGGCCCACAAGGCGCCGCGATCGTCAGCGCCGGCGCGCTGGTCTCGACGGTTGGCAGCCTGAGCGCGCTGGCGCTCGTCGGGCCGCGCATTCTGTTCGCGCTCGGCGCATGGGGCGATCTCCCCCACCAGCTCGCCCGTGTCCATCCGCGCTTCCGGACGCCGCATGTGGCCATCGTGGCGTTCGCCGTCATCGCCTGGCTGGCATCGTTGGCCGCGAACTTCTCGCAGCTGGCGATCGTCAGCGCCATCGCCAGACTCCTTTTCAGCGCGTCCACGTGCCTCGCTGTGCCCCTCCTCAGACGTCGGCAGCCTGCCGCGACCGCATTGGTGCTGCCGGGCGGGCCGCTCGTCCCGATTGCCGCCGCCGCCGCGTCCGTATGGCTACTGACCGGCATCACCCGCGGCCAGGCGATCGCAGGCCTTCTCGCGCTCGCGGCAGGTGTCCTGCTCTATTTCGGTGGTACGAGGCTTCAGCCTGGTTCGGCGCTAAGGAGCGGTGGTACCGCCCAATCAAGATGAGATAAATCGCAAGCACGCAGTGAAGCGTGACCGGAATCAACAGCGTCCGCGTGATCGCGTAGCGCAGAATCATCGACGAGAGATACAGCCACCCGAACCAGAACGCCGTGCGGCCGATCGTGCGATTCGGTCGCGCCCACCAGCCGTCGCCTCGCGTGAAGTCCGCATTGATCTTCGACATGCCCGCGAGCATCACGATCTGTGACGCGAGCAAGTACGGATAACTGATCAATCCCGAGTACCAGTACCGCATCGGCGGCAGCCACGTCACGCCTGCGAATGCGACGAGAACCTGTCCGAGGACTCTCAGAAAAAACAGGCCGAAGAGCAGCCAGAGAGCGGGAGAAAGTCGCCGTGCTGAAGTCGTCTTCATGCGCTCGCCCTGAGCGAAGTCGAAGTGTGTTCCTTCCTTGCTCACACGCTACGACTGCGGCCGATCAGAAGTCGTGAAAACTCAGTGAAAAACCGTGAAGTCTCCGAGCCGTATCACGGTTCTGCAACCAGCTGTGCCATAGTGAGAAATTTCAAAAGGGTTGCGGATCTGTTGCAGCTAAACAGGTTACGATGTGGGCTCGACCGGAGGTCACGTTTGACGCACCCTGCGAAGCTCTTCGGTATTGGTGTGCCGAGGCGGCTCTCTTTTCTCGCGATTGCTCTGTTCGTCGCGCTAGTGCAACGCGCGACTGCGACCAATACCGCCCAAACGCTGCCGTTCTCCCAGGATTGGTCGAACACCGGTCTTATCACGGTCAACATCCTCGAGGCGCCGACGCCCACGAGCTGGCCGGACGTCCCGGGCATCATCGGATTCCGCGGCGACGGGATGACTGCCGCAATTGACGTCAATCCACAGACGCTGACCCAGGAAGATCTGACGCCCGTCGTCAACGTCATCGCGAACCAGACCAGCGTCTTGAATCCGACCGGAGGGGTCGCGGAGTTCGAGCTCACGAACCCCGTTGTGGCGTTGCAGGGATCCGGGACCGCGGATGCGCCCTACCTGCTCATTCATCTGAATACGACGGGACGGTCCAACATTCAGGTGTCCTACAACGTTCGGGACATTGACAGCACCCTGGACGACGCGGCCCAGCAGGTCGCTCTCCACTATCGGGTAGGAGGCTCGGGACCGTTCACGAACGTCGCGGCGGCGTACATCGCCGACGCCACGACTGGCCCAAGCCTCGCGAACCAGGTGACGGCGGTCTCCGTCATCCTGCCGCCAGTCGTCGACAACCAGCCGCTCGTCCAGCTGCGCATCATGACCACGAATGCGACTGGCAACGACGAATGGGTCGGCATCGACGACATCGTCGTTCGTGAATCGCTGGTGCAGACGGTTCCGACCGGCTCGGGTCTCGCGACTCCTTCAACCGTCAGTGCCGGCGACGAAACACTGCTGACCGTCGCCGTGACCCCCGGCTCAAATCCGACGAGCACCGGGCTTACCGTCAGGGCGGACCTGAGCTCGATCGGCGGCCTCGCCTCGCAGCCGTTTTTCGATGACGGCGTGACGGGCGGGGATGAGACGGCTGGCGACGACATCTTTACGTTCCTGGCCGCCGTACCCCTCGCGACGGTTCCCGGCCCGCGACTTCTGCCGGTGACCATCAGTGATGCGGAGCGCCGGATGGGGCTCGCGTCGATCGCGCTGACGGTCGAACCGCCCCCGCTGGAGTCCGCGATCAATGAGATCCAGGGAAGTGGTAGCGTCTCACCGCTTCTTGGAGTAAAGGTGCGGACGACCGGCATCGTGACCGGTATCCGTGCGTTCGGCCTCGGCTTCTACATCCAGGCGCCGGATTCCGAGGCGGACGCTGATGCGAACACCTCCGAGGGGCTCTTGATCTTCCGCCGGCCCGGGATCGGGGTGCCGATCGTTCAGCGCGGCGATCTGGTCGAGGTCACGGGGGTTGTCACGGAGTTCCCGACCGCCAACCCGGACAGTCAGCGGGTGACGGAGATCTCCAACGAACCCACGGTACGGATCCTTTCTACGGGCCATCCGCTCCCCACGCCCGTCACCCTGACCGCGGCCGATGCGCCGCCGGATGGCCCGCTCGATTCGCTCGAAAAGCACGAAGGCATGCGCGTGCAGGTGGCCTCTCTCCACGTGGTCGCGCCAACGCAGGGCACGGTCGTCGAGTCAACGACGGTTGCGACGAGCACTGGAGTCTTCTTCGGTGTGATCGGTGACACGGCACGGCCGCTGCGCGAACCGGGACTCGATCCGTTCGAGCCTGAACCGCCCGGTCTCCCGGCCTGCGTTCCGCCAAATCCGTGCGTTCCACGCTTCGATGGCAACCCGGAGCGGATACGCGTGGACAGCGACGATCAGGTTGGAACCACTCCGCTCGAGGTCGTGGCAGGCGAGACGGTTGGCGGGCTGGTTGGCCCGCTGAATTATGACTTCGACGCGTATACCATCGCGGTCGATCCCGACGCCTCGTTGACGACGAGCGGGCAGCCGGACACCTCGCCCGTCGCAGAACCGCGTGGGAATCAGTTCACCGTCGCGTCGTTCAACCTGCAGCGGCTGTACGACACCATGGACGACACCAGCACGAGCGATGTCGTCATGACTCCCGCGGCGCTGTCGAAGCGCTTGAGGAAGTACTCGACGCTCATCCGGACCGTGCTCCGGACTCCGGACATCCTGGGCGTCTCGGAAGCGGAAAACTTAGAGGTACTCGAGGCGCTCGCGAATCAGATCAACGCCGATGCCGTCGCGGCCGGCCAGCCGAGCCCGTCGTACGTCGCCTATCTCGTCGAAGGCTTCGACCCGGGTGGGATCGACGTCGGGTTCCTCGTCAGGAGCACGCGGATAGTTGTTGGCGAGGTGACCCAGGGCGAGGCGGGCACGTTCGTCGACCCGACCGACGGCAGCGTCGATCTCCTGAACGATCGTCCGCCACTCATCCTTCGCGCCGCCTTTGTGGGATCGGGCGCATCGGAATTCCCATTGACCGTCATCGCGAACCATCTGCGATCGCTCAACGACATAACCGATCCGGTGGCTGGTCCGCGCGTGCGCGAAAAGCGCCGCGCGCAAGCGGAGTTCCTCGCAAACCTGATTCAGGCGCGCCAGATGGCGGATCCCAGCGAGCGGATCGTCGCCCTGGGCGACATGAACGCGTTCCAGTTCAACGACGGCCTCGTCGATTCCATCGGCACGATCAAGGGAACACCGACGCCGGCGGATCAGGTCCTGCTCGCGAGCCCGGATCTCGTGAATCCCGACCTGTTCGATCTCGGCGAAGAGCTGCCGGATTCGCAGCGCTACTCGTTCGTGTTCGCGGGCAACGCTCAGCAGCTCGACCACACCCTGATCACGCAGAACCTCCGGCCGGCAGTCGGCGGGATCCAGTTCGCCCGGGTCAACGCTGATTTCCCCGAATCGTTCCGCAACGACGCCGAGATGACGTGCCCCGAGCAACCGGAACAGAACTGCGCTGAGAGAGTCTCCGACCATGATCCGCTTGTCGCGTACTTCACCCTGCCAGGAACCCTCTCGATCGATGACGTGAGCGTGACCGAGGGCAACATGGGCGTGACCCAGGCCCGCTTCACCGCCACGCTCGAGGGAACACAGGATCAGCCGGTCACGGTCCGGTTCGGAACCGAGGCGGGCGACCCGCCAAACGGCGCCACCGCCGGCCTCGACTTTGTGACCAACCAGGGAACGGTTACGTTCGGGCCCCGCGTGACGACACAGACCGTGGTCATCGACGTCATCGGCGACCAGCTGGTCGAGCCTGACGAGCTCTTTACCGTCCGGCTGAGCGAGCCCACCGCTAACGCCGCGCTCTCGCGAGCGATCGGAACGGGCACGATTCTGAATGACGACGTTGTGATGCTCCCCGCACTCACGATCGAGGACGCGTCGGTCGACGAACACGACAAGTTCGCGCGCGTCAAGGTCAAGCTGCCCACGCCGTCGACGGAAAGGGTCACGGTGAAGTTCGCCACGGCAGACGGGACGGCGACCGATGGTGTTGGCGAACGGAAGGCGGACTACGTCGCGGAGTCGGGCACCCTCGTCTTCAATCCGGGCGATGTGAGCCAGACGATCAAGATCGCCATCGTGCGCGATCACCGGGACGAATCAGGCGAGACGTTCTTCGTGAACCTCTCCGAGCCGACGAACGCAACGATTGATGACGGGCAGGCGCTCGTCTCGATTCGCGACGACGACCGGCGGCCGAGGATTCGGATCCGGAACGCGCGCGAGGACGAGCCGCGGTCCGGCACCGCGCTGATAACGTTCCATGTCGAGTTGTCGAAGCCCTCGGGGCGGACCGTGACGGCCAGCTTCCGAACCACGAACCTCAGCGCGGTGGCCGGGCGTGACTATGTCGCGCAAACCGGGATGCTGACGTTCGCGCCCGGCGAGACCAGGAAGTCGATCACCGTGACGATCCTGGCGGACAGCAAGAAGGAGTTTGACGAAGCGTTCGCCGTGAAGCTGTCGGACCTGGTCCACGTTGCGCCAGGCGATACGGTCGGCATCGGTACTATCGAGAAGGCCAGGAAGCGGCACTGGTAACGGGGACAGTCACCTTTATAATGACCCCCATGGCTGACGCGGGTGACCCGCTCGAATCGTCGTTCGGACATCTCGAGCGGCGGATTCTCGACGCGCTCTGGAGCCGCGAGGCCGGCGCCAGCGTCCGCGACCTCCTGCCCGAATTTGCCCCCGCCGCGTACACGACGCTCCTGACCACGCTCGAGCGGCTGCGGCGCAAGGGCATCCTGAACCGGGTCCGGCTGCAGGGCCGGGCGTACGCATACGTGCCGCGATGGGGTCGCGCAGAGTTGACCGAGCGTCTTGCATCCAGGACGCTTGGCGGGTGGCTGCGGGATCCGGCGACCGCAGGTCCGATTCTTTCCTGCTTCATCGACGCGGTCAGCGATCGTGACGATCGCCTGCTCGACGAGCTCGATCGATTGATCCGCCGGAAGCGGCGCGAGCGCGGGCGATGACGGCGGCGCTCCTCTCAGTGATCGTCTCGTCGGCCGCGTTTGCATCCGCGACCATCGCGATCCGACTGTGCGTGCGGCCGCTTCAGCGGGCCGCATTGTCCGGCGCCCGAGGCCGCGTCAGACCCGACGACCTTCTCGTCCTGCGATTCGCGCCCGTCCTGATCGCATCGGTCGTCGTCAGTCTGCTCATTCTGCCGGCGTTTCTATTGTTCGAGCCGCGCGGCCGGACGGAGACCGCCGGCCTGCCCATCCTGGGGCTGGCGGCGCTGGGCGCGGCGCTCGTCGTCACGGCGCTTTGGCGGGCTGCGCAGGCACTTCGGGCGACGCGCATGCTCACGCGTGAGTGGCTCGGCCGCGCGAGGCCGCTCGTTCGTCCTGGTCTGAAGGTACCCGCGTTTGTCGTGGACATTCCCTACCCGCTCGTCGCCGCCACGGGCATCATCCGTCAACAACTGTTTGTCTCCGAATGCGTGTTGCGCGTCTGCGGCGAGGCAGAGCTCGATGCGATCTTTGCGCACGAAGCGGGCCACGTCGCCGCCTTGGATAACCTGCGCCGGCTATTGCTGCGGGCGTGTCCCGACACGCTGCGCGGAAGCGGGACCGAACGCGCGCTCGAGCGCGCCTGGTCGGCCGCCGCGGAGGAAGCGGCCGATGCGTTTGCGCTCGATCGCGGCGTGGACGCAGTGGATCTGGCGGCGTCGCTCGTCGCGGTCGCGCGCGCGGGCCCGCCGCCGGCGCTCGCAGCAATCGCGAGCGCATTCCTCGAAGAGGATGACGTTGAGCGCCGCGTGCGGCGCGCGCTCGGCCAGCCGTTGCCCGGCCGGGCGCCCTTCTGGGTTCCACTCGTCCGGCCCGCGGCTGCGATCCTCGTCCTCGCGGTGATCGCGCTCGCGGTCATCCCTGGGTCGCTCGCCAGAATCCACCAGCTGGTCGAGCTCGGCGTCGGCTTCCTCAGATAACAACCGTACCTCTGATACTTCTGCTCTGCGGCGGAGCTGGTGCGCCCGGCTGAGCTATGCCCGGTACGACCTTCGCAGTCATCCCCGTCGGAGGCACAAGCATGCGATCTCTGCAGTTCGTGACCGGTGCATGTTTGACAATCGCGCTCAGCGCGACCGTGCTCGAAGCGCAGCAAGGCCGCCGCACGCGGTTCCGTGGGATGGACGTCAACCGCGACGGCGTCATCACGCGATCGGAATGGCGCGGCAACGCGCGCTCGTTCGATATTCACGACACCAACCAGGACGGCGTTCTGTCCGGCAACGAAGTGAGTATCAGCGGCGACCGCGACGTCTATCGCGATCGCGACGGCTGGGACGACCTGGTCGACGTGTTCGACAGCGTCGACAAGAACAACGACGGGCTCGTGTCACGCGACGAGTGGTACGGCGATCGGACGACGTTCTCGCGGCTCGATCGCGATCGGAACGGCGCGCTCAAGTTGAGCGAGTTCCTCGGCGGTGATCCGGATCCGCGAATGTCGGACGACTGGGCCGCCCAGGAGGACGACCAGATCGTTGGAACGGTTGGCCGCGACGCCGTCCGGACGCGGGCGTATCAGTTAGGCCTCGATCGAGGACTCATCGACGGGCGCGAAGCCGGCCGGGGCGACCGGGTGCAGAACCGCGCCTGGGATCTCGAAGGCCAGCGCGAACTCGAACAGGCGGACGCCGGGTACGACAACTCGATGGGCCGCCGCGACCATTACCAAGCGGGGTATCGCGTCGGGTTCCGCCAGGGATACCGGCAGGGATTCGGGCCCCGGTAATAAGCGATAATCTGCGGTCATGGCATCCGCGGATGCAATGACCGAGTTCCTCGCCGCGGCCGAGCGGGCGCGGGCGCATCAGGTGGATACGGCGGCCGCGACGCTCGCCACGTCCGATTCGAACGGCCAGCCGTCCGCGCGCATCGTGCTCGTTCGGGGCATCGATGCGCGTGGCTTCGTCTTTCACACGAACTATGAAAGCCGGAAGGGACGCGAGCTGTCGCAGAACCCGAAGGCGGCACTCTGCTTCTACTGGCCGACGCTCGACGAGCAGATCCGGGCGGAAGGATCGATCGAGCGCATCAGCGCGGACGAGTCGGACGCGTACTTCACGACGCGGCCGCGCGGGAGCCAGCTGGGCGCGTGGGCCTCGACGCAGAGCGCGCCGCTTGCCTCGCGCGAGTCGCTCGAGGCGAAATACCGGGAAGTCGAGACGCGGTTCGCTGACGGCCCGGTGCCACGCCCGCTGTTCTGGGGCGGCTTCCGGCTCAAGCCCGATCGTGTCGAGTTCTGGTACGGGCGTCCGGATCGGCTGCACGACCGCGTCCTGTACGTTCGCGACGGCGCCGGCTGGCGGATCGAGCGGCTGTATCCCTGATCGACGCTAGGTCTTCGACCGCGCGCCGACGATCACGAGGACTACTCCGGCGACAACCGCGGCCCCGCCGGCGATCGGCGACAACGGAATGGTCTTGCGCTGTTCGGTCGTCGCCTCGATTGGACCAATGTCCAGCACCTTCTCTCGATCGGTATATGTGAAGCCGCCGAGCGCGAGCGCCGCGATTCCGAGCACAATCAGCACGATCCCGATGATCGTCGTCCCCTTCATGGGTCAACGCCCTCCTGTCGGCGTCGCGCTCTGCAGGTTCTTTGCCACTTTCGCCACCTGCTCCATCACGCGAAGCAGGTTGCCGCTCCACAACTTCGTGATCTGATCTTCGGTATAGCCGCGGCGAACCAGCTCGACCGTGACGTTGAACGTCTCGCTCGCGTCGTTCCAGCCCGCCACACCGCCGCCGCCGTCGAAATCGGACGAGATCCCGACGTGGTCGATCCCGATCAACTTCACCGCGTAGTCGATGTGGTCGACGAAATCCTTGACAGTCGCGCGGGGCGGCGGCGGGAACTTCTTGTCGATCTCCGCTTGCCGCGCGAGGTACTCCGTTCTCTTTTCGGGTGACAGCTGCGCAAACGCTCCGCGTCCGCCGCGGCCTGCCGCTGTCTCCGGCAGGCCGAACTCCTTCCGCAGCGTGGCGATCGCCGCGGCCCGCTCGGGCGAATCGGGCGGCGGCGTCCTGACGTAGCTGTTGAACGCGACGGTCTGGATCACGCCGCCGTTTTTCTTCAGCGCCATCAGCTGCTCGTCGTCCATATTGCGGCTGTGGTCGCAGAGCGCACGCACCGCGGAGTGCGACGCGATTACCGGCGCCTTCGAGAGCGCGATCGCCTGCAGGTTCGCCGTCTTCGACGGATGTGACAGGTCGACCATGATGCCCAGCCTGTTCATCTCGGCGATGGCCTGTTTCCCCAGATCGCTCAAGCCGTTGTGCAGCCACACGCCGTCGCGCTCGCCCGTGTTCGAGTCGGCGAGCTGGCTGTGGCCGTTATGGGCCAGCGACAGGTAGCGGGCGCCGCGATCATAAAACGCTTTGATGTGGCGGATATCAGTCCCGATCGGATAGCCGTTTTCGACGCCTATGAGCGCGACCTTCTTGCCCTTCGCGGCGATTCGTCGAACATCCGCGGCCGTGACCGCCAGCTCGATTTGATCCGGTGCGATCTCTTTCGTCAGCCGATGGATCGCGTCGAACTTCTCGATCGCCGCCTTGTACGCCTTTTCGTACGCCTCCGGCGTCAATTCTCCCTGCCCAACGTACACGATGAAGAAGGACGCATCGAGACCTCCTTCCTTCATCTTCGGCAGGTTGACCTGCGTATCGAGCCGCTGCGTGTAGTTCTTCTCTCGCGTGAAGTTTGCCGGGTCGATGTCGTCGTGCGTGTCGAGCGCGATGACCCGGTCGTGAATGGCCCTCGCCTTGGCAACGAGCGCGGCGTCCGGCGGCGACTGCACGGGGGCGAGAGCGACTGCGGCCAGAACCACTGGAATGAAGCGAAACATCGAGACTCCTTCAGGCGGCCCGTATTCTATCTGCGTTCATCTGCGTCGATCTGCGTTCATCTGCGGCTGAGGCCAAGGTCCTATAGATCGATGTATGCTCTGCTAGATCGATGTATGCTCTGCCGCTAACCTCGACAGTCCGGAGGATTGAGTGGCGAGAGACATCAACGACTTCCTCAAGCCGTATGTGGTCAAGGACGGTGACAAGTTCAAGCTGAAGGACCACGATCCGGACGACACGCGCTGGATCAAGTCGACAAAAGAGGGAAAGGAGCTTCTCGAGAGCGGCGTCGAGCAGCTCAGCGAGCTGCAGGAGCGGCTGTACGCCCAGGACCGCTGGGGCGTGCTCCTCATCTTTCAGGCGATGGATGCCGCGGGGAAGGACGGCGCCATCAAGCACGTCCTGTCCGGCGTCAATCCACAGGGCTGCCAGGTGTATTCCTTCAAGTCGCCGTCGCACGAGGAGCTCGACCACGATTTTCTGTGGCGCACGTCGAAGTCGCTCCCCGAGCGCGGTCGAATCGGAATCTTCAACCGCTCGTACTATGAAGAAGTCCTCGTGGTCCGGGTCCATCCTGAGTTCCTCAAGGGCCAGAAGGTCCCGGCCGACCTCATCACGAAGCACATCTGGAGGGAACGCTTCGAGGATATTGCCGCCTTCGAACGCTACCTGGCGCGAAATGGCTACGTCATCCGGAAGTTTTTCCTCAATGTGTCCCGGAAGGAACAGAAGAAGCGGTTCCTCGAACGGCTGGACATGCCGGAAAAGAACTGGAAGTTCTCGCTGGCGGATGCGAAGGAGCGCGGGTTCTGGAAAGACTATATGGATGCGTACGAGGATATGATCCGGCATACAGCTACTCCCGAGGCGCCATGGGTCGTGGTCCCGGCCGACAACAAGTGGTTCGCGCGGATCGTCGTCGCCTCGGCGACCATTGCTGCGCTCCGTGAGCTGAAGCTCGAGTTCCCGCGCGTCGACGACGCCAAGAAGAAAGAGCTCGCCGCCGCGAAGGCCGCGCTGGAGAATGAATGATGACCTACCTGAGAATCGGCATTCCGATCGCCGCAGCTGTTGCCCTCGCCGCTGCCTCACCCGCCGCCGGTCAGCACGAACACGGGGCGTCGACCGGGGAGGTCCTCGGGAAGGTGGACTTCCGCACATCGTGCAGCGCTGGCGTTCGCGCGGAGTTCAACCGAGCGACCGCGCTGCTCCACTCCTTCGAGTTCAGCCGCGCGATCGAGGCGTTCTCCGGGGTGCTGGAAAAAGAGCCGTCCTGCGCGGTCGCCCACTGGGGCATCGTGCTGAGCCAGTGGAGCAACCCGTTCGGGGGCGTGCGTCCGCCGCTGGTGATCAAGCGAGGGCAGGAAGCGGTTGCCCGCGCCCGGGCCTGGAGGGGAGGCAAGATGGACGCCCGCGAGCGCGCGTACTTCGATGCGGCCGCCCTGCTCTTCGACGGCGCGCCCGACGTCCCGCAGCGCGACCGGACGCTAGCCTACGAGCGCGCCATGGAGAAGATCGTCGCCGACTACCCTGACGACATGGAAGCGAAGATCTTCTACGCGCTCTCGGTGAACCAGACGGCGCTCGCGACTGACAAAACGTACGCGAACCAGCTCAAGGCCGTTGGGATTCTCGAGCCGCTCTACAAGACGCATCCGGATCACCCGGGACTCGCGCACTACATCATCCACGCGTACGATCATCCGCCGCTCGCGGCACGCGCGGTCGACGCCGCGCGTCGTTACGCCAAGATCGCGCCCTCGGCACCGCACGCCCTTCACATGCCGTCTCACACTTTTACCCGGGTGGGCTACTGGCAGGACTCGATCGCGTCGAACATCGCGTCGGCGGAGTCGGCGTCGAAGCTCGGGACGTACGGCGAAGTGCTGCACGCCATGGACTATCAGATCTACGCATATCTGCAACTCGGACAAGACGTGGCCGCGCGGCGCGTCCTCGATCGGCTGCCCGACGCTCGCGCCAAGTTCAACCCGGATGCCATCGGCGGCGCGGCGCCCGGTTCAGCCGGGCTGTATGCCCTCGCCGCGATTCCCGCCCGCTACGCGCTCGAACGCGGCGCGTGGGCGGATGCCGCCGCGCTTGAGGCGCGCGCGAGCGCGTATGCCTGGGTGGATGCCGTCACGCCCTTCGCGCGTGCGCTCGGCGCCGCGCGCAGCGGCTCGCCGTCTGCCGCCGGCGCCGAGATCGCCCGCCTGAAGACGCTCCAGGAGAAGCTCACCGCCGCGTCCGACGCCGACTGGGCCGCGCGCGTCGACGTCCAGCGACGTATCGCGGAAGCGTGGGTGGCGTTCGCCGAAGGCCGCCGCGACGAAGCGATTGCTGCGCTGCGGGGAGCCGCCGACGCCGAGGACGCAACAGACAAGTCTGCGGTGTCTCCCGGGCCGCTCGCGCCGGCGCGCGAGCTGCTCGGCGAAATGCTGCTCGAGGCGGGGCAGAACAAAGAAGCGCTCGCGGCATTCGAGGCGACGATGATGAAGGAACCGAACCGGTTCCGCGCGGTCGCCGGCGCCATGCGCGCGGCGGAGGCGGCGGGCGATCGTGTGACCGCCGCCGCCCACGCGCGTGAGTTGCTGGGAATTGCGAAGGCGGCCGATTCGAATCGGCCGGACCTCGCGCGCGCTCGAGAGCTTGCAGGAAAGACCTAGAAGCGGAAGATGACTCCGCCGTTGAACGCGAACTGGTTCGCGTACTGGGCGTCGCCGACGACGTAGCAGCCCCAGAACGGATCGCACCACCAGCCGGCGGCGTCCGACTTGATGTAGGTCGGCGTCCACTGCACGCCGGCGCGCACGCCGATGCCGCGCGAGGGGACGAATTTCACGCCCGCGCCCCACGTCGTCGAGAACTGCGTCTCGCCGCCCGTCTCGCGGCTGGTGCCTGCAAACGTAAAGGGCACTTTGCCGTAGCTCGTCGCGCCGATGCCTCCCAGCACGTACGGCCGCACCGGCGAGTCCGCAGCGCCGAAGTTGTAGGCGAAGTACCCGTGATAGGTCGACACAGCCATGTCACCAACCTCGACCGTGTTGGTACCCTTGACATCGAACCGCGACTCCTGCCGTCCGTACATGAAGCCCACTTCGGCGCCCTCGGTCGCGAGCACGCCAATGCTGAATCCCCAGGAAACCGCGTCTGCGACATCGATCTCGTCGTAGAGGTTGCCGTCACCGGCGAGGACCGCCTCGCCCGTGACGCCGTCAGAGAACGTCCACCCGAGGATGCCGCTGATCTCGACTCGCGGCTGTGCAAACGCCGGCGCCGCCGCGACCAGGACGATCATGGCGGCTAACCACACGACTTTTCGAACCATGCTTCACTCCCAAAAAGGGCCCAGATGGACTGCGACACCCTCCGGTAACTGGCCCCGGGCAAGTGCCAGCCCATCGAGCGTAGATGTCGGGGACGGCTGGGGTCTATTGGACCTTGGTCTATGACGCGGTCGGGTTATGATCGACCCATGACACG